>NZ_SZWI01000001.1:0-795432 GCF_005281365.1 Arthrobacter sp. NamB2 | reverse complement strand
CGTTCAGGTCCGCGTCCCTGATCGCCCCGGTCGCGAAGATCACCGCGTCGTAGTGCGCCCGGAGGTCCTCCAGGCGGACATCGGTGCCGTAGTCCACGTTCCCGAAGAACCTGATGTCGCCACGGTCCAGTACCTTGTGCAACGCGTTCACGATGCCCTTGATCCGCGGATGGTCAGGAGCGACCCCGTAGCGGATCAGCCCGTACGGTGCCGGGTATCGGTCGAACAGATCGATCTCGACCTCGAGCTGCCCGTCCTGCACGGGGTCCGACTTCGTCAGGATGTCGGCGGCATAGACACCCGCCGGTCCGGCCCCGATGATCGCGACCCGCAGCGAACGGGCCGCCGCAGTGACAGGCACGGAAGCAGGCGGAGAGGAGGGCGAGGAGTCGGATGCAGTGTTGGGCACGAGCAGGTTCCTGTTCTGGCGAGGGGTGGCGGCGTGGAAGGGCCGGACTAGCAGGGCATGAAGTGGGGCGAGAGCGTGACGACGTCACCCACCACGATGACCGCCGGGGCGCGCACGCCGGTTGCCTCCGCGCGGTCCGCGATGGTGGCGAGCATCCCCGTGGTGACGCGCTGGGTCGGCATCCAGCCGTCCTCGATGATCGCGACCGGAGTGGAGGCAGCGCGCCCACCGTCCATGAGGATCCGGGCGGACCTTCGGAGGAGGGAGACGCCCATGAGGAGGATCAGCGTGTGGTCGCTCCCCGGAGGAATCAGCCCGACCTGTTGGGTGATGCCCTCGTGTCCGGTCAGGACACTGAATCCCTTGGCGATACCCCGGTGGGTGACGGGGATGCCGGCGGCGGCAGGGACGGAGATCGCGGACGTGACGCCGGGAACCACTTCAACGGGCACGCCGTACTCCCGGCAGTACTGTTCCTCTTCTCCCCCGCGGCCCAGGACGTAGGGGTCCCCGCCCTTCAGTCGCACCACCAGGTGTCCGAGGAGTGCCTGTTCCACCAGGATCGTGTTGATCTCCGACTGGGGTACGGGGTGGTGCCCTGGCATCTTGCCGACGTCGATGACCTGGACGTCCGGCGCGAGCTCGTTGAGCACGGACCGGGGACCGAGCCGGTCGGCGACGACGACGTCCGCCTGCGCCAGCAGCTGCCGGCCGCGGGAGGTGATCAGGCCCGCTCCGCCCGGGCCACCGCCAACGAGCGCGACCCTGCCGGATCCGGTGATCCTCCGGTGGCTCCTCAGCGGCAGCGCGCCGGTCTCGAGAGCGGCGGCCACGCCGTCGCGTAGTGCCATCGCCCGGCGCGGGTCACCGTCGGTGTTGACGGCCACCGTCACGCCGTCGAGCGATGCCACGGCCGGGACCCAGGCCGTCGAGTGGTCGGAGTCCCCGCCCTTGACGCACCAGATGCGCGCGGCCTCGGCATCGGCGGCGATCACGGCCTGGATGCGGTCGCTTCCCGAATGGGCCAGCACCAGCCAGGCGCCGTCGAGATCGCGGACGTGGTAGCCCCGTGCCTTCCACTTCAGTGTCCCGGCTGCGGCGAGTTCGCGGATTTCCTCGCACGCCTCCGGGGCGACGACGGTGATGAGGGCCCCGTCCTCGGCGAGTGCGGGAATGCGGCGTGCGGCCACCGGGCCACCGCCCACCACGAGGACCTTCCGTCCCGCGAGCTGGAGTCCGAGGGGGTAGGTCATCGCGTACCTGCTTCCAGTAGCCCGCGGCGACGGAGCAGACGGCGTTCCAACGGCCCGAAGACGATCAGTTCCACCACCACCCCGATCAGCAGGATGATCAGGACAGCAACCAGGACGACTGCCATGTCCGACAGCACCCGGCCCTGCTCGAGGAGTCCGCCCAGACCGAAGCCGAGCGCGCCGCCCGTCGCGATGATCTCCGCTGCCATCAGTGAGCGCCAGGAGAAGGCCCAACCCTGCTTCAGCCCCGCAACGTACCCGGGAAGCGCCGCCGGAAGAACGATCTTCACCACCAGTGCCCACCGTCCTGCACCCAACACGTGGCCCACCCGGCGGTACTGGTCGGGCACCTGATCCACCCCGGAGATGAGCCCGTTGACGATCGACGGGATCGCCCCCATGAGGACGACGAAGTAGACGGTGGCGTCGCTCAGGCCGAACCAGACGATGGCGGCCGGCACCCAGGCGACCGAAGGGAGGACCTGCAAGCCGGAGATGATCGGACCGAAAGCTCCACGAAGGAGCCCGTTCTGGGCGAGCAGCAGACCCAGCGGAGTGGCGATCAGCACGGCGATGACGAACCCTGCCAGGCCTCGTTCGAGGCTCGTGAGGATGACAGCCTGTGCCTGGCCGTCTGCGATGAGCCCGCGCAGCGTCAGGAACACGTCGGCGGGCCCGGGCAGCACGTCGGGACGCGGCCGCACCAGCCACACATACATCTGCCAGCAGTAGATGACCGTGACGACTGCGGCGACGGGCAGCAGCGCCTTCGTCACTCGCGCGGACCAGCCGATGGGAGGAACTGTCTGCTGTTGGAGTGCATCGAGGCCCGCGTCGAGTTCCCGGCCTGAATCGCAGCCAGGATCGATCCCACGGTCGAGGCCGGGCGCGCGGGTTGCGGACCGATGATCCTGCAGGTGCTGCGTCGGCGGCCCCACGGCGTGAGGGTCGGACACGTGCGTCTCAGGCTGCATGGCGTCGGATCTCCTTCCGCAGTTCGGCGGTGATGCTCGCCGTCAGGGCTACGGCATCCCGGCCGGCGGTGGACCACTCACCGACGACCCTGCCCGGCCGCGAGGACATCAGCAGCACTCGCTGCCCGAGCAGCACCGCCTCTCGGACGTTGTGCGTGATGAAGACGATGGTGCGGCCCGTCTGTCGCCAGACCCGCAGCAGCTCGTCGTGCAGCAGGTCGCGAGTGATCGCATCGAGCGCGGCGAAGGGTTCATCCATGAGCAGCACGTCCCGGTCCTGCGCGAGCGATCGCGCCAGGGCGACCCGCTGGCGCATGCCTCCGGACAGCTCATGCGGTTTCTTGCGTGCGGCGTCGGCGAGGTGCACCACATCGAGGAGGCGCGCTGCCTCGCTGCCCCGCTGTGCCCGCGGTACCCCGCGCAGTTCGAGCGCCAGCTCCACGTTGCCCTGTGCCGAGAGCCACGGGAACAGGGAGGGGTCCTGGAACATGAACGCGGCCCTGGGTGCGGCAATGGTGCCCGTCGTCGGCGATTCGAGTCCCGCGATGAGGTTCAGCAGGGTCGATTTGCCGCAGCCGGACGCGCCGAGGAGGGTGATGAACTCACCCGTCGCCACGTCGAGATCGACGCCGTCCAGGACCAGTGGAGCCTGGTGCGAGAACTGTTTGGACAATCCTCTGACGGTGATGCTGGGAGGCTCGAGCACTACGTTTCCTCAGCCCTCTCCTGATCCGGTCGCGGACACCGGATCAAGTGCGGATTCCGCCCGCACGTCATTGAGGAGTGTGAGGTCCAGGATTCCTCCGATGTCGTACTCCTGGGCCGTACCAGCAGCTATTGCATCGGCCAGGAGCTGTTCCAAGGAGCCTCCGAGCGGGTCCTGGGTGAACTCGAGGCTGCCGAGCGCCCGGTTCAGTACGGCGTCGGGCAGTGCTTTCGATTGTGCCGCTTCGAGGCCCCGGTTGAGCACGTCGGCGGCATTACCGGCAGTTCCGGCAGCCCCGGTTCCACCGGTGTTCGCCTCCAGCCACTGCAGTGCTCGCAGTTCTCCGCGCAGCAGGGCTTCGACCTGCTCCGGGTGATCGGCGAGATAGGTCGAGGACACCACGAGGAGCGTGGTGGGGAACCGCCCTCCGGGCCACAGGTCCTTCTCGTCGACGAGGACCGTACCGCCTGCTTGGAGGACGAGGCGGGAGGCCCACGGCTCGGGCACCCATGCGCCGTCGAGGTCGCCGTTGGCGAAGAGCTGCAGGGAGAGGGCATTCTCCGTCGGAGTGATCAGGACATCGCCCGTGGCACCGGTGCCGGTCGACAGACCGTTGTCGGCCAGCCAGGTACGCAATGCCACGTCCTGCGTGTTGCCCAACTGCGGTGTCGCGAGCGTTGCGCCGCGGAGATCATCGGCGGTCCCTATACCGGGTCGCACGACGAGTTGCGCTCCTCCGGACGTGGCTCCGGCCACGACGCGCAGGGACTCGCCCTCGCTCTGGATATAGGAATTGATGGCTGGATTCGGCCCGATGAAGGCGGCATCGAGGGCACCGGCGTTCAGGGCCTCGACCGCAGCGGGCCCGGCGTTGAAAGCCTGGGCAGTGAGGCTCGTATCACCGAGCTCGTCCTCGAACATCCCTGTCTCGAGGCCTACGAGGGCAGGAGCGTGGGTCAGGTTGCCGAAATAGCCGAGGCGGAGTTCATCCGCTGCCGAGGCCACCTGCGGAACAGAGGCGGTCGAGGTTACCTGCTGCGAGGAGGCGTAGGCCGCGACGGCGGCACCTGCCGCCACCGTAGCGACCAGGCAAGCCCCGAGGGCTGTCTCCACCGCCCGGCTCTTCAGGACGCGCCCGCGTCCCGAGCGGCGTCGGGCCAGGTTCTCGTTGATCGGTCCCGTGGCTTCAGGAGACATCGGGACCCCCAGCGGATCGGGCGCCTGCAGGGCCCGCCGACGCAGGATCGGAGCCGGTCACGAGACCTGCGGCCAGGGTGTTGCCGTCCCCTGGGTCGATCACGAGGAACGAGCCGGTATGGCGCGATGCGGCATAGGCGTCGATCGGCAGCGGGGAAGCGACCCTCAGGCGCACGGTTCCGATGTCGTTGAGGCCGAGCCGCGCGGCGGGCTGGTCCGTGAAGGTGTCGAGGTCGAGTCGACCGAGGATCTCCGAGATCCTGCCGCGCACCGTCGAGCTGCCGTGCTTGATCAGCACCAGCGATCCGGGTTCGAGTGCCTTGGGCGAGAGCCAGCACAGGGACGCCTGGATGTCCCGGCTGCTGCCCCCGTGTGTTCCGGCCTCGGCGATCAGATCACCGCGCGCGATGTCGAGGTCCTCCCGCAGCCTGAGCACCACGGATTGCGGCGCAAAGGCTTCGTCCAACTGCTCACCCGCGGCATCGATCGCTGAGACCACCGTCGTCCGCTCACCAGGAAGAACAGCGACAGCATCTCCCACACGGACTGTGCCGGCGACGATCTGGCCGGCGTAACCGCGATAGTCCCGGTACTCGTCGGGGTCGAGCCCCGGTGCCAGGGCACTCTGTGGCCGGATGACAGTCTGGACCGGGAAGCGGAAGGACTCGCTTCCGGTCTCGAGATCGGTGAGCGAGGGCAGGCGCTCGAGGATCTCGAGAAGTGACGGACCCGCATACCAGGGTGTGCGCTCCGAGCGGTTCACGATGTTGTCACCTCGCAGCGCGGACACGGGCGCTACAGTGAGGCTCGTCTCCCCCAGCTCTGCGGCCGCACGCTGGAGTTCTGCCTCCACACTGCGGAAGCGGGCTTCGCTGTAGTCCACGAGGTCGATCTTGTTGACCGCGGCGATGAGGTTGGGCACGCGCAGTAGCCGGGCGACGGCGAGATGGCGTCGCGTCTGTTCGAGCACTCCCTTCCGGGCGTCGATGAGTACGACGACGGCGTCCGCGGTCGAGGCCCCGGTCACCGTGTTCCTGGTGTACTGCACGTGTCCCGGGCAATCGGCGAGGATGAAGGAACGCTTCGCCGTCGCGAAGTACCGGTAGGCGACGTCGATGGTGATGCCCTGCTCGCGCTCGGCGCGGAGTCCGTCGGTGAGCAGGGCGAGGTCGAGTTGCTGCACGCCGTCCACCGCCGCACCGCCGAACCCCCGTTCGGCCGAAGTCCGTTCGACGGCGTCGAGTTGGTCGGCCAGGACCGATTTGCTGTCATGCAGCAGCCGTCCCACGAGCGTCGACTTCCCGTCGTCCACAGAGCCTGCCGTCGCGAACCGGAACAGCGAGCCGGTGGCGAGGTCCGGAACATTCTCGGTGAGGAGGGTCATCAGAAGTACCCGTCTTTCTTTCGGTCTTCCATGGCGGCTTCGGAGATGCGGTCGTCGGCACGGGTGGCGCCGCGCTCCGTGATGGTGCTCAGGGCCACTTCCCGCACCACGTCGGCGGCGCTGGCGGCGTCGGACTCGACCGCGCCGGTGCAGGACATGTCGCCCACGGTGCGGTAGCGGACGGTCCGCACCTGCACCTTTTCGTGGGGTTCGGGTCGGGACACCTCCCCCACGGCGCGCCACATGCCGTCACGGCGGAACACTTCACGCGCGTGGGCGTAGTACAGCGGCGGGAGAGCGATGCCCTCCCGTTCGATGTACCGCCAGATGTCCAGCTCGGTCCAGTTGCTGATGGGGAAAGCCCTCACATGCTGGCCCACGGTGTGCCTCCCGTTGTAGAGCCGCCAGAGTTCGGGGCGCTGGTTCCGGGGGTCCCACTGGCCGAACTCGTCGCGCAGCGACAGGATGCGCTCCTTGGCCCTGGCCTTGTCCTCGTCCCGGCGGCCGCCGCCGAAGACGACGTCGAACCGATTGGTGCTGATGGCATCGAGGAGCGGCTGGGTCTGCAGGGGGTTCCGGGTACCGTCGGCGCGTTCGGAGAGCCGGCCGTCGTCGATGTAGTCCTGCACCGATCCGACGACGAGCCGCAGCCCCAGCCGCTCCACGGTCTCGTCGCGGAAGGTGATCACCTCGGGGAAATTGTGCCCCGTGTCGACGTGGAGCACGGGGAAGGGCACCCGACCCGGCCAGAACGCCTTCGCCGCGAGGTGGAGCATCACCACTGAATCCTTCCCGCCGCTGAACAGCAGGGCGGGTCGCTCGAATTCGGCGGATGCCTCGCGCAGGATGTGGATCGCTTCGGACTCGAGGGCGTCCAGGCCCGACAGCAGGCGATTCCCGATTGCAGTGCTCATTGGTGTATCCCGCATTCTGTCTTGGCGAGTCCTGCCCAGCGGCCGGCTCGCGGGTCTTCTCCCGGGGCCACCGGACGCGTGCAGGGACGGCAGCCGATCGAGGGGTAGCCGTTGGACAGCAGCAGGTTGACCGGTACCTGGTGCGACCGGGCGTACTCCAGGAGGTCGTCGAAGCTCCAGGCGGCCAGCGGATTTACCTTCACGAGCTCGTGCTGGGTGTCCCACGTGACCAGGGGTGTGGTGGTGCGTGTCGGAGCTTCGTCGCGCCGTACCCCGGTGAACCACACGTCGTAGCCTGCCAGTGCATCCTTCAGCGGATCCATCTTCCGCAGCGCGCAGCACCGCGCCGGGTCGGTACCGAAGAGATCCCTGCCGTAGCGGCGGTCCTGCTCCTCGACCGTGAGCGCGGGAAGGACGTCCACGAGGTTGACGTCGAGGCTTCCCGCCACTTCGTTGCGCGTGGCGAGGGTTTCCGGGAAGTGGTACCCGGTCTCCAGGAACAGGACGTCGACGCCCGGGAGTTGCTGCGAGACGAGGTGGGGCAGGACGGCGTCCGCCATCGAACTGGCCACCGCCGTGGCTGCGACGCCGAACTCCCGCGCGACCCAGGCGACGATGTCCTTGGCCGGTGAGTCCCAACCCAGTTCCTCGTTGCCCTGCAGTGCGAGTGCCCGGAGCTCCTCGCTGGTGCGACCGTGACCCGTCATAGCAGTGCTCCTTCCTCTGCTCGGTGTGCCCACTCGGCGAAAGTCTCCGACGGGTGCTTGTCCGCCACGAAGCGGCGCACCAGTCGTTCCACGTACTGCGGAAGATTGTCGGCGGTGACCTTCAGACCGCGGACCGTGCGCCCCAGGCCGGCCTCCTCACGGTCCATGGAGGTCAGACCTCCCCCGAGGTGGACCTGGAAGCCGGGAGACTGGCCACCCTTGCCGTCGGGCAGCAGCTGGCCCTTCAACCCGATGTCGGCCGTCTGAATCCGGGCGCAGGAGTTGGGGCAGCCGTTCACGTGCAGCGAGAGCCTCTCCGGCAGGAGCCCGGACTCCGCGAGGTCCGCGAGCCGCGTCTCGAGCTCGGCCACCGCCGTCGCCGCCGTGACTTTGGTCTCCACGATCGCCAACTTGCAGAACTCGATCCCTGTGCACGCGATGGACGAACGACGGAACACCGAGGGCTTCGCGGAGAGCCCCAGGGCCCCCAGCCCGGTGACCAGCGAGTCGAGCCGGTCCTCGGAAACGTCGAGCAGGACGAGTTTCTGGTGCGGAGTGGTGCGCAGCCGCTCTGATCCGTGCTTCTCGAGCAGGGTTGCGAGCGAGGTGAGGGTGGAACCGGAAAGACGTCCGACGACGGGCGATACTCCGACGAAGTACCGTCCGTCCTTCTGCCGGTGGATCCCGACGTGGTCACCAGGAGTGGAAGGCTTCGGTGCTGCCGGGCCGTCGGCCAGCCGGTACCCGAGGTATTCCTCCTCGAGGACGTCCCTGAATCTCTCCGCTCCCCAGTCGGCGAGCAGGAACTTGAGACGGGCCTTGGTCCGGAGCCGTCGGTAGCCGTAGTCCCGGAAGATCCTGGTGATGCCGACCCAGACGTCGGCGACCTGCTCGGGCTGGACGAAGGCGCCCAGGCGCTCCGCCAACCGGGGTGTGACGGAGAGGGCGCCGCCCACCCAGAGGTCGTACCCCGCTCCGAGCTCCGGGTGAAGCATTCCCACGAAAGCGACGTCATTGATCTCGTGGACCACGTCCTGGCTGGGATGGCCCGTGATGGCGGTCTTGAACTTCCTGGGCAGGTTGGCCAGCTCGGGATCGCCGATGAAACGCTGGGCCAGTTCCTCGATGGCCGAGGTGGGATCGATGATCTCGTCGGCGGCGATTCCGGCGACCGGAGAACCGAGGATCACGCGCGGGACGTCACCGCACGCCTCGGTGGTGGAGAGACCGGCGGCCTCCAGCCGACGCCAGATCTCGGGTACGTCCTCGACCCGGATCCAGTGCAGCTGGATGTTCTGGCGATCCGTCAGGTCCGCTGTTCCACGTCCGAAGTCCGTCGAGATCCCACCGATGACCCGCAGCTGGTGGGTGGAGAGGGAACCGCCGTCGATGCGGACCCGCAGCATGAAGTACTTGTCCTCGAGCTCGTGCGGTTCGAGGGTTGCTGTCCTTCCGCCGTCGATCCCGGGTTTCCGCTGCGTGTAGAGACCCCACCACCGGAAACGCCCGTGCAGGTCGGTCTTCTCGATCGAGTCGAATCCCTGGCGGGAGTACACCTGCCCGATGCGCTCGCGCACGTTCAGGCCGCTGTCCTGCTGCTTCCACGCCTCGTTGGCATTGAGCGGGGCGGTCCCGTCGACCTTCCACTGCCCGTTCGGCTTGCCGGTCTTCGTTGCGCCGATCCTGGTCCGGGTGTCCGCAGCGGCTGCTGATGAACTTGTCATACAGGGACAGTACGGCGACATGGCCGGTGCCCGATGAAGCGTTACCGAGGCCCTTCACGGTGGGTCTCACGCAGTAATACGGGGACGCACCCCGTCATGGAACAGCCCTCGATGACCGCGCTCGGCGGCCCGGCGACGACGGCAGTACAGTGTGTGCGGACCGACGGATGAGAGTGTCGGAGCCCGGTTCCCGAAGCTCGAGGAAAGGCGTGGGAAGTGACCTACGTAATCGCGCAGCCATGCGTGGACGTCCAGGCCAAGGCCTGTATCGAAGAGTGCCCTATGGACTGCATCTATGAGGGCGATCGATCGCTCTACATCCACCCGGATGAATGCGTGGACTGCGGCGCGTGTGAGCCCGTGTGCCCCGTCGAGGCGATCTACTACGAGGACGACACCCCGGAGCAGTGGGCCGAGTACTACAAGGCGAACGTGGAGTTCTTCGACGACCTCGGTTCACCCGGCGGAGCGGCCAAGGTCGGCAACACCGGATTCGACCACCCGATCATCGCCGCCCTGCCGCCCCAGAACCAGCCCGCCTAGCGGACCCCCTTCGACGGCGGTCCCCGACTCTTCCCGAGAGTGTTGCACGCTATGTTACTCGCCAGTAACATAGTCGCGGACCAACATCTCGAAGAGGAGCACCAGGTGAGCCCAGGAACCGGCAGCACGCCCGTCAGGAGCGCATCGCGCGCCGTTCGCGACGTCGTCTTCGTCGACGGAGTGCGGACCCCCTTCGGCAAAGCGGGCGACAAGGGCATCTATGCGGGCATGCGGGCCGATGACCTGGTCGTGAAGTGCATCCGTGACCTCCTGCGCCGCAACCCCTCGTTGCCCCCGGAGCGCATCGACGATGTCGCCATCGCCGCCACCACGCAGACCGGGGACCAGGGGCTGACGATCGGCCGCACGGCCGCCCTCCTCGCCGGGCTCCCCCGCACCGTTCCCGGCTTCGCGATCGACCGCATGTGCGCCGGGTCCATGACTGCCGTGACCACGACGGCGTCGGGTATCGCCTTCGGCGCGTACGACGTCGTCATCGCCGGCGGAGTGGAGCACATGGGCAACCATCCGATGGGCGCCGGTGCCGACCCTAACCCGCGCTTCCAGTCCGAGCGGATCGTGGACCCTGCGGCGCTGAACATGGGCAACACGGCCGAGAACCTGCACGACCGTTTCCCGGCCATCACCAAGGACCGCACGGACGCCTACGCCGTCCGCAGCCAGCAGAAGCTCGCCGCCGCGTACGAGGCCGGACAGATCCAGCCCGACCTCGTACCCGTCGCCGGCCGGAGGCCCGGTTCCGGCTGGACGCTCAACTCCGTCGACGAGCCGCCGCGTCCCGGAACCACCCTGGAGGACCTCGCCTCCCTCCGCACCCCGTTCCGCGCCCACGGCCGGGTCACGGCCGGCAACGCGGCAGGCCTGAACGACGGCGCCACCGCCGCCCTTCTCGCATCGACGGACGCCGCGGCCGAGCTGGGGTTGAGCGTGCGCATGCGCCTGGTCTCGTACGCCTTCGCGGGCGTCGAGCCGGAGGTGATGGGGATCGGACCCGTTCCTGCCACCGAGAAGGCCCTGCGTCAGGCCGGGCTCGAGATCGACGACATCGGCCTCTTCGAGATCAACGAGGCCTTCGCCGTGCAGGTGCTGTCCTTCCTCGACCACTTCGGCATCGACGACGAGGATCCGCGCGTGAACCGCTACGGAGGCGCCATCGCAGTCGGCCACCCCCTGGCGTCCTCCGGGATCCGGCTCATGAACCAGCTCGCCCGCCAGTTCGAGGAGGACCCGACGGTGCGCTACGGCATGACCACGATGTGCATCGGCCTCGGAATGGGTGCCACCGTCATCTGGGAGAACCCCCGCCACGGACACTACGGACAGGATGCAGCATGAGCTTCGACCGCTACGACGAACTGGCAGCACTGGTTCCCGACGAGATCGTCACGCACTCGTACGTCCAGGACATCACCCTTCCCGGAGGGGCCGGCATCCTGGCGCTCATCACGCTGGACAACGACCTCGACCACATCAGGCCCACGACCCTCGGTCCCAACACCCTCATCGAGTTCGGCCGCACCCTCGAAGGGCTGAAGGAACGCGCTGCCAGGGGTGAGATCTCCGCCGTCGCCGTCACCGGCAAGCCCTACTTCCTCGTCGCCGGCGCCGACCTCAGCACCGTCAAGAGCGTGAAGTCCGAGCACCTCGGCCGCCTCATGGCCGAACTCGGCCATGAGGCGTACGACCTGCTCGCCGACCTGGGCGTCCCCAGCTTCGCCTTCATCAACGGCGTCGCGCTCGGCGGCGGGCTCGAGATCGCCCTCGCCGCGAACTACCGCACGGTGTCCACCGGCGCCAACGGGATCGGCCTGCCCGAGGCGTTCATCGGCCTCGTGCCGGGCTGGGGTGGCGTCTACCGACTGCCGCGGCTCATCGGGCCGGTGAACGCAGTCAAGGTGATGGTCGAGAACCCGCTCAGCAACAACCGCAGCCTGGACGGCACCTCCGCATACGGACTGGGCATCGCCGATGCCCTCTTCGAGCCGGCGGACTTCATCGAGCAGTCCCTGCTCTGGGCTGCCCGCGTGCTCACCGGCGGCGAGGCCGACGCCGTCGGGCAGCGCCGCGCCGAGCTCGCACGGTACGACGACGCCGCCTGGACCGGCGCCGTCGCGGCGGGACGGGCCTTCGTCGAGGCGAAGACCAGCAACGCAGCACCGGCGCCGTCGCGGGTCCTCGATCTGCTCGAGGCGGGCCTGACCTTCACGCAGAAGGAATCGGCAGCGGCGGAATGCGCTGCCCTGGCCGAACTGATGCAGACGCCCGAGTTCCATGCCACCGTCTACGCTTTCCTGGACCTCGTGCAGAAGCGCGGCAAGCGCCCGGCAGGAGCGCCCGACCGGAAGCTGGCCCGTCCGGTCTCCAAGGTCGGCGTCGTCGGGGCCGGCCTCATGGCAAGCCAGCTCGCCCTCCTCTTCGCACGCCAGCTCACGGTGCCCGTCGTCATGACCGACGTCGACCAGGCGCGCGTCGACAAGGGCGTCGGGTATGTCCACGCTGAGATCGACAAGCTGCTCGGCAGGAAGCGGCTCACCCAGGACGCCGCGAACCGGACCAAGGCGCTCGTCTCGGGTTCCGTGTCCAAGGACGAGTTCTCCGACGCCGATTTCGTGATCGAGGCCGTCTTCGAGGAGATGTCGGTCAAGAAGCAGGTTTTCGCGGAGGTAGAGGTCGTCGTCTCCCCCGAGTGCATCCTCGCGACCAATACGTCGTCGCTCTCGGTAGCGGAGATGGCGGCGGACCTCCTGCATCCCGAGCGCGTGGTCGGATTCCATTTCTTCAACCCGGTGGCCGCCATGCCGCTGCTCGAGGTGGTCCGCGCCCCGAAGACGGACGACGCCGTGCTCGCCACGGCCTTCGTCCTCGCGAAAGGCCTGAAGAAGAACGCCGTCCTCGTGCAGGACGCCCCCGCCTTCGTGGTGAACCGGATCCTCGGCCGCATGTTCGGCGAGATCACCGCCGTGTTCGACGAGGGCACGGACGCGGAGACCGCGGACGGCGCGCTGCGCCCCATGGGCCTGCCCATGACACCCTTCCGGCTGCTCGCGCTGGTGGGCCTGCCCGTCGGCCAGCACGTGCAGGAGTCGCTGCACGCCGCGTTCGGTGACCGGTTCCACGTCTCGGCGAATCAACGGAAGCTCATCGACGCAGGTATCAAGGGTCTCTGGGAGAAGCAGGAGGACGGCAGCTACGCCGTTCCCGAGTCCACCCTCGCCCTGCTCGAACGCGGGGACAGGCCGTCTACCGCCGAGGAAGTCCTGATGCGCACCCAGGACGCGCTGGCCGACGAGATCGGCCGCATGCTCGACGAAGGGGTGGTCGCGTCCGCCGAGGACATCGACCTGTGCATGATCATGGGGGCCGGCTGGCCGATGCACCTGGGCGGCATCACGCCCTACCTCGACAGGGTCGGCGCCTCCGAACGCATCAACGGCAGGACCTTCCACCAGTCCTGACCCGTCTCCGCAGTGGTCGGCAGCAGCCGTCACCACCTGCGGCGGGAAGGCTCCCCAGCCCGGACAGGGGCTGGGGAGCCTTCACGTCGGAACTACCCGCTCGCCGTTCCAGGTGCGATGCCGCACGCGGAACGGCGACTCACGCCGCCGGCCGCGGAAAGATCCGATCCAGTTCCGCGAGATCCTCGTCCGACGGCGTCCAGTCGGCAGCCGCGGCGTTCTGGCGGACCTGCTCGGGCGAGGTGGCTCCGGCGATCACCGATCCGACCGACGGCTGCGCGACGAGCCAGGAGAACGCCACCTGCACCTCGGTGAGGTCCCGTTCGCGGACGAACGCGGAGAATGCCTCGAGCTGGTCCCAGTCCGCCGTCTCCAGGACGTTCTTCCGGGAGTGCGTCAGCCGACTCCCGGCTGGTACCTCGTCGCGCCGGTACTTGCCGGTGAGGAGACCGTTGGCGAGCGGGAAGTAGGGCAGGACTCCGAGCCCGTAGGCTTCGACGGCCGGGACGATCTCGCGCTCGAGCCGGCGATCCAGGAGGTTGTACGGGTTCTGGGCGGAGATGAAGGGTGTGTAGCCGCCGCTGCGAGCCGTGAACTCGGCCTCCGCGATTTGCCATCCTGCGAAGTTGGAGTGCCCGAGGTAGCGCACCTTGCCGCTCGTGACGAGGTCGTCGAGGGCTGCGAGCGTCTCCTCGATCGGGGTCAGGGCATCCGGGGCGTGGTACTGGTAGAGGTCGATCCAGTCCGTCCCGAGGCGGCGCAGGGACGCCTCGACCGCGCGGATGATGTAGCGCCGCGAGCCTCGGGCGCCCCAGTCCGGACCGTTCGCCCCGCCCATGTCGAGACCGAACTTGGTGGCCAGCACGACGTCGTCGCGCCGGGTGCCGAGGGCCTTGCCCAGCTGGATCTCGCTGACCCCGGGGGCCCTGCCGTACATGTCCGCGGTGTCGAAGAGTGTGATGCCGGCGTCGATGGCAGCATGCACGACGGCGTCCGTGCCCTCCTGTGACTCGGAGGTCGTGCCGGCCCTTCCGAGATTGTTGCAGCCGAGCCCGACGGTGGAAACGCTGAGTCCGGAGGAACCCAGTCTGTGATAGGTCATCATCGCCCTAACCTACCAAGACAGTTGCCCCGGGCACATGACCCGGGGCAACTGATCAGGAGTTGCCTCTAGGCGAACCAGATGCCGATCTCGCGCTCTGCGGACTCGGCCGAGTCGGACCCGTGCACCAGGTTCTGCTGCACCTTCACACCCCAGTCGCGGCCGAAGTCGCCCCGGATGGTGCCCGGCGCTGCGGTCGTCGGCTCCGTCGTCCCGGCGAGCGAGCGGAAGCCCTCGATGACCCGCTGGCCTTCGAAGACCGCTGCGACGATCGGGCCGCTGAGCATGAACTCGACGAGGGGTTCGAAGAACGGCTTGCCGACGTGCTCCGAGTAGTGCTCCTCGAGCAGTTCACGGGTAGCCCGCACCTGCTTCAGCTCGGCGATGGTGTAGCCCTTCGCCTCGATGCGGGACAGGATCGTGCCGGTCAGTCCGCGGGACACGCCGTCGGGCTTGACGAGGACAAGGGTGCGCTCAGTGCTCATGGAAACTCCTGGGTGGGCGCCACGCATGGCGCGGTGGTCGGGTATCACCGTCGACTCTACTAAAGGCGGCGCCGCTATTCAGGGTTGGCCTTCTCCCACTCGGCCTGGAGGCGGTCACGCTCCACGTTCTCGCGGTCCACCCGGATACCCTGCCGGATACCGAACAGCCAGGTCGCGGCGAACGCGAGGCCGACGGCGAACATGGCCGGCTCGAGGAACCCGCTCGCGATGAGAACGAGTTGGAGCACCCACCCGAGGCCTATCCCCCACTTCCGCGTCAGCACGGCGCACGTGAGGATGAGGACGACGCTGAGGACGATCCCCGAGATCAGGATGACGGCGGGCGATATCTCGTCGCGCCTGAGGCCGAAGACAGCGAGAGTCGCGAAGAACACGACGAACGCCTCCAACAGGAGGACGGTGGAGGCGAACATGATCTTCGTCGAGCGCCGCTTCTTCGGCATGCCGGGGCGCCACTCGCGCTGGGCTCTGGTCATGCGTGCCATGGATCGCCTACTTCCCCAGGAGCGTGCGGGCTTCGCCGACGACCGTGATGGAACCGGTCACGAGGATGCCTCCCGCAAGGTCATTGTTCTCCTCCGCCTTCATCACTGCCCACTCGAGGGCGTCGTCGAGGCTCGGGGCGATGTTGATGTTCTCCTCCGCGAAACCGGCCGAGAGCGCGGCCTGCAGGAGGTCCGCTGCCGGGACGGACCTGGGCGACGTCGACTGCGTGAGGCAGACGTCCTCCAGGATGCCCCCGAGCTCTTCGTGCAACTCCGCGAGGATCCCCTCCGCATCCTTGTCCTGCAGGACCCCGATGACCAGCACGAGCCTGCTGAAGTCGAAGGCCTCGTGGATCCCCTTCGCCGCGGCACGGGCCCCTGCCGGATTGTGTGCTGCGTCCACGACGATGCTCGGGGCGGTACGGACCACCTCGAGGCGACCGGGAGAGGTGACGGCACGCAGGCCGTTGCGCACGAGCACCGTGTCGAGCTCGCGTTCCCCGCCGCGCAGAAAAGCCTCCACCGCCGCGACGGCCACGGCGGCGTTCTCCGCCTGGTGCTCGCCGTGCAGGGGCACCAGCAGTTCGCCGTAGCGGCCGGCAAGTCCGGTAAGCGACACCACCTGGCCCCCGACGGCGACCGTACGGGACTCGACACCGAACTCGACGCCTTCGAACCGGAACTCCGCGCCCACCTCGCGGGCACGCTCGAGGAGCACCTGGGCAGCATCGCGCGGCTGGATCGCGCTGATGAGGAAGGAGCCCGGCTTGATGATGCCGGCCTTCTCCAGGGCGATGTCCTCGACCGTGTCCCCGAGCAGGTCCGTGTGGTCCAGGGAGATCGGCGTCACCACGGCCACCTGCCCGTTCCCGACGTTCGTGGCGTCCGTGATGCCCCCGAGCCCGACCTCGATCACGCCGACGTCGATGGGCTCGTCGGCGAAGATGGCGAACGCGAGGATGGTGACGCACTCGAAGTAGGTCAGGCGTGGTTCGCCGGCGACCAGCAGTTCGCCGTCGACGATGTCGAGGTAGGGCTTGATCTCGTCCCACACCCGCACGAACGTCTCATCCGCGACGGGCTCACCGTCGATGCTGATGCGCTCCGTGACACGGGAGAGGTGCGGGCTCGTGAAGCGGCCCGTCCGCAGGTCGTGCGCCAGCAGCAGGTTCTCGATCATGCGCGCCGTCGACGTCTTGCCGTTGGTACCCGTGATGTGGATGATCGGGAACGCCTTGTTCGGTTCACCGAGGATCTCCATGGCCCGATGCAGCGGAGCCATCCGGGGCTCCATCCTGTTCTCGGGCGCGCGGCTGAGCAGTTCGGCGTAGACGCTCTCGACCGAGAATCCGTCCAGCGCGGCTCCTCCCTCAGTGCCCGTACCGTTCGTGTCATCCATGCTGCTGCTCCTGCTTTCCGACGGTGATGCTGAATTCGTTGCCCGCGTCCTCGACGGCGGTGATGCTGAGCTCCACGGTCAGGGTCTCCGCCCTGATGAGGTCCGCGTTCGCCTCCAGCGCCGGAACCTGGTCCGGTGCGACACCGATCGTCGTGCTGATGCGGTCGCTGATGTCGAGGTCCGCGTCCCGGCGGGCCTGCTGGATCGCACGGATGGCGTCGCGCGCCGTGCCCTCCGCCGCGAGTTCGTCCGTGACCTCCGTGTCGAGGACGAGGAACCCGCCGCCCGGCAGTACCGTGACGGCCTTCGAGGCCGCGTCGTTTCCCTCCACCACGGTGTCCAGCGTGTACTCGTGGGGCTCGAGCGCCAGGCCACCGGCGGTGACGGCGCCGTCGTCGTCCACGTGCCAGTCGCCCGACTTCGACGCCTTGATCGCGGTCTGCACGTTCTTGCCGAGGCGGGGCCCCGCCGCCCGAGCGTTGACCACGAGGCGCTGCGAGATGCCGAACTCGGCAGGCTCGGCGTCGGCCGAGTCGACCAGCCGGACGCCCTTGAGGTTGAGCTCGTCGGCGATGATCGAGGAGTACTGTCCTGCGAGGTCGGCGGCGCCGGGGGCGACGATGGTCAGTTCCCTGAGCGGCAGCCTCACCCTGAGGTTCGCAGCCTTCCGGAGGCTGGAGCCGACGGAGCACACCTGCCGCGTGCGGTCCATCTGCTCCACGAGGTCGGGAGCAGCGGGGAACGACGCGGTGTCCGGCCAGTCGGTGAGGTGGACGGACCGTCCTCCCGTGAGTCCTCGCCAGATCTCCTCGGTGACGAGGGGAAGCAGCGGCGCTGCGACGCGGCAGACCGCTTCGAGGCAGGTGTACAGGACGTCGAACGCGTCGGTGTCCTCGTCGAAGAAGCGCTGGCGGCTCCGACGGACGTACCAGTTGGTGAGCGTGTCCAGATAGCGCCGCAGGGACTCACAGGCGTCGCTGATGGTGAAGGCATCGAGGGACTCCGTGAGATCGCGCACGAGGTTGCCGGTGTTCGCCAGGATGTAGCGGTCGATTGGCTCCTTGAGCTGCGCTGCCGCCTCGGGCGTCACGGTCTTCGCCTCGTAGCCCTCGCCGCCGTCGGCCGCATTGGTGTAGAGGCTGAAGAAGTGCCAGACGTTCCACAGCGGCAGGATGACCTGGCGAACGCCCTCCCGGATGCCCTGCTCGGTCACCACGAGGTTGCCGCCCCGCAGGATGGGCGACGCCATCAGGAACCACCGCATGGCATCCGAGCCGTCGCGATCGAAGACCTCGGACACATCCGGGTAGTTCCGCAGGCTCTTCGACATCTTCTGGCCGTCGGAGCCGAGGACGATGCCATGGCTGATGACGTTGCGGAAAGCGGGTCGGTCGAACAGCGCCGTCGACAGGATGTGCAGCATGTAGAACCAGCCGCGCGTCTGGCCGATGTACTCGACGATGAAGTCGGCCGGGTTGTGGGTGTCGAACCACTGCTCGTTCTCGAACGGGTAGTGCACCTGGCCGTACGGCATCGAGCCGGAGTCGAACCACACGTCGAGCACGTCCTCGACGCGGCGCATCGTCGACTGTCCGGTCGGGTCGTCGGGATTGGGCCGCGTGAGCTCGTCGATGAACGGGCGGTGCAGGTCGACCTCGCCCTGCTTGTTCACCGGCAGCCGCCCGAAGTCCGCCTGCAACTCCGCGAGCGAACCGTAGACGTCGGTGCGCGGGTACTCGGGATTGTCGGACTGCCACACGGGGATGGGACTGCCCCAGAAGCGGTTGCGGCTGATGGACCAGTCACGCGCGTTGGAGAGCCACTTCCCGAACTGGCCGTCCTTGACGTTGCCGGGGATCCACGTGATGTCCTGGTTCAGCTCCACCATGCGGTCGCGGATCTTGGTGACCTCGACGTACCACGAGGACACTGCGCGGTAGATAAGCGGATTGCGGCATCGCCAGCAGTGCGGGTAGCTGTGGACGTAGCTCGCCTGGCGCACCAGTCGGCCCTCGGATTTGAGCACGCGCGTGATATGCCTGTTCGCCTCGAAGACCTGCAGCCCGACGATCTCCGCGAGGGGCCCCTTGCCGAACATCGGCAGGAACTTCGCACCCTCGTCGACCGAGAGGATCACCTGGATGCCGGCTTCCTCGCAGACCTTCTGGTCCTCCTCGCCGTACGCGGGTGCCTGGTGGACGAGGCCGGTGCCGTCCGTGGTCGTGACGTAGTCCGCCACGAGGATGCGGAAGGCGTTGCGGTAGCCGCCCTCCTCCGGATCGGCGAGGTAGTCCCACAGCGGCCGGTAGGCGAGTCCTTCCAGCTCGGTGCCCAGGTGCCGGGACGTGACGGCCTCGCGCGCTGCGGCGGCGTCCGCGAAGCCGAGGTCCTTGGCATAGTTTCCCAGCAGGTCCTCGGCGATCAGGAAGCGGCCGGCCTCACCGTCGCGCTCCCCATCGAGGACGACGTAGGTGATGTCGGGCCCGACGGCGAGCGCCGCGTTGGTGGGCAGCGTCCACGGCGTCGTGGTCCATGCGAGGGCCTGAACGCCGTTGAGGTCCCTCGAGAGGGCCGACTCGCCGGCGAGGATCGGGAAGGTCACCGTGACGGTCTGGTCCTGGCGGTCCTGGTAGACGTCCTCGTCCATCCGGAGTTCGTGGTTGGAGAGCGGCGTCTCGTCGTTCCAGCAGTACGGCAGCACGCGGTAGCCGTTGTAGGTCAGCCCCTTGTCGTGGAGGGTCTTGAACGCCCAGAGGACGGACTCCATGTATTCGGGGTTGAGGGTCTTGTAGTCGTTGTCGAAGTCCACCCAGCGCGCCTGGCGTGTCACGTAGTCGCGCCACTCCCCCGCGTACTTCATGACGGAGGCCCGGGCGGCGTCGTTGAAGTTGTCGATGCCCATCGCGAGGATCTGCTGCTTGTCGGTCATGCCGAGCTGCTTCATGGCCTCGAGTTCGGCGGGCAGCCCGTGCGTGTCCCACCCGAAGCGCCGCTCCACGCGGTGGCCGCGCTGCGTCTGGTACCGGCCGACGAGGTCCTTGGCGTATCCCGTCAGGAGGTGGCCGTAGTGCGGCAGGCCATTGGCGAACGGGGGTCCGTCGTAGAAGACGAACTCGTTGGAGCCGTCCACTCCCGGATCCCGCGCGTCGATGGAGGCCTGGAACGTGCCGTCCTCCTGCCAGTAGCGCAGGATGCGTTCCTCGAGCTCGGGGAAACGCGGCGAGGCGCTGGTTCCCGAGGAACGTCCGTCATCGTCGGGCGACACTGCTTTGGGGTAGATCTGCGGCATGACTCTCATCCTGTGTACGGCGGCGTCGGGTGGTGCAGGAATCCTGCCGTGAGGACGGGCGCCCGTTCCGCCTGCCGCCGGTTGCCTGACCGGCCGCAGGGGTTCTGGACCCGCGGTACCACCTCACTTGCCGCCGTCGTCCGCCGCGCACCTGCTGCCAGGACGCGACGATCGGGGCTGCCGCTCGTTCGCAGGCTGTGACGGGCCGCCCCGTCCGGTTCTACGGGCCGCCCGCGAGGGGATGGGCCTTTCTTCCGGAAGCTCGCCGGTGATTGCCGGGTCGATGCTGATGCCCCAAGTCTAGCCCCGGCGCGAAATCGTTGTCGAAAGCGCGACGGCACTGCCGACAGCGGCACCCGCACGGCGGCGCCGCTGGGAGGGACGCGGAAAAGCGTTGTGGTCGGAGCTGGGGCTTGGCAGGGTGGGAAGCATCCGATAGCAACAGGACGGACCCTGCATGCCTCCCTCTACCCTTCCCACCGCGTCCGCGCTGGATACCGCGCGGCTGCTGCTGGGCGTCTTCCTGCCCACCGTCGCCAAGGGACCCATCATCAGGCGGCCGCGCGTCGTCGGGCTCGCGGCCCGCCTCGAGCTCGATGCGAAGGCCGTCGACATCGTCAGGAGGGTCCACGCCAAGTACCCGTCGGGCCCCCTGATGCTGAAACTGCCGATCCGCAAGCAGGCGGTGATCCTGGCGCCCGACGACGTCACCACCGTCCTGGCCCGGTCACCCGAGCCGTTCTCGCCCGCGACCAGCGAGAAGAAAGCGGCACTGTCGCACTTCCAGCCCGCCAACGTCCTGATCTCGCGGGGTTCCGTGCGCACGGTGCGCCGCGCCCTCCAGGAGCAGGTCCTCGACACCGGCCATCCGGTGCACCACCTCGCCGACCGGTTCGTCCCCATCGTCGAGGAGGAGATGCAGCAGCTGCTCGCCGACGCCGCGAGCAGCGGCTCGCTGCCCTGGGACGACTTCCTCGACGCGTGGTACCGCGTGGTGCGCCGCGTGGTCTTCGGCGACCACGCACGGCACGACAAGGAACTCACGGCAATGGTGATCCGCCTGCGGAAGGACGGCAACTGGGCCTTCCTCAGACCGGTGCGGAGAAGGACGCGCGCGCGGTTCCTCCAGCGCATCTCCGACGAGCTGGCGAACGCGGAGCCCGGGAGCCTCGCGGCCGTCCTGGCGGCAGCACCCATGGGGGACGGCGCCGAGCCCTCGCAGCAGGTGCCCCAGTGGCTCTTCGCCTTCGATCCGGCAGGAATGGCGACCTTCCGCACCCTGGCCGTCCTCGCGACCCACGACGAAGCGATGGCGACGGCGAGACGCGAGGTCGATGGCGACACCTCCGGACGGCGGTTCCTGCCCTACCTGCGGGCGAGCGTCCTCGAGTCCCTGCGCCTGTGGCCCACGACGCCGATGATCCTCCGCCAGACCACCGCGCCCGTCGAGTGGGACCACGGAGTGATGCCGGCGCAGTGCGGCATCCTCATCTACTCGCCCTACTTCCACAGGGATGACCGGTCCCTGCGCAACGCGCACGGCTTGCGGCCGGAACGCTGGCTCACCGACGAGGACGACGGCTGGCCGCTCGTCCCGTTCAGCGACGGACCGGTGGTCTGCCCTGGCAAGCAGTTGGTGCTGCTCCTGACGAGTGCGGCGCTGGCCTCATTGGTCAGCGGGAACGACGTCGAGCTCGCCCAGGGTCAGATCCTCGACCCGTCACGACCGCTGCCCGGCACGATGGACAATTACTCGGTGCGCCTCGTCGTGTCCCCGCGGGCGCCATGACCGCTACTGCGGGAAGCGCAGCACCTTGTGGTTCGCCGCCTGGGCAAGGGGCCGGAGCACGAGCTGGTCGATGTTCATGCGGTGGGGCGCGTTGAGGGTGAACGCGACGGCGGCGGCGACGTCGTCCGCGGTGAGCGGGTGTGCCACGCCCTCGTAGACCTTGTCGGCGGCGCCCTGGTCACCGCCGAGCCGGTTGAGTGAGAACTCCTCGGTGTGCACCATGCCCGGGGACACCTCGATGACTCGGATGTTGTGCTCCGCTTCCTCGAGCCGCAGCGAGCGTGCCATGGACTCCTGGGCTGCCTTGACCCCGCAGTATCCCGCACCGCCCTCGTAGGCCGCGAGCGCCGCGGTGGAGGTGAGGAACAGGACGCTGCCCTGGCCGCCGCCGCGCAATGCAGGCAGAAGCGCGCGGGTCATCCGCAGGGAGCCGAGCACGTTCACGTTGTACATCCACTCCCAGTCCTCGGTCCTCGCCTCGGCGACACGTTCGGTGCCGAACGCCCCGCCCGCGTTGTTCACCAGAGCGTGGACTGGGCCGGCCGCCGCGACCTCTGCGGCGAAGGCGTCGACGGAGACCTGGTCCGTGACGTCCAGGACCATCGGAACCGCGCCGGTCTCCTCGGCGAGGGCCTCCAGGCGGTCGACGCGCCGGGCTGCGGCGACGACGTCCCAGCCGGCCCGGCGCAGGGCGCGCACCGTGGCCGCGCCGATTCCGGAACTGGCTCCCGTGACGACGGCACGGAGGGCGGAGGGGGCTGGTGTCACGGGTGCGCCGAGCTGGGCGGGAGTCTGGGTCATGGAGCCACTGTAGCGATGGGGCGCGGACGCGCGCGTAAGGTCCGGTCATTGACCATCGGGTGGCAGGGCATCCCCGAGCGCACCGCAGGCGGTGTCAGTACCTGTTCAACCGGTCGATGAACTCGTCGGCGCGGGCGAGGGTCTGCACCAGCTTCTCCCGCCGTTCCGCAGCCGAGGCGCGAAAGGCGTCGAGGGACGCGCGGAGCAGCTCCCTGCGGTCAGGGTCCGTCTCCGTGTCCCACTGGTCCGTGACGTCCAGGAGGGCCTGCATCTCCTCGAGCGAGAACCCGAGGGGTTTCATCCTGCGGATGAGCAGCAGGCGCTCGACGTCGTCCTCCGTATACAGCCGGAATCCCCCCTCGGAGCGCGACGAGGGGGGCAGGATGCCGACCTCGTCGTAGTGGCGGATGGTCCGCAGGGACAATCCGGTCCGTTCGGCGAGTTCTCCGATGTGCATGGTCTGCATCACCCCATCATCCTGCTTCACACCGGCCCTCCTCGTCGTGACAACCCTACCGTTACGTTAGAGTTGATTCTGGCGCCGGCCTAGGCGGGCGCGCTCCCTGCACAGCAGCAGCCATCGTCCCGCGGCGCTCCGACGCCGGCACGACGCAGCCCCGCACCCCGAGGACAGACCATGACGACCACTCCACGGACTCCCACCGACCCTGCTGCCCTGACCCCGGTCGAGCGGCAGTCCGTCGCCCGGACGCTGAAGGACGCGCGACTCCTGAAGACGGAAGTCCTCGCCGGGCTCGTCGTCGCACTGGCCCTCATCCCCGAGGCGATCGCCTTCTCGATCATCGCCGGAGTCGATCCACGCCTGGGTCTGTTCGCGTCCTTCACGATGGCGGTCTCCATCGCGTTCCTCGGTGGCCGCCCCGCCATGATCTCGGCCGCCACCGGAGCCGTCGCCCTCGTCATCGCACCCTTGGTTGCCAGCCACGGCGTCGATTACTTCATCGCCGCGGTCATCCTCGGCGGGGTCTTCCAGGTCATCCTCGGTCTCGCAGGCGTCGCACGGCTCATGCGGTTCATCCCCCGCTCCGTCATGGTCGGCTTCGTCAACGCGCTGGCCATCCTGATCTTCATGTCCCAGGTGCCCGAGCTCATCGGTGTTCCGTGGCTGGTCTACCCGATGGTCGCCGTCGGACTGGTGATCGTCTTCGGCCTGCCCCGCCTGACGAAGGCGGTCCCGGCACCCCTGGTGGCCATCGTCGTCCTGACCGTGTTCGCGGTCCTCGCCAACGTTCTCGTACCCACCGTCGGGGACAAGGGCGAACTGCCGGAGAGCCTCCCGTCGCTGTTCTTCCCGAACGTGCCGCTGAACCTCGAGACACTGCAGATCATCGCTCCGTTCGCCCTCGCGCTGGCAGCGGTCGGGCTGCTCGAATCCCTCATGACCGCCAAGCTCGTCGACGACATCACCGACACCCGATCGAACAAGACCCGCGAGTCCTGGGGTCAGGGAGCCGCGAACATCATCACCGGCCTGTTCGGCGGCATGGGCGGCTGCGCCATGATCGGCCAGACGATGATCAACGTGAAGGCCTCCGGGGCGCGCACGCGCATCTCGACCTTCCTGGCCGGCGTCTTCCTGCTCATCCTCGTCGTCGCCCTCGGGGACATCGTGGCACTCATCCCCATGGCGGCCCTCGTGGCCGTCATGATCTTCGTGTCCATCGCCACCTTCGACTGGCACAGCATCCGGCCGACGACCCTCCAGCGAATGCCCAGGAGCGAGACCACGGTCATGCTCGCCACCGTCGTCGTGACGGTCTGGACCCACAACCTCGCCATCGGCGTCGGCGTGGGCGTCCTCGTCGCGATGGTCGCCTTCGCACGCCGCGTCGCGCACTTCGTCACGGTCGAACGGACCGAGGACACCGTGGACGGTGACCGCCACGCCACGTACACCGTGGACGGGGAGCTGTTCTTCGCGTCCTCCAACGACCTCTACACCCAGTTCGAGTACGCCACCGACCCCCACCGCGTCACGATCGACCTGCACGGTTCACACCTGTGGGATGCCTCGACCATCGCCGCCCTCGACGCCATCCAGGAGAAGTACCGCACCCACGGCACCGACGTGAAGATCGTCGGCCTCAACGAAGCCTCGTCGAGGATGCGCGAACGCCTCGGCGGGAAACTCGGTGCGGGCCACTGACGTCCGGAACGTCATCGTCCCGCCGTAGGGAACAATGGGGGCATGGCCGACACGACCCAGGGCACAGACACGCCCTCCTCCCAGTCCGTTTCCGTTCCCGACAAGCCCGCCCTCGAGGGGCTCGAAGAGAGGCTGTCCCGCCAGTGGCGCGAGGACGGCACCTATGCCTTCGACCGCGACACGACGCGCGGCGCGGTCTATTCGATCGATACTCCCCCGCCAACGGCGTCCGGGTCCCTTCACGTCGGGCACATGTTCTCCTACACCCAGACGGACGTCATGGCCCGTTTCAAGAGGATGAGGGGCGCGAACGTCTTCTATCCGATGGGCTGGGACGACAACGGGCTCCCGACCGAGCGCAGGGTCCAGAACTACTACGGGGTCCGCTGCGATCCCAGCGTCGCCTACGACCCCGACTACCGGCCGCCCGCCGAGCCGCCCAAGAACCAGCGCGACTTCGACGCCGTATCCCGCCGCACCTTCATCGAGCTCTGCGAGGAGCTGGCCGTCGAGGACGAAAAGGTCTTCGAGAACCTCTTCAGCACGCTCGGGCTCTCCGTGGACTGGAACCTGACCTACCGCACCATCGACGACACCTCGCGTGCCGTCTCGCAGCGGGCCTTCCTCGAGAACCTGCGGGCGGGCGACGCCTACCTCGCCGAAGCTCCGACGCTGTGGGACGTCACCTTCCGCACGGCTGTCGCTCAGGCCGAACTCGAGGATCGCGAGCAGCCCGGGGCATACCACCGCATCGCCTTCCACGGCGCAGGTGGCGAACAGATCCACATCGAGACCACCCGACCCGAACTCCTGCCGGCGTGCGTGGCCCTCGTTGCCCACCCCGACGACGAGCGCTACAAGCCGCTCTTCGGCACCACCGTGACGTCACCCCTGTTCGACGTCGAGGTGGAGGTCAAGGCACACCCCCTCGCCAAGCCGGACAAGGGCAGCGGCATCGCCATGATCTGCACCTTCGGTGATCTGACGGACGTCACCTGGTGGCGCGAACTGCAGCTGCCGACGCGAGCCGTCGTCGGTCGCGACGGCAGGATCCGCTCCGAGACGCCCGAATGGATCGCCACCGACCGAGCGCGCGAGAACTACGCGCAGGTGGCCGGCAAGACGATCTTCAGCGCCAAGGAGGCCGTCGTCGCCCTGCTGCGCGACAGTGGCGACCTGGACGGCGAACCGAAGAAGATCATGCACCCGGTCAACTTCTACGAGAAGGGCGACAAGCCCCTCGAAGTGGTCACGAGCCGCCAGTGGTACATCCGCAACGGCGGGCGCGACGCCGGCAAGCGGGACGCCCTGATCCAGCGCGGGCGCGAGATCGAGTTCCACCCGTCCTTCATGCGCTCGCGCTACGAGAACTGGATCGAGGGCCTGAACGGCGACTGGCTCGTCTCGCGACAGCGGTTCTTCGGCGTGCCCGTACCCGTCTGGTACCGCCTGGACGCCGACGGCGAACCGGAGTACGACGACCCCATCCTCCCTGCCACGGAGTCGCTCCCGGTCGACCCTGCCGCCGATCCCGCTCCCGGCTTCGACGAGTCGGCCCGCAACCAGCCGAACGGTTTCATCGGGGACAACGACGTGCTGGACACCTGGGCGACGTCGTCCCTCACGCCGCAGATCGTCGGCGGCTGGGGCCGCGACGAGGACCTGTTCGCAAAGGTCTTCCCCTTCGACCTCCGCCCCCAGGGCCACGACATCATCCGCACCTGGCTCTTCTCGACCGCCGTGCGCGCAGACGCCCTGCAGGACTCCGTGCCGTGGAAGCACGCAGCCCTCTCGGGATGGATCCTCGACCCGGACCGCAAGAAGATGTCGAAGTCGAAGGGCAACGTGGTGGTCCCGACGGATGTCCTGGAACAGTTCGGCGCTGACGCCGTCCGTTACTGGGCCGCTTCGGCGAAACTCGGTGCGGACACCGCCTACGAGATCAACCAGATGAAGATCGGCCGCCGCCTGGCCATCAAGCTGCTGAACGCCTCCAAGTTCGTCCTGAACCTCGGCGTCACCGAGGCGTCCGTCGGCGAAGGCGCACTCGGCCGTGTCTCGAACGCCCTGGACCTCTCGCTGCTCGCTCAGCTGCGTACCGTGACCGAGCAGGCGACGGCCGCCTTCGAGAAGTACGACTACGCCCGGGCCCTGCAGCTCTCGGAGTCCTTCTTCTGGACCTTCACGGACGACTACGTGGAACTGGTCAAGGACCGGGCCTACGGCGACGCGGGCGACCCGGAGACGCAGTCCGTCCAGACGACCCTGGCCACGACCCTCGACGCCCTGCTGCGCCTCTTCGCACCGTTCCTCCCGTTCGCGACGGAAGAGGTCTGGAGCTGGTGGCGCCAGGATTCGGTGCACCGGGCAGCATGGCCGAGCGCCGAAGCTCTGGGGGCGCTGCCGGGCACGGCCGACCCCCACGTCCTGACCTCCGTCGCCCTGGCGCTGGGCGGCATCCGGAAGGCGAAGTCCGAGGCGAAGGTCAAACAGCGCACCGAGGTGGAGACCGCCGTCGTGACGGCGCCGGCTGCCCAGGTGGAGCAGGTGCGCGCGGGCCTGGCCGACCTGCTCGCGGCGGGCAATGCGAGGGACCTCCAGCTCGCGGAGGGCGACGGCGCCCTGAGCGTCTCCGCCGTGCACCTGGTCCCCCAGCCGGTCGAGTAGTTCTCCGCGCAGTCCAGTAGTGCCCCGCACAGGGAAGGGACCCACCGATCGGTGGGTCCCTTCTCTGTCCTGCGCGGGCTACGGCGGGCTACGGCGGGCTACGGTGGGATCCGCAGTCCAGGGCCGGGTCCTAGTCGAACGTCGGTCGTTCTGTCCGGGAGCGCTTCAGCTCGAAGAACTCCGGGAACTCCGCCAACAGCACCGCGCCGTCGAAGATGCGGCCTGCCTCCTCGCCGCGGGGGATCCTCGTCAGGACCGGTCCGAAGAATGCCGTCCCGTTGAAAGCTACGACGGGCGTTCCCACCTCGTCGCCGACGCGGTCAATGCCGTCCTTATGGGAGGCACGGAGCTGCTCGTCGTATTCGTCGGAATGGGCGTATCGCGCGAGGTCCGAGGGCAGACCCACTTCCTGGAGCGATTCACGGATGACCGCGTCGAAGTCCTTGTTCTGGCCGATGTGGATGCGGGTACCCATCGCGTCGTACAGCTTCTTGATGTACTCCTCGCCGTGGAGCTCGCGGGCGGCGATGATGACGCGGACGGGTCCCCAGCCCTGCAGCATCATGGCCTGATACTCCTCCGGCAGGTCCCGTCCCTCGTTGAGGACGGAGAGGCTCATCACATGCCAGTCCACGGAGATGTCGCGGACCTGCTCCACCTCCCCGATCCAGCGCGAGGTGATCCATGCGAAGGGGCACAGGGGATCGAACCAGAAATCAGCTTTCTCGACGGTAGTGGACTCGCTCATGCGGTACTCCTTGCGACGTTGGGAGGCCGAGGCCTTTTCCGGTGCAACCGTGCCCGTCACCGGCCTATTCCGCTCGGATTGGTGCCCTGCGCACCGAGACGGTGTAATGGAGGAACACGACCAGTCGACGATGCCTGGCGCTATCCCTGCGTCGCCATCGGGCTGGATGAGTTCGCACCGGCGCTCCCGGTGCTCGAAGGGACGCAGTCTTGCAGCACCACCGGACCGAGAACGCCCACACCCACGACACCTGGCTCGAACGCGAGGCGCTCGCAGAGGCCATGATCCCGATCATCGGGCACCTGTACCGCACCAACAACGTGGTGACGAGCATCCATGGACGCAGCCTCATCAACAAGTCCACGATGAACATCCTCAAGGCGCACCGCTTCGCCCGCCGCATCACCACCGAGGAACTCCGCCTCGAGGACACAGCTCCCCTGCTCCGGGTCCTGGCCGATCTAGACCTCGGCGCCGCCGCCATCGACATCGGGCGCCTCCGTCTCGCCTACGACCGGGCATTCGCCGCCGGTGACGAGAAGACACTGGAGGAATTCCTGCGCAGCGAGCTCGCCGACATCGTCGGTCAGGGCGGACGGGACGAGCGCACCAGCACCGACGTCGTCCTCTACGGCTTCGGCCGGATCGGTCGCCTCGTCGCCCGGCTGCTCATCGAGAAGGCCGGCGGCGGGCACGGGCTCCGCCTGCGCGCGGTCGTCGTCCGCCGCGGATCGGCCAACGACCTCAGCAAGCGCGCCAGCCTGCTCCGCCGGGACTCCGTCCACGGATCCTTCGAGGGCACCACCCAGGTCGACGAAGCCACGAATACGATCACCGCCAACGGCACCTGCATCCAGGTCATCTACTCCGACGACCCCGCCACCATCGACTACACCGCCTACGGCATCACCGACGCCCTCGTCGTCGACAACACCGGCCGCTGGCGTGACGAGGAGGGCCTCTCCCAGCACCTCAGGAGTACCGGGGTCGCCAAGGTCCTCCTCACGGCACCCGGCAAGGGAGCCCTGAAGAACATCGTCCACGGGATCAACCACGCCACCATCGAGGACAGCGACAGGATCATCACCGCTGCCTCCTGCACCACCAATGCCATCACCCCTGTCCTGAAAGCGATCAACGACCGCTACGGAGTCGTCCACGGCCACGTCGAGACCGTGCATTCCTTCACGAACGACCAGAACCTCATCGACAACTTCCACAAGGGTGACCGCCGCGGCCGCTCCGCCGCCCTGAACATGGTGCTCACGGAGACGGGAGCAGCCACAGCCGTGGCCAAGGCCCTGCCCGAACTGGCCGGCAAGCTCACCGGGAGCTCGATCCGCGTCCCGACGCCCGACGTCTCCATCGCCATCCTCAACCTCACTCTGGAGGCAGGGACCACGAAGGAGGAGGTCAACGAGTACCTCCGCGAGATGTCCCTGCACTCCGGCATGCGCAAGCAGGTCGACTACATCGACAGCCCCGAGGTCGTCTCCACCGACTTCGTCGGCTCACGCCGTGCGGGCATCGTCGACGGACTCGCGACCATCGCCGACGGCGTGCACCTCGTGCTGTACGTCTGGTACGACAACGAATTCGGCTACAGCTGCCAGGTTGTGCGCGTCATGGAGGAGATGGCCGCCGTCCACCCGCCGTCCTACCCTGCGGCCGATACCAGCGCGCCGGTGGCAGCGAGCGTCTGACACTGCCGCCGATGCAGGAGGGGCCCGGCCAGACGGCCGGGCCCCTCCTCATCCGCGCGTCAGGCGGACTTGTTGCGACGCTTTGCAACCACCTCGTGCGAGATGAGCGTTGGCTCGGCGCGCTTGGCGACGACGTCGTCCGTGATGACGACCGTGGCGATGTCCTCCCGGCTGGGGAGATCGAACATCACCGGCAGGAGTACCTCTTCCATGATCGCCCGCAGGCCTCGTGCACCTGTCCCGCGATCGAGGGCGAGATCCGCGATCGCTTCGAGCGCTTTGGGCTCGAAGACGAGTTCGACGCCGTCGAGCAGGAACATCTTCTGGTACTGCTTCATCAGGGCGTTCTTCGGCTCCGTCAGGATCTGCATGAGAGCAGGACGGTCCAGGTGCGTGACGGTGGTGATGACCGGAAGTCGTCCGATGAACTCGGGAATCAGGCCGAACTTCAGCAGGTCCTCGGGCATGACGTCGCCGTAGCTCGCCTCCTCGTTCTTGAGGGAGCTGAGCGGCGCACCGAAACCGATGCCCTTGCGTCCGGCGCGTGATCCGATGATCTCCTCGAGTCCGGCGAAGGCTCCGGCGACGATGAAGAGGACGTTCGTGGTGTCGATCTGGATGAATTCCTGGTGGGGGTGCTTGCGCCCGCCCTGCGGCGGCACGGAGGCCACTGTTCCCTCGAGGATCTTCAGGAGTGCCTGCTGGACGCCCTCACCCGAGACGTCACGCGTGATCGAGGGGTTCTCGCTCTTGCGCGAGATCTTGTCGATCTCGTCGATGTAGATGATTCCCTGCTCGGCCTTCTTGACGTCGTAGTCCGCGGCCTGGATCAGTTTGAGCAGGATGTTCTCGACGTCCTCGCCGACGTACCCGGCTTCCGTCAGCGCAGTGGCGTCCGCGACGGCGAACGGGACGTTCAGCCGACGGGCCAGGGTCTGCGCGAGGTAGGTCTTGCCGCAACCGGTGGGGCCGATGAGCAGGATGTTCGACTTGGCGATCTCGACGTCTTCGGTCTCGGCGGCATCGGCGAGGGTACCGGCGGCACGCGGGCCGTTGCCCGACTGGATGCGCTTGTAGTGGTTGTACACGGCGACCGCTAGGGACCGCTTGGCAGGCTCCTGGCCCACGACGTATTCCTGCAGGAAGTCGAAGATCTCGCGGGGCTTGGGCAGCTCGAAGGTCCCGAGATCAGCCACCTCGGAGAGCTCTTCCTCGATGATCTCGTTGCACAGGTCGATGCACTCGTCGCAGATGTACACGCCGGGGCCTGCAATCAGCTTCCGGACCTGCTTCTGGCTTTTCCCACAGAAAGAGCACTTGAGTAGATCCGTGCTCTCACCAATGCGAGCCATGGTTCAATCCCCTTAGGTATTTCGCGATTGCTATGTCCACTCTAGGCCACGAGGACCTCGGAACCAGTATCAAAATGCCCGTGGTGCCTTGCGGCGCCACGGGCGATGACCCTCTCTGTGCTGCGGGTCCGGGACCGTCTGGACCCGGACCCGCCGTCACGCCTAGGGGGTGTTGATCTTCGGCGGGGTGATCTTGCGCGACGTCAGGACCTCGTCCACCAGGCCGTACTCGACGGCGTCCGCAGCGGTGAGGATCTTGTCGCGCTCGATGTCGATGTTCACCTGTTCCGAACTGCGGCCCGAGTGCAGGGCCAGCGTGTCCTCGAGCCAGGTACGCATGCGCATGACCTCGTTGGCCTGGATCTCCAGGTCGGAGGCCTGGCCACCCTGCCCGCCGGACAGCGCGGGCTGGTGGATGAGCACCCGCGCGTTGGGAAGGGCCAGGCGCTTGCCGGGGGCACCCGCCGCGAGCAGCACCGCGGCGGCACTCGCCGCCTGGCCGAGGCATACGGTCTGCACCTCGGGACGGATGAACTGCATGGTGTCGTAGATCGCCGTCATGGCGGTGAAGGATCCACCGGGCGAGTTGATGTACAGCGTGATGTCCCGCTCCGGGTCCGTGGACTCGAGGACGAGCAACTGAGCCATGACGTCGTCTGCCGACGCGTCGTCGACCTGCGTGCCGAGGAAGATGATGCGGTCCTCGAACAGCTTCGTGTACGGGTCCTGGCGCTTGAAGCCGTACGGCGTGCGCTCTTCGAACTGGGGAAGGATGTAGCGGCTGGTCGGGAGGTTCTGCGCCTTGGATTCCGCTGCTGCCTGGAAATCGTGGTTCATGGTGTCTCCTGTAGGACGACTGATAGAGGAAGGGGCTGGGCGCGGACTACGGCGTCTGGTCGGTTCCGCCGCCACCGGAGACGGACCCCGAGTGCGCCGAGATGTGGTCGAAGAAGCCGTACTCGAGCGCTTCCTGGGCCGTGAACCACTTGTCGCGGTCGTTGTCCTTCAGGATTTGCTCGACGGTCTGGCCCGTCTGCTCCGCCGTCAGTTCGGCCATGACCCGCTTCATGTGCAGGATGAGCTCTGCCTGGATGCGGATGTCCGTCGCCGTTCCGCCGATGCCGCCGGAAGGCTGGTGCATCAGGATGCGGGCGTGAGGAGTCGCGTAGCGCTTCCCCTTGGTGCCGGAGGACAGCAGGAACTGACCCATCGACGCGGCGAGGCCGGTCGCCACGGTTACGACGTCGTTCGGGATGAACTGCATGGTGTCGTAGATCGCCATGCCCGCGGTCACGGAGCCGCCGGGCGAATTGATGTAGAGGTAGATGTCCCGCTCGGGGTCCTCCGCCGAGAGCAGCAGCAGCTGCGAGCAGATGGCGTTCGCATTGTCGTCGCGGACCTCGGAACCGAGCCAGATGATGCGCTCCTTGAGGAGCCTGTTGTAGATGTACTCGTCACGGCCGCCCATTTCGGGGCCGGCCATCCTCGGGGTGCTTGGTTCGGTTGCCATCGACGTTAACCTCTCACTCTGGCGGGCCGCTGCCACTCCGGCCGACCCGTCCGTTTGTCTCTCCTTGGACACTAACCCGCTGCGCTCCCGAATTGCTCCCGCGCGCGGAACTGTTCGCTGACGGCGCACGGTGGTGGGAACGGACGCCGACGCCCGTCCTTCCCGAGCTGCCGATCGCCGAGAGGGCCCGTTAACGCACCAGCGGTGCCGCTGCCCGGAGGCTGCGGCACCGCTGGTGGAGGCTGGGCGAACTACTCGGCGCTTGCCTTCTTCTTGGTCGTCTTCTTCTTCGGCGCTTCAGCGACTTCCTGCTCTGCAGGAGCATCCGCGGTCTCTACCGACTCGGCCGATGCGGCGGCCTCCGGCTCACCGGCCTGGATATCCTCTGCCACGTCCTGCTCGGTCTCGACGTCGTCCGCGCTGATGGTCTCCGGCTCGTCCCCGGCGGGCCGCACGAACTCGCTGAGGTCCACTGCTGCACCGTTGGTGTCCGTGACGGTTGCGTATTCGAGGACCTTGGCCAGCGCCTTCCGGCGGCGGACCTCGCCGACGATCATCGGGACCTGGCCGCTCTGGTCCAGCATCTGGGCGAACTGGTTGGGCTCCATGCCGTACTGGCCCGCGGTGGACACGATGTAGTCGATCAGCTCGGCCTGGCTGACGCCGACCTCTTCCTTCTCCGCAACGGCGTCGAGGATGACCTCGTTCTGGAAGGCGCGCTCCGTGTTGGTGCGGATCTCCGCCCGGTGCTCCTCGGTGTCGTGGTCCTCACCGGCGCTGTGGGCGTTCTCACCGTTGAAGTGCTGCTCCAGCTGCTCCTCGATCACGCTGTCGGGAACCGGTACCGCGACGAGCTCGACGAGCTTGTCCAGCACCTTGTCGCGTGCCTCGACGCCCTGGTCCATCAGCTTCGACTCCGATGCCTGCTTGGCGAGGTCGGCCCGCAGTTCCTCCGCGGTGTCGAACTCGGAGGCGAGCTGCGCGAATTCGTCGTCGACCTGGGGAAGCTCGCGCTCCTTGACGGCCTTGACGGCGACGGTGACCTGAGCATCTGCGCCGGCGTGCTCGCCACCGGCCAGCTTCGTCTCGAAGATTGCGCTCTCGTCGACCGACAGGCCGGTGACAGCCTCGTCCATACCTTCCAGCATGGTTCCGGAGCCGATCTGGTAGGAGAGGTCCTGGGCCGAGTCGACCTCTTCACCGGCCACCGACGCGGTGAGGTCGATGGTCAGGAAGTCGCCGTCCTGGGAAGGGCGGTCGACCGCTGTAAGCGTACCGAAGCGTCCACGAAGCTCGTCCATCGCCTTCTCGATGTCCTCGTCGGAGGCCGCCACGGGCTCCACGGTGACCTCGATGCCCTTGTAGTCGGGCAGTTCGATCTCGGGGCGGATGTCGAGCTCGACCGTGAAGGTGAGCTGGCCGTCCTTCTTGGCGGGATCCGGCACCTCGGTGATCTCGACCTCGGGGCGGCTCAGGGGACGGATTCCGGTCTCCTGGACAGCGCTCTGGTAGAAGCCGTTCAGGCCGTCATTGATGGCTGTCTCGATGACGTAGCCGCGGCCGACACGCTGGTCGATGAGCTGCTGGGGAACCCTGCCCTTGCGAAATCCCGGAACCTGGACCTGGGTGGCGATGGTCTTGTAGGCCTCGTCGATGCTGGGCTTCAGCTCCTCGAAGGGAACCTCGACGTTCAGCTTCACCCGGGTGGGGGAAAGGGTTTCAACAGCGCTCTTCACAGCGTAGGACTCCTGAAATGATGGGGATTGGTTCTGCAGTGGAGGCGTTTTCTTCATCACACGACAGAGTCGGGGTGACAGGAGTTGAACCTGCGACTTCCTGCTCCCAAAGCAGGCGCTCTACCAAGCTGAGCTACACCCCGTAAGTGCGAGTGACAGTCTACGCATCTTTGCGCCTGCCGCGCACATTTGGCGATAGCGCGGCAGCTGTGGTGTAGTTATATGCGTTCCGAGGGGCACCGCGAGGACCCTCTGCGGGGATGTAGCTTAATGGTAAAGCCTCAGTCTTCCAAACTGATTACGCGGGTTCGATTCCCGTCATCCCCTCTTCCGGCCGCGAGGCCACCATCACCCGGACCCGCCGTCCGGGTGATGGGCTTTTAAGCCCCTGCTCCACGGGTGGTGCGCACTCCCGTCACTCCGCCTGGCACCGAGGGCACCAGTACACCTTGCGCGCAGCCAACTCCCCGGTCAGGATCGGGGTTCCGCAGCGTCGGCACGGTTCTCCGGTGCGCTTGTACACGTAGTGCGGCGCTGAGCGCTTCGGGCGTCCGTTCCTCGCCTCGGCCGTCGTCGTCACGATGCGTCCTTCGCGCACGCCGTCCCTCATCAGCCGCACGGTGTCCGTCCAGATGGCGGCCGCTTCGTCCTCGCGGACCTGCCGGCCGGGCCGCCACGGATTGATGCCCTGCAGGAAGAGCACCTCGGCGCGGTAGACGTTCCCGATCCCTGCGACGACGGACTGGTTCATCAGCTGGATGCCGACCGGCGTCACGCTCGACGTCAGCTTCCGGACGAAGACCGACCCGTCCGACCCGGCCTGAAGCGGATCGGGGCCGAGCTTCGACCGTGCCGCCTTCTCCTCCGCCGCACTGATGACCTCGCACGCGGTCGGCCCGCGCAGGTCGGCCCAGCCGTGAGCCGAGACGAGGCGTACCCTGACGGCTCCGACGGGAGCGGGCGGGCCGCTGTACGACGCCGTCCCGCCGGGCTCGCCCTCGTCGGAGGCCTGCTCCGTCTCACCCACCCTGCGCGGAGCACCGATGCTCGAAGCGCCGCGGAACGTCGCGTCGCCGCCGAAGCTCCACGCGCCGTAGAGGCCGAGGTGCACGCGCAGCACGCGGTCGTTGTCGAACCGCAGGAACATCTGCTTTCCGTGGGCCAGGGCGCTGAGCAGCGTGGCGCCATCCAGTTGCGCGGCACCAGCGGAGAAACGGCCCTGGGGACTCGACACCGCGAGTCGCTCACCGACGAAGACCGAGGTGAACTGCTGCGCGAGCCGGTGGACCGAATGGCCCTCAGGCAACGCGCCCGGATCCCTCGTACAGTGCGATCTGCGCGATCCTCCGCGCGTGTCGCTCGGCGCCGCTGAACGGTTCGGCGAGGAAGGCCTCGATGATCGCCGTCGCCTCCTCGACCGAGTGCTGGCGGCCACCGACGGCGATCACGTTCGCGTCGTTGTGCTGGCGCGCGAGGCGCGCGGTGTCCAGGTTCCAGGCAAGTGCTGCCCGCACTCCACGCACCTTGTTCGCTGCGATCTGCTCGCCGTTCCCCGAGCCGCCGAGAACGATCCCGAGTGCCTCGGTGCCCTGCGCCTGGTCGGCCACGACAGCCTCCGCCGCATTGATGCAGAACGAGGGGTAGTCGTCCTCGGGGTCGTAGGACGTCGGTCCGTGGTCGACGACGTCGTATCCCGCTGCGGTGAGGTGCGAGAGCAGGTGGGCGCTCAGCTCCATGCCGGCGTGGTCTGTGGCGAGGTGGACGCGCATGGCGATCTGTTCCTTTGTCTGGCGTGGATGGCACCGGACGAACCGGCGGTGGGGTGTGACGTCCGCCCGGCGGCAGGACGGTCCCAGCCTAGTGCGCGTCGCCAGATGGAGACCAAGCGGATGACGGCGCCGCATCGGATGAGAGAATACGAATCGCGCGTAACCCGCATCACACGCGCCGTACCCGCAACCCACCCTGGAGGCGATCCTTGCCCGGTCTGAACCTGACGCGCGACGAAGCACGCACGCGCGCCGAACTGCTCTCTGTCCACTCCTATGACGTCACCGTCGACCTGACGCGCGGTGACCGTGTGTTCCGGTCGACGACGGTCGTCTCTTTTGACGCCCGGCAGGGAGCCTCGACCTTCATCGACGCAGTGACCGACACCGTGCACCGCGTCGAACTGAACGGGGTGGAGCTCGACGCAGCCGAGGTCGCCGACGGCGTGCGGATACAGCTACCCGCGCTCTCCGCCAGCAACACCCTCGTCGTAGAGGCGGACATGCTTTACATGAACACCGGAGAGGGGCTCCACCGCTTCACCGACCCCGTGGACGGCGAGGTCTACCTCTACACGCAGTTCGAGGTGCCCGATTCGCGCCGGGTCTTCGCAGTGTTCGAGCAGCCGGACCTGAAGGCGACGTTCCGCTTCGCCGTGACGGCGCCCTCGCACTGGGATGTGATCTCCAATGCGCCCACGCCCGAACCTGTGCAGGCCGGTTCCGACGCTGACGCCGGAGCGAACTCGACGTGGTACTTCGACCCCACGCCGGTCATGTCCTCCTACGTGACCGCGCTCATCGCCGGGCCGTACCAGTCCGTGCGCAGCGAGCTGACGAGCTCGGACGGCCGGACGATCCCGCTCGGCGTCTTCGCCCGCAAGTCGCTGATGCAGTACATGGACGCGGAGAACATCTTTGAGCTGACGCGCCAGGGTTTCGAGTTCTACGAGGAACAGTTCGGCACTCCGTACCCCTTCGCGAAGTACGACCAGCTCTTCGTCCCCGAGTTCAACGCCGGCGCGATGGAGAATGCCGGTGCCGTCACCTTCCTCGAGACCTACGTGTTCCGCTCCCGCGTGCCGGACGCGACGATCGAGCGCCGTGCGATCACGATCCTCCACGAGCTCGCGCACATGTGGTTCGGGGATCTCGTGACGATGCGCTGGTGGAACGACCTCTGGCTGAACGAGTCGTTCGCGGAGTTCATGTCCACGCTCGCCGCGGCCGAGGCGACGGAGTTCACGCAGTCGTGGACGACCTTCGCCATCCTCGAGAAGGGCTGGGCCTACCGGCAGGACCAGCTTCCCTCGACCCACCCCATCGTGGCGCAGATCAACGACCTCGAGGACGTGCAGGTCAACTTCGACGGAATCACGTATGCGAAGGGCGCGTCGGTGCTCAAGCAGCTGGTGGCCTGGGTGGGACAGGACAAGTTCATGGAGGGCGTGCGCCAGTACTTCGCGAAGCACTCCTGGAAGAACACCGAACTCGTCGATCTCCTGTCCGAGCTCGAGGCGGCCAGCGGCCGCGACCTGAAGGCCTGGTCCGCACTCTGGCTCGAGACCGCGGGCGTCAACACGCTGCGTCCCGAGTTCAGCACGGACGACGACGGCACCATCACCTCGTTCGCCATCCTGCAGACCGCGATCGAGGCCTTCCCCACGATCCGCCCGCACCGCCTCGCCGTCGGTTTCTACGACCACGACGACGACGGCGCGCTGGTGCGCACGCACCGGGTCGAGCTCGACGTCGACGGCGAGCGCACGGAGGTCGAGGACCTCGTGGGCCGCAGGCAGCCGGCGCTCGTGCTGCTGAACGACGACGACCTCGCCTACGCGAAGATCCGACTCGACCCTGCCTCTCTCCGCACCTCGGTGCGGCATGTGAAGGACTTCAGGGAGTCACTCCCCCGTACGCTCGTCCTCGCATCGGCCTGGGACGCCGCCCGCGACGGCGAGACGCCTGCACGCGACTACGTGGAGCTGGTGCTGCAGAACATCGGCGCGGAATCGGACTCCTCCGTCGTGCTCGTCCTGCTCCGTCAGCTGGCCTCGACGCTCGCGTTCTACGTCAATCCCGACGATCGCGAGGCGATGGGCGATGCAGCCGCGGACAGCCTCCTCGACCTCGCGCTGGAGGCCGAGGCCGGGTCGGACGCGCAACTGCAGTTCACGAAGGCGTTCTCGTCCCACGCCCGCACCGCCCGGCACCTCGACACCGTCGAGGCACTCCTGACCGGCGAGCGCGTTCCTGCCGGCCTCAGCGTCGATCAGGACCTTCGTTGGGAGCTGCTGACCAGTCTCGTGGTGGGCGGCCGGTACGGTCAGTCCGAGATCGATGCGGAACTCGCCCGCGATACGACGGCGACGGGTCAGCTCGCGGCCGCCGGAGCACGTGCGGCCGTTCCGACACCCGAGGCCAAGGAAGCGGCCTGGTCCGCGCTGGTGGATTCCGCCGACCTGCCGAACTCGACGCAGCGCTCCATGATCGCGGGCTTCTCTCGGGTGCACGAGCGCGCACTCCTCGAGCCGTTCGTCGAGAAGTACTTCGCCTCGATCCAGGACGTCTGGGCCACCCGCACGCACGAGATCGCCCAGCAGATCATCGTGGGTCTCTATCCCTCGCTGCTGACGACCCAGGCGACGCTGGACCGGACCGACGCGTTCCTCGCGGAGCTCGGGGAGGCATCGCCTTCCCTCCGCCGGTTGGTCCTGGAGAGCCGGGACGGAATCGAGCGCGCCCTCAGGGCGCAGGCGGCCGACAGGTAGCAGGTCGACCGGCACGGAGGAGGACGACGTCGCTGTCCCCTCCGTGCCTGTCCCGGCGCGTCCCGAGAGCGTACTAGGGTCGATCCATGAATCTGCAGGAGCACCACTACTCGGCACGGATCCGCTGGACGGGCAACCTCGGTTCCGGTACTTCCGGCTACCGGTCCTACAGCCGTGACCACGAGGTGGACGTCGACGGCCCGGGGCTTCTCCTCGGGACCGCCGATCCCACCTTCCACGGCACGAAGGAGCGCTGGAATCCCGAACAGCTGCTGCTGGCCGCCGTCGCGCAGTGCCACATGCTGTCCTACCTCCACGTCGCCGTGAAGAACGGTGTGATCGTGACGGGCTACCGCGACACGGCGACCGGCTCGCTGCGTCTCAACCGGGACGGCAGCGGTGAGTTCACCGGCGTCGTGCTGCGCCCCCACGTGGAGTTGCTGGACGAAGCCCAGGCCTCACTGGCCGACTCGCTGCACGGGGAGGCGAACCGGCTGTGCTTCATCGCCCGGTCCGTGAACTTCCCCGTGCACCACGAGCCGACGTCCGGCCCCACGCCGCAGCACTCGTGACGAGCACGCCCCCGTCGTCGGGCCGCGCCCGCCGCTGTAGCCTGTTAAGGCGTCCCCGCGCCTTCCGGCTCCCTGTGGCGGACTCCCCCGGATCCCCTGCATGAAAGCGATCCCCATGACATTCCTTCCCTCCCTCGGTTATGGCGGCCAGGTCATCGGCGCGCTGATCATCCTGATCGGCGCCGTGCTCCTATGGCTCGTTGTCCGCTACCTCATCGCGCGCTCCGTGAAGCGCGTCCAGGACGGCTACAGCGTCTTCAAGAAGCCGCACTTCAAGTGGGCGCAGCCTGTGCTCCGTCCCTTCGACAGTGCTCGTCGCGTCCAGCGGGCGGAGACGATCGGCGGCCTGATGTCGAGCGTCGCTGCCGGGACCATCGCCATCGTCGCGACCCTCATGGCCATCGATACCCTCGGCTTCAATATCGGTCCGATCCTTGCGAGCGTGGGCATCGTCGGTATCGCCATCGGTTTCGGTGCACGCGAGGTGATCCGGGATGCCTTCCTGGGGTTCTTCATCACGATCGAGGACCAGTACGGGATCGGCGACACGATCGAGGTCGGTGACACGGTGGGCGTCGTGCAGTCGCTCGGGCTGCGGATCACCCGCATGGTCGACGAGAACGGAGCTATCTGGTACGTCCGGAACGGGGACATCACCAAGGTGGGCAACAGGTCGCAGGGCAACTACGTGGCGCCGCCGGAACCTGCACAGGCGGCGGCGGAGGGGCAGTCATGAGTTCGTCCGAGCACCCCACCCGTGAGACGGACTCCGGCGAGGACGCGCAGCACGCCGGTTCCGCCGCGCCATCGGGCGAACCGCCCCTGCTTGCGCAGCCCCCGGGAGCGCGGGCAGCGCTGCCCGTCGAGCGCCTCGTCGCCGCGGGCCAGGGTTTCACCCAGCCCCAGTACACGGACAACTTCTACGACACGGTGGGCGGCCACGAGACGTTCGTGAGGCTCGTCGACACCTTCTACGACGGCGTGGCGCGGGACGACGTCCTCCGTCCCATGTATCCGGAGCAGGACCTCGGCCCCGCGAAGGAACGCCTTCTGCTCTTCCTCGAGCAGTACTGGGGCGGGCCGAAGACCTACGGGGAGCAACGGGGACACCCGAGGCTCCGCATGAGGCACATGCCCTTCCGCGTCGGGCCCGAGGCGAGGGACCGGTGGCTCCTGCACATGCGCGCCGCCGTCGATTCCCTGGACCTGGCTCCCCTGCATGAGGCGACCCTGTGGGACTACCTCGACCGTGCCGCACACTCGATGGTGAACGCCGCGGATTGAGGTCTGCCCACCGATCGGTCCGACCAGCCATGCATCGATGGTGCGCTTCGTCCGGGCCACCCGCCACACGGGGCCGATGCACGCCGGTCCTCGAAGAACTCAGAAGATGGCAGCAGCGCGCACGAGGACGTGCCCGCGGCCCGTGCTCACGCGGGACCAGCGTCCCTTCGTGCGGATCGTCGCGTCCGCTCCCGGCTCGAGGAATCCCAGGCTGAACGCACCGAATGCAGCTCCTGCCGCTACCGAACCGGGAACCCCTTCCAGCGGGCGTCCCCAGACCGCGGCCCGGACGCTGCTCACGAGGGGCGCGCCCGCCCGATCGGGAAGGCCTCGTGCCACGGCCCCGATACCGTCCTTCGCCGCCTGCTCGAGCGCATCGCACGGCACCATTCCTTCGTGCACCCATCCGGACCGCGGCGGCAGGACCCCGGCCCAGTTCTCCGTCGCGGTCACGGTCGGCACGGGGAATTCGACGTCGTCGTCCCCCATCCGGGCCAGTCGGTCGAGGACCGACCCCAGCGACACCGTCACGTCGACATCCGCGCCGGCACCGAGTGCCATGGTTCGCAGTCCGAGCACCGTCGGAACCGGCTCACCGAGGACGGTGGGACGAAGCGTGCAGACATAGGCCGCCAGGACGGAACCGGCCGTGAGCAGCCGCATGCCGCCGTCCTCGGTGGCCCGCGCCCGGGCAGTAAACGTCTGTAAATCGGCAACCGTCTGCTTGTCTCCGAAGCGCAGCGTGGGGGACGGCACGGCGCGCTACCTGCCGCGCGGGCGACGGAAGGCCACAGCCGGTCCGCGCCAGGTCGAGAGGATGTCCTTCTGGCTCTCCGACAGACGGACCGGGCGCCCGGTGCTGCGGCTGACCAGGACCATGGTGGTCGCAGCTACCGCACTCGTGGTGCTGCCTTCCAGCACCACCTGATCCCGCACGGCGTAGCCCAGTTCGAAGCTCGATCCGCCGATATCGGTGACCCACAGGTCGACGGCCGCAGGTGTGGTGCTGAAGTTCAAGGGAGCCCGGTATTCGATCTCCTGCCGGCCGACGAGGGTGTAGTGGTCAGGGTCGACGAGGTCCATGAAGGATCCCCCCGGCTGCGACTCACTCATCAGCAGCACCCGCGCGTCCTCCAGGAACTGCAGGAAACGGACGTTGTTCACGTGTCCGTAGGAATCCTCGTCGCCAAATCGCAACTGGAGGGGAATGGTGTGGACCGGGGGCATGAAGCCATCCTTCCAGACGCCGTCGGGCCGGTGCCATTCGGGCGCCGTCAGGGCGCGCAGTGTGAGCAAGGCCATGAGCGCTGGCGTACACCCGCCTTGAGCGCATATACGGCTCCGTCTACTGTCAGTAGGTGCCTGGAGTGTCCGCGATGGCTGGTCCGGTCGACGCTCGCCCTCCCCTTCCACAGCACCTGTTCCACGAGGAGACACCCGACGATGGCAGAACAAGCGCCAACACCTGAAGCACCGGCGGTACGAGAGCCAAGGAAGGATCCGACGGCAGCACTCCTGGACCTGCTCGACCTCAGCAGCGCGGAGGGAGCGCAGACCGACGAGGAGATCTTCGTCGGCGGCTCCGCGCGCCAGCCGAGCCGCCGCGTCTTCGGCGGTCAGGTGCTCGCCCAGTCACTCATCGCGGCCATGCGGACCGTGGACCGGACGCGGGACGTGCACTCCATGCACGCCTATTTCCTGCGGGCGGGTGACGCGGATCAACCCATCACCTTCGGCGTGCAGCGCCTGCGCGACGGGCGTTCCTTCTCGGCTCGCCGGACCCACGCCTACCAGAACGGTGTGCCTATCCTGTCGATGATCGCGTCCTTCCAGGAGCCCGACGGCGGCATCGTCCACCAGGATCCGATGCCCGGCGACGTGCCCGACCCCGAGAGCCTGCCATCGACAGCCGATATCCTCGGCGGTCTGGATCATCCTGTGGCACGTGCGTGGGCGTATGACCGCCCCTTCGACATCCGGCACATCGACGCGCCGCTGTATCTCTCGAACGAGGGTTCACGGGAGCCCCGGAACGCGGTCTGGATGCGCAGCCTGGGACCGATGCCGGACGACCCGAACGTCCATCGCGCCGCCCTCGCCTACGCCAGCGACTACACGCTGCTGGAGTCCATACTGCGTCCCCACGGCCTCAGCTGGATCCAGCCCGGCATGAGCGTCGCGAGCCTCGACCATGCGATGTGGTGGCACCGCCCGGTGCGCGTGGACGAATGGCTGCTGTACGTGCAAAGTTCTCCGAGCGCATCCGGAGCCCGTGGACTCGCCGCAGGTCGCATCTACAGCCGTAACGGAGACCTCGTCGCCAGTGTCGCGCAGGAGGGGATGGTCAGGATTCCGCCTGCGTGAGCGCTGCGCCCGGTACTCGCCCTCCCCCGGGAGTACCGCTGGACGAAGCGACGAACGACAGGAGGGACACGGCTTCGAGCCGTGTCCCTCCTGTCGTGCGGTGATGCTAGTCGCGCGTGAGGCGGCGGTGCGTGACGCGGTGCGGCTTCGCGGCGTCGGCCCCGAGGCGCTCCACCTTGTTCTGCTCGTAGGCGTCGAAGTTGCCCTCGAACCAGTACCAGTTGTCCGGGTCTTCCTCCGTGCCCTCGTAGGACAGGATGTGGGTCGCCACCCGGTCCAGGAACCACCGATCGTGCGAGACGACAACGGCGCAGCCCGGGAATTCGAGTAGCGCGTTCTCGAGGCTCGAGAGCGTCTCGACGTCGAGGTCGTTGGTGGGCTCATCGAGCAGCAACAGATTGCCGCCCTGCTTGAGCGTCATGGCCAGGTTCAGCCGGTTCCGCTCTCCACCGGAGAGAACCCCCGCCTTCTTCTGCTGGTCCGGGCCCTTGAAACCGAAGGCCGAGACATAGGCGCGGGACGGCATTTCCACCTGTCCGACCTGGATGAAGTCGAGGCCGTCGGAGACGACTTCCCACAGCGACTTGTTCGGGTCGATTCCTCCCCGCGACTGGTCCACGTAGGAGATCTTGACCGATTCGCCGATCCGGAGTTCTCCGCCGTCGAGCGGCTCGAGCCCGACGATGGTCTTGAACAGCGTGGTCTTGCCGACACCGTTGGGTCCGATGACACCGACGATGCCGTTGCGCGGCAGCGAGAAGGACAGTCCGTCGATGAGGATGCGCTCGTCGTAGCCCTTGCGCAGGTTGTGTGCCTCGATGACCTGGCTGCCGAGCCGGGGGCCCGGCGGGATCTGAATCTCCTCGAAGTCGAGTTTCCTGGTGCGCTCGGCTTCCGCAGCCATCTCCTCGTAGCGGTTGAGGCGAGCCTTCGACTTCGTCTGGCGTCCCTTGGCATTGGACCGGACCCACTCGAGTTCATCGCTCAGGCGCTTCGAGAGTTTCTGGTCCTTCTTGCCCTGGACTTCGAGCCGGGCGCGCTTCTTCTCGAGGTAGGTCGAGTAGTTGCCTTCGTACGGATAGAGGTGGCCGCGGTCGACCTCGGCGATCCACTCGGCGACGTGGTCGAGGAAGTACCGGTCGTGGGTGACGGCCAGGACCGCACCCGCATAGGACTTGAGATGCTGCTCGAGCCAGAGCACGCTCTCGGCGTCGAGGTGGTTGGTGGGCTCGTCGAGGAGGAGGAGGTCCGGCTTCTGCAGGAGGAGCTTGCACAGGGCGACCCGGCGACGCTCACCTCCGGAGAGGACGCGGACGTCGGCGTCCGGCGGCGGGCACCGCAGCGCATCCATCGCCTGCTCGAGCTGGGAGTCGAGATCCCACGCATCGGCGGCGTCGATGGCTTCCTGCAGCTTGCCCATCTCATCGAGGAGCGTGTCGTAGTCCGCGTCCGGACTGGCCATCTCTTCCGAGATCTCGTTGAACCGCTGGATCTTCCCGTAGATCTCGCCCACGCCCTCCTGGACGTTGCCGAGCACGGTCTTCTCCTCGTTCAGGGGCGGTTCCTGCAGGAGAATGCCGACCGTGTAGCCGGGGCTCAGACGTGCTTCGCCGTTGGAGGGAGTGTCCATGCCCGCCATGATCTTCAGGATGGTCGACTTACCCGCGCCATTGGGTCCGACCACGCCGATCTTCGCGCCCGGGAAGAACGACATGCTGACGTCGTCGAGGATAACTTTGTCGCCAACGGCCTTGCGCGCCTTGGTCATTGTGTAGATAAATTCCGCCATGCCTCTAAGGCTAGTGGTTGGCTACCGTCTTCTCACATTCGCGGGGCCTGCCGGCACCCCGGTCGCAGGAGGTCAGCCAAGGGAATCCGCCCGGCAGGAACAGCTGCACGCGGGACGAATGCTCATAACGCTGAGCGCCCTCCACGGAAGCACCCAGCCCGCAGGTACGAGCCCGCTAGCGTTGGTCGCCGACGAAGCACAGACCGGTGGCCAGAGCCGGTAGCAGCGTCACCGAGACCGTTCCCTCGCGAACCTCGCCGACGATGCACGTCTCTCCTGTACGGCCCGCGCCCTGGATGGAGTCGACATCGAGCCCTGTCGGCGTGCGGTCGATGGACACCTCCACGGAGTCGGGCACGGATCCGGCATCAGCGAAACCCTGCTCGATCGCTGTCCGTACCTCGGCGCTCGTCACCGAGGCCTGCGCACTTGCCAGCGTCCGCAGCGCACCTTCGACGGCGGCGGCGATTCTTGCGGCGTCCGACGGCGTCTCGTCGGGCGCGGCCGTCGACTCCGACCCGCCCGCCCCTTCGCCCGGAGGGGTTGCTACCGCGGAGGCACCGCTGCCCGCAGTAGCCAGAGGAGCGGGGCCAGGGGTTGCCGTGCACGACGTCAACGCGAGGAGGGCGCCGGTCACCAGCACGGTCAGAACCCTCTCCAGGCTGGGCCTTCGGGGGTTCTGCTCGGGGAGAGTGGCACTAGTCACGCGTTTCATCCTGCCACGCGCGCCGCTCCCCTGCGTCCGCGCTGCCGCCGTTGCCGCGCTGTGTGATCCTCCCGTTCCTCCTCCGTCGACCCGGCTAGAACGGTACGGCCTCCGGATCCAGGGTGCCGTCGCGATCCCTGCTACCTTCACCGATCGCGGCCGCTTCGCCCAGCCCTGGACCGTGCGATGTCTCGTAGAGCTCACCCGTTGCGGGGTCCACGGTGTCCGGGACGTCGCCGTCCGGCATGCCGCTGCCGGCCTGAAGGCCGGAGGGATCATCAGTACCCGCACCGGGAAGCGCCTCGCTCCGGTCCGCCGTCGTCCGCCTGAAGTTCGCGGTACCCCACATGAGATCGTGGCCGGCGGTGTCCGCATCGATCTCGACCGAGGTGCCCGTCCGTCCGTCCGCGTTGATCCAGGGACGGATCCGCAGGCGCCCGGCGACAATCACGCGGTCACCCTTCTTGATGCTGGCTCCGGCATTGGTCGCCAGCTGCCGGAACATCGACACCGAGTACCAGTTCGTGTGGCCGTCCACCCACGCGTTGGTCTCCCTGTCGAATCGGCGTTCTGTCGAGCACATGCGGAATCCCGTGATCGGAAGACCGCTCTGAGCCAGGGAGAGCCGTACCTCTGTGGCGACGTAGCCCCGCACGGTGATGATGTCAGTCATGATCTGTCCTTCCGTAGGTCCGAAGGGCGGCGATACGTGCCGGCCTGGGTCCAGTCTTCGCCGCACGTCGGAAACGGTCGGCGCCGCTCACCCCTATGTGGACAACGCTCCGGCTGGCTAGGCCACGGAAGCCCGGAGGGGAAGCAACCGGCTCGCAGCAATAGTCCCTTGAGCTGATGCCGCCCGTTTTCCTAGCGTGGAGGGATGGAAACTGCATCACGTCACGACACCATCGGAGCCGACGACCGCGTGATCGGCTCGCTCGAGGAACTGGCCGCTCTCGTACGGGGCGCGGAGACTGTGTACCTCCGCTACTCCTGCGGCTACGAGGCAGACCGCGATTCGACGAGCGAGGACGGCGAGAGCGGGCTCGCGCTGCCGGGGTTGTCCGTCAACCCGCTCACACCCGAGCAGTGGTGGACCCGCCCCATCGAGGACTGGCTGGCACGGCAGATCTGCCAGTACCGGCATCTGGCGGAGGACGAGGAAAGGTATCCCTGGGTGCTCACCGGGTCCTGCGTCGGCCGCGGTCCGGACTGTGAGCCGCTACTTGCCGAGGTGGAGCCGCTCGGTCGGCTGCATGACGGACTTCTTCAGGAGGCAGAGCGGGTCTACGATGAACGCTTCGACACGGGCAACCGTCCCTGAGACCCTGCGCTCGGGCACCGGGCCGAGGAATGCGAAGGGCCGGACGCATCGGCGTCCGGCCCTCGTGCTGTGCCCCCGGCAGGATTCGAACCTGCGACCAGAGGATTAGAAGGCCCCTGCTCTATCCCCTGAGCTACGGAGGCAGCTCACCCAGTTTACTATCCGCGGTTACCATGAGCGGCGCACTGTTGGGTGAGGCGCCCGGAACGCCACTACTCGTCGGCGGTGAAGACCACTTTGAGCTCGAGGCGGTGCTGGCCGTCCGGGTCCTGGGAGTAGATGGCCTTGCCCGAGATGCCGCTGAGTCCGCCGGTTCCCGATCCGGGAATGATGTGCCCCGAACTCGCTGCTTCCGCCCCCTCCGCGACCCCCCAGTGCTGGACGGTCATCGTTCCGTTCCGGTCCCCGACCGACCCGACGAACTGTTCGGACGCCACGTAACCGGCGCCGACGTCGTTCCCCGCCATCAGGAGTTCGGCGGTGCTGGTGCCGCTGATGTCCCCCTCGAAGACTTTCTCCGCCCTGACCCTGGACAGCTCCCCGGTGCTGCCCGGTGCCGAATAGGCTTCCGCGTCCCAGGCGGTGATCTCGTACTCGCCGCTGTACGTCGTCGTTCCTGTATCAGTCATCTGCTTAGTATTGCCGCTCCGTGGGTGTCATGCATGCCGCATCTGTGCGGCTCCGGCTCCTGCGTGCCGACCGCACCGACCGGGATCAGTGCAGTTGCCCCGGTGCGAGGGGCTGGTAACGACGACGGAACAATACCTTCGTACTGCGGTCCAGGAAGACGAGGTACAGCGCGAAGCCGAGGGCGGCGACAGCAGCGAGCTGGCGCGCCATCGCGAGACTCAGGTCGAAGTAGGGGAAGATGTCGAGCTGGTCCGAGATCGCGTAGACCATGAAGAAGGCGACGGTGACGTAGAGGAACTTGACCTGCCAGTCGTCGCGGATACCGGTCACCGCGAAGAGCGGGATGAGCCAGACGACGTACCAGGACTGGATCATGGGTGCCAGCATGACGATCGCGGCGAGGGAGAACGCCAGCCGTCGCACGAGCCGGCTGTGGTCGCCGCGGAGGACCTGGAACGCGATGATCACGAGGGACGCAACCCGCGCAAGGGTATGGAACGCGTTGGCGAGGTCCCATCCGCGGAGGCCGAGCGCGTCACCGAGCGTAGCGATGACGAGTCCGATGAAACCGACCGGCGCGTACCAGATCCACACGCTTCCCGGGGTACTCAGCGCTCCGACCCATCCGAATCCGAAGGTGTTCACGAGGCCCATGATCCACAGGATGCCGAGGCACAGCCCTGCCGTCAGGAACCAGTAGAGGAAGCGCCGCGGCCAGGACGCCCCCCTGCCGGCCCACATGAGCCCCACGAACGGCAGGAAGATCAATGTGATCGGTTTGATGCCGACGGACAGGGTGATGAGCAGGATACCGAGCACGGGCCGTTTGGCTGCGGCGAAGTAGAGACCCGCGAGCGCCAGGCCGATCATCAGTGCGTCATTGTGGATCGCGGCGACGAAGTTGATCAGGAAGAGTGGGTTGGCTGCCGTCAGCCAGAGCGCCCGGTTGGCGTTGATGGAGTGCAGCTCGGCAAGTTTCGGGACGAAATAGACGCACAGCGCGACCCCGATCAGCGCGACGACCCTGAAAAGGATGATCGACGTGTCGGGGTGTCCTCCGGTGATCCTGACGATGCCCTCTTCGATCCAGAGGAAGACCGGCCCGTAAGGGGTGGGGCTCTGAGCCCACAGATCGTCGGCGCCGATCTGCAGGTAGTTGGAGATCTGCGAATAGCCGTCGACGTAGGGGTTGAGTTTGGCCACCATGACCTGGCCCTGCGCGATGTAGGCGAACACGTCCCTGCTGAACAGCGGAAGCGCTGCTGCGAGTGGGATCGTCCAAGCGACGATGGCCTTCAGGAGATAGGGGCGTGTCTCGTCGGACCAGCCGTTCAACCGTTGACCGAGCCGGAGCCACGCCCGGATCAGCAGCATCCCGCCCAGCGCCAGGACCAGGACGGACAGCACGGCCCCGGCGGGTTCGAAGCGGAGCCAGATGATGATCGGATGACGGCGCAGTTCGGCGGAGGCGAGTGAAAGCCAGCCAACCCCGAGCGATCCCATCCACATCATCAGGGACCCGATGAATCCCTGGAGGACGGCGACATTGGGTCGGTTGGGGCCCGGCTGCGTCTCGATCTCGGTGAGCGGGACCTGGGCGGGCATCTGGAAAATCCAATCTTCGGCAAGCAGGAGTCGGCGTGGAACGCCCTCGTTCTCAGACCTTCCACCGTCATGCGGTGGACGGCGGGCGTCCGCGGTGCGGCACCCTTGCCGGAAGCAGCAGGGTCACCCAGATCTCCCCGCAGGCCTGAGCGAACTGTTCGAATATTAGCACCGGGCCTCCGCCTGCACCGTATGGGCAGGCTGTGGGATCGGCATCGACAGGCCGCCCCTGACATGGAGCGGGACCAGGAAGCGCACGGCCTGGGGCGGCGCCGCGGGGTCAGGGCCGAGCGGTACATTGGTCTGATGCCGATATCGAATGAACACATCGTCTGGATCGACTGCGAGATGACGGGACTGGACCTCGTCAACGACGCCCTGATCGAGGTGGCCGTCCTCGTGACCGATTCCGAGCTCAACATCCTGGGAGACGGTGTGGACGTCGTGATCAGACCCACTGCCGAAGCTCTCGCCCAGATGGGCGATTTCGTCCGCGACATGCACACCACCTCAGGCCTGCTCGAGGAACTGGACGGCGGCATCACGATGGAGGACGCGCAGGAACAGGTTCTCAGCTACATCCGGAAGTGGGTCCCGGAGCCTCGAAAGGCGCAGCTCGCGGGTAATTCCGTAGGAACGGACCGCAACTTCCTCGTCCGCGACATGCCGCTCGTCGTCGACTACCTGCACTACCGCATCATCGACGTGTCCACCATCAAGGAACTCGCACGCCGCTGGTACACCCGTGCCTACTTCCAGGCTCCTGCGAAGACCGGCGGACACAGGGCGCTGGGTGATATCGAGGACTCCATCAGGGAGCTGCGCTACTACCGTGCAGCAGTCTTCGTTCCTGCACCCGGACCGGACTCGGCCACGAGCAGGGCCATAGCCCGCACGATCGCTTCCTGACCGCCGCTGCCACCCGCCCCGGCGGGCGGTCGGAAGCACACGAAAAAGTGTGTAAACTTGTATCCGCTGCCTTCCGCAGACAGCTTCGACGGAGCGATCCGACGGGCCGGACAGCGGAGACACTTGGTGGGTATAGCTCAGTTGGCAGAGCGCCTGGTTGTGGTCCAGGAGGTCGCGGGTTCAACCCCCGTTACTCACCCTCAGTCGTCAGGGACATCCTGACCACGTATGCCGTCCCGGAGACCGTCCGGGACGGCATACGCATTTCCGGCCCCAGTAAGCCCACGCCCGGATGACAGTCCGCCACTGTCTGAACTCCTCCGGCTGACTGCAACGAAGGATCCCTGCCATGGAACGCACAGTGTTCGAAGAGGATCACGAACTCTTCCGTGACGTCGCCCGCGAGTTCAACGATCGCGCCGTCGCTCCCCACTACGCGGGGTGGGACCAGCGCCACATGATGGACCGGTCGGTCTGGACTGCCGCCGGGGAGCAGGGGCTTCTCGGGTTGGCCGTACCGGAGGAGTTCGGCGGCGCGGGTATGCCCGACTACCGCTTCCGATCGGTGCTCGACGAGGAGTTCGCACGCAGTAACCACCTCGCCGTAGGACTGGCCTTCCACCTGCACGACGATCTCGTCCTGCCGCACCTGCTCGCTCACGGCTCGGACGACCTCAAGGAACGCTGGCTGCCGGGTATGGTCTCCGGCGAGATCGTCACGTCGTGCGCGTGGACCGAACCAGGAGCAGGCAGCGATCTGCGGGGCATCCGCACCAGGGCCGTCCGCGACGGCGACGACTGGTTGATCACCGGCCAGAAGGTCTTCATCGGCAATGGAATCAGCGGCGATGCCTCCCTGGTGCTCGCTCGTACCGACGGCAGCACAGGCCGTGGATCGAGCGATTCCTTCTCGCTCTTCATGGTGGGCAAAGGCGAGGGCTACACTCCCGGCCGCCAGCTGGACAAGATGGGACTCCGGGCATCGGACACGGCCGAACTGTTCTTCGACAACGTGCGCGTCCCGGGAGGTGACCTCGTCGGTGAGGTCGGTCAGGGACTGCGCTACAGCCTCGAGCAGATTCCTCAGGGCCGGCTGGGGATCGCCGTCGCCTCCTCCGCCCTCGCGCGGGCGACCTATGAGCAGACGCTGAGGTACGTGACCGAGCGTAGCGCCTTCGGTGAGCGGGTGCTCGACTTCCAGAACACCCGCCATGTCCTCGCCGACATCCTCACCGAGGTGGAGGTGACGGAGACCTTCGTCGACGCCGCGGTGCTCGCGTTCAACTCCGGTTCCCTGACGCCCACTGCTGCAGCGCAGGCCAAGCTGTGGGCGAGTGAGCGGGCGAAATCCATCACCGACAGGTGCCTGCAGCTGCACGGCGGGTACGGCTACATCCTCGAGTACCCGGTATCTCAGGCCTTCCTCGCAGCACGGCTGTTGACCATCTTCGGCGGCACCAGCGAGATCATGCGCGAGTCGATCGGGCGGTCGATCGCCGACCGTCCAACCCAGAAGAGGTAGGTTCCATGGCTGTCCACCCCATCACCATCATGGGAGAACCCGTTCTGCACCGGCGTGCCCAGCTCGTCGAGGCCTTCGACGATGAGCTGCGGAGCCTGATCGCCGACATGTTCGAGACGATGGACGTCGCCAACGGCGTCGGTCTCGCCGCGCCGCAGATCGGCGTGGGACTGCGCGTCTTCGTCTACGCGATGGAGAACGACGACGGCGTCGCCCCCCGCGGCGTGCTCGTGAACCCGACGCTCGTCACCTCCAAGGTCCCCGGCTCGGATCCCGATCCGGAGGAGGAGTCCGAGGGCTGCCTCTCCGTCCCCGGAGAAGCGTTTCCGCTCAAGCGCGCCAAATGGGTTCGGGTGTCCGGGTTCGACGGTCATGGCGCTCCGGTCGGATTCGAGGCGACAGGGTGGTTCGCCCGGTGCATGCAGCACGAGTACGACCATCTGGACGGCAAGCTCTACGTCGACAGGCTGAACAATCGCCAGGCGCGGAAAGCGAGCAAGGCGATGAAGAATCAGGGGTGGGGTGTGCCAGGGCTGACGTGGATGCCCGGGGTCGATCCTGATCCCTTCGGCCACTAGGTCAGGCCGACGAGAACCAGGCGCGGGAGCGCCGTCATGCTCTCCCTGACGTACCGAGGCCTTTCTCGGGAGTCCCGAGGTGTGGCCCGGGTGCCTCGACGAGGTCTTCCAGTCTCCTGACACCCCGCAGTGGTCCCACCAGGGCGACGAGGGGGGCGAGGGAGGCGATCAGTACGCCGATCAGCACGGCCTCGCGAATGCCGAGCGTCTCTGCCAGGACGCCTGCCAGCACACTGGCCAGGGCAAGCATGCCCCAGCTCACGGTCCTTGAGGCAGCCCCCAACCTGCCCATCATCCCCGGCGGGCACACTCGCTGACGGAAACTCGAGCCGACGACGATGTTCCAGGCGACGCTTGCGCCCATCACGAACATGCCGAGGATTCCCCAGAGCATGCCCCACCCGGGAGTGAGCATCAGCAACGAGGCATAGCCGAAGACACCCGGCACCATGGACCAGCGCCAGAGGGGTCCTGATCCGAAGCGCTCCCCCATGGAGTGGGCGGTGATACCACCGACCGCTCCGCCGGCGGAGGCAGCCGCCAACAGGAATCCCAGCCACACCTCCGACTCCCCCAGGGTCCTCAGCACGAGGAGGACGAGCAGGGAGGCCGCGATGTTGCCGCCCAGATTCCAGAGGGCGGCGTTGAGGAGAATGGCCCGCAGCGGAGCCGTGCTGAAGGTGTAGCGGAGCCCCGCCCACATGTCGTGGAGGATCCGCCGGTCGGTGTGAGGCTGCACGATCTCCTTCACGTCGAGGCGCTGGATGGCGATGAGGGATACGACCGACGTCGCCAGTTGGACGACGAGCGTGTTGGAGGCTCCCGCCATCGTCGTCAACCATCCTGCGACCGACCGGCCCGCCGCGTCCGCTGCCGCTCCTGAACCGGTGATCAGGCCGTTCCCTTCCATGAGCTCGTCGGGTGTGACGGCCTGCTGCACGAGGGCTGCGTCGGCCAACTGGAAGAAGACGGACGCGATACCGGCGAGGAAGGCCGCCGCGAACAGCAGTGGCGTGCTGAGGAAACCGAGCCAGTACCCGAGCGGCAGGAGCGCGAGAACGACGACGCGCGCGGCAAGGGACGCCAGCATCACCGGCCTGCGCGGCAGCCTGTCCACCCACACGCCGATGGCAAGCCCGAAAAGGAGCCACGGCAGGAACGTCATGCCGGCGAGGGCCGCGACCTCGAAATTGCTGGCGTCGAGTTCTACCGCAGCGATGACAGGCAGTGCTACGGCTGCGACTGCGTTCCCCAGCACGCCGAACGTGCTGGAGACCATCAGTGCCCGGAAGTTGTGGTTGCGCACCAGCAGGTGTCTCGTCCCGGTACCCCCAGCGCTCATCCGATCACCCTAACCGAGCACGACTAGGAGGACCGGCCCGAGCAGTCCAATGATCGGCTCCTTCTCACGGCCCCTTGACCAACGCATTCCTCACACCGATAATTGTTCGCTTCAGCAATGAATGGGCAGGTCCCGCGGAGTTCCCGATTTCACCGATGGCTTAGCCGCAGCTATTACGTTGCCGCGCGACGAGGGTGGGCGGAAGATAGTTCCCGGGAGGGTTTCCCGCGGTCGTTCCCCCAGCAGTATCGCGGTCGATGCCCTCCTGAGGCGGCTATAGACGCCGGGCGGTCCCCCTACCTCTTGAGACCGGGTACGGGGGGCCGCTTCATAATGCCGCCGGGATGGCGGGATGGGCCGACCGATACGCCGGGTTCTGTCATCGCGCGCCGTTACCGTCGCGCGAGTGGCGGCCATCCATCTACGGACGCCGTTGCCGACGCCCTCCAGCGGCCTACCCGTGCACTCGGGCGGGCAGCCCTGATAACGCGCACTGTCTGGCCTTGCTCCGGGTGGGGTTTACCGAGCCATGCCGGTCACCCGGCACGCTGGTGGTCTCTTACACCACCTTTTCACCCTTACTGCCCGTGCGTGGGCCGAGGCCTGCTGCGGACAGCGGTTTCTTTTCTGTGGCACTGGCCTGCGGGTTACCCCGAGTGGGCGTTACCCACCACCCTGCCCTGCGGAGCCCGGACGTTCCTCGGTGGAACCGATGCTTGCACACCATCCAACGCGACCGCCTGGTCGACCCATCCGTCGTCCATTCTAGGGGACCCGGAGCTTCTGCCGCACAGCGGTCGGGCGGGTGCCCGAGTTGGATAGAGTTGATCAGTGCTGATCCTGCTTCCGCCGTCCGAGGGTAAGACCGAAGCCCGCAAGGGCGAGCCGCTGCGGCTGGAGGACCTGCACTTTCCCGAACTGCTCAGCGCCAGGCGCGCGGTGCTCACCGCTCTGGCTGAGGCCAGCAGCGCAAACGACGCGCATTCGATCCTCGGCGTCGGCGAGTCCCTTGCGGCAGATGTCAGGCGCAACGTGATCCTCGACGAGGTACCCGCCGCACCCGCGCACGACGTCTACTCCGGCGTCCTGTACGACGCTCTCGACTACGCCGGAATGACAGCGGCCCAGAAGCGCAAGGCGCGGGAACAGTGCGTCGTCGTCTCCGCCCTGTGGGGTGCCATCGGCTTCGGCGACCGAATCCCCCCCTACCGGTTGTCCATGGCGGTGGATCTTCCCGGTACGGGACGCCTCGCGGGGTACTGGAAGAGACACCTGGCGGATCCCCTGGTGCAGCACGCCGGCGCGGACCTCGTCGTCGATTGCCGGTCCAGCACCTACGCTGCAGCCTGGGCGCCGCCCGTGCACCAGAGTGCTGCCGTCAACGTGTACCAGGTGCGCAACGGCAAGCGCACCGTGGTGTCCCACTTCGCGAAGCACACACGCGGTGAGCTCGCCCGGCATCTGCTGACGCGGCGCGGCACGCCTCCTGCGACTCCCGAGGCCCTGCTGAGGGCCGCACGGGAGAGGTGGACGGCTGAACTCGAACCGGCATCGACACGGAAGCCTGCTCAGCTCAGCATCATCCTCGGGTGAGGAACCCGGGGCCGTCAGACGGCCACGAGCTCCACCTCGAAGCCCTCCGCGTTCTCGAGGTACGCCGCATAGTGCTCGGGTCCTCCAGCGAACGGGTGGCGGCCGGCGAACAGCAGGGTCCACCCGTGGCTGCCTGCCCGTCGTGCCAGGAGGTCGACGTCGGCACGGCTGCCTGCTCGGAACGCAAGATGGTTCACACCGGGGCGACGGCGCTCGTGGGAAGCATCGGCGACGTCCGGACCACTCTCGAGCACCACGTAGAAATCGTCGGAGCCGTAACTGACGCCGTCCTTCCAGGACTCCATGCGCGGGAAGCCCAGCCTCTCGAGCAGCCAGCCGAGACTTGCTTCCGCGGCGGTCAGATCACGCGTCCAGACCTCCAGGTGATGAAGCCTGCCGGCAGGACGAGGAACCGCTGCCGCGACGGGTGGTTCGCCCGCCGTGGTTGCTGCTGCCGCCCGCGGTTTCCAGTCGACGCCGGCCATGCCGGCGTCCATCGCCTCATTGGACAGCCGGTCTGCGTCCTTGTTGCGCTCGCGCGGGATCCACTCGTAGGTGACCCGGCGCGGATCGAGCACCTTGCGGGCCTTCGCTGCAAGGACGCGCATGTCCGCGTGCTTGATCTGCCAGCGCCCTGACATCTGTTCGACCACGAGCTTGGAGTCCATCTTGACGTGCACCGACGCGGCGGGATTGATCTCACGCGCCAACTCGAGGCCCGACACCAGGCCCGAGTACTCCGCGACATTGTTGGAGGCCTTGCCGATGTAGGCGGCCTTCTCGACGAGGATCCGCCCGGTGTCGGGGTCCCGCACGAGCGCACCATAGCCGGCGTGTCCCGGATTCCCGCGGGAGCCGCCGTCGGCCTCGACGATGAGCCGCGCGGGCGCGTCCGCAGGCTGCTGGTCATGGTCCGATTCGTAGGGATCGAACAACTGCTGGTCCGTCACGGCTACTGGTTTCCCCAATCGCCGGACCGCACCAGGATGCAGCCGGAATCGGGGCACAGCACGACGTCGTCCGGCGCAGCGCCGGAGATGTCGGCGAGATCGCCCGGACTGAGCTGCATGCCCGAGCCCTCGGACTTCCCGTGGAACAGCCGCGCGGCGCCGACGCCGCGCTTCGCCAGGATGCGCTCGTAGATCGCCAGCAGGCCGGCCTCGAAGGTCGCGGCGAGTTCGTCCCGCTGGGCCTGCACCCGGGTGCGCTGGACCTCGACGTCGGCGAGTTCCGCATCGCGGGCCTCCTCGAGCGCGCGGAGTTCCGCGCGGACCGCATCCGTGCGGCCCTGGACTTCAGCCTGTGCAGCACGTGCTGCATCGACACGTTCCATCACGTCCAGTTCGACGTCCTCGAGGTCCGAACGCCGCTTGGTGAGCGATGCGACCTCGTGCTGCAGGGCGGTGAGGTCCTTCGAGGTGCCGGTTCCGCTGTTCAGCCGCTTCTCGTCCCGTTCGAGCCGGTTGACGACGCTCTGTACCTCGTCCTCCGCCTTCGTCAGTTCGCGCTGGAGATCGCCGAGCTCGGTCGTCGCACGGACGAGTTCGCCGTCCACCTCGGCCACGCGCGCGGCGACGACGCCCAGTTCGGGGTTGCTGCGGGCGGCGGCAGCCTGCCTGCTGAGTTTGTTCAGGGTCGAGTCGAGTGCCTGCAGGTCGAGCAGGCGGAGTTGTTCCTCGGGTGCAGCCTTGGCCACGGTAACCTCCAGGGTCGGTCGAAAAAGGGCAACGACGGGCGGGCGTCAGCGTCGTTCCAGCCTAGGTCACGTCGTCGTTCGTCAGCGGCCCGGCGTGAGGACGAAGTCCCAGGGATCGGTGTTGACCCCGCTGACCCGGATATCGGTGACGAATCCCTGATCGGACAGGACGTTGCTCAGGGCGTCGCTCGCGGGCGTGAGCCACAGCCACTCGCTGCCGAAGTGCGAGACATCGATGAGGTACGGCGTCCCGCCGGACGCGGCCTCCCGTACTTCCGAGGCGGCGTGGTGGCGCAGGTCTGCGGTGACGTAGACGTCGGCCTGGCTCGAGCGGACGCGGTCGAAGAGGGAGTCACCAGCTCCTCCGCACACGGCGATCCTGCGCACGAGCGCGTCCTTGTCCCCCGCCACACGAACTCCTCCGGCGACGGCCGGAAGGATGGAGAACACCATCTCCGCGAACGAACCGAGTGCCATCGGAGCTCCGAGGTTGCCCACGCGCCCGATTCCCTCCTCGGGCAGGCCGTCCGCTGCCGGAGCGAGCGGTTCGACGTCCGTCAGTCCCAGCGCATCGGCCAACACGTCGGAGACACCGCCGACGGCGCTGTCACCATTCGTATGCACCGTCACCAGAGCGCATCCCGCCTCGATCAACCGGTGCACGACCTCGCCCTTGAACCCTGTCGCTGCGACGGAGGTGACCGGCCTGAGCAGCAGCGGGTGGTGGGACACGATCATCGCCGCTCCCCACGCGAGCGCCTCGTCGAGGACCTCAGCGGTCGGATCGACGGTGAACAGGATCTTCTCCACCCGGTTCTCGGACCGCCCGGCGACGAGCCCGACGGCGTCCCACCCCTCGGCGAGGCTCTCGGGCCACAATTCCTCGATCGCGAGCAGCACGTCCCCGACCGTCGGCGCTACTGCGACCGCTGCGCTCCCGTCGGCCCCGGTCCGCGCGGTACCTGTCTCTTCGTCTCCCACCGTGCCGCCGGTCGGGGACGCTTCGACGCCGGCGTCGTGATCGTTCTGTTCCATGACACCAGTAATACCTGCCGCTGCCGGCCCCTCCAACTCTGCGGGCTTCCTCCCTGGGCGGATGACAGACGGGAATCATCGGTGCCCGCCGTGCATTGACACAGTCATGAAGACTTTTGTGCTCGGAGGGGGCTGTTTCTGGTGCCTCGATGCCCTTTACCAGAAGACCCGGGGGGTGACCGAGGTCGTATCCGGTTACACCGGCGGCCATACGAAGCACCCCGACTACGACTCCGTCTGCTCGGGCATCACGGGTCATGCGGAGGTTGTCGCGGTGACCTTCGACGAGACCGTCATTCCGGAGGACGTCATCCTGGACATGTACTTCGTATCGCATGACCCGACGACGCTGAACCGACAGGGATACGACGTCGGCACGCAGTACCGGAGCGTCATGTACTACCAGGACGCGGAGCAGAAAAGCCTCTTCGAGGAAGCCATCGCGCGCAACCAGGAGAACTGGAAGAACCCGATCGTCACCGAGGTCAGCCGCCTCCCCGAGTTCCACGTGGCGGAGGAATGGCATCAGAACTACTACGCGAAGCACCCGGAACAGGGCTACTGCCAGGTGATCATCAACCCGAAGCTGTCCAAGGCCAGGAAATATTACTCCCAGTGGCTTGCCGCGTAGGCGCATCAGCACCCAGCCGTTAAGCTGACCGCCGTCGGTGACGGGGTGGCTTCCATGCGCCCGCGGCCGACGTCATCCCGAACGTCCCGACTCCTCTGAACAGGCAGGCTCCGCATGGCAAAGATCTACGACGACGTCACCCAACTGGTGGGACGCACTCCCCTCGTCCGCCTCAACCGCCTCACCGAGGGTCTCGACGCCCAGGTCGCCGTCAAGTTGGAGTTCTACAACCCCGCGAACAGCGTGAAGGACCGCATCGGCGTCGCCATCATCGACGCGGCAGAGAAGGCCGGAGCCCTGCGTCCCGGCGGCACGATCGTCGAAGGAACCTCCGGGAACACCGGTATCGCCCTGGCCATGGTGGGCGCCGCACGCGGCTACAAGGTGATCCTCACGATGCCCGAGACGATGTCGACCGAGCGCCGTGTCATGTTGCGCGCGTACGGAGCGGAGATCGTCCTGACCCCTGGTTCCGAGGGCATGCGGGGCGCCGTCGAGCGGGCAAAGGAGATCGTCGCCACGACGGAGAACGCCATCTGGGCGCAGCAGTTCGCCAACGCGGCCAACCCTGCCATCCACCGCGCGACGACGGCCGAGGAGATCTGGGACGACACCGACGGAGCCGTCGACATCTTCGTCGCGGGTGTGGGTACCGGTGGCACCATCACCGGCGTCGGTCAGGTACTCAAGGAGCGCAAGCCCGGCGTCCAGATCGTCGTCGTCGAGCCCGCGGACTCCGCGATCCTCAACGGTGGTGCGCCCGGTCCCCACAAGATCCAGGGGCTCGGCGCGAACTTCGTACCGGAGAACCTCGACCGCACGGTCTACGACGAGGTACTCGACGCCACGGTCGAGGACTCGGTGCGGGTGGCTCGTGCACTCGGCACGCAGGAGGGGATCCTCGGAGGGATCTCGTCCGGGGCGATCGTCTGGGCTGCGCTCGAGCTCGCGAAGCGACCGGAGAACGCCGGTAAGCTCATCGTGGCCGTCGTCTGCGACTTCGGCGAGCGGTACATCTCCACGGTGCTCTTCGACGACATCCGCGGCTGAACCGCGGTCAACGGTCTCCCGGCCGATCCGTTACACCTCCGTCACCCCACGAAAAGGTAGTAGTGAGCTTCCTCGAACGACTGCGCGAAGACCTCGAGACAGCGCGCGCCCACGACCCTGCTGCTCGTGGTTCGCTGGAGAACACCGTCGTCTACTCGGGGCTGCATGCGATCTGGATGCATCGGCTCACGCACCGCATGTGGCGTAACGAGCGGCTCCGGTTCCCCGCTCGCGTCCTGTCTCAACTGACTCGCGCGCTCACCGGTGTCGAGATCCATCCGGCAGCCACCATCGGCCGCCGGTTCTTCATCGACCATGGCATGGGCATCGTGATCGGCGGTACTGCCGAGATCGGTGACGACGTCATGCTCTACCAGGGGGTGACCCTCGGCGGGCGGTCGCTCGAGAAGATCAAGCGCCATCCGACGATAGGCGACCGCGTGACGATCGGAGCCGGAGCCAAGGTTCTCGGTCCGATCACGATCGGGGCGGGAAGCGCTGTCGGTGCGAACGCGGTCGTCGTGAAGGACACGCCGCCGGATTCCATCGTCACCGGGATCCCTGCGACGTTCCGCCACCGCGATTCGCGCCGGGAGACGCACCCCGCCGTCGACCCGGCGGAGTATGTGGATCCTGCTATCTACATCTGATGAGGGTCATGCGTCGCTGACGCACGACCCGATTCAAACCCGACGCAGAACGAGGAAAGCCCCGGACAGCTGTCCGGGGCTTTCCTCGTTATCGATCGACCGTGCGTCAGTGGGTGTCGACGGCCTCGATCTCGGACTTGTCCTCGCCCCAGAGGGTGTGGAACGTTCCTTCGGTGTCGACGCGGTTGTAGGTGTGGGCGCCGAAGAGGTCACGCAGGCCCTGGGTGAGCGCGGCGGGAAGGCGTGTGCGGCGCAGTCCGTCGTAGTAGGCCAGGGACGCCGAGAAGACGGGCACGGGGATGCCCAGCTGGACGGCAGTCGCGACGACGCGCCGCCAGGCCGGTACCGCGCCCGCGATCGCTTCCGCGAACGCGGGAGCGAGGAGGAGGTTAGCCGGACGGTCGTCACCGGCGTAGGCCTTCATGATGTCGTCGAGGAGCTCGGCGCGGATGATGCAACCGGCACGCCACAGCGACGCGATCTCGTCGAGCTTGAGTTCCCAGCCGTACTCCTTGGCGGCGGCCGTGAGCATGTCGATGCCCTGCGCGTAGCTCACGAGCTTGGACGCGTAGAGCGCGAGGCGGACGTCCTCGACGAAGGTCTCGGGCAGTTCGACCGTGCCCTCGTGGCCCTGCAGGACTTCCTGGGCCTGGAGGCGCTGCTCCAGCTGCGAGGACAACGCGCGGGCGAAGACAGACTCGGCGATACCCGACGTCGGGCTTCCCAGTTCGAGCGCGGAGACGACCGTCCAACGCCCGGTCCCCTTCTGCCCGGCCGCATCGACGACGACGTCGACGAAGGGCTTGCCGGTGCGCCCGTCCGTGTGACCGAGCACCTCGGCGGTGATCTCGATCAGGAACGAGGACAGGGTGCCCGAGTTCCAGTCCGTGAAGATCTTCGCCTGCTCCGCCGGCTCGATCCCCGCACCGGAACGGAGGAGATCGAAGGCCTCGCCGATGACCTGCATGTCGGCATACTCGATGCCGTTGTGCACCATCTTCACGAAGTGTCCGGCTCCATCCGTGCCGATCCAGCGGCAGCAGGGTTCGCCGTTGTACTTCGCGGAGATCTTCTCCAGCATCGGGCCGAGCGAATCGTAGGACTCGCGGGATCCACCGGGCATGATCGATGGGCCGAGGAGCGCGCCTTCCTCCCCACCGGAGACGCCGACGCCCACGAAGTGGAGGTCCTGCGCCGACAGGGCAGCTTCGCGGCGGCGGGTGTCCTCGTAGTGCGAGTTGCCGCCGTCGATCACGATGTCACCGGGTTCCAGCAACGGCGTGAGCTGATCGATCACGGAATCCACCGGCTTGCCCGCCTTGACCATGATCAGCACGCGGCGAGGCTTCTCGAGGGAGTCGACGAGCTCCTGCAGGGTCTCCGTGCGGATGAACTCGCCGTCGCCGCCGTGCTTCTCCAGCAGCGCGTCCGTCTTCTCGACCGACCTGTTGTGCAAGGCCACCGTGTAACCGTTCCGGGCGAGGTTCCGGGCGAGATTCGCCCCCATGACTGCAAGGCCTGTGACGCCGATCTGTGCGCTCAATGTGTTTCCCGTCGTTTGTCAGCTGCATGCATAGCGCTGCATGTGCCGGTGCTCCGGGCGCGTCGCCGCGCGAGCCATCCGGTCGCTTTCACACTATTACCGTGGCAACACCCGCCGCCACACCACCCGCCCCACACGGCGTTATGTTTCATCGGTGCGGCACGGCGATGTGTCCGCATTAACAGACCACGGACTGTGACGCTGGCGCCATCCGTGAAAGAATGATAAGGATGTCCGACGTTACGGTTACTCCCGCTGCCCCAGCCCCCTCTTCCTCGCGCCCTCAGGTGCGCCCTGAAGTGGAGGGTGCCGAGCCGATCGTGGCGAGCGATGGGCGCCCGTTGCTGCAGTTCAAGTCGCCGCGCGTCAGTCAGCCACCCGTGCATCTGGCGGATCTCACGCTCGTCGAGCGGCAGGAGCGCCTGAAGGAACTGGGCCACCAGGGCTTCCGCGCGAAGCAGCTGTCGACCCACTACTTCTCCCACTTCACCACCGACCCCGCGGCGATGAGCGATCTTCCCAAGGCCGGTCGGGAGGAGCTGGTGGAGTCCATGTTCCCGCCGCTGCTCACCGAGGTGAAGCGCCTGACGACGGACAACGGGGACACGATCAAGTTTCTCTGGCGTCTCTTCGACGGGGCGCTCGTGGAATCGGTCCTGATGCGCTACCCGGGCCGCGTGACGCTCTGCGTCTCCTCGCAGGCCGGCTGCGGCATGAACTGCCCCTTCTGCGCCACCGGCCAGGCCGGTCTGACGCGCAACATGTCGACGGCGGAGATCGTCGACCAGGTCGTCGCGGCCAACCGCGCCCTCGCCGAGGGTGCCCTCGGTGACCTGCGCACGGATGGCGGGCACGACGCCGATCGCGTCACCAACATCGTGTTCATGGGTATGGGCGAGCCCCTGGCGAACTACAAGCGCGTGATGGCGGCATTGCACCGGTTCGTGGACGACTCCCCGGAGGGTCTCGGCATGTCGGCGCGCAACATCACGGTGTCCACCGTGGGCCTGGTACCGGCGATCAACAAGCTCGCAGCCGAGTCCCTGCCGGTGACCTTCGCACTGTCGCTCCACGCTCCCGACGACGAGCTCCGCGACGAGCTGATTCCCGTGAACACACGCTGGAAGGTCGATGAGGCCCTCGACGCGGCCTACAACTACTACCGCACCACCGGGCGTCGGGTGAGCATCGAGTACGCACTGATCAAGGACATGAACGATCACGCCTGGCGTGCCGACCTGCTCGCAAAGAAGCTCAACCAGCGCGGGCGCGGGTGGGTGCACGTCAACCCCATCCCGCTCAATCCGACCCCTGGTTCCATCTGGACCGCGTCGGAGAAGCATGTCTCGACCGAGTTCATCAATCGGCTGCGTGCTGCCGGGATCCCGACGACGCTGCGCGATACGCGCGGCAAGGAGATCGACGGCGCCTGCGGTCAGCTTGCAGCCGGCGAGTGAGGCCACTCCGATCGGCGCGGTACTCCGATCGGGACGGCACCCCGATTGGCGCGGCACCCCGCCGAGCCGGTATAGTCGTCCCTCGTGATGGCGACCGTCGAGCGGTAGCCGACGGAACGGCATCGCAGGTTTCGGGTCTTTAGCTCAGCTGGTAGAGCGCCACGTTTACACCGTGGATGTCATCGGTTCGATCCCGGTAGGACCCACCACGGAACAGGCCGAGCCCCACTGCGGGGCTCGGCCTGTTCCTGTTTGTACCGCGTCCTGGTCGATGGCGTCCTGCACGGACTGTCCGGCGCGTGATCACCCCTCGACGCTACCCGTGCGGCAGGTTCGGCAACCGCGCGGCGAGATAGGTCAGGGCCTCGGAGACACCGACCTCGACCTTGAGCGATGCGAAGTCGTCGCCGCGGGTCGGGCCACGATTGATGATGACCACCGGTTTGCCTGCCTTGGCCGCGTGCCGGACGAAGCGCAAACCGCTCATCACCGTCAGCGATGATCCGGCGACCAGCAGGGCGTCTGCCGCATCGACCATGGCATAGGCGTCGGCCACCCTGCTCTTCGGGACATTCTCGCCGAAATAGACGAAGTCGGGCTTGAGCATTCCTCCGCAGACCGGACACGGTGCCATCACGAAATCGCCCGTGTCATCGACATCGGCATCCGCGTCCGGTGCGACGTCACCGGCGTCGGACGCACGCTCGAGGTAGCCGGGATTCAGGTCCTCGAGGATCTCCGCGATGCGCGACCGAGGGAAGACCGACGCGCATTGCAGGCAGACCACCCGGTCGAAGGTCCCGTGCAGGTCGATGACGTTGACGCTCCCGGCGGACGAGTGGAGCCTGTCGACATTCTGCGTGATCAGGCCCGAGAGCAGGCCCCGCTGCTCCAGCAGGGCGACCGCCGCGTGGCCCGCGTTGGGATCGGCTCTGCGAAGGTGGCCCCACCCCACGTGGTTCCTGGCCCAGTAGCGGCGCCGCAGATTCTCATCGCCGACGAACTGCTGGTAAGTCATCGGGTTGCGCGGCACGGACTGAGGCCCTCGATAGTCCGGAATGCCGGAGTCGGTACTCAGTCCCGCTCCGGTCAGCACCGCAAGACGCAGCCCGGCCAGCAGCTCGACTGCCTGATCGAGGAGTTCCTGCTCCCGGACCGCCATCGGGGCGAGATCGGATGCCGGGGTCCCACTGACGAAACCGGTCAGCCCGAGCTGCGGGTTGGACTCCGGACCCGGGAGGTCGTTCCCGCTCGCCCCGCCGTCACCCTGGGCGCTCACAGGGCCGCTTCGACGGCACCCAGCGTCCGTGCGTAATCGCCGATCGGTCGGCCTTGCCCGTGGGGCGAGGAAATGACCGCCCGCACGGTGCCCCCGCCGTCCAGGACATAGCTGACACGTTCGGCGAAGCCCTGGGCGTCGTCGAACGCGTCGTAAGCCCGCGTCACGGCGCCGTGGGGCCAGAAGTCGGCGAGGAGATCGAATGAGATGTCATTGGCATCCGCGAAGGCGCGCAACGTGTACTTGTGGTCGACGGAGACTGCCACGAGGGTCACGCCCGCGGCGTCGAACAGGTCGAGGTTGTCCCGCAACTGACCGAGCTCGTCGGTGCATACCCGCGAGAAGGCGAAGGGGAAGAACACGACGACAGCTCCCCCGCTGAGCGAAGAGCTCTCGACGGTCTCGCCGAACTGGTTCGCGAGGGCGAACCCGGGTGCGACGGACCCCACCTCCAGCGGCAAGGCCTACTGCTTCCGTCGACTGACGAGCCGGGTCGCGGCCCATTCCTTCGAGACGCCGGCGGACGACGTCGAATGCAGGCCGGCCGTCGGAGCGGCTTCCTGGACGTCTGCGGGAGCGACGTAGCCCGGCCGTCCGGACTTCGGCGTGAGTAGCCAGACCACACCGCCGGCTCCGAGCGAGGTCAGGGCGTCGACCAGAGCGTCGACCAGGTCACCGTCGCCACTGCGCCACCAGAGGATCACGCCGTCGACGACGTCCTGGTCATCTTCCGTGAGCAGTTCGGACCCTATGCCGTCCTCCAGGTTCTCCCGGAAGTCGAAATCGACGTCGTCGTCGTCGTAACCGAGTTCCTGAAGAAGGTCTCCATTCTTGAAACCCAACTTGCCTGCCACGTTGACCGCAGTGGCGGCTTCAGCCTCGCTCACTTAGCTCCTCCTGGAAAAACGGGACTGTCGCCTGACGGGCCCTCGTATGGAAATACATTGCTACCAGCCAACACCTTTATACGCCAAGCATCAAGCCAGTCGGGCGATTGAGGGCTCCGGAATGCATCGGTCGACCGCCACGAGCGGGAGGGGTTGTGTGCAAGCCCTCGGCGTAATCTGTCGGACGGCCTCGATCCCGCTACGCATCGAAGGCGCGGCGGCGATAGAGTGAATCGGTATATGGCCCCGGTTCCTACACCGATCGGCCGAGCATGTATCCCTGCGCGTGCCCACACGAGCCCCGCGCAGGCATAAAGCGACACAGACAAGATCTGTGGAAGTGGAGAGATATCGCGTGGCTGCAGAACAAGGTACGGCGGATATTCTGAGCGGTCTGACCGTCGGCAAGCCCGACGGCGATCCCGAAGAGACCGCGGAGTGGATCGAATCCCTCGACCAGCTGATTCGCACCCAGGGCACCGAGCGCGCGCAGTACATCATGCGTTCGCTCCTCCAGCGTGCCGGTGCACAGTCCGTGGGCGTGCCCATGGTCACCACGACGGATTACGTCAACACCATCCCTGCCGACCAGGAACCCGAGTTCCCGGGCGACGAGGAGATCGAGCGGAAGTACCGCGCATGGATGCGCTGGAACGCCGCTGTCATGGTTCACCGCGCACAGCGCCCCGAGATCGGTGTCGGTGGCCATATCTCCACCTACGCCGGTGCGGCCACGCTCTACGAGGTCGGCTTCAACCACTTCTTCAAGGGCAAGGACCACCCCAGCGGCGGCGACCAGGTGTTCTTCCAGGGACACGCGTCCCCGGGGATGTACGCGCGCGCCTACCTCGAGGGGCGCCTCACCGAAGAGGACCTCGACGGGTTCCGCCAGGAGAAGTCGAAGGAAGGGCATGCGCTCTCCTCCTACCCGCACCCGCGCCTGATGCCGGACTTCTGGGAATTCCCGACCGTCTCGATGGGCATCGGTCCCATGAACGCGATCTACCAGGCGCAGTCCAACCGCTACCTGCACAACCGCGGGATGAAGGACACGTCCGAGCAGCAGGTGTGGGCCTTCCTCGGTGACGGTGAGATGGACGAGCCCGAGTCCCGTGGCCTTCTCCAGCTCGCTGCGAACGAGAAGCTGGACAACCTGAACTTCGTCATCAACTGCAACCTGCAGCGCCTCGACGGACCGGTCCGCGGCAACGGCAAGATCATGCAGGAGCTCGAGGCGTTCTTCCGCGGCGCGGGCTGGAACGTCATCAAGGTCGTCTGGGGTCGTGAGTGGGATTCACTGCTCGCCAAGGACGACGGCGCACTCGTCGACATCATGAACCAGACTCCGGACGGTGACTACCAGACGTACAAGGCCGAGTCCGGTGGCTTCGTGCGCGACCACTTCTTCGGCAAGTCCCCCGCGACCAAAGCCATGGTCGAGGACCTCTCCGACGCAGAGATCTGGAACCTCAAGCGCGGCGGCCACGACTACCGCAAGGTCTACGCCGCCTACAAGGCAGCGACGGAGTTCAAGGGCAAGCCGACGGTCATCCTCGCCAAGACGGTCAAGGGTTACGGTCTGGGTCCGCACTTCGAGGGCCGCAATGCAACCCACCAGATGAAGAAGCTGACGAACGCCGACCTCAAGGCGTTCCGCGACCACCTGCGCATCCCCGTCACCGACGAGCAGATCGACGACGACCTCTACAACGCGCCGTACTACCACCCGGGTGCCGATGCTCCCGAGATCAAGTACCTGCTCGAGCGTCGCCGCGAACTGGGCGGTTTCGTCCCCGAACGGCGGACGAAGCACGCCGACGTCGTCCTGCCGGGGGACAAGGCCTACGAGACGGCCAAGCGCGGTTCCGGCAAGCAGATGGCCGCCACGACGATGGCCTTCGTCCGCATCCTGAAGGACCTGATGCGGGACAAGGAATTCGGCAAGCGCATCGCGCCGATCATCCCTGACGAGGCACGGACCTTCGGCATGGACGCGTTCTTCCCGACCGCCAAGATCTACAACCCCAACGGGCAGAACTACCTGTCGGTGGATCGCGATCTCGTCCTGGCGTACAAGGAGTCGATCGAGGGCCAGATCCTGCACGCGGGCATCAACGAGGCTGGGTCGATGGCAGCCTTCACGGCAGCCGGAACCGCCTATGCCACGCAGGGCCAGCCGCTCATCCCGATCTACGTGTTCTACTCGATGTTCGGTTTCCAGCGGACGGGCGACTCGATCTGGGCCGCCGCGGACCAGATGGCACGTGGTTTCATCATCGGGGCAACCGCCGGACGCACCACGCTGACGGGCGAAGGCCTGCAGCACGCGGACGGGCACTCGCCGATCCTCGCGGCGACGAACCCCGCGGTGGTCACTTACGACCCCGCATTCGGCTACGAGATCGGGCACATCGTCCGTGACGGGCTCAACAGGATGTACGGGGATATCGGCGACAACCCGGAGTCCTTCCGCAACGTCATGTACTACCTCACGGTGTACAACGAGCCGTTCGTACAGCCCGCCGAACCGGAGGAACTGGATCTGGACGGCCTGCTGAAGGGGATCTACCTCCTGAAGCCCGCGAAGGTGGACGGTCCCCGGACGCAACTGCTCGCGTCGGGTGTCGCCGTGCCGTGGGCCCTCGAAGCCCAGAAGATCCTCGCGAAGGACTGGGGAGTCTCGGCCGATGTCTGGTCGGTGACCTCCTGGAACGAGCTGCGCCGGGACGGCCTCGAGGCCGAGGAGGAAGCCTTCCTCAACCCGGGAGCAGACGCGCGGAAACCCTTCGTCACGCAGCAGCTCGAGGGTGCGACCGGGCCGATCGTCGCGGTGTCGGACTTCATGAAAGCCGTGCCCGACCAGATCCGCCAGTTCCTGCCGAACGAGTTCGCGACCCTCGGTGCGGACGGCTTCGGGTTCTCCGATACACGAGCGGCCGCTCGTAGGTTCTTCAAGATCGACAGCCACTCGGTCGTCGTCCGGGCGCTCGAGATGCTCGCACGCAGGGGCGAGGTCGACGCGAACGCGCCGAAGGAAGCCATCGAGCGGTACCGCCTGCTGGACGTGAACGCCGGAACGACTGGCAACGCCGGCGGCGACTCCTAGGACCTAAGCGGGTCCCCCGAGGGGCGACGGCGGAGCAGCTGCAGTGCTGCTCCACCGTCGCCCCTTTTTGTAGCCTTCTCACAAATGGGAGCACGTGGCACAAAGCCGTATGCTCGGAGGATGCCGCAGCCCGAAGAAGTATCCGGTAGCGCCCCGGACCGAGCCGGAGCGACGAATGCAGGCACCTCTCCCCCGGATCCGGCGACGGTCGACAAGCTGCGGGCGACGATCGGTTCGCTGTCCACGGCGACCCTCAAGCAGCTCGACGCAGACCTGCCGTGGTACCGGGGACTCCGACCGGACGAGCGGTCCGCCCTCGGCCTGGTCGCGCAGAAGGGCATCGCGTCCTTCGTCAACTGGTACCAGAAGCCGGTATCACCGGCCTGGGTGCTGAGCGACGTCTTCGGGACCGCACCGACGGAACTCACCCGCTCCATCAGCCTCCAGAAGGCCCTGCAACTCATCCGCGTCGTGGTGCAGGTCGTGGAGGACCATGTGCCCTTCCTCGCTCCCGCCGCAGACCAGGCTCCCCTCCGGGAAGCGGTCCTGCGCTACTCGCGCGAGGTGGCGTTCGCCGCGGCGGACGTCTATGCGCGCGCTGCCGAGACCCGGGGCTCCTGGGATACGCGGCTCGAAGCGCTCGTCGTCGATGCCATTCTCCGCGGTGAGAGCTCCGATGCCCTGCGTTCGCGCATCGCCGCCGTCGGGTGGAAGTCCCAGGCGCGCATCACCGTCATGGTCGGTAGTGCTCCCCCCGAGCCCAACGCCGGTTTCCTCAACGAACTCCGCCGCATCACGGGTCGGTTCGCCGAGGATGTCCTCGTCGGCATCCAGGGCGAGCGGCTCATCCTGGTGCTGGGCGGCGTGAAGGACGCAGCGAAGGCGTACCCCCGCATCAGCGAACTCTTCGGGGACGGAGCCGTCGTGTTCGGGCCCGAAGCGGAATCCCTCGTCGAAGCCAGCAGTTCGGCGCAGGCGGCATTCGCCGGCCTCACGGCGGCCCGGGCCTGGCCCGCGGCACCACGTCCCGTCTCCTCGGAGGACCTCTGGCCGGAGCGCGTCGTTTCGGGTGACGAGACAGCACGCCGCGCGCTCGTGCGGAACATCTACCGGCCGCTTGTCGCGGCATCGAACGGTCTCGAGCAGACCCTGTCCGCCTACCTCACCCTCGGGCACTCATTGGAAGCCACCTCACGCTCCCTCTTCGTCCACGCCAATACGGTGCGGTACCGCCTGCGGCGCGTCTGCGACGTGACCGGCTGGGATCCCCTCATCCCTCGGGAGGCGTACGTGCTGCAGACCGCACTCGTCGTCGGGCGCCTGTCCGCACCAACCGTGCCCCTCGTGCCCCCGTCAGGCGGATCAGCCCCCGGCTCAGGGCGCGCCGTCCGCTCGGGAGTAACCGACAAGGCCGCTCCCGCCGCGCCCGCTCGCTCGTCCAGCTTGTAGACTTCCTACAAAGGCACACTGCGAGCTTGGTTCAGCCGAACACCCGATAATGCCCCACCACTTTGGAAAGCTGGAAGAGTGCTTGCAATCGCCTGCCCGGGACAGGGCTCACAGACTCCGGGTTTCCTGAACCCATGGCTCGATCTCCCGGGAGTCCGAGGCCATCTTGAGCAGCTTAGCGACCGTGCCGGCACGGACCTGATCCGGCACGGCACCGTCTCTGACGAAGACACCATCAAGGACACCGCCGTCGCCCAGCCGCTCATCGTCGCCGCCGGCATCGTGACGGCCCGACTGCTGCTGACCGACCACACGCTGACCGCGGCGACGGTTCTCGCCGGTCACTCCGTCGGGGAGATCACCGCGTCAGCAGTTGCCGGAGCCCTCAGCGAGGAGGATGCAGTCGCCCTCGTCCGCGTCCGCGCCAACGCCATGGCCGAGGCAGCCGGCGCGACCCCCACCGGCATGAGCGCCGTTCTCGGCGGCGACCCGGAGGAAGTCGCTTCGCGGCTGGCCGATCTGGAGCTCACGGCAGCGAACGCCAATGGGGGCGGGCAGGTCGTCGCAGCCGGAACTCTGGACCAGCTCGCCGCCCTCGCCGACAATCCGCCGGCCAAGGCCCGCGTGATCGCACTGAAGGTCGCCGGAGCCTTCCACACCAGCCACATGGCTCCTGCGGTCACTGCACTCGAGCAGTTGCGGCCTCTGCTGGCTCCAGCCGACCCCATCGCCACCCTCATCTCCAACTACGACGGCAACCCGGTGGCTACCGGCGACGGCAATCTCGACAGCCTCATCGCGCAGGTGTCACGTCCGGTGCGATGGGATCTGTGCATGGAATCCATGCAGGGCATGGGTGTCACCGGCATGATCGAACTGTCTCCCGCAGGGACGCTGACCGGTCTCGCGAAGCGCGGAATGCGCGGTACGGCGACCTTCGCCGTAAAATCGCCGGAGGACCTGGACGCCGCCCGCAGCTTCATCGAAGACCACACGCGGACCACGGACCTCGATCCGTCCCTTAGACCTGAAGGACCCCAGTGAGCATCACCGCGATCAAGCAAGCGCCCCTCCGCGAGCACACCCGACTTCTCGGCGTCGGCGCCTACCGGCCGGAGATCATCGTCACCAACGACGACGTGTGCCAGTGGATCGACTCGTCGGACGAGTGGATCCGGCAGCGCACGGGCATCGTCACACGCCACCGGGCTCCCCGCGACGTCAGTGTCATCGACATGGCGGAGGCAGCCTCCCGGGAAGCTCTGGCCGCCGCCGGCATCGACGCATCCCAGCTCGGCGCGGTCCTCGTCTCGACCGTGACGCACCCCTACGCGACACCGTCCGCGGCCGCGCAGCTGACGGACCGCCTCGGTGCGACTCCGGCGCCCGCCTTCGACATCTCCGCGGCATGTGCAGGGTACTGCTACGGCATTGCACAGGGCGACGCCCTGGTGCATGCAGGGACGGCCGAGTACGTGCTGGTCGTCGGCGTGGAAAAGCTGTCGGACTTCATCGACAACTCCGACCGGACCATCTCGTTCCTGCTCGGCGACGGCGCCGGTGCCGTCGTCATCGGGCCTGGCGACACACCCGGAATCGGCCCTTCGGTCTGGGGTTCGGATGGCAGCAAGCACGAGTCGATCCGCATGACGCGCTCGCTCACCGATGTCCGTGACTACGCGCTCGGCGCCGTCGCGACGGATACCGAACGCGACGAAGACATCGACGCCGGCCGCGAGAGCCTCTGGCCGACCATGCGCCAGGACGGGCCGACCGTCTTCCGTTGGGCCGTATGGGAGATGGCGAAAGTCGCGCAGCGGGCACTGGACGAAGCGGGTGTGACAGCCGATGATCTGGCCGTCTTCCTTCCCCATCAGGCCAACATCCGTATCATCGATGAGATGGTGAAGCAGTTGAAGCTTCCCGAGCACGTCCACGTCGCGCGGGACATCGTCGACGCCGGCAACACCTCGGCTGCTTCGATTCCCCTGGCCATGCATCGCACACTCAAGGAACAGCCCGAACTCAGCGGCAAGCTCGCGCTGCAGATCGGTTTCGGCGCCGGCCTCGTCTTCGGGGCGCAGGTCGTGGTTCTTCCGTAGATTTCAAGCCCAGACCGCGCACAGTGCGGTTTGACCATCCCCGCCGGCACACCGGCAAGAACAGAAAAGGAGCCACCATGGCTAGCAATGAAGAGATCCTGTCCGGTCTGGCCGAGATCGTGAACGAGGAGACGGGCCTCGCGCCCGAGTCGGTCGAGATGGACAAGTCCTTCACCGACGACCTCGACATCGACTCCATCTCGATGATGACCATCGTCGTCAACGCGGAGGAGAAGTTCGGCGTCCGCATCCCCGACGAAGAGGTCAAGAACCTGAAGACCGTCGGCGACGCCGTCAACTTCATCTCGGGCGCGCAGGCCTAGTTCCAGCCCTTTCCAGCGCTGCGGCCGCTCCCGGTGTCACCGCCGTGGGCGGCCGTATTCGTCATCTCCCTGCCCCGGCGCTGCCGGCGCACGCCACAGCTTTGAAAGAGTGACCATGCCACGCAAAGTCGTCATCACCGGACTCGGTGCAACCACCCCCATCGGCGGGGATGTTCCCACCATGTGGGCCAACTCCCTCAAGGGCGTATCGGGCGCACGGACGATCGAGGCCGACTGGGTGCAGAAGTACGAGCTGCCCGTGACCTTCGCCGCCCAGATCGCCACCCCGGCCGCGGAGGTCCTCACCCGCGTCGAGGCGAAGCGCATGGACCCGTCGACGCAGTTCGCCGTGGTCGCTTCCCGGGAGGCCTGGCGTGACTCCGGTATCGAGGAGGTCGACAAGGACCGCCTTGCTGTGGCGTTCGCTACCGGAATCGGCGGGGTATGGACCCTGCTCGACGCATGGGACGTCCTGCGCGAGAAGGGACCCCGGCGTGTCCTCCCCATGACCGTTCCGATGCTGATGCCGAACGGGCCCGCGGCGGCGGTGAGCCTGGATCTGGGCGCACGTGCGGGGGCGCACACACCAGTATCGGCCTGTGCCTCCGGCACCGAAGCGCTGCATCAGGGACTCGAGCTGATCCGCTCCGGGAAGGCCGACGTCGTCGTGTGCGGTGGCGCCGAGGCCGCGATCCATCCGATGCCCATCGCGGCCTTCGCTGCCATGCAGGCATTGTCGCGGCGCAATGACGAGCCCGAACTCGCATCGCGTCCGTATGACACCAACCGCGACGGGTTCGTCATGGGCGAGGGAGCCGGCGCCCTCGTCATCGAGGCCGAGGAGCACGCCCTCGCCCGCGGTGCACGTATCTACGCCGAGCTGGGTGGCACCTCCGTCACTGCCGACGCCTACCACATCACAGCGCCGGACCCCGAAGGCCTCGGAGCCACACGTGCATTGAAGGCCGCACTCTTCGACGCGCGGGCCCAGGCGGAGGACGTCGTCCACGTCAACGCCCACGCGACATCGACACCCGTCGGTGACAAGCCCGAGTACACCGCTCTGAAAGCTGCACTGGGTTCCCACGTCGACCAGGTAGCCGTATCGGCCACCAAGTCACAGACCGGTCACCTCCTGGGAGCGTCCGGAGCTGTCGAGGCCGTCATGACGGTGCTTGCGATCCACGACCGGAAGGTCCCCGTCACGATCAATCTCGACAACCAGGATCCCGAGATTCCACTGGATGTGGTCACCTCACCCAGGGAACTGCCTCAGGGCGACATCGTCGCACTGAGCAACTCGTTCGGGTTCGGCGGCCACAACGCCGTCATCGTGCTTCGCAGCGTCTGATCCACCCGCCAAGCCCGGATACGCGAGAGGCGCCACCCATCGGTGGCGCCTCTCGCGTATCGGGTTACCAGCCGATCCGCTTGTTTCTGTCTCGCGAGTACCCCGCTATGGAACGGGACCATCAGCTAGAACCCTCGTGGGGTTGTCAGCCCACCTGGTGGAGCCAGCGAACGGGAGCACCCTCGGCGGCATGCCGGAAGGGTTCGAGCTCCTCGTCCCACGACTCCCCCAGCGCCAGGGACAACTCGTGGTAGACCGCGGCCGGGTCGCCGGCACCCGTCTCGTAGGCATAGCGGATGCGGTCCTCGGTCACCATGATGTTGCCGTGCACGTCCGTCGTGGCGTGGAAGATCCCCAGCTCCGGGGTGTGCGACCACCGGCCGCCGTCTGCCCCGGCGCTCTGCTCCTCGGTGACCTCATAGCGGAGGTGCGCCCAACCCCGGAGGGCAGAAGCAAGCTGCGCCCCTGAACCCTGCGGTCCTATCCACGACAGCTCCGCACGCAACATTCCGGGCGCGGCGGGCTGCGCCGTCCACTCCATGTCGATGCGCTTGTCCAGCACAGAACCGATGGCCCACTCGACATGAGGGCACAACGCAGAAGGGGCTGAGTGCACGTATAGGACACCGCGCGCCATCACAACAGACATTCCATCCTCCATAGCTGTAGGTACGTCTTCCCCAACGACCTTCTATGGCTGATGACACTGCGATGAATCGACGGAACCTCCACGAGACCTACCCGCACGCACGGCGCGGGCTCCCTGTGACTATTGCCCATTGTGCCCGAGAAGGGGAAATTCCGCCACTGTAACTACTGCAGTGCTATTCAGCGCTTCGCTGCCAGCGTTCGTGAAAGATCCGAAGCACCTCAGGCCCTGGGGTGCGCCTGCTCGTAGCTGCGCCGGAGACGATCGACGGAGACATGGGTATACAGCTGGGTGGTTGCCAGGCTCGAGTGTCCGAGGAGCTCCTGTACCGCCCGGAGGTCGGCCCCTCCGTCCAGGAGGTGGGTCGCGGCGCTGTGCCGTAGTGCGTGCGGGCCACGCGCCGCGGTGTCACCGAGGCTCTCCAGCGCTTCCTTCACCTGGGTTCGGACAGCACGCTGGTCGATCCGCCCGCCGCGGCGTCCGAGGAACAGCGCAGGCCCGCTCTTCTCCGTCCACCACTGCGCCCGGCCGCGCCTCAGCCAGTCATCGAGAGCATATGCCGCTGGAGTGCCGTAAGGGACCGTGCGCTCCTTCGAGCCCTTACCCAGCACCACGAGCGTTCGTCGCTCGGCGTCCACATCGTCCACGTCGAGTCCGACGAGTTCTCCGACGCGGATCCCTGTCCCGTACAGGAGTTCGAGCATCGCGCGTCGCTGCAGCAGGTGCGGGTCGCCCTGCTCGGCGTGGTCGTTCATCCCGTCGAGCAACGAGGCCGCCTGCTGGTGAGTCAGCACCGTCGGCAGGCTGCCGTGTCGCTTCGGGGACCGCAACCGGACAGCGGGATTGGCGGGGATGAGTTCTTCGCGCACAGCCCAATCCATGAAGCTCCGTATCGAAGCGGCTCGCCGAGCGATGGTGGAACGGGAAAGCCCTGCCCCGTCGAGTGCACCCAGCCAGGAGCGGAAGTGGTGCAGTTCGAGCTGTCCCACCTCGGATACCCCTGCCTGGGCAGCATGCGAGAGGAAGAGTTCTAGATCCTTCCGATATGCCCTGATAGTGTGCGTCGAGCGATTGCGCTCCCGCACCAGATAGTTCTCGTATCCCTGGATGGTTTGGAAGAGACCAGCAACCAGAGGAGCACTGCCTTCTGTCATCTCCGCCTTCCCTGCCAGCAACCACCGGCAAGCCAGCATAGCCTGGACCTCTCACTGGAACGGGGATCACCTGCGTGCTTCTTCGAGTACCCGTGAAGGCCCGGCTGCGCTCCGGCCCCTGCGCCTCAGTCGCCGGTTGCATGACCGGTACGCCCTCGGCGCTATCCGGGGTCGGCGCTGACGCCTTCGAACTGCCGGTATGCAGGACTTCCCCGACTGCCAGGCAGTGCAGATCACGCTTCACCGGGCGCTCGATGAAGCGAAATGTTCCTCCCGTTCCAGCAACGCCATCTTGGCATCGGTGCCCGCGGAGTACCCCACGACAGCGCCTGCACTGCTGACCACCCGATGGCCAGGAATGACGATGGAGAGTGGGTTGGCCCTGACTGCCGCTCCGATCGCCCGCCCCATGCTCGCGTTCCCCAGGGCGGCCGCCACATCGCGGTAGCTTCGCTTTTCGCCGTAGGGAATCTGCACCAGTGCAGCCCACACTTGTCGCTGGAACGGCGTTCCCCGAGGCTCGATCGGTATGTCGAAGGCTCGACGGGAGCCTTCGAAATATCCGTCGATCTCCCGCGTTGCCGCATCGAGCAACTCAAAGGTGGTGTGCGTCGGACCATACATCCCATCCGTGGCCGTCCGGCACGCACCGCCCCTCTCCGGCGTACGCAGGACATTGATGGGTAGACCGAGGAGGGACTGCGCCGGACAGGGATCGTGGTTCTCGTGGTAGATACCGGTCACCGCCGAACCGGATGCGACGATCCGCAGCGAACCGATCGGTGTCGCCATCACGCAGTGGAACCGCTCGTCGTCTCCGGTGTTCGTCCTTGCACTGTCCATCCCTGATCTCCTGTCCTGGTGTTGCTGCGGGCGGTGACCGGCGGTCACCGATAGTGTCGGCGCGTCGAATATCGGCACTCGTCGTCGTGGGTGCGCCGAGCAGGTCACTTCTTCTCTCGGCGCCACCCCTCGCTCGTCTTTCTGGCCAGACCTTCGATCTCCAGTCGCGTGAGGCCGCTGATGACCTCCTTTGCAGAAAGCCCCGCCACCTGCGCGAGCTTGTCGACCGTCGTCCACGCACGAACCGGTAACGCGTCCAGGAGCAGGAGATCCGGTATGGTCAGCCCGTCGTGATCCTTCCTGGGTGCTGACTCCTCCCTCACTCGGTCGCCGAAGGGGTCAGTTCCGAGTGGACCCGCCAGCTCGGCCACGTCTGCCGCGTCCGTGGTGCAGACAGCCGTACCGTCCCTGAGCAGCCGATGGCAGCCGGCGGAGTTGGCCGAATGGACAGAGCCCGGTACTGCGCCGACAGGCCTGCCCAGGCCGGCCGCGTGATGGGCGGTATTGAGAGCGCCGGAGCGCCACCGCGCCTCGATGACGACGGTGACGGCGCTGAGCGCAGCGATGATCCTGTTGCGCTGCAGGAACCTCCACCGGGTCGGCGAACTGCCGGGTGGTACCTCGGAGATCAGGAGGCCGCGCTGCATGATTGTTCTCAACAGGTCTTCATTCCCTGCCGGGTAGTATCGGTCGACACCGCACGCGAGGACCGCGATTGTCGCCGGAGGCCCGCCTGCCTCGGAATCCACCCCGACCACGGCCAGTGCGGCGCGGTGTGCCTGTGCATCGATGCCGTACGCGCCCCCCGACACGATCGTGTAACCACGGCTCGAGAGGCCGGACGCCATGTCCGCCGTCACCGAGGCTCCGTAGTTGGTGCTGTCGCGCGACCCCACGAGCGCAGCGATGCAGCTCGACTCGGGAATTCTCGAGTGTCCCCGCACCCACAGACACAGCGGTGCCGAGCCTTGCAAGTCGTCGAGGGAATGGGGCCACTCTGTCGATTCAGGCACCACCAGTCGCCCGCCCAGCCGTTCCAGCGTCGCGAGGTCACGCGCGGGAGCCAGGTCACGAAGCCTCGGCGACCACCGGTCCAGCCCGTCCGTCAGGAGGTTGCTGCGAGCAGGTTCGACGTCAAGTGCCGAGCACAGCTGCAATGTCATGTCTCTGCCCGCAGCGATGTCCCGTCGAGCGATCCGCAGGGCATCGACCGGGCCCGCAATGGACACCAGTGCGAGCCCGACGGCATCAGAGGGTTCGAACAACCGCGAAAGGGCAGCTCGTGCCAGCGTGGTCTCCAGCAAGCTACTCACGCTGCTCGCTCCTGCAGCCGGAACCCGAGAGCGGTGACGACATCATCGGCGCTCGGCCTGTCCTGACCGGCGAGATCAGCGATGGTCCACGCCACCCGGAGGACCCGGTCCCAGCCGCGCGCGCTGATCAGGTTGCGCTCCAGCGCCTTGTCCAAAGGGGCAGTGACCGACCGGGGCAACGCGAGGTCACCACGAAGGATACGTCCCTGCACCTCGGCGTTGGTTGCGTACTTCCACCCTCGCAGCCTCTCTCGCTGGGCCTCCCTTGCCTTCGCGACGCGAAGAGCGACTGTTGCTGATTGCTCAGCCGGCTCTGCCCCCACGTAATCGGCCAGCCCCACCCTTTGCACGACCAACTGCAGGTCCACGCGGTCCAGCAGCGGACCGGAGAGCCTGTTGAAGTACCGCCGGCGCTGCTGGGCAGTGCACATGCAGTCGATTCCCTTGCCGCTCGCCAGCCCGCAGGGGCACGGGTTGAGAGCGAGGACGAGTTGGAAGCGGGCGGGATAGGTAGCAGTACCTGACGAGCGGTGCAGTACCAGTCGCCCACTTTCCAGGGGCTCGCGCAGCGCCTCGAGCACACGGCGCTCGTACTCCGGTGCCTCGTCGAGGAACAGGATCCCGCGATGGGCACGTGACGCAGCACCCGGCCTAGGGATGCCACTTCCTCCTCCGATGATGGAGGCGGGCGTCGCAGTATGATGCGGGCTCTCGAAGGGCGGCTTCCGAACCAGCTCCGTACAGTGCTTCTCACCACTCAGGCTGTGAATAGCGGTGACCTCCATCGCATGGTCATCCTGCAGATCCGGCAGGATGCCCGGTAGCCGCTCGGCCAGCATCGTCTTCCCTGCTCCCGGCGGTCCGACCATGAGCAGGTGATGAGCGCCGGCCGCGGCGATCTCCAGCGCGTACCTCGCTTCGTGCTGTCCTGCTATGTCCGACAGGTCCCGTAGCGGTCCGGCCGATACGACGGGAACCTGAGGCACCTGCCGCTGTGCCCGCACGGGCACCGTGACCTGGGCATCGTCTGCCCCGAAGGCAAGTGCGACGTCGGCAAGCGTCAGGAAGGAGCGGACCTCGGCGGAGGGAACCAGGGCTGCCTCAGCAGCATTCTCCGCGGCGACCACGATGCTTCGATGACCGGCGTCCACCGCCGCCATGACGGCCGGCAGGACACCATGGACCGGCCTCAGCTGCCCGTCCAATCCCAATTCCGCGATGAACACCGTGGAGCCGGAACCTCGCACGTCCCCGGCCGCTGCCAGTGCAGACATGACGATTGCCAGATCGAAGGATGATCCGCGTTTCGGAAGCGAGGCGGGAATGAGGTTGACCGTGATCTTCCGGCGACTGAGCGGTACGCCTGCGTTGCGTGCTGCGGCCCTGATGCGGTCCTTCGCCTCATTCAGGGACGCGTCCGGCAGGCCGAGCAGCACGAACGCCGGCAGGGTTTGACCGATGTCGGCCTCGACCTCCACGACATGACCGTTCATACCCACCAGGGACACCGCGTAGGTGCGTCCGAGTGGCATCAGACCACTGCTCGCACATGTTCGACCCGTGGTGCGCCGGAGCCGTCGTCGAGGACACCGACGGCGTCGATACGGAAGCCGCTGAAGCGCAGGTTGTGCGCTCGGGCCCACTTCGAGGCGAGCACGTAGAGTCTCTCGAGCTTGCCGGCGGTGATCGCCTCCAATGGTTGGCCGAAGTTGTCCGAGCTACGGGTCTTCACCTCGACGATGACGAGCGTCGATCCGTCGATGGCTACGAGGTCGATCTCCCCTGCGGGACACCTCCAGTTGCGATCGACGATCTTCAGCCCGGCCCGTTCGAGAAACACAGCGGCCGTCGCTTCCCCGCGACGACCCAGTTGATCTTTCGCCAACATGGCTTCACCTCCCAGCCTCAGCCTTCGGGATGGGCGGGTGGAGGAGGACCTCGTTCAGGGCTATGTGGACAACGAGCACGGTAGGCGTCGCACAGGGCGCAGTTGTGCACAGTGCGAGAAAGCGGTGGCACCAGCCCGTACTCGCTCGTAGCGTGGGAGCGTGGGTTTACAGTTCCCGTCACGTCGGCCGCAACGAAAAGGAGAGACAGTGTCAGAAAGCAGCGCCCTACCCAGTGGCACGGAGGCGGACCGCCAGGAACAGGGGACCATCGTCCCCTCCGGCGCCGCCGGACCCGGTCCGGACATCGTGAGCGCCGGAACTGGCGGGTCGGAAGCCGATCTCCAGGAACAGGCCGTCCCGGCGGATTCGGCAGAGACAACGGATACCGGCAGCATCGGAGGCGAAGGAACAGGCGGGTCCGAGGCGGACCGTCTGGAACAGGTTGCGGTCGTGCCGCTCGAAGGAGAAGACGCCTTCCCCCGTGGCGCAGCCGATGAGGACAGGTCGCAGTGACCCGGGCAATGCGTACCCGGACGACGCCGGCCTAGGCCGCAGCGACCTGCGCAACGCCGGCCGTGACGACGCCCGCCCGGGAAACGCCAACTCAGGCCACGTCACTTGTTGCGGTCGAAGGTGCGTTAGGCCGATCCTCCGCCAGCCTCCCCTGAGGGACGGCTACTGGTCCGTGCCTGCGGTTCCGGCAGCGCAGCAGAGAAGCAGTATCAGTTGCCCAGCGTGCCGTCCTTCGGCAACGCGATGTCATCCGATTTCGACAGCTCCTCGACGTTGACGTCCTTGAAGGTGATGACGCGCACGTTCTTCACGAAACGCGCTGATCGGTAGACGTCCCACACCCACGCGTCCTGCAGCGTCAGGTCGAAGTAGATCTCGCCGTCGGCCGACCGGGCCTGCAGGTCCACGTTGTTGGCGAGGTAGAAGCGGCGCTCCGTCTCCACGACGTAGCTGAACAGCCCGACGACGTCGCGGTATTCGCGGTAGAGCTGAAGCTCCATGTCGGTTTCGTAGTTCTCAAGATCCTCGGCGCTCATTCGACCATCATCCTCCAATTTCGACGCGTGGCATGTCGGGCCGGTCCAGGCTTCCCAGTCGCCACGTCTTCCGGTGATACTCGCTGGGTCCGACGACGTCGATCGCCGCCCGGTGTCCCTCGGTGGCGTAGCCCTTGTTCACATCCCAGCCGAACGCAGGATGGTCGCTCGCCAGGGACACCATCAGGGCATCGCGCTCCACCTTCGCCAGAACGCTTGCGGCTGCGACGCTCTGGCACGTCAGGTCGGCCTTGATCCGCGTGCGCACGGGTGCGGTGCAGCCAGCTACCTCGATCTGCGTCGGCCCGTCAGGCTCGAAGAGGGCCTCCTGGGCGGCCGGCGTGGAGAGCCAGTCGTGGTTGCCGTCGAGGATCACGGCGTCCGGCCTCACCGTCTCGAGAACGGACGCCCAGGCCCTGCTGCCGGCGGTGCGCAGGGCGGCCATCAGCCCCAGTTCGTCGATCTCGGCAGCACTGGCATGCCCCACGGCGGAGGCCGCTGACCAGCGGCGGATGCGCGGCACCAATGCCTCGCGCTCGGCCGGCAGGAGCAGTTTGCTGTCACGAACTCCGCGGAGGGTCTTCGAGGCGTCGAGGTCGACGACGACGATCCCGACCGAGACCGGCCCGGCCAGGGCTCCCCTGCCGACCTCGTCGCACCCGGCGATGTACCGGTGGCCGTCGACGGCGAAGGACTTCTCGAACCTCAGGCTGGGAGCAGTGGAGCGCTTCTTGCGCAGAGGTGCCGTCATTCTGCAGGGACGGGCTGTGCCGACGGTTGCGGATCGGGGACGTCGTCGAACACGTCCGGATGGTTGCCGAGGAAGCCGATGCGATTCAGCGGCCAGGCGATGACGGCCGCTTTGCCTTGGATGTCATCGACATCGACGAAACCCTCGCCGGGCTTGTCCCGGTTTGCCCGTGAGTCGGCGGAAGCGTTGCGGTGGTCCCCCATCACCCAGATCCGGCCCTCGGGTACCACCACGTCGAACGGGAGGTCGGAAGGATTCGCTCCCGGATACAGGTAGGGCTCGTCGAGCGGCTGCCCGTTCACGGTGATGCGTCCTTGTGCATCACAGCAGATCACATGATCGCCAGGAAGACCGATGACACGCTTCACGAGGTGCTGCTGCGACTCGTCCGGGGCCAGCCCGATGAAGATCATCGCCTCCTTCAACCAGCTGACCTCCACCTCGGCCTGTTCGGGCAGCCAGCCTTCGGTGTCGCGGAACACGACGATGTCGCCGCGTTTCAGATCGAAGGGCTGCGGCACGAGCTGATTGACGAAGATCCGATCGTCGATCTCCAGAGTCTCCTCCATCGATCCCGACGGGATGAAGAACGCCCGGAAGAGAAAGGTCTTGATGAGGAAGGACAGCACCAGCGCGATCACCACGATCGTGCCGATCTCCTTCAGCCACGCGAGGAAACCCCGATCCGTGTTCTTCGTGTCGTGCTTCGGGCTCCGGGAGGCATCGGCGGAACCGGCCGGCACGGCGGCTTCAGGATCGAAAGCGGGTACTGCGGGTGTCTCGGCCCCAGAGGGCGACTTCCTGCGGAAGCTCCGTGCCATGTGCTGATGTCCTCTGTGGTCGTAATACCGGCGGCCACCCACCGAATGGAGTACTGCTGAGCGCCGGTTGCGCCGGACGTGTCAGTCGACCGGCTGGTCGATCGGGGCGAACCGGTCAAGTGGCCAGACTAACTGAAAGGCTCGTCCGATGATCCGATCCTCGGCGATGAGCCCTCCCCCCGGCGCACCCAGCAACGAGCGTGAATCCATCGAGGCCGAGCGGTGATCGCCGAGGAGCCACACGCGCCCCTCGGGCACGACAGAGTCGAACCCCAGGTCGCTCGCGGCGTCCCCCGGATAGACGTACGGCTCATCCAAGGCGTTCCCGTTGAGCATCAGTCGTCCGTCCTTGGCGCAACAGGCGACGCGATCGCCGCCCACTCCGATCACCCTCTTGACGTAGACCGTGTCACTGCCCGTCAGCCCTAGCCACTGGCCGGCGCCGGCCAGCAGGCGCTCCGGCACACTTCGTCCATCACTGATCGGATCGAACGAACCGCGCCCGTCGAACACGACGACGTCCCCCCGCCGCACGCCGCCGGGTTCACCCTCGAATTTACTCACGAGCACCCTGTCACCTTCGGTGAGCAGGGGCTCCATGGACGTCGACGGTATGTAGTAGACGTCGACGAAAAAGCCTCGTACGAGTCCGGTGAGGAGGGCTGCGATCACGACGGCGGAGAACACGAAACGCCAGCCCGCAGAACGGGACCGGCGTTTCGTGTGCTCTCCGACCGGAAGCCGGGAAGCGGGGGTTTCGTGCACCAGAGGAGGTTACTTGACCGTCTTGGGGTCGCGCTTCTCCTTGATCTTCGCTGCCTTGCCGCGCAGTTCGCGCATGTAGTACAGCTTGGCGCGGCGCACATCGCCCTTGGAGACAACTTCGATCTTGTCGAGGACCGGGCTGTGGACCGGGAACGTACGCTCCACACCGACACCGAAGCTCACCTTGCGGACCGTGAAGGTCTCGCGGATGCCGTCGCCCTGGCGGCCGACGACGAAGCCCTTGAAGATCTGAACACGGGTGTTCTTGCCTTCGATGATGTTGACGTGGACGTTGACGGTATCGCCAGCGCGGAAGTCGGGGACGTTGTCGCGGAAGGATCCGGCGTCAACGGAATCGAGAATATGCATGATGCTGCTCCTGGTGAACGCCACAGGTCACTCACGTGGGTCACGACGGTCAAGGACGAGGCGCAGGGCCGCGGCAATGCCGTCGAAGTAGATTCCCGGCTGATCCGATGATTCGGAAGCCGGTGTGCTGAACTGTTGGCTGGACGCCCCCTGTGGCAGGGTCCGGCCCAGTGGACACAATCTACGATTATTCCACAGTGACCACGTCGATCGTTAATGCGATACGCGCCTGAGCACGCCGTCCACGATGTCGAACCCGGTCTCGCGCAACGCCTTGAGGTCGGCCTTCGTCAGCTCGCCGGTGTCGACGCTCGCGAGCAGGTCCGGTCGTCGCTCTGCGGTGCGGTGGAACTGCTCCAGCCGCCGCCACTGGGCAATCCTGGCGTGGTTGCCGCTCAGCAGGACCTCGGGGACGTCGCGACCCCGCCACGATGAGGGTTTCGTGTAGACCGGGTACTCGAGCAGACCGTCGGAATGGGATTCCTCGACGAGCGAAGCAGGATTGCCGACCACTCCCGGAATGAGCCTGCCCACCGCCTCGACCATTGCGAGGACGGCCACCTCTCCCCCATTCAGGACGTAATCCCCCAGGGAGACCGGGCGGACATCGAATGCGGTCCGCGCCCAATCGACTGCGCGTTCGTCGATACCCTCGTAGCGTCCGCAGGCGAAGACGAGGTGGTCCAGTTCGGCGAGCTCGTACGCCATCGCCTGGTTGAAGACCGCTCCTGCCGGCGACGGCACGATCAGGGTAGGAGGGCGTTCTGCCGCCGGAGCTTCCGCCAGCACCGCTTCGAGCGCTTGCGCCCACGGCTCCGCCTTCATGACCATTCCCGCGCCCCCGCCGTAGGGAGTGTCGTCCACCGTCCGATGCCGGTCCGTGGTGAAGGCACGCAGGTCGTGGACGCGTACGTCGAGGACGCCGTCCTGCCGCGCCTTGCCGATGAGCGACAGGTCGAGTGCGGCGAGGTACTCCGGGAAGATGGAGACGACGTCGATACGCACTAGAGGCGTGCCTCGCCCTCGGGTGCTGTCATGCCGTCGCCGTCATCGGGCGCCTGGTTCGAGCCGGGGGTGTTGAGATCGAACAGGCCCGAGGGCGGGACGACCACCACGAAGCCGTCGACGACATTCACCTCGGGCACGATAGCTCCCACGAACGGCACGAGGGCCTCGTGTCCATCGGCCAGTTCGACCACCAGCAGATCCTGCACGGCCATGGTCCGCAGTGCGGTGACCTTGCCGACCGCCTCGCCGTCGACTCGGACGTCGAGCCCCACGAGTTCGTGCTCGTACCAGGCGTCGTCCTCGTCGCTCGTCGTGTCGCTGTCGATGAAGAGCCGTGCACCGCGCAGTGTCTCGGCCTGGTTGCGGTCGGCCACCTGCTCGAAGCCGACGATCAGGATGTCCTTGTTCCATCGCGCCTTCGCGACGGTCAGGGCGGACACCGCGGCGTCCTCGACCCGGAACGTCTCGCCCGGTTCGAAGCGGTCCTCGGGTGCGTCGGTGAACAGCTGGACCGTCACCTCGCCCCGGATGCCGTGGGGCTTGCCGATCCTCGCAACGAGTACTTCCATGGTGGTGCTCCTGCTGCTTGTGCCTTCAGTGATCCGTGCGGTGATGCGTGCGTGCATACGTGCGGTGTCGGAGGTACCGACACGGGTGGAACATGAGATCGGCCCCACCGCCATGTCCTGGTGGTGGGGCCGATCGAATAATGGTGGCGTGAAGCTCCGGGCGGGGTCAGCCCCGGCGGCGGTCGGTGTCGACGACGTCGACCCGTACGGGCTCACCGTCCGCGAGGGCGGCGACGACGGTACGCAGGGCACGCGCCGTGCGGCCCTGGCGACCGATCACCCGGCCGAGGTCCTCCTGATGGACCCGGACCTCGAGCGTCTCACCGCGGCGGTTGTTCTTCACGGATACCCGGACGTCATCCGGGTTGTCCACGATGCCGCGGACGAGGTGCTCCAGAGCTTCGGCCAGCAAGTTACTCTGCCTCGGTGGCTTCCGCCGCGGCGTCGTCGCTCTTCTTCGCCTTGGGGGTGATGGCCTCGGGGACAATCACGGAGCCCTTCTCGGGTGCGACGAACGACTCCTTGGCTGCCTTGGTCCTCAGGGTGCCTTCCTGGCCCTTGAGTCCCTTGAACTTCTGCCAGTCACCGGTGATCTTCAGCAGTACGGAGACCTGCTCGGTCGGCTGTGCACCGACGCCGAGCCAGTACTGCGCACGCTCGGAGTTGATCTCGATGAACGAGGGCTCCTCGGTGGGGTTGTACTTACCGATCTCTTCGAGGGCACGGCCATCACGCTTGGAGCGTGCATCCATGACGACGACACGGTAGAAAGGTGCGCGGATCTTGCCCATGCGCTTGAGGCGAATCTTTACGGCCACTTGTGTGGTCACTCCTTGTAAATGAAAAGGGGCGAACCCGTCGTCCTGCTCCCGTGGGGCGGGCCATTCAGAGGGGTTCAAAGGACACAATTCACGCACAGAGAGAGGGGCTGCACGGATCGAGTACGAATCCATTGTGCCAGACCGCCGTACTTTAGGCGATTCCGCCGTCCTGCCCGTCTGCCGCGACTCTCAAACGGTTCCGCCAAGGGTCCTCGAAGCGCAGTTCGGCCCCGGTGTGGTGGCTTGTGATCCCGGCGTGGGAGAGCCTGTCGGCCAGCGCAGCCACCTCGTCGGCCGCGGGCACCCGGATGAGGACCTCGCCGAGCCCGAGGGTATCCTTGCGGGGCCCCGCTCCCCTGCTGTTCCAGACATTCATGGCCATGTGGTGGTGGTAGCCGCCCGCCGAGACGAAGAGCGCCTGGTCATGCCAGCCTGCCGTGCGTTCGAACCCGAGCACGTCGACGTAGAAGCGCTGGGCGAGGTCGACATCACCGACCTGCAGGTGGACGTGCCCGACCGACGCGCTGCGGGACACCGCGTGCGACGCGGCGTCCTCGGTGAGGTGCCTGTCGATGTAATCCCGGGGTGCGAGCGGAAGACTGTCCATCACGACCGTGCGGTTTCCGCGCTCGTCCTGCGACCAGTTCCATACGTTCCGCGGCCGATCGAAATACAGTTCTAAACCGTTGCCTTCGGGGTCGCTGAAGTAGAACGCCTCACTCACGAGGTGATCGGCACTTCCCACGAAGGTGCTGAGGGGGTGGCGGGCGGCGGAGGCGACGGCCGCGGCGAGACCTGCGCGATCCGGGAAGAGGAGAGCCGTGTGGAAGAGGCCGGCTTCGCCGCGCTGCGGCAGGTGCAGCTGCCGGGCCTCCTCCATACGGATGACGGCCGCGCCCTGGCGCCCGAGCACGACGACGTTCACGCCATCCTCGAGCACCTGCAGGTCGAGGGCCGTGGCGTAGTAGGTGGACATCAGGGCCAAATCGCCGACCCTGAGTGTCAGCGTTCCCATGGTGGTGTCGGTGGGCAGCAGATCCTGCGCGGACATGTCGGCTCCTGGGTAGGAAGAACAGCGGATACGCACACAACTGCTTGAACATTCAACTTATTCCTCGACCGCGCGCTCCCCGAGCGTTCCATGCAGGACGCCGGACGGGAGGTACGCCCGGGAGACGAGGTCCCCCGGGGATTGGGGCTGCAGGCGACGGCGGCCCGCGCCGGCTCCAGGCGCGGCCATGGCTCGTCAGGCTGCTGCTTGCTCGCTGGCAGAGCGCAGGAAGGCCCGGATGTGCGCGTCTCCTTGCACGGTGTCATGCGGACGGTGTCCCCCGGGAGCGACCCGGTGCACCGCGCCGGTACCTGCGAGGTACTCGGCGACCTCTTCGTAGAGCGGTTCCCAGCCACCCGTCAGGACGAGGGTCGGTACTCCGGGCACGATCGACAGGGGCGCCTCCCAGGGCGGGGCCTGCAGGCGCAACCTCGCAGCGTCGCGGCGGGCATCGGTGGTCGCCGGCGCGGGAGCGTCGGCGGCGAAGACCCGGCGCACGAAGGTCTGGAGGAACTCCTCGTCGGACATCAGTTCACGATCATCGAACAGCGGGGCCATCAGCGCGATGTGCGCAGCCGTCGCCGGGAGGCCGACCGTCAGGGAGAGGCACGCAGGTTCGATCAGCGTGAGCGTCCTCACCAGGTCCGGGCGTTCGACTGCGAGCATCATGGCAGGGACAGCGCCCTGCGAGTGGGCGACGACATCTCCGCCCGCTCCCAGGGCTTCCGCGATGATCGCCTGATCGCGAACGTGGTCGGTGGGGGAAGGTTCCTCCACAGCGGAGAAACCGTGGCGACGCAGGTAGAGGCAGTCGAACTCGAGGGACAGACCGTGCTGCCTCGGCCATGCGGCCGCGCCGAACTCGCCGCTGCCGTGGACGAAGACGACCCGCTCGGCGCTCAGCACCGAGCCGCTCCTCGAACGGGGGACGGGCATGACTCCCGTTACTTCCCGAGGAACTTCTCGAAGCCCTTGGGCAGGTTCATCGCGGCGGGATCGAAGTCCTGCTGGCCCCCGAACGCAGCTCCCGTCGGCGCCGCGGTTCGGGCGGCGGCGCGCCGCGCCTCGGCTTCCTGGGCCTCTAGGGCGGCCTTGGCAGGATTACCCGACCGCGGCTTCTTCTTGCCCTTGGCCGCCGCTGCAGCCTTGGCCTTCCGCGGACCGCCGAAACCGCCGGGCCCTGCCATGCCTGGCATACCCGGGATACCACCACCGGACGCCATCTTCCGCATCATCTTCTGCGCCTGCGTGAAGCGCTCCAGCAGGCCGTTCACCTCTGATACGTGCACGCCGGAACCGCGGGCGATCCTCGCGCGGCGCGATCCGTTGATGATCTTGGGTGCCAGGCGCTCGTGCGGGGTCATGGAGCGGACGATGGCTTCCACGCGGTCGATCTCACGCTCGTCGAAGTTCTCCAGCTGTTCCCGCATGTTCGCAGCACCCGGCATCATCATGAGCATCTTCTTCATGGAGCCCATGTTGCGGATCTGCTGCATCTGCGCGAGGAAATCGTCGAGTGTGAAATCCTCCTGGTCGGCGAACTTCTTCGCCATCCGGGCCGCTTCGTCCTTGTCCCAGGACTTCTCCGCCTGCTCGATCAGGGTCAGGATGTCGCCCATGTCGAGGATGCGCGATGCCATGCGGTCGGGGTGGAACAGCTCGAAATCGTTCAGCCCCTCGCCCGTGGAGGCGAACATGACCGGCTTGCCGGTCACGGATGCGACCGAGAGGGCGGCGCCGCCGCGGGCATCGCCGTCGAGCTTCGTCAGCACGACGCCGGTGAAATCGACGCCCTCGTTGAAGGCGAGCGCGGTGTTGACAGCGTCCTGGCCGATCATCGCGTCGATGACGAACAGCACCTCGTCAGGGCTGATGGCAGCGCGGATGTCGGCCGCCTGCTGCATGAGCTCGGCGTCCACGCCGAGACGGCCGGCGGTGTCGACGATCACGACGTCGTGCAGGCGGGCACGCGCCTCGGCGACGCCCTGGCGCGCGACGGCGACGGGATCACCGGTGGCGGACTCGAACTCCGAACTGACGCCCGGGTGTGGGGCATAGACGGGGACGCCGGCACGCTCGCCGTTGACCTGGAGCTGTCGGACAGCGTTCGGACGCTGGAGGTCGCACGCGACGAGGAGGGGGCTGTGGCCCTGGCCCTTGAGCCACTTGGACAGCTTGCCCGCGAGGGTCGTCTTTCCCGCGCCCTGCAAACCCGCCAGCATGATGACCGTGGGCGGATTCTTGGCGAGGCGGAGCCGTCGGGTCTCCCCGCCCAGGATCCCCACGAGCTCCTCGTTGACGATCTTGACGATCTGCTGCCCGGGGTTCAGTGCCTGCGAGACCTCCAGCCCGAGGGCGCGTTCCCTGACGGCGGCGGTGAACGCACGCACGACGGGCACGGCCACATCCGCGTCGAGCAGGGCCCGCCGGATCTCACGCACCGTCGCGTCGATGTCAGCCTCGGTGAGGCGGCCCTTCCCACGGAGGTTCTTGAAGGTCGCAGTCAGCCGGTCGGAGAGTGAATTGAACACGTGCCGTGAACTACTTTCATCGGGAGATAGGAAGACTCAACTCCCAAGGGTACCAACTGAGCAGCGCCGCGGGCTGTCCGGGTCCTGCCTCCGCTCGTCAGCGGGGCCGGTGGTCGCACCAGCCGACACACCAGCCGACACGCCAGCCGACGCATTGCCGGACGCGATGCTGGACAGCGGGACACACGCAGGGATAAGTGGCAAGGTGAAGAGGTGGATACTTCCTCTCTCGCAGAACACGACATGATTCCCGCCGAGGCCGATACCCGCGTGAAGACCCTGCTCATCCTGGGGGCATCCGGTGACCTCACCGGGCGGCTGCTGCTCCCCGGACTCGCGCGGCTCATCCGCCTCGGTCGCGCTGACGGCTTGAAGCTGGTGGGTGCAGGTTCGGACGACTGGACGGACGAACAATGGCGCCAGCGCGTCGACGGAGCGTTCTCCGCCGCCATGGAGAAAGCGGACGACGCCGGCCGCGCGTCCCTCCAGCAGGTTCGCGACAACAGTTCCTACCACCTGATAGACGTCACCCAGGACGGCCTCGCCGATCTGGTGAGGACGCTCGAGGGGCCGGTGGCCCTCTACTTCGCCCTCCCCCCGGCTGTCAGCCAGATGGCCTGCAGCGCCCTGGGCACCAACTCCCTGCCGAAGAGCACCCGCCTGGTGATGGAGAAACCCTTCGGCACCGATCAGGCCTCAGCCCACGACCTCAACGAGAAGCTCTCGAAACTGGTCCCGGAGCAGAACATCCACCGCGTCGACCACTTCCTCGGCAAGGCGACGGTCTTCAACATCCTGGGCCTCCGCTTCGCCAACCGCATCCTCGAGCCTGTCTGGAACAATCTGCACATCGAGAAGGTCGAGGTGATCTTCGACGAGGATCTCGCTCTCGAGAACCGCGCGCGCTACTACGACGGGGCCGGCGCACTGCGGGACATGATTCAGAGCCATCTCCTGCACGTCATGGCCCTCCTTGCGCTCAACGCGCCGTCGACCCTTCATGAACGGGACCTGCGGGATCACATCGGCTCGATCCTCAGGGCCAGTACGGTCGATCTCGACACGCCGGGAAGTAGCCGCCGTGCCCGCTACACGGCCGGCAGCATCGGTGACCGACAGATTCCCGACTACACCGCCGAACCGGGGGTCGATGCGGCGAGGGGCACGGAGACGCTGGCCGAGGTCACCGTCTCCATCAACAACGAGCGGTGGTCCGGCGTGCCGTTCGTCCTCCGCTCCGGCAAGGCGCTCGGCGCGAAGCGCAAGGAGGCTGTCATCACCTTCAAACCCGTCAGCCACCTGCCCGTCGGATTCACCGGTCAGGACGCCCCGACGAAGCTCCGCATCGGGTTCGGACCGGACACGCTGCAGCTCGAACTGGACGTCAACGGCCCGGGCGACATCTTCTCGCTGGACCGTGCGACCCTCAGCGCGGATCTGAACGAGACGGACCTCCTGCCCTACGGAGAAGTGCTCGACGGCGTCTTGGCCGGTGATCCGACACTCTCGGTCCGCGGCGACACTGCCGAGGACTGCTGGCGCATCGTGGAGCCCGTCCTCAAGGCGTGGTCGGAGAACAGGGTTCCGCTGGAGGAATACCCTGCAGGGTCCACGGGACCCGACTCCTGGCCTTCCTCGCACGGCCGCGCTCAGTACTGAGCGTTCGGCCGTTGCTCGAGCGGCCCTGCGCACGGCCTGCGGTCTTCGGAGGGCTCTCCCTCCGAGGACCGCAGACAGCGAGGAAGGGCCATCACATCCCGTGATGGCCCTTCCTGCTTCCGACCTGGTACCGCCCGTCGGCTGCTCCTACAGGGCGGCGTCCCCTCGCTCGCCCGTGCGGACCCGGACTGCTTCCTCGACCGGGATCACCCAGACCTTGCCGTCCCCTGCCCGGCCGGTATTGGCGGTGGAGACCAGGACATCGACGATGTCGGTGACCCAGGCGTCCGCTACGAGGACCTCGACACGCGCCTTCTGCAGGAGGTCCACGGTGTACTCGGCTCCGCGGTAGACCTCGGTGTGGCCGCGCTGACGGCCGTAGCCGCTCGCCTGGCTGACCGTGAGCCCCTGCACACCGTAGTTCTCAAGGGCACCCCGGACACCGTCGAGCTTGTCGGGACGAACGATTGCTGTCACGAGTTTCATGAATGGATGCCCTCCGTGAGGTTCTGCTGCGGAGCCTTATCCGCAGTCTGGGTGGTCTTCTCCGTGTCGTTCTCCTGCGTGCTGCTTCGCTGGTGGGAGAACATCTGCTCCGCGAAGGGGTGGAACGATCCGCCGACTCCCAGCCCGCCGAACTCGTACGCCGTCTCGGCGTGCTCCGACAGGTCGATGCCGGAGACCTCGTTGTCGGGAGTGACTCGGAAGCCCATGGTCTTGTGGATGGCGAGACCGATGATCGCGGTCATCACGGCGGACAGCGCGATCGCGATGACCGCCGCGACGATCTGGGCGACCAGCTGGCCGCCACCGCCACCGTAGAAGAGCCCGCCACCCTCACCGTCGACGGGCAGCATGATGAACCCGATGGACAGGGTACCGATGATGCCTGCAACGAGGTGCACGGCGACGACGTCGAGTGAGTCGTCGAACCCGAGGCGGTACTTGATTCCTACTGCCAGCGCGCACAGTGCTCCGGACACGATGCCGAGGCAGATCGCCCCGACGGGGCTGACGTTGGCACACGCGGGAGTGATGGCGACGAGGCCTGCGACGATGCCCGAGGCTGCGCCGAGGGATGTTGGACGGCCGTCACGGATGCGTTCCGTCATGAGCCAGCCGACCATCGCGGCGGCAGGAGCGGCCATGGTGTTGACCCAGATGAGGCCGGCTTCCTCGGCCGTTCCTGCTGCTCCTCCGTTGAATCCGAACCAGCCGAACCACAGGAGGGCTGCTCCGAGCATCACGAAGGGTATGTTGTGGGGCCGCTGGGCCGGGTCCTTGCCGAAGCCCTGGCGCTTGCCGAGGATCAGTGCGAGGACGAGCGCTGCGACGCCTGCGCTGATGTGGACCACCGTGCCGCCCGCGAAGTCGATCGCCTCTCCGACTGCTCCACCCACTGCGCCTTCGGCGCTGAGGAGTCCGCCGCCCCACACCATGTAGGCGAGAGGGCAGTACACGAGGGTGACCCAGATCGGCACGAAGACCGTCCAGGCCCCGAACTTCGCGCGGTCCGCGATCGCCCCACTGATGAGGGCCACGGTGATGATGGCGAAGGTCACTCCGTACCCGGCGCCGATGAGGTCCTCGGTGCCGACCAGGCCACTGAGGCCGAAGGAGGCGAACGGGTTGCCGAAGAGCTGTGCGACGCCGTCGCCGCCGGTCATCGAATAGCCCCACAGGACCCAGACGACACCGACGAGCCCGACGGCGATGAAGCTCATCATCATCATGTTCAGGGCGGCCTTGGCGCGAGTCATCCCGCCGTAGAAGAAGGCGAGGCCCGGGGTCATGAGAAGTACGAGGGCGGCTGAGATCATCACCCAGACGTGGCCTGCTGTCAGATCCATCAAACACGATCCTTCCAAAGGGGCGGGGACTTCCCGCTCCTCCAGAATGCGGCGGCCGTGTTTCCGTCCTTTGGGCGTTTCGTTGCACGGAGGTTACATCAGTCTCACCGAGGTAAAAGCCGCATGACGCCGATGTTTCCGGGAGGTTTCCCGACCCCACCGCCCTTGCCAGGAGACATTGGCGGGGCTAGCACGTGGGGGTTGCTAGTTGAGCAGGGCGTCCACGAAACTCTCCGCTTCGAAGGGAGCGAGATCGTCGGCACCCTCGCCCAGTCCGATCAGCTTGACGGGTACACCGAGGCTCCGCTGGATCGCGACCACGATGCCGCCCTTCGCCGTGCCATCCAGCTTGGTCAGCACGATGCCCGTGATGTTCACGACCTCGGCGAAGACCCGCGCCTGGTTGAGCCCGTTCTGGCCCGTCGTCGCATCCAGGACCAGCAGCACCTCGTCGACCGTGCCCTGCTTCTCGACGACACGCTTGACCTTGCCGAGCTCGTCCATCAGGCCGACCTTGTTCTGGAGCCGACCAGCCGTGTCGATGAGGACGACGTCCACTTCCTGCTCGATCCCCGCCTTGACCGCTTCGAAGGCCACCGACGCCGGATCCGCGCCGTCGACGTCGGACTTGACGGTGGGAACCCCGACGCGGGCGCCCCAGGTGGCCAGTTGTTCGGCCGCAGCCGCGCGGAACGTGTCCGCAGCACCGAGAAGGACGTCCTTGTCGTCGGCGACCAGCACTCGGGCCAACTTGCCGACGGTGGTGGTCTTCCCGACTCCGTTGACACCGACCACCATGACGATGGCCGGCCGGTCGGCGTGGCGCGCGGTCGCGAGGGTGCGGTCCATCGTGGGATCGACGAGCTTCACCAGCTCCTCGCGCAGCATGTCCTTCACCTCCGCCGGATTGCGGCTTCCTGCCACTTTCACGCGGTCGCGGAGGGCATCCACGAGTTCCATCGTGGGTTCGGTCCCGAGGTCCGCCATGAGCAGCGTCTCCTCCACCTCGTCCCACACGTCCTCGTCGATCTTGTCGCGGGACAGCAGGGCGAGCAGGCCCTTGCCCAGTGCGTTGTTCGAGCGGACCAGCCGGGCCCGTAACCTCGCGAGCCTGCCCTGGACCGGTTCGACGGTATCGAATCGCGGTGCGGGAGGAGCTTCATCGAGGCCGCTGAGATCGTCCGGTACCAGGACGTCGGTCGTCGTTCCGTCAGGGCGGTCCAGGACGTCGGTCGACGTGGCGCCGTGGGCGGCCCCGGTCACCTGGTCATCGGGATCCCTCGGTGAGGAGTAGAGGCCCGGAGGAGTACGCCTGCCGCGCAGGAGGAGTACGGCGAGCGACCCGACCACGGCGATCGCGAGGATGACGAAGATGACAGGCAGAAGGATGTCGTTCACTGATCCACCTTCTCACACGGGCCGATTGAGCATCCGGTTCAAGCAGTGACACAATGCGAGGACCATGGCCGGAACCTCTCGCGCGCGCAGGCGCCTCCCCAGGATTCCCGTGCGGAGAGGGCAGGCAGCCGCGCAGTCCGCTCCCCCTGCGGAACCCGAGCGCATCCCGCGCGAGATCAGGGTGCTCATCGCCGCCGCCTTCGTGATCGCCATCGGTTTCGGTCTCGTCGCTCCGATCCTCCCGCAGTTCGCCCAGAGCTTCGACGTCGGAGTGACGGCGTCGTCGGTCATCGTGAGTGCCTTCGCCTTCACGCGCCTGGTGTTCGCGCCTGCGGGCGGCCGGCTCGTGGAGAAGCTCGGAGAGCGGCCCGTCTACATCATCGGCCTGCTCATCGTCGCTCTCTCCACCGCTGCCTGTGCCTTCGCGGCGGACTATTGGCAATTGCTCGTCTTCCGCGGGCTCGGTGGCATCGGCTCCACGATGTTCACCGTCTCCGCCATGGGGCTGATCGTCCGCCTCGCGCCGCCATCCCTCCGGGGCCGCGTGTCCGGCGCGTACGCGACCGCCTTCCTGCTCGGCAGCATCGGCGGCCCGATCCTCGGAGGCCTGCTGGGTCGCTTCGGGCTCCGCGTGCCGTTCCTCGTCTACGCCGCGGCGCTGCTCGCGGCCTCCGCCGTCGTCTTCTTCCAGCTCAAGGGCACTACCCTCGCCGACCGCCAGGCGGGTCGGCGCGAGGCACCGTTGACTGTACGCGAAGCCTTCAGGGACTCCGCGTACCGGGCCGCCCTCGTCTCGAGCTTCGCGAACGGATGGTCCTCGTTCGGAATCCGCATGGCGCTGGTTCCCCTCTTCGCAACCGCCGTCCTCGCCGCAGGACCGGAGATAGCGGGAGTCTCACTCGCCTTCTTCGCCGCCGGGACGGCCCTCGCCCTGACGGTGTCCGGGCGCCTTGCGGACTCGGTGGGACGGAAGCCCCTGGTCATCAGCGGGCTTCTGGTGAACGGCGCAGCCATGGCCGCCCTCGGCTTCTCGGCCAACCTCGTCGTCTTCCTGGCGATCTGCGTCGTCGGCGGAATCGGCACAGGCCTGCTGAACCCGGCCCAGCAGGCTGCGGTCGCGGACGTCATCGGTAACGGACGCAGCGGCGGCAAGGTCCTGGCGATGTTCCAGATGAGTTCGGACCTCGGCGCCATCTTCGGTCCGATCGTGGCCGGTGTCATCATCGACCAGCTCTTCGTCGGGGCGTACGACGTCGCCTTCGTGGTGACAGGGGCGCTCACGGTGGGTGCTGCCGTCGTGTGGCTGATGTCGAGGGAAACCCTTCCGGCACACCATCCCGGGTCAGGAACGCGCACCGACGCGGACGAGGACGAGCGACGCGCACCGGCTGCGGACCAGGACGCGTCCTCGCCGCGCACTCCCTCTCCGGAGGACTAGCGGCGCGGGGCGCCCTCGTCGAGGACCTGTTCGACCTCGGCGGCAAGGCGCTGGCTGATGACGGTCGAGACGCCGTCCCCGCGCATCGTGACGCCGTAGAGCGCGTCGGCGACCTCCATCGTGCGTTTCTGGTGCGTGATGATGATGAGCTGGCTCGATTCCCGCAGTTCCCTGAAGATGGTGATGAGCCGTCCGAGGTTGGTATCGTCCAGCGCAGCTTCCACCTCGTCCATCACGTAGAACGGCGAGGGCCTGGCTTTGAAGATCGCCACGAGCAGCGCCACCGCGGTCAGGGATCGCTCACCGCCCGACAGCAGTGACAGGCGCTTGATCTTCTTTCCCGCAGGCCTCGCCTCCACCTCGATCCCCGTCGTGAGCATGTCCGACGGGTCGGTGAGGACCAGGCGGCCCTCACCGCCCGGGAAGAGCGTCCCGAAGACGCGCTCGAACTGCTCGGCCATGTCCCGGTAGGCGGCGGTGAAGACCTGCTCCACGCGCTCGTCGACCTCGCGGATGATGTCGAGCAGATCCTTGCGTGTGGCTTTCAGGTCCGCGAATTGGGTGCTGAGGAACTGGTGCCGCTCCTCCAGCGCAGCGAATTCCTCGAGCGCGAGGGGATTCACTTTGCCGAGTGACGCGAGATCCCGCTCCGCCCGCTTCAGTCTCTTCTCCTGCTGCTCGCGCACGAACGGGACGCCCTGGGGTACCGGATTGCCGTCGTCGTCGACCGGTGCCCGCAGGGCTGCCCACTTGTCCCCGGTGACGACGTCCTCCGGTACGGGGAGGTGTGGACCGAATTCGTCGACCAGGTGGTCCGGCGTGAGCCCGAGCTCCTCGATCGAGCGGTTCTCCAGCGCCTCGATCCTCAGTCGCTGCTGGGTGCGGGCAAGTTCATCGCGGTGGGCGGAGTCGGTCAGCCGCGTCAGTTCGGTGCCGAGATCCGCCGTCGTCCTGCGGATTTCCTGCAGTTCCCTGTCCTGGTGCTCACGCAGGCGCTCGGCGGCGTCACGCTCGTCGGCCGCCACCGCGATCGACTCGGCGGCCCTCTGCTCGGCACGGCGTGCCGCCTTCGCGATGGCGGCCGCCGTGAGGGCCTGCGCCCTGCGAATCCTCGCCTTCTCTGCGGCCTGCTCGCGCGCCCGGCGCTCCGTCTGGGCAGCGCGCTCGAGGGACGCCGCCCGGTTCTCGAGCGCCGCCAGTTGTTCTTCCCGGCTACGCAGGGCCAGGCGCGCCTCCAGTTCGGCCTGCCGGGCATCGACGGCGGCCCGTTGAAGCGCATCCCGTTGTTCGGTCGACGGCTCGCCCTCGACGGGCTGCTCCTGCAGGTCCTGCAACCGCTGGGTGGCCTCCTGCAGCCGGATCTCCTCCTGTGCGAGGTTCGCTTCGGCCACCCGGACGAGGGCGGTGAGTCGTTCGGCCTCACCCGAAGCGGACCGCAGGGTCGCGTTCAGTTGTCCGAGCTTCTCCGCGACGGCGGCCATGCGCGCATCGGACTCGTGGAGTCGCTCCAGGGCGGTGTCGACACGGTGCTGCGCCGCCTGCCGCGCGGTCCTCGCTCCGGACAGGCGGAAGCGCAAGCGCTCGATCGCCGCCGAGACGTCGGCCAGTTTCGTTTCCGTCTCCTCGGCAGCTGCGCGCAGCTCGAGGTAGCCCGCAGCACCAGGGGTCCCGCCACGGGCTGCATACCGGGACAGCACGTCGCCGTCGCGCGTCACTGCCACGAGCGATGCACCACGGCGGGCACCGCCGTCGTCACCACCGAGGGCCCCCGCGTCATCAGCGCCACCAGTACCGCCAGCACCATCCTCACCGCCGTCAGCAACGCCGTCAGCGCCGCCGTCAGCACCGCCATCGCCGACGACCCTGCGGGCCTCCGCAAGATCGGCGACGACGACGATGCCGCCCAGCAGGTCCTCGACGGCGGGCTGAAGGGCCGTCGGCACTGTCACCACCGAGAGGACCGGCCTGGCTCCAGCGGCATCGGCGACGGGCGACGTCGACACCGGCGACACCGGCGACACCGGTGACAGCGCCCTCTCCCCCGAGCTGCCGTCATGTACCGGAGCGACGACGAGGGACACTTGCCCCGCATCCTCGGCCTTCAGCAGTTCCAGGGCCTGAACCGCGGCGGCTACGCTCTCGACGGTGACGGCGTCGGCAGCAGTGGACAGTGCTGCGGCCACTGCCTTCTCGAATCCCGGAGCGACCTGCAGGAGCTGGGCCAGCGGCTGCGAGACACCGTCGAGCCCTGCTGCGAGGAGCACCCCTGAGCCGTCACGCTGCTGCAGGCCCTCGCGCTGGGCCTCGAGGCGGGCTGCGAGGGCACCACGCTCACGCTCGGCTGTCCGCTCCTCCTCGACGAGTCCGGCCAGTTCCGCGTCGAGTGACAGGAGGACGGCGGAGGCCTCCTCGAACTCGGCGTCGAGGCCCTCCTCGCCCTCCTCATGACCGGCAACCTGGATCTCCAGTGCGGTGAATTCGTGCTCGGCTGTCCGGCGCCGCTCCTCCGCGGCTGCTATCGACGCACGCAGCCGGCCCAGCTCGGCAACGGCCGCCTCGACCCGTGACCGTGCCGCTCCCACCGTCCCGGCGACGCGCGCCTCACCCTCCCGTCGATCGGCGGCCAGCCGGAGCAGGCGCGCCAATCTCGCCTCCTCTTCCCTCGATGCCTCCTCCGCCGCCCGGCGCCCGTCGAGTGTCACCTCGAGTGCGCGCCCGAGGGACGCGACCTCGTCCCGTAGGCCTTCGACCTCGGTCCGGACGCGAGCCGCCTGTCGGTCGAGGTGGTCGGGATCGCGCCCCTGGTCCGGCTCGGTACCGCCCTGCCCGAGCAGGTGGCCGCGGTCCTCGGCCCGCGCAGCGAGCGCGGCGAGCTTCTCGCGCGCACTGGACAGGGCGTACCACGTGTCCCTCGCGCGCTGGAGTGCCGGAACCGAGGCCGCCGCTGCCTGCTCGAGCTCGGCCTGGCGCTGCCGACCCGTACCGAGCGCCCTCTCGACCTCGTCCCGGCGCGCCTGCAGTGCGGCTTCGGCGGCAATGTCGCGTTCGAAACTCGACCGCAGCGTCACCAGCTCGTCCGCGAGCAGGCGGGAGCGGGCGTCACGGACGGTGAACTGCACCTGCTGGGCGCGCCGCGCCACCTCGGCCTGCTTCCCGAGCGGCGTCAGCTGGCGTCGAAGCTCGGCGGTGAGGTCCGAGAGCCGGGCAAGGTTCGCCTGCATGGCGTCCAGCTTGCGGACGGTCTTCTCACGGCGACGGCGGTGCTTGAGGATCCCGGCGGCCTCCTCGATGAATCCGCGACGGTCCTCCGGTGTGGCATGCAGCACCTTGTCGAGCTGTCCCTGGCCGACGATGACGTGCATCTCCCGGCCCAGCCCCGAGTCGGAGAGGAGTTCCTGGATGTCGAGCAGCCTGCAGTTCTTGCCGTTGATGGCGTACTCGGAGCCGCCCGCTCGGAAGAGCGTGCGGGAGATGGTGACCTCGGTGTATTCGATCGGGAGCGCGCCGTCCGAATTGTCGATGGTGAGCGACACCTGCGCCCGCCCGAGTGGTGCCCGTCCCGAGGTGCCGGCGAAGATGACGTCCTCCATCTTGCCGCCCCGCAGGGTCTTGGCTCCCTGCTCGCCCATCACCCAGGCCAGCGCGTCGACGACGTTGGACTTGCCGGAACCGTTGGGACCGACGACGGCGGTGACGCCGGGTTCGAAGTCGAAGGTGGTCGCCGAGGCGAAAGACTTGAACCCTCGCACGGTTAGACTCTTCAGATGCACAGTGTCAGGATCTCCAGGTGGACGGGACCTCCCCAATCTACTGGAACGCACCGACCGTGCAGGGCATGAGGCATGCAAGACGGCGAACGCCAGGATTCCCGAGTGACCGGGCTGCGCGTTAAGAAGTAGGCTTACAAAAGTTTCAGCGGTAGCACGAAGTATCAAGCAGCATCCAGAGGCGTCCAGGCCGATCCATCAGTGGGTCCTTCACGGCCACCCACCGGCGCTGACCAGTTGACGAGGCAGGGAATTTGACCGGTAACGCGACGTTTCGACATGACAACACGGCTTTGCTCGCCGTCACGAGTGTGGAGGCGCCGGTAGTCGTCAGTTCCGCAGAGTTCGACGAACGGCTGGCCCCCAGCCTGAAGAGGCTTCGCCTCTCCAAGCGCCTTCTCGAGCGCGTGGCCGGCGTGACCGAGCGACGATGGTGGTCGCCCGGATCCGACTTCGACGACGCCGCTATTGAGGCCGGCGCGAAGGCCATGGCGGAGGCCGGTATCGAGCCCGACGACGTCGGACTCCTCATCAACACGTCCGTGACCCGGCGCAACCTCGAGCCCTCAGTGGCCGTCAAGATCCACCACTCCCTGGGTCTTCCCACGTCGGCGATGAACTTCGACCTGGCGAACGCCTGCCTCGGCTTCGTGAACGGCATGACGCTCGCCGCCAACATGATCGATTCCGGGCAGATCAAATACGCCCTCATCGTTGCGGGCGAGGATGCGCAGCGTACGCAGGAGGCCACGTTCAAGCGCCTCAATCGCGAGGACTCGACGCGCGAGGACTTCCTCAGCGAGTTCGCGACGCTCACGTTGGGTTCCGGTGCTGCAGCAGCAGTCATCGGCCCGGCGGACCTCCACCCCGGCTCGCACCGCATCCTGGGCGGTGTCTCCAGGGCCGGCACCCAGCACCACGAGCTGTGCGTGGGCGGCATCGACGGCATGTACACCGATACGAAGGGCTTGCTCGACGGGGGCCTGGAACTCGTGGTCACCGCCTGGCACGAGGCCCAGGCCGACGGCTGGTCGTGGAACGCGATGGACCGCTACGTGACGCACCAGGTCTCGAACAGCTACACCAACGCCATCATCAAGGCCGTCGACCTCGAGCGTGAGAAGGTGCCCATCACCTTCCCGCACTGGGGCAACGTGGGGCCCGCATCACTGCCCATGACCCTCGCCCAGGAGTCGCAGTCCCTGGCTCCGGGAGACCGGGTGCTGTGCCTCGGCGTCGGATCAGGCCTGAACACGTCGATGATGGAGATTGCGTGGTAGCACTCCCCGGCGTCGATCCTTCGTGGTCGACGTACATCGACGTGCCCTCGACCAGCGGATCGGATGCTCCTGGTACCAGTCACCGCTGGCACTACCTCGACAACCGGCTCGGCCTCGGCGGCGACGACGACGCCAGGGGGACGCTCCTGTGCGTCCACGGGAATCCGACCTGGTCCTACCTGTGGCGCAGTTACCTGGCGGCCGGGACCGCGGCCGGATGGCGCGTCATCGCGGTGGACCAGCTCGACATGGGCTACTCCGCCCGCACCGGAGCGTTCCGGCGCCTGGCGGACCGCATCACCGACCTCGAGGACTTCGTCCGTGCCATCGGTCTCAGCGGCTCCGTGGTCACGGTGGGGCACGACTGGGGAGGCGTCGTCAGCCTCGGCTACGCGAACCGGAACCGGGAGCACTTGGCGGGCGTCATCCTGACGAACACGGCCATCCATCAGGACCCGGACCGCCCGATCCCGGCACCGCTGAGGCTCGCACTGGCGCCGGGCGTGCACGGGATGGGCACCAGGACCACCAGAGCCTTCCTGGATGTGACTCTCGCCCTCGCCCGTCCCTCTCTGGACAGGGACGTGAGGCGTGCCTTCAGGGACCCCTACCGCAGCGCCTCGGACCGGCAGGGCATCGCCAACTTCGTCTCGGACATCCCCGTCGACGATTCGCACCCCAGCTACGCCGCCCTGACCGCGACGGCCACCGGCATCCGCAGCCTCCGCGTGCCCACCCTCATGATGTGGGGCCCCCACGATCCGATCTTCTCGGACCCATACCTCGAGGACCTCGCCCGCCGGATGCCGCACGCCGACGTCCACCGTTTCGAACACGCGGGCCACCTCGTGCAGGAGGATGCCGATACCGCTTCGACTGCCATGGAGTGGCTCGCCACCCGGAGTGTCGGAGATGCAGCGGACCACACCGACCACGGATCCTCCCCCGACGAGGTCCCGTACGTTCCGCTCGGCCGCCGCATCGACGAACTGGCAGCCGGGCCCGAGGGAGCGGTGACCGCGGTCGCCGAGATGTCCTCCTCCGGCCCGCCGCGGACACTGACCTGGCGGGAACTCGCCGACGACGTCGCCGCCGTCGCCGCAGGCCTCGAAGCCCTCGGCTACGGTTCCGGCACGAGGGTGAGTCTGCTCGTTCCGCCCGGAGTGGACCTCACCGTCCTGATCTACGCGTGCCTCCGGATCGGTGCCGTCATCGTCGTCGCAGATGCCGGCCTCGGCACCCGCGGGTTGAGCCGAGCGGTTCGGGGCTCGGCACCCGACGTCGTCATCGGCATCGAGCGCGCCCTCGGTGCCGCCCGAGCCTTCGGTTGGCCGGGGCGCCGCATCAGCGCCACTCCGCTCTCGGCGGCCAGACGGAGGGTGCTGCGTGTGGACGCGTCGCTGAACGATCTCCGCGCCGCAACTGCCCTGCCGGACGTCCTGGCGGATTCGCCGGTACCGGCCGCTGACGCCGATGCGGCAATCCTCTTCACCTCCGGCTCCACCGGACCGGCGAAGGGCGTCGTCTACACGCACCGCCGGCTCGCAGCGATGCGCGACGCCGTCGAGTCCACCCTCGGTCTGGGCCCGGGCACCGCACTTGTTGCAGGTTTCGCGCCGTTCGCCCTGCTCGGTCCTGCCCTCGGTGCGACGTCGGTGACCCCCGACATGGATGTCACTGCGCCGCGGACCCTGACGGCCCAGGCTCTCGCCGATGCGGCGGGCGCCATCGGCGCTAGCGTCGTGTTCGCCTCTCCTGCCGCCCTCCGGAATGTCCTGGCCAGCTCGGGCGACCTGAGCGCGAAGGGCAGGGAGGCCCTGCACAGGATCTCCCTGCTGCTCTCGGCAGGCGCGCCCATCCCCGTTCCCCTTCTCGAGGCCGTGCAGGGCCTCGTCCCGGCGGCGGCACTGCACACGCCCTACGGGATGACGGAATCGCTTCTCGTCGCCGACATCGACCTCGACGGCATCAGGGCCGCCGCGCGCGCTGCAGCGGCAGGGGTCGACGGAGCAGGCAACGGCGTGTGTGTCGGGCATCCCGTCCACCGTGCTCGCGTCGCGGTGAGCCCGCTCGACACAACTGGCGCGGCAACGGGCGACGTGACGGCAGCACCCGGAGTGACGGGCGAGATACTCGTCGACGCACCGCACGTGAAGGACCGCTACTTCCGGCTGTGGAAGACCCAGCAGGACTCGGCGCGCACGCGCCCGTGGCATCGCACCGGAGACGTCGGACACTTCGACGCCGATGGCCGACTGTGGGTCGAGGGCAGGCTCGGCCACGTCATCACGGCGGCTTCCGGCGTCGTGACGCCCGTCGGGCTCGAGCAGGCACTGGAGCTGCTCGAGGGAGTCCGCCTCGCTGCGGCCGTCGGCGTCGGGCCCGGCGGCACGCAGGCCGTCGTCGCCGTCGTCGAGGCGACGGCAGCGGTGCGGCGTCCACAGCTCGCTGACGCCCAGCTCGCGGCCGAGGCCCGCTCGTCCGCCCGCGAACGTGGTGTCGAACTCGCCGCGGTCATCGCTGTTCCCGCGCTTCCCGTGGACATCCGTCACAACGCCAAGATCGATCGCGCCCGGGTCGCCCAATGGAGCAGCAGATTCCTCTCCGGTACGCGGGCCGGATCGCTGTGACCGTCCTCGTCACCGGGGCCAGCGGCATGCTCGGGCGGGCCGTCGCCGAGCAACTCGTGGCCGACGGCGACGACGTCCGATGCTTCCAGCGCCGGCCGTCCGGCGTCGCCGGTGCCCACGACATCCTCGGCTCGATCGAGGACCAGTCCGCCGTCGGTACGGCGGTCCGGGGCTGCAGCGCTGTGGTCCACCTGGCGGCAAAGGTCTCCTTCACCGGGGCAGCGTCCGGCTTCGACCGCACCAATGTCGAGGGGACGAGGCTCCTGGTCGACGCGGCGCAGCAGGCGGGCGTGACCGACGTCGTGTACATCTCCTCACCGTCAGTGGCGCACACGGGGACGTCCCTCGTCGGCGCTTCGGCGGGACCGGCCGATCCCATCCGAGCACGCGGCGACTACGCGAGGACCAAGGCCACTGCGGAGCTGCTGGCCCTCAGCCGCTCCTCGAGCCGGTTCAGGGTCGCGGCCCTGCGTCCTCACATCGTGTGGGGACCGGGCGACACACAGCTGGTGGAACGCGTGGTCGACCGTGCGAGGCACGGGCGCCTGCCGTTGCTCGGCGGTGGCACCGCCCTGATCGACACCACCTACGTCGACAACGCCGCGTCCGCCATCGTCGCCTGCCTGCGCCGGATCGACGCGACGCAGGGGCAGTCGCTCGTCGTGACCAACGGCGAACCGCGCCCCATCGCAGAGCTGCTGCAGGGGATATGCGTCGCCGGCGGCGTCGAGCCGCCCCGATGGTCGGTTCCGGGAGGGCTTGCTCGGGGCGCCGGAGCCGTGATCGAGCGGACCTGGCTCCGCATGGGACGCGCGGACGAGCCTCCCATGACCCGGTTCCTCGCCGAGCAGCTCTCCACGGCCCACTGGTTCGACCAGCGGCGGACACGCGCTCTGCTCGACTGGCAGCCGACCGTCAGTATCGACGAGGGCTTCCACCGCCTCGCTGCGCACTACCGGCGCTGAATCGCCCTTTCACGCAAGAAGCGCGCACACACGCGAAAGGACGGGATGCAATGCATCCCGTCCTTTCGCTGTGTCGTCGCCGAGGGCGATTAGCGGGTGTAGTACCCGTCGACCGCCATGACGTTGACGGAGTGGATCTGCGTGCCCTGCGAAGGGTTCAGCGCACTGATCATCTGACCGTTACCGAGGTAGATACCGACGTGGCCGCCGCCGTTCTGGCTCACGAGGTCACCCGGCTGCGGGTTGCTGGTGGGCCTCAGGGAGGCGAACTGCGACCACGTGGTGCGGGGCAGGTTGATGCCGTGCTGGGCGTAGACCCACTGCACGAAGCCCGAGCAGTCCCAGGCACCGTAGGAGGTACCGCCGTAGACGTATCCCGAACCTTCGCCCTGCAGCGCAGTCGCGACGATACCGCTGACGGGTCCCCTCGACGCTGCGGACTGCGTGCTGAGGCCCGTGGAGTTTCCTGCAGTTGCGGGAGCAACGACGGCTGCCGACTGCACCGAGTACTGCTGCGGAGCAGCGGAACCACCGAGTGAGATGGACTGGCCGGGGTAGATGATGGAGCTGTACCCAAGCCCGTTGGCCGTGAACAGCGCTTCGAGGCTCAGGCCGTGGGCCGCTGCGATGCTTCCCAGCGTGTCGCCCGCCTGCACCGTGTAGCTGGCCGTCGCAGTCGTGCTGACCGCTGCCTGCTGGGTACTCACGGATTCGAGGCTGACCTCGCCTGCTGCGGCATTCGCCGGGAGCGCTGCGCCGAACATGATGCCCGAAGCGACGGCGACGACGCCGGCGGGCTTGCCTGCGACGGACGCGGTTGCCGTGACGGCACGCGACGCCGTGACGAGGGGGTTGACGCGCGTGGGGACTGCCCGGTGGCGCGCGATATGGCTCTTCTTGGACATGCTGTTGCCTTTCCCAATGCCTGCGAAGTTAGCTGTCGGGTTCGGATGGGACATCCGGACGCCTTGCCTGCAGACCACCGCCCCAAAGCTGGTCTACGCGCGTCTTTACCCCTAGGACTCGTGGAACGAGCCCGCTATCGGTTCCCCCGCCCCTGTCGAACGTGGTGTGCGAACGGTCCATCCTCATCGACAGGGTTAGGCAGAGTGAGGGTGGGCGCCCTTCCGTTGTGGAACGAGCGCGCCCTCAACGGTACGCGCCGTCCGAGCTATTGTCACGTTTGGGTTACGAGGCGCTGATCACTCGGGCGGCAATGGTGCGCCGTCGCCTACATCCTGGCGTTGCGCGGCCTGGGCTGGCAGAACGGGCACAGGAACGAGGAACGGTTCATGAAGGACTCCCTACGCATGGCCGTCTGCCTGCCCTCGTCCAGGCACCGGCGGCAGTAATGCCCCGCGCGCCCATAGGCTTCGAGCTCACGCGCGAAGTATCCCGACGCTCCGTTGACGTTCACGTACAGCGAGTCGAAACTGGTGCCACCCGCGTCGAGGGCACGCTCCATGACAGCCGTCACGGCATCGATGATCCTGACGGTGTCGGGTCGGCGCATCGTGTCGGTGGGACGGGCATAGTGCATCTTCGCGAGCCAGAGCGCCTCGTCCGCGTAGATGTTGCCGATCCCCGAGATGAGGCCCTGGTCGAGGAGGGCGCGCTTGAGTCCCGTCCGGCGCTCCCGCAACCGCCGGTGGAAGCTCTCGACGGAGAACGCGGGATCGAGCGGATCCCTCGCGATGTGCGCAGCCTGGCGCGGTATCAGCGCCAGGTTCTCCACTCCGAGTCCACCGGGTTGTCCATCGGCGGTCGGTTCGAGGTCGGTGACGAACATGCCGCCGAAGATCCGCTGATCGACGAACCGCAGCTCGGTCGGCAGCCGTCCACCCTCCTCGTCGAAGGCGGCGGAGAGCCTGAGGCGGACCTTGAGGTGCTTCTCCGTCGGGGCGTCCGGTTCTTCGATGAGCAGTTGTCCGCTCATGCCGAGATGGGACATCAGCGCGTCCCGCGGCTGGGGGTGCGGCCGGGTCGGGTCCTCGAGCGTCATCCAGAGGAATTTCCCCCGGCGCACCACGTCGCGAATGCGGGCGCCCGTCAGGTTGCCCACGAAATCCTCGGCGCCGAGGACGTGCCTCCGCAGGGACCGGGGATCGAGCACGTCCACCGCCTCGATGCTGCGGCCCGCGGCCCAACGGACCAGTCCGCGTCGGACCACCTCGACCTCGGGCAGCTCGGGCACTCAGGCCCTGTCTGCCTGCTGGGCTCCGGCTCCGGCCGGCTCGCCGTCCGCCTGCTGGGCCCCGGCCGGATCACCGCCGACCGGAGTCGCCGGACGGTCCGAGAGGAGCTTCCAGGACTCTGCGGCCGCCGCCTGCTCGGCCTCTTTCTTCGAATGGCCGCATCCGGATCCGTACTCGACGCCGCCGATCACCAGGCGCGCCGTGAAGGTGCGCGCGTGGTCGGGGCCTGTTCCCTCTACCTGGTAGTCGATTGGGCCCAGGCGCCGACCGGCGGCCGTCTCCTGGATCCGGGTCTTCCAATCGGTGCCCTCACCAAGGATCGCGGAGTCGCGCAGCAAGGGCGCGATCAGCCGCATGACCATGGCGCGTGCAGTCTCGATGCCGTGGCTCAGATAGGCGGCACCGATGACCGCTTCCATGGTGTCCGCAAGGATGGACGCCTTGTCCCGTCCGTTGGTGAGCTTCTCCCCCTGGCCCAGCAGCACGTGGCTGCCGAGGTCGAGGCCGCGCGCCACGCCTGCGAGTGCCTTCGTGCTGACCACCGCGGATCTCCGCTTGGCGAGCTCACCCTCGGACAGGCCGGGGTTGTCCCTGTACAGGGCATCGGTGACCGCAAGACCCAGCACGGAATCGCCCAGGAACTCGAGGCGTTCGTTCGTGGGTATGCCGCCCTTCTCGTAGGCGTAGGACCGGTGCGTCAGGGCAAGACGAAGCGTCTCGGTGTCGATATCGACACCGAGACGCTTCGTGAGTTCTGCTGTATTTTTCACAACCGCATCAGCTGATCCAGCATCGGACGGAAGCCCGCTCAGGCAGGAAGCCCGAGCGGGTCACGGTCCGTTGTCAGACGTCGGCTACCTTGCGGCCCTTGTACTCAAGGAACAGCGGGGTACCGGCTGAATCGGTAACAACCTTGGCCTGGTGGGCGAGGCTGTAGGTGACGCGACCGTTCTCGAGGGTCTTGACCAGCTTGGGGGCGGTTGCCTTCCACTGGGACCGGCGTGCACGGGTATTCGCGCGGGACATCTTCCGCTTCGGGACAGCCACGGCTAACTCTCTTCTCTCTCGTCTGACTCTGACTTTGGTGCCGCGTCGTTCTCTGCGGCGGTGCCCGCCAACCCTGCGAGGGCTGACCAGCGAGGGTCCAAAACTTCGTGGTGGTGGTCCGGATCGTCATTGAGCTGGGCTCCACATTCGGAGCACAGGCCCTTGCAATCCTCCCGGCACACCGGCTGGAAAGGCAGCGATGTGACCACCGCGTCCCGCAGCACGGGCTCCAGATCGACCGAATCGTTCTCCACCCTGTGCTGTTCTTCTTCCTCTTCCACCGACAGCGACTCGGAGTCGCTGTAGAAGAAGAGCTCCTGGAGGTCCACCTCGCGGTCGAACCGCAGTGGCTCCAGGCAACGGCCGCACTCGCCGGTTACCTCGACGTTCGCCGTTCCCGACACCAGGATTCCCTCGTGCACCGATTCGAACCGCAGGTCGAGCTCCATCTCGGAACCCTCCTGCACGCCGATCAGCGCGACTCCGAAGTCCTTGGGCGCCGGTACATGTTCTTCGATTGTCCGCATGCTTCCCGGACTGCGTCCGAGATCCTTGACACTGAAAGTCAAAGGCGAACTGAGATCGCTTTTAATGGTGACTCCTGTAGAACATATGACCGACGTACCATCCTAGCCTGATGAGGCGGGCAGTCCCAAAACGCGCCGCTCGAGGGCCATAGCACCTGGCGTGCCCGGTCCGCCGGTGGGTGCGCGGCAGGGCTGCCCTCCGGACGGGCCCCCGGCGGACGCCGGGTTACGGCACGAGTCGACGTAGGACGGCGTCCGGCACGAAGGGACCCACGTCGCCACCGAGCGACGAGACTTCCTTGATCAGGGTGGACGAGACGTGGGCGAGCTGCGGCGCGGTCGGCAGGAAGACCGTCTCCACGTCGCCCAGGTGACGGTTCATGGTGGCCATGGGCATCTCGTAGTCGAAGTCCAGGCCCGACCTCAACCCCTTGATGAGCGCCGTCGCGCCCTGTTCCCTGCAGAAGTCGGCCAGCAGCCCCGATCCCAACGGGAGGACCGTCACCTCGGGCAGGTGCGCGAGGCTCTGCGCGCAGAACGCCATGCGTTCGTCGATGCCGAACCGGTACTTCTTCGCATAGTTCGTCGACACCGCCACGACCACCTCGTCGAAGAGCCGGGCAGCCCGGCCGATCACATCCACGTGTCCGTTGTGGATGGGGTCGAACGATCCTGGGCAGACGGCGCGTGTCATACACCCCACGGTACCCAGTACCGAGGTGCGCGGGATATGACGCGGCGGTGGCCGGCTGTCGGGGCGGACCAGCAGAGGGCAGCACGGAACGGCAATACTGGTGTCATGACGACACACACGCGGCCGGTTGCCATCGCCGGTGCACCAGCGCCATGGGCGAGGACCGCGCGGGGCGCGAACCTCCTCGGGGACGACGGCACGCTCGGCATCACGATCTTCGAGGAGATCACGGCGCTCGCGCAGGAGCACTCGGCCATCAACCTCGGCCAGGGTTTCCCCGACGAGGACGGTCCGCAGGAGATCCTCGACGCGGCGCGTGCAGCGATCGCCGAGGGAGCGAACCAATACGCACCCGGCCAGGGACTCGCTGTCCTCCGTGAAGCGATCGCAGCCCACCAGGAACGCTTCTACGGGCTGCGGGTCGATCCGAGGACCGACGTCATCGTCAGCACCGGTGCCACGGAGTCGATCGCCGCAGCCATTCTGGCCTTCGCGGGACCGGGCGACGAGGTGCTGACGTTCGAGCCCTTCTACGACTCCTACGGCGCCGTCATCGGCCTCGCCGGTGCCACGCACACCACCGCACCCCTGCTCGCCCCGGATTTCCAGCCGGACGCCGCGGGGCTGGAGGCCGCGTTCAGCGATCGGACGAAGATCGTCGTCCTGAACAATCCGCACAACCCGACGGGCAGCGTCTTCGCCCGTCCCGTCCTCGAACGCATCGTGCAGCTGGCGGAGCGTCACGGCGCCGTCATCGTGACCGACGAGGTCTACGAACACCTGACGTTCGGGACGAGGCACCTGCCGATAGCGTCCCTGCCCGGGGCAGCGGATCGGACCCTGACGATCTCATCGGCGGGGAAGACGTTCTCCGTGACCGGATGGAAGGTCGGCTGGCTCAGCGGACCGGCGGAACTCGTGGCGCAGGTCCGCACCGTCAAGACGTTCCTCACCTATACCTCCGGAACACCGTTCCAGGGAGCCGTCGCCCTCGGCCTGGGTCTTCCCGGGGAGTTCTTCACCTCGATCGCGGCCACGCTGCGGAAGAAGCGGGACCTTCTCGGTGAAGGGCTCCGTGCAGCGGGCTTCGACGTCTTCGAGGCGGAGGGCACCTTCTTCACCATGGTCGACGCCGCACCGCTGGGCATCGGTGACGCGACCGAACTCGCCCGACGCCTGCCGTCGCTCATCGGCGTCGCCGCCATCCCGGTGTCCATGTTCTGCCACGAGGAGGGTGCCGAGCGTACGCGATCCCTGCTGCGCTTCGCGTTCTGCAAGCGGTTCGACGTCATCGAGGAAGGCGCCCGGCGCCTCGGCACACTGAGGGAGCGCGTGTGAGTGCAGCGCATTCCGGAGACGCCGAGCAGCGGACCGACCCTGAACCCGAGCGCGACGGCGGCTTCGACGTCCCGACGCGCTGGTTGTCCGGAATCGGAGCCTATGCGGAGATCGATGAGGACGCCTACATCGAGGGAGCGCTGATCCTCAGCATCGGCGGTGCCCAGCAGTCCCACGTCGATGTGCAGCACCCGGAGCGGATCTTCTACGAGTACCTTCAGCGCATCGCGCACGTCATCGATGTGCTGAGGGCCCCCGGCGCTCCCCTGCGGGTTCTCCATCTCGGCGCGGGAGCCCTCACTCTGGTCCGCTATATCCAGGCGACGCGTCCCGGGTCCGTCCAGGTCGCCGTCGACACCGAAGCCGACCTGATCGACTTCGTCCTCGACGCCATGCCGCTCCCGCACGGTACAGCGTGCGAGGTCGTCATCGCGGACGCGGCGGACGCGGTCCTCGAGCAGCCCGACGCCGCCTTCGACGCCGTCGTACTCGACATCTTCGCGGGAGCCGACGCCCCCTCCCACCTGACCTCGCCGGATTTGGCAGCACACCTGCTGAGGATCTGCGCCGAGGACGGGATCGTCCTGGTCAATGTCGGGGACGATCCTCCGCTGTCCTTCGCCCGGGCCCAGAGCCGCCAGATGACCTCGCTCGCCGTCGAGACCGCCGTGCTGACCGAAGCCGCCATGGTGAGCGGTCGATCCGCAGGGAATGTCATCGTCGCGGCACGACGGCAGTCGTGGCCGGCCGCTTGGACTGCGGCACTCCTCGCCGCCGGGCCACATCCTGCAGCAGTGCTGGTCGGACCCGCGCGGGAGGCCTTCGAGCAGGCGCCCCGCGCGTAGCATCCGCACCGAGGTGTGACGGTCACCACACCGGGAACCGTGCGACGTCGGCCTGTCAAGCGGGAATATGGCGCGCAATCGGCGTTCCATGACTCCTAGCCTTGAGGTGCTGAAGCGCGCACGGAACACCTTCCCACCGAGGGCCGAACGATGAGCCATAGACTCCGCATCACCGTCCGTCCGGACGGTCGCGTCCGCGGCCTGGGCGGTGCCGACCGCGTGTCTCGGTTCCACCGGCCACACGGCAATCAGAGGCCCGCAGCATGAGCCGGGCTCCCTCCTTTCCCATGCAGCACCGCCGCCGCATCGAGCCCTCCCCCGACAACCGACCCGGCAGGAGCGGACGATGACCGCTGAGTATGCAGATTCGACGCTGGCAGCGACGCCGGCGGCAACGTCGAAAAGCCGGGCCCCAGGGCGGATCATCGTCGAGTGGATCACGACGACGGACCACAAGACGATCGGTTACCTCTACATCATCACGTCGTTCGTATGGTTCTCCCTGAGCGGGATCGAGGCCCTCATCATCCGGGCGGAACTCTTCGCACCCGGCATGCAGATCCTGCAGACCAAGGAGCAGTACAACCAGCTGTTCACGATGCACGGCACGATCATGCTGCTCCTCTTCGCGACACCGCTGTTCGCCGGTTTCGCGAACGTGATAATGCCGCTGCAGATCGGCGCACCCGACGTCGCCTTCCCGCGCCTGAACGCCCTCGCCTACTGGTTCTACCTCTTCGGCGGGATCATCGTCGGCCTGGGCATCTTCACGCCCCAGGGCAGTGCCTCCTTTGGCTGGACGTCCTACCCGCCCCTCGCGAACGTCAGCTTCTCCCCCAGTATCGGCGGGGATCTATGGGTTTTCGGGCTGGCGCTGGCAGGCTTCGGCACCATCCTCGGATCCGTCAACTTCATCACCACGATCATCTGCATGCGCGTTCCGGGCATGACCATGTGGCGCATGCCCATCTTCACCTGGAACACCCTGATCACCTCGATCCTCGTCATCATGGCCTTTCCCGTCCTGGCCGCAGCCCTGTTCGCCCTCGGCGCGGACCGCCGGTTCGGAGCGCACATCTTCGACCCGGAGAACGGTGGGGCGATCATGTGGCAGCACCTCTTCTGGTTCTTCGGGCACCCGGAGGTCTACATCATCGCGCTGCCGTTCTTCGGCATCGTCTCCGAGATCTTCCCGGTCTTCAGCCGCAAGCCGATCTTCGGCTACAAGGGCCTGGTCTTCGCGACGATCGCGATCGCGGCGCTGTCCGTGACCGTGTGGGCGCACCACATGTACGTCACCGGGGCTGTCCTGCTGCCGTTCTTCGCCTTCACGACCATGCTCATCGCCGTGCCGACAGGAGTGAAGGTCTTCAACTGGATCGGCACCATGTGGCGCGGGTCCCTCACCTTCGAGACCCCGATGCTCTGGAGCCTCGGCTTCCTCGTCACGTTCATCTTCGGTGGCCTGACCGGTATCATCCTGGCCTCGCCGCCGCTGGACTTCCACGTCTCCGACACCTACTTCGTCGTCGCCCACTTCCACTACGTGGTGTTCGGCACCGTGGTGTTCGCGATGTTCGCCGGGTTCTACTTCTGGTGGCCCAAATTCACCGGCACCATGCTCAACGAGCGGTGGGGCAAGATCCACTTCTGGATGCTGTTCCTCGGTTTCCACGCCACCTTCCTGGTCCAGCACTGGCTCGGCGTCGAGGGTATGCCGCGACGCTATGCCGACTACCTGCCGGAGGACGGCTTCACGGAGATGCACCAGTTCTCCACCATCGGCTCGTTCCTCCTCGGGGCATCCATCATCCCGTTCTGGTGGAACGTCTACATCACCTGGCGGCACGGCAAGAAGGTCGAGGTGGACGATCCATGGGGCTTCGGAGCCTCGCTCGAGTGGGCGACGTCGTGCCCGCCGCCACGCCACAACTTCACGTCCATCCCCCGGATCCGCTCGGAGCGTCCTGCCCTCGACCTGCACCACCCCGAACTGCAGCAGACACATACTCCCGACGACAACGCCGCGAGCTTCATGGGCGCGGCAGACCGGAAGGACGCCAAGGAATGAGGGAAGCACCTGCGCCGTCGCCCGCCGGTCCCGCCACCGTGGCCCTCGCGTGCGCGGTCCTGGCCCTCACCACCGCAGGGCTGGAGCTGCTCGTCGCCTTCCGCGGGGTCGCGCCGTGGAACGGGATCGCGCTGTGCCTGATCGTGACGTCCCTTCTGGTCGGCCTGGTGGGCGGCGCCCACCTCCGTCGACACCGCGATCACGCGCAGCAGACACGGTGACCGCCCGACGAAAAGCCGATTCCCGACGGGTGCTGCACATGCTCGTGCCCGGCGCCCATCCGCGGAGGCCTGCCGAGCGAAGTAGGTGTACGCTCGCGCGGCGTCCGGCAGTTGTACCCTGAGAAGGGCGCACCCCGTCAGGAGCGCCACATGACAGGATGAATGGGGAGGAGGGAACGATGGCTGCCTCGGGGCTCCCCTACGCACGATCCGTCGTTCTCGTCTCACTGATCCTCTCGGTCTCCTCCGCATCGCACGTCGTGGCCGCTGGGCACCTCCCCGCTCCCGGAGTTCTGGTCCTGTTCGGCGTGCTGCTGCTCGTACCGACCCTCCTGATGGCCCGGCGCACGCTCACGCTGCGCTCATCGCTGGTGGCCATGGGATCAGGGCAGATACTGCTGCACCACCTCTTCGGCATGACCGCCGTTCCGGCCGTGTGCCGGAGCTCGTCGGCCACGCCCGGACACCATGCAGCCTTCGAACTCGCGTGCTCGCCGGTTGCGTCGGAACAGCTCGGAGCAGGCACGGCGCCTGCCATGATCGTCCTGCACGCGATCGCCACCCTCATCCTCGCTTTCGCCGTCGCTCGCAGTGACGCAGCGGTCGAGCTCCTGCACGCATGGCTCCGGCCCCTCCTCGCGCCGCCGGTCGTGCCTCCCCTCGCGGCCCCGGCGCATCGTCCGGCCCCCGACGCCACCGCGCCCCTCGCGCCGTTGTCGGTGCATGCCGCCGTGCCGACCCTCCGGGGACCGCCGGCGCTGGTCCAGTCCCCAGCCTGACCCAGCCTCGCCGATAGGAGGAGGTCCACCATGGACCTCGCCGGCGGCAGCTGGGCGCGCGGCGGGCACCGCCAGCACCCCATCAGCTTCCGCTGCTCCATCGCCCGCGATCCCGCGGATGGAGCGCATCCCCGAAAGGCAGTTCAATGACTACTTCCTCCCCCAAGCGCGCCCTCACGACCGGCGCTATCGCCCTAACCACGGCAGGGTTGATGGCCATCGGCCTCGGCGCAGCCAGTGCGCACGTCACCGTCGCACCGGCGTCGACGACCGAGAACGGCTACTCCCAGCTAACCTTCAGCGTGCCGAACGAGTCCGAGAGCGCCGCCACGAACAAGCTCGAGGTGCAGCTCCCCATGGAGCAGCCCTTCACGTCGGTCCGCGTCAAGCCGGTCGAGGGCTGGACGGCGGAAGTGGTGACGGGCACCCTTCCGGACCCTGTCACGACCGCCGACGGCGCCACCCTGACCGAGGGCCCGCTGTCGGTCGTGTGGACGGCCGAGGCCGGCGCCGAGATCTCGCAGCAGGAGTACCAGACGTTCTCGATCTCGGTCGGCCGCCTTCCTGAGGCGGGCTCCACGGTGATTCTCCCGGCCACGCAGTCCTACACCGATGGCGACGTCGTGGAATGGAACCAGGAGACCGTCGAGGGAGCGGAGGAACCCGACAAGCCGGCGCCCTCCTTCGTCACCACCGCCGCGGTCGAGGGAGAGGACTCCCATGGCTCTCACGGAGGCGCTGCCGGAGGCACCGAGACCGCTGAAGCAATCGACGCCGAGCAAGCGGTAGCGAGCACGGAGGCCGATTCCTCGTCGGCTCTCGGCTGGGTCGGTCTCGTCGCCGGCCTGCTGGGACTCGCCGCCGGCGTGACCGCCCTGGCGAGGACGCGACGCACGGCGTAGCCCGCGGAACCGGCGCGGCACCGGAGTGCGAACCGGCGCCGCGCCCCAGGGCCCCGGGATGGTTTGCTGGGTCGGACCGGGAGAGGGCCAGGGGCCGCTCAGGGGGTCGATGGATCCTCGACGGCAGGCTCGAGGAACCACAGGCGGGTCTCCCCGTACTTCTTGTCCGAGAAACGCTCGAGCCAGGCCGGCCAGGCGGGCTCGGGCGACCGCGCGGATCGCTCCACGACCACGACGGCGCCCTCAGCGAGCCTCGACTCGAGGGCCGCGAGAACGGCGATCACGCCGTCGGCCCCGACCGTATAGGGCGGGTCCATGAGGACCAGATCCCACTGCAGTTCAGGGGCCACCCGCTCCAGGTAGGTCTCGACCTTCGCCCGGTGGACCCGGACGGCCGTCCAGCCGAGCACACGGTTCACCAGGTCGGCGTTCCGCTGCGCCACTGCTGCAGCCCGGTCGGCGGACTCGACGAGGTCCACGGTCGCCGCTCCCCGGCTCGCGCTCTCCACGCCGAGCGATCCTGATCCCGCGTAGAGGTCGAGCACATGGGCACCGTGCAGGATGTTGTAGGACTCGAGGCGCGAGAACAGTGCTTCCTTGACACGGTCGGTCGTGGGTCGGGTCCCGTTGCCCTCGACGCTGGCCAGGGTGGAGCCGCCCGCGGCTCCGGCGATGATGCGGGTCATGTCCCGACTCTATCGCCCGGCCGTGGCGCAGCGCAGATCGGCCCCCTAGACGGGGTAGACGACGGCGTCGTGGTGCCGCAGGCCGAGGAACACCTCGGCTCCGGGCTCGATACCGAGCTCGACGACGTCCGCGGGAGTGACGTCCGCCGAAAGCCCCGCTGCATGCACGCGGACGGTATCGCCGCGGTGTTCGGCGTCGTCCACGACGGCCCTGATCCAGCTCCAGCCGGGCTCCTCGCCCGGCGCTCGGGCTACGGCGACTCGGGCCGGGCGCACGGCGAGGGCGAGCCGCGGCCCTTCGGGCGTTCCCTCGCCCACCGGCACCTCCAGCCCGTTGCCGGCCCGGAATCCGGTCGCCGTCACTTCGCCCGCCACGAGGTTGAGGCCGGCGAGGCGCGCTCCGAAGGCCGTGACGGGGCGCGTGAGGACGTCCCTGGTGCGGCCGGCCTCCACGACCCTGCCGGACTCGAGGATGAGGACCCTGTCCGCAAGCAGAAAGGCGTCGAGCGGATCGTGCGTGACGATGATGGCGGAGCGATGCGCCAGGACATCGCGCAGAAGGACGCGGAGGGCCGGGGCGACGGTGACGTCGAGGGCTGCGAGTGGTTCATCCAGCAGCAGCAGGAACGGATCGGCAGCCAGCGCCCGCGCGACGGCGACCCGCTGCGCCTGACCGCCGGAGAGCTCGGCCGGCCTGCGGGCAGCGAGGTCGGTGACCCCCACCCGTTCCAGCCAGCGTCGGGCCGTCGACCGGGATGCGCGCCGGCGCTCTCCCCGGCTCCGGGGTCCGAAGGCGACGTTGTCGAGGGCCGTGAGGTGGGGGAACAGCAGAGCCTCCTGCGCCAGGAGCGCCACGCCTCGGTGCCGCGGCTCCGTGAGGACGCGGCGGCCCTCGGCGACGTCGAACAGGAGCCGTCCGTTCAGCTCCGCCCGGCCCGCCGTGGGTGCCAGCAGGCCTGCGAGGAGCCCGAGCAGCGTGGACTTGCCTGCACCGTTCGGACCGAGGACGGCGAGGGTCTCCCCCGCCTCCAGCTCGAATGCGACGTCGAATCCGCGATCGGCGACGGTAGCGGCGAAGGTGAGGCTCACGGGAGGCGCCCGTACCCGCCCGGGGGCCGCGTGGATCCGCCCGGAGCGGCCCGGAGGGCCCCCAGCGGCCTCACCCGGTGCGCTATGCCGACGACCACGACGGCGACCACGACGAGGATGAGCGACAGAGCGACGGCAGCGTCGGGATCGGTCTCCCGCTGCAGGTAGACCTCGAGCGGCAGCGTCCTGGTCGTACCCTCGAGGCTCCCGGCGAACGTGAGGGTGGCCCCGAACTCCCCCAGCGCGCGGGCGAACGAGAGGACCGCCCCCGACACGAGGGCGGGCAGGACGAGGGGCAGGGTGATGCGCCGGAGCACCGTCCAGCGGTCCGCCCCGAGCGTGGCCCCGACGGCTTCATAACGGGTTCCGACGGTGCGGAGGGCTCCCTCGAGACTGAGGACGAGGAACGGCAGTGCGACGAACGTCTGGGCCATCACGACCGCCGTCGTCGAGAAGGCGATGTCGATGCCGAGCGTGCCGAGGGTGCTGCCGAGCAGTCCCCGGCGGCCGAAGGTGTACAGGAGGGCAATGCCGCCGACCACGGGCGGAAGGACCAGGGGCAGGAGCACGAGGGACCGGACGAGCTGCTGTCCGCGGAACGACGTGCGGGCGAGAACGAGGGCCATGGGCACGCCCACGACGACACAGAGTGCGGTCGCGGTGAGCGAGGTCCGCAGACTGAGCAGGAGCGCTGCCCGCGCGCTGTCCGAGCTGACGAGGGGAAGGAAGCGCGGCCAGTCGACCCGGAGTGCCATGGCGGCGATCGGCAGCAGGACGAAGAGTCCGCCGACGACGGCGACGGCCACCACCCAGCGTGGAACGCGTGCCGTGTCCGCACCCGCCGCCAGAGACCGGGGACGTGCACGTGCACGTGCGAGCCTAGGGTGCACCGAAGCCAGCCGCCCCGAGCACTGCCCGGCCGACCGGACCAGACGTGAACTCGACGAACTCCTGAGCCGTCGCCGGGGCGGCGCTACCGGCGAGAGCCGCGATCGGGTAGGTGTTGACGGCACTGCCGGCCTCCCGGATCCCGATGCCGCGGACAGCAGCTCCCGCAGTCCGGACATCCGTCACATAGACCAGCCCGGCGTCCGCCTCGCCCGACGTGACCTTTCCCAGTACGTCCGTCACCGAGGACTCCTCGCTGACGGGCACGAGGTCGACGTCGGCTGCCGCCTGGACCCTTGCCGCCAGGGCACCGCACGGTACTCGCTCGGCACAGACGACCACCTTCACTCCCGGCCTGGCCGCGTCCGCGAGCGAGGTGATCCCGGCAGGATTATCGGACGGGACCACCAGCTGGAGGGTATTGGTCGCGAACGCGACCGGTTCGCCGGCGAGCAGGTCCGCTTCGGCCACCTTTGCCATGCTTTCCTCGTCCGCCGAGGCGAAGACATCTGCCGGCGCACCCTCGCTCAGCTGACTGACGAGATCCGACGACCCGGCGAAATTCAGGGTCACCTCCGAACCCGGATACGCCGCCTCGAACTGCCCCGCCAACTCCGTGAAGGGTGCCTTGAGCGAAGCCGCGGCGAAGACGGTGATGCTGCCGTCCGAAGCATCATCCGACACGCGTGCAGCGTCGGGGCCGTCGGTTCCGCAGGCAGCTATGCCGAGCACGGCGGCGGCCAGGGCGGCGGGCATCATCAGACGCCTCGCTCCGGCCCCGGAGGCCCGCCTGGCCGACACCGGGTTCACGCCCGACCGGAGGGGGTCTCGATGATGACGGTGGTCGCCTTGACGACCGCTATCGCAACGGATCCCTGCTCGAGCCCGAGTTCCCGGACCGCCTCGCTGCTCATCAGGGACACCACGCGATGCGGACCGCATTGCAGCTCGACCTGTGCCATGACGCTGTCGAGGACGATCCCGGTGACGATGCCGACGAACCGGTTGCGTGCCGAGCGTCCGATGTCCGACGGGTCTCCCGGCAGGACCGCGTTGCGGTGTGCCAGCTGCGCGAGCTCCAGTGCGTCGACGACAGCCCTGCCCGAGGCATCCTTGGAGCTGCCGAGGATGCCGGTCTCGATCCAGCGCCGCACGGTGTCGTCGCTCACGCCCAGGAAGCGGGCGGCGTCGGATATCCGTATCTGCGTCACAGAAATGATGCTACGCCCTCGTCTGCGGCATTCCCAGCGCTAGCCCTTCTCGAGGAAGGCTTCCTTCTCCGGGTTCAGATAGAGGTCGATGGCGAGGAGGAGGCCCGGGTGGGCCCGCAGATCCGGATCCTCGGCGACGATGTGCTGGGCATCCTCCCGTGCCTTCTCGATGACCTTGCCGTGCTGCGTGATCTTCAGGAACCGCAGCGCCGACCGGCCGCCTGACTGCGACGCACCGAGGATGTTGCCCTCCCGTCGGAGCTCCAGGTCCTTCTGGGACAACTCGAACCCGTCCGTCGTCGAGGCGACGGCGGACAACCGCTCACGGCTCGGATGGTCGGGCTCGAGCTTCGTGACGAGGAGGCAGGTCCCGGCGTGCCCGCCGCGACCGATGCGACCGCGCAACTGGTGGAGCTGGGAGATGCCGAAGCGGTCCGCGTCCATGATGACCATCAGCGTCGCGTTGGGTACGTCCACCCCGACCTCGATCACGGTCGTCGCGACGAGCAGCTGCACGCTCCCCTCGGCGAAGCGTGACATGACGTCCGCCTTGTCCTGTGGGTCCATTCGCCCATGCAGCATCCCGCTCGTCACTCCCTGCAGCTGCGGGACCCCGCCCAGGGACTCGAAGAGGGCGACGACGCTGGTCAGCTCCTGCTGGCCGCCGGACTTCCGGTCGACCTGCGGTTCCCCGTACAGCACCTCGGGAGCATCCTCCTCGGCCTTGCCGTCGTCGCCGATCTTCGGGCACACGACGTACACCTGACGCCCCGCGTCGATCTCCTCGCGGGCCCTCGACCAGATCCGGTCGATCCAGGCCGGGTGCTCCGTGAGCCCTACCTCGTGCGTGGCGATCGGGGACCGCCCCGCCGGCAGCTCGGACAGCGTCGACGTCTCGAGGTCCCCGAACACTGTCATCGCGACTGTCCGGGGAATCGGCGTCGCGGTCATCACGAGGACATGCGGGGACGTGCGCGCCTTCGTCCGCAGCGAGTCACGCTGCTCCACCCCGAAACGATGCTGCTCGTCGACGACGACGAGCCCGAGGTCGAAGAACTCCACGTTGTCCGACAGCAGGGCGTGCGTGCCGATGACGATCCCTGCGTCACCGGAGGCAGCCTCGAGCAGCGATCTCCTGCGCTGCGCGGTCGGCATCGATCCCGTGAGAAGGACCACGCGCGTGCCGTCGGCCGCACCTCCCAGCATGCCGCCCTCGGCGAGGGGACCGAGCGTCCTGGTGATCGACTGGAGGTGCTGGGCGGCGAGGACCTCCGTGGGCGCGAGGAGGGCTGCCTGCCCGCCGGCATCTACGACCTGCAGCATCGCGCGCAACGCCACCAGGGTCTTGCCGGAACCGACCTCGCCCTGCAGCAGCCGGTTCATCGGATGATCCAGGGCGAGGTCCTCCGCGATCGTCCTTCCGACGTCGAGCTGCCCCTGCGTCAGGGTGAACGGCAAGCGCGCGTCGAACTGGTCGAGCAGTCCGCCGTCGCGGGGCGGTCGTGCCGTCGCCTGCTCGCGAGCAGCCAGTGCCCGTCGCCTGGCGAGGGCGGCCTGGAGGACGAATGCCTCCTGGTACCGGAACCGGTGCTGCGCACGGTACGCGTCCTCGATCTGGAGGGGACGGTGCACGAGCTCATAGGCGGTAGCGAGGCTCATGAGCTTGTCCCGGCGGGCGATCGCCTGGGGCACGGGATCGTCCAGTTCCGAGAGCCTGAGCGTATCCAGCAGCGTGCCCACGGCGATCGCGATCCGTTCGCTGCCGAGCTTCTCCACGGCCGGGTAGACCGGGATGGGGCGATTGACGTACTCGGGGTCGCCGTCGCTCTCGTCGAGGAGGACGTAGCGGGGATTGGTCAGCGAGAGCTTGCCGCGGTACACGGTGACCTTGCCCGAGAACATCGCACGCACGCCGGGGCGGAGTTCGCGTTCGGCGCCGTACCCGTTGAAGAACGTCAGGTTCATCTGACCGATCCCGCCGTCGGCGTCGTCCGTGATCACGACTTCGAGGAGCATTCCTTTGCGGGTGTGCATCCTGCGGGAGTTGGCGGACTGCACGCGGGCGATCAGCGTGACCTCCTCGTCCATCGGCACGTCGGCGATCGGGGTCAGCTCGCCGCGCTTGAGATAGGTACGCGGGAAGTGGTTGAGCAGTTCGCCCACCGTAGTGATGCCGAAGTGCTTGGCCAGTAGCTTCGCGACCGGGCCCAGATGCCGGTCGAGCGGTGCGTCGAGGTCCGAGGCGGTCACCGACCGCGCCGTATCAGGAGTCACGGGCCTCGGCTCCGGTCGCGGGGGCGGCGAGCTGGGTCACCGTGATGTTGACCGGCTCGCCCGCCTGGTGGATCAGTGCCAGGGCGGGAGCGGCGTCGGGCACGTGGACGTGGACGCGCCAGCGGTAGCCCTCGGGGACCTCGGTGACGGCACTCATGATGACCGAATCACCCAGTTCGTCGAGGTGGAGGCGCAGGGTCGCGGCATCGAGCGGACTGAGGTTGATGGTGCACATGACCTCGACGCCGTCGGCATCACCGCCGTTGTGGATGTGCGGCGCCTGGATGTCGTAGCCGTGGAGGCCGTCGAGCAGTTCGTCCTGCAACTCCTCGCCGAGCGCCGCGGCACGCAGCGCATCGAGGATCAGCAGGAACCCGACCCCACCGGCGTCCACCACCTTCGCGGCGGTCAGGGCGCCGAGCTGCGATTCCGTCTGCACGACTGCGCGCAGGGCCTGCTGCACGGAGGACCTCAGGGTCAGCGCGAGCGCGAGATTGCTGTCGTCGGCGGTGTGCGCGGCCGCGGTCTCGGCAGCTCCACGCGCGCTGGCTTCCAGTACCGACAGCATGGTGCCAGGGACGGGATCGCTCAGGGCGGACCAGCTGCGGATCTGCGCGCGGTGCAGCGACGACGCCAGGAGAGTACAGGTGAGTCGCGTGGTTCCGTGCAGGGGCTCGGCGAGGGCTGCCAGGAACACCGCGAACAGGGTTCCCGAGTTTCCCCGCGCGTCCTCCATTGCTGCCATCCCAGCGATGGCGAGCAGGTCACCGAGGTCCGAGGTGTCGGCGTCATGGGCGGCTCGGGCCGCGGCACGGACGGTCTGGTACAGGTTCGTCCCGGTATCGCCGTCCGCCACCGGGAAGATGTTGATGGCGTTCAGGCGGTCGCTGTGATTGCCGAGCGACTCTTCGGCCTTGCTCAACCATCGCTTCATCGCCACAGCATTAGCGGTGACTTTAGTGTGCAAAATGATCCCATCCCCTGATGACCGTCGCCCGTGACGCCAGTGTCACCAGTGGCTTGCCCGGCACTACCGAGCCTACCGCAGTGAACCCGGGTGGCAGGGAGCGATCTGCCGGGAAGGTCGCCAGTAGACCGTGGTCCTCTCCACCACCGAGCACCCAGTGCATCGGATCCTCTCCCAGCAGATCGGCGGTCGAGCGGAGTTCCTCGGCGAAGGGAAGGAGGGCTGCCGGCCGGAAGTCGAGTTGCACTCCGCTGGCCGTCGCTATCCGTGCGGCGTCGCGCACCAGCCCGTCCGAGATGTCGAGCATGGCGCTCGCTCCGGCGGCCGCGGCTGCCGGACCGGACGCGAGGGGTGGGACCGGACGCAGCTGTGCCGCCACCAGTTCCTTTCCTGCAGGACCGAAATCGGCGATGGGGCGGCCGTCCTCCAGGAGGGCAAGACCGGCGGCCGCACGGCCCAAGGTTCCCGCAATGGCGATCGTGTGACCTGGTTCGGCGCCCGAGCGGAGCACGGGAGCGCCCCGGAGCTCCCCTGTCACGGCTGCCGTGATCACGAGCTGCGCTCCCCCACCGAGGTCTCCGCCGACCACCGAGCAGTTGTCGGCGCCGAGCTCGCTGATCGCTGCCGCAAGTCCACGGGCGCAGTCCTCGACCCACGCGGCGGACGTGGCCGGAGGGAGCGTCAGGCTCACGACGAGCGACGTCGCCGTGCCACCCATGGCGTTGATGTCGCTCAGGTTCTGGGCGGCGGACTTCCAGCCCACGTCATACCCCGTGGTCACGAAGCCGTTCGGCCGCATCAGCCGGAAGTCGTGGTCCTCCACGAGGGTGTCCATCGAGATGACCACGGGCCCCGATCCCGGCACCAGCACCGCGGCGTCGTCGCCCGGCCCGACGAGCGCTCCCTTCGACGGACCGAGCAGCGGGAAGATCCTCGCAAGCAGCTCCCGCTCGCCCAGACCACCGACCGTGGGACCGCCACCGACGGTGGGACCGCCGTCGGCCGGGGCGGGGCGGGCGCCGGAGGCGGAACGCGGGTCCGGTCCTTGCGATGCATCAGGCATGACGCCTACCGTACGGTGCGCGACCGACGGATCCGGTTGCCTCTCGACGACCGGCTCACGAGGCCGTCAGCGCGGCGACGTAGGCGGCCAGGCGGTCCGCCGCGGCTGCCGGCAGGAACCCGGTCGCCTTGAGCTTCGTCAGATCGAGAGTGCTTTGCAGCGGTCTCGGCGCTGCAGCCTTGCCGGCGAAATATTCGGAGGTGGTGACGCCTGTGACGTCGGAGCGGTCCCTGCCGCAGAGCGCGTACACGTCCGCCGCTATGTCCGCCCAGCTCTGCGGGTCGCCGTCATTCGTGACGTTGTAGGTGCCGAACGGAGCGCGTGTCGCCAGGAGATGCAGGATGGCGGCAGCGAGGTCCTCAGTGAAGGTGAGACGGCCCACCTGGTCGTCGACGACGCTCGGCGAGACACCGCGACCTGCGAGGCCGGCCATGGTGCGCACGAAGTTGTTCCCCTCACCGATCACCCAGCTCGTCCGCAGGATGTAGTGGCGGGGAGAGGTCGCGACGATCGCATCCCCTGCTGCCTTCGTCTGGCCGTACACGCCGAGCGGGCTGAAGGGCTCGGCCTCGTCGTGGACGTCGCGGGAGCCGTCGAAGACGTAGTCGCTCGAGATGTGGACGAGCGTCAGGCGATGCGCCGTGGCCACCCTCGCGAGGGCCGCGACGCCCGCCACGTTGACGGCCCAGGCGGCGGCGCGTCCGTCCGGTGTCTCCGCTGCATCGACCGCGGTATAGGCTGCGGCGTTGATGATGGTGTCGTAGGCGGCCCACTGCCGTGCGCCGTCGAGGTCTCCGAGCAGGTCCAGGTCGTCGCGGGAGGCGAACTCGACCGACGCTTGATCGGCGAGGGCGCTGCGCAGTGCCTTGCCGAGCTGGCCGTCCGCGCCGACGACGAGCGTCTTCCGCGGAGCCAGCGGTGTCACGTCCGCCAGGCGGGGGTGGTTCCGGTCCTTTTCTGACAGCTCCGCCTCCGACAGCGGGACCGGCCACGCGATGGCGGCCGTCTCGTCGGCGAGGTTGAGGAACACGTACTGATCCTGCGCGTCGGCGGACCAGTGGTCGTTGACGAGGTAGGTGTACGCCGTCCCGTCCTCGAGGGTCTGGAACGCGTTGCCGACGCCCCGGGGGATGAAGATCGCCGTCGACGGATCGAGTTCCGCGGTGAACACCGCGCCGAAGGACGGCCCCTCGCGCAGGTCCACCCACGCGCCGAACACCCGGCCGGTGGCCACGGAGATGAACTTGTCCCACGGTTCCGCATGGATGCCGCGCGTGGTGCCCGCGGTCTCGTTGAACGAGATGTTGTTCTGCACCGGACCGAAGTCGGCGAGACCCTCCGCCGTCATCTTGGCCCGCTGCCAGTTCTCCTTGAACCAGCCGCGGTTGTCGCCGTGCACCGGGAGGTCGAACAGCAGGACGCCGGGGATGGGCGTCTCGCGGGCTGCGAGCGGCTTCGAGAAGGTGGGACCCACGGCTACTGTCCCAGCTCGGTGTACTTGGACTCCGTGACGGCCTTCTGTGGGCGCCACCACGCCTCGTTGTCCCGGTACCAGGCGATGGTGTCGCGGAGGCCCTGCTCGAAGTGGTGGAACTCCGGCGTCCAGCCGAGCTCCGTCCGCAGCTTGGTGGAATCGATCGCGTAGCGCAGGTCGTGTCCGGCACGATCCACCACGCGGTCGTAGGCGTCGGTCGGCTGGCCCATCTCGGACAGGATCAGCTCGACGACGTCCTTGTTGTTCCGCTCCCCGTCCGCTCCGATGAGGTAGGTCTGGCCGATCTCCCCCTTGTTCAGAATTGTCCACACCGCCGAGGAATGGTCGTTCGCGTGGATCCAGTCGCGCACGTTCAGGCCCTCGCCGTACAGCTTCGGGCGGATGCCGTCGATCACGTTCGTGATCTGGCGCGGGATGAACTTCTCCACGTGCTGGTAGGGGCCGTAGTTGTTCGAGCAGTTGCTGATGGTGGCCTGGACCCCGAAGGAACGCACCCAGGCACGGACGAGGAGATCGGACCCTGCCTTCGTCGACGAGTAGGGGCTCGAGGGGTTGTAGGGGGTGCTCTCGGTGAAGCGTGCGGGGTCGTCGAGCTCGAGGTCGCCGTACACCTCGTCCGTGCTGATGTGGTGGAACCTCTTGCCGTACCGTCGCGCCGCCTCGAGCAGCGTGTACGTACCGATGATGTTCGTGTCCAGGAACGGGCGCGGGTCGTGCAGCGAGTTGTCGTTGTGCGACTCGGCGGCGTAGTGCACGACGGCATCGGCTCGCTCGGTCAGCGGGTCGACGACGGCGGCATCGGCGATGTCACCCACGACCAGCTCGAAGCGGTCGGCGGGCAGCCCTTCGAGCGAGGCCTGGTTGCCGGCGTAGGTCAGCTTGTCGAGGACCGTGACGGAGACGTCCGTGTGCTCCACCAGGTAGTGGACGAAATTGGACCCAATAAAGCCGGCTCCGCCGGTCACCAGAAGATTCTTCACGTCCTGCACTTTACCGGTCACGTGCTGTCCCGCCCGATTCGGCCCGCACGCGGGAGGGCGGTACCAGCGGCTCCCCGGCCATCCACGATGACAGGCATCGTGCGGATTCAGGCCGTGAGGGGCCAGGACCGGGGGTCAGGACTGGTGGCGTCCGCGACGGCGGATGGCCAGGACGACGACGGCGGCGAGTGCAACGGCGAGGATTCCCGCGCCGATCACCGCGACCGGGGCCAGGGAGGCAGCGCGCTCCTCCTCCGCTGCGACCCCCGCGGTGCTGGACCGGGCTGGGGCCGTCGTCGTGCGGCTGCTCGGCGTGGAAGGGGCGGACGTGGAGGGAAGGGCCGCCGTCGCGGTGACGACGGGAGCCGGCGGTTGCGTCGGGGACGGCGCGACCGGTACCGGCACGGGCGCGGGCGGTGACGCGTCCGGCGTCGTCCCGCCGGCGCCGGGGCGTGGCACCGGCACCTCGCCGGCGATTGCGACGACTTCGCCCGTCGGGGAGTCGTAGCGCAGGTTCGTGTAGATGAGCGTGTCGGCGAACAGGAGGTACCCGGTCCCCGGTTCGATCAGGTGCCCGGTGGCCGGGTGGACCAGGAAGCCGGTGCGCTCGTTGATCGCGAACCCGGTCTCCGGGTCGATGCCCGAGGTCGCCGTCGGATCAGGGACGGGTGGAGCCGGTTCGACGAATGTGCCCTGCGGCTGTGGCTGCTCGACGACGGTGGGCTCCTGCTGGCCCACGACGGCAGGACGGGGCCCGGGCGGCGTGCCGGATCCGGTAGCGGCGGCCGGCGCCGCGAGGACGGCGACCACGACCAGCGCTGCCAACGGCGCGGAGATGGCTGTGGCGACGGCACCGGGTACGGTTCGTCGGAAGACTGGGGTCACCGGGATCCGGCGGTGGGGCGTTGTCATGCGTCCTCGGCTCGCGCTCTCGCACCAGCGCTGCGGTGGGCCGCGGCGCCGGATGCGGGTGGAAGGGGGCAGCCTGCGGTCGGCTGCGGCCCCTGCAGCATACTGTCACCGACCGTCGCTGCCGCGCTTCTCGCGAGCAGAACCCGTTCCGTGTCGGTTCCGGCCTCCTGCCACCTACTAGGGTGGTGCCATGCCTGCCTCTTCCCGCGCCGTGACCGCCCTGGCGATTCTCGCGGCACTCGTCGTCGGGCTCCCCGGCTGCGCATCGGTCGTCGACGTCGACCCGGCAGTGGATGCGGCGAACGCGCGCTGCGCCGATGTCATGATCGCGTTGCCTCCCACCGTGGCGGAGAACCAGCAGCGCGCCACCAACAGCCAGGCGACGTCCGCCTGGGGCGATCCCTCGAAGGTCGTCCTGCGTTGCGGCGTGGACGTCCCCGGGCCGACCACCGATCCATGCGTGACCGTGAACGACGTCGACTGGGTGCTGCGGGAGGGCGATCCCGCCTGGACCGCGACCACCTACGGACGCGATCCCGCCGTCGAGGTTCTCTTCGACCCGGAGGAAGTGGCGTCGAGCACCGTCCTCGTGGAACTCGGGGACGCCGTGTCGCGCGTCGAGCAGGCCCGTGCCTGCGTCGGCCTGGCCGACGCGACCCCCGCGCCGGCGGGCGGTTGACGCGGGGTCGATCCCCATGCACGACGCACACCACCCGACGACTGCCAGGAGGCACCGTGAAAGCCGAGCAAATCTCCGACGTCTGCACCTTCCACGGGGAGGGCCCCTACTGGGATCCGCGCCGCGGCGAGCTCCTGCTGGTCGACATGATGGAGGGTGACGTCCTCGTACGCCACGACGACGGGACCTTCGACCGGCACGACGTCCACCCCCGCCTCGCGGGAGTCATCCGTGGCCGCGCATCCGGCGGATACGTCGTCGGCGTCGAGCGGGGATTCGTGTTCGCCGACGACGCGTTCTCGACTTTGGAACAGGGCCCGGAGGCGTTCGGCGACCCCGGCGTCCGGATGAACGACGGCGGATGCGACCTTACAGGCCGGTTCCTCTGCGGATCGATGGGCTGGGAGGGCGGCTTCGGAGCGGGCAGCCTGTATTCGCTCGGCCGCGACCACGCCGTATCCACCGTCCTGACGGGCATCACCGTGTCCAACGGCCTGCACTTCTCCCCGTCGGGCGATACCGCTTTCTTCAGCGACACGCCCACCGGGCGCATCGACGCCCTAGGGTACGACGTGGGTAGCGGACGATTCACCGACCGCCGGACGTTCGCCGTCGTCGAGCCGGCGCTCGGCGTGCCGGACGGAATGGCGATCGACGCCGAAGGCGGTATCTGGACGGCGCTGTACGGGGGCGGGGCGATCGCGCGCTACGACGCCGCGGGCAGGCTCAGTGAGCACATACCGCTCCCGGTGACGAACGTGACTGCGTGCGCGTTCGGCGGCAAGGACCTGAGAACCCTCTTCATCACGACGACCCAGGAGAACATCCCTGAGGGCTCGGAGCCCGCGGCGGGCGCGCTCTACGCCGTCGAGACGGGAATCGCCGGCGCTCCCCTGCCGATGTTCGAGGGCTAGGGCGGTACCCCTCCCGCGCGGTTGCGGCCGGGAGGGGTACTCCCCATCGGGCGACGTGGCACGACACCGGACGGATGGGTGCCACGCCCCGCGCGACGTGTCATGTCGCGTCGAGTCGCGGAGAGTCTCGTCGCGTTGCCCGACCCGACGCGACCCGGCTTGAGTCGGGTCGAGTCGGGTCGGATCGGGTCGAGCTCCCGGAGTAGCCCTCCGGACGCGTGTCAGAGGATCGGCTGCCCTCCGGTCACCGCGATGCGTGCACCTGACACATAGCTCGCCTCGTCCGAGGCGAGCAGCACGTACACCGGGGCAAGCTCTGCCGGCTGGCCCGCGCGCTGCATCGGCACCTGCTGGCCGAAGCTCTCGACCTGCTCCTCGGGCATCGTCGCCGGGATCAGCGGGGTCCAGATGGGCCCGGGCGCCACGGAATTCGCCCGGATGCCGCGCTCGGCCAGCAGCTGCGCCATCGAGGCGGTCATGTTCGCGATGCCGGCCTTCGTCGCGGAGTAGGGCAGCAGCGTGGGCACCGGGTTGTCCGAGTTCACCGAACTCGAGCCGATGATGGACGAACCCGGCCCCATGTGCGGCAGGGCAGCCTTCGTCAGGTGGAAGAAAGCGCTGAGGTTGATGGCCAGAGTGCGGTCCCACTCCTCGTCCGGGATCTCCTCGATCGTCTCGTGGGTCATCTGGAACGCGGCGTTGCTGACGAGGATGTCCACCCTGCCGAACACCTCGACCGCCTTGTCGATGACGGCGCGGCAGGTCGCGGCGTCGGCCAGGTCGCCCGGGAACAGCACGGCCTGCTGCCCTGCTTCCTCGACCCAGCGAGCAGTCTCCTGTGCGTCCTCGTCCTCGTTGAGGTAACTGATGAGGACGTCCGCGCCTTCCCTGGCGTAGGCGATTGCGACGGCACGGCCGATTCCGCTGTCACCGCCCGTGATGACGGCCTTCTTGCCGCTGAGTCGGCCGCTCCCGCGGTAGGACTGCTCACCGTGGTCAGGCGTCGGCTCCATGGCCTCGGTGGTTCCGGGCGGTTCCTGCTGCTGTGCGGGCTGGCTCACTGTTCCTCCTGTGTCTACGGGTGATCGACCTCGTGGGTCCCTTGCACACCCACCGTAAGCAGCCTTAGTAATTGAAGGGAAGCGGACGAGCGTCCGGTAAACCCGTTGCACAAGGAGGACACAGGCTCCCCATGCGGTATGCAGCCGAGTACATCCTGCCGTTGAAGTGGACCGGCGAGGGACCCCTGGCGGAATTGGCCCGTTACCTGGCGGACCTCGTGCAGTGGATCGACGTCACCGTGGTGGACGGCTCTCCGGCACCGATTTTCGCGGGGCACGCCCGCGCGTTCCCGCCCGGGGTCCGCCACCTCCCGCCCGACCCCGGACTGGTGGGCGGTGGCAACGGCAAGGTCCACGGCGTCCTGACCGGCCTTTCCGCGGCGCGGCACGACCTCGTCGTCATCGCCGACGACGACGTCCGGTACCGGCGACCCGAACTCGCGCGACTTCTGGAGCTCCTCGAGCAGGCCGACATCGTCCGCCCGCAGAACTACTTCGCGCAGCTGCCCTGGCACGCCCGGTGGGACACCGGCCGTTCCCTGCTCAACCGAGCAGCGGGCTCCGACTACCCCGGCACGCTCGGTGTCCGGCGCAGCACCGTCCTCTCCACGGGCGGCTACTGCTCCGATGCCCTGTTCGAGAACCTCGAACTCATCCGGACCGTACGGGCCGCCGGGGGCCGGGAGATCCGGGCGGACGACCTCTTCGTCGCGCGGCTCCCCTGTTCTTCGCGGCACTTCCTCAAGCAACGCGTCCGCCAGGCGTACGACAGCTTCGCCCAGCCCGGGCGGCTCGCGATCGAGCTCGGCCTCCTTCCCGCCGTCGTCCTGGCACGACCGGAACCCCGCTACCTCGCGCTGGCCGGACTCGCCGTCGTGGCACTGGCGGAGACAGGCCGCCGGCGCCGTGGAGGGCGGACCGTCTTCCGTCCGACGGCAGCGCTGTGGGCGCCGGCCTGGGTTCTCGAGCGCGCCGTCTGCAGTTGGCTCGCCGTCGCCAGCCGGGCGCGAGGGGGCGTGCGGTACGCCGGTGGCCGGATGCTTCTCGCCGCGCACTCGGAGCGACACCTGCGGTCGCACCTCGCGCAGCGCGTCGCTCCGATGCCGCACGCCCACCCGATCCCTGCCACTGCCACCGCTGGTTCGCAGGTGCCCGGTGAATCCTGAGCCGCGACGTCGCCGGTCGACGACGCGTGCTCTCCTCGGCTTGCAGTCGTATCCACCGCTGCGAGCAGGTCCGGCTGTCAACCCTTCCGGAACGAAACGGGAAAGTAAGTAGACTGATGACTCACGCAGGACACGACGACAAGGAACAGACATGGCAGACACACTGGGAAGTCCGAAGTCCGAGCCCGAGGGCGGCTTCGAGCGGGACCCCTCGGACTGGGTGACGGGTGACGAGCCCATGACCGCCGCGCAGCGCAGCTACCTCGACACGCTTGCACGCGAAGCCGGCGAGGAGATCCCGGCGGACATCACCAAGGCCGAGGCATCCGAGCACATCGACCGGCTGCAGGGCAAGAGCAAGAGGCTCGGCGACGACTCCTGATCGTCCCGGCGTGGCCTGACGGCCCGGCCGACCGCACCTCAGGGCCCGGATCCTCGCCCTACCGCGTCGCCGCGAAATTGAATTCGGTGCAGATGTCCTGTCCGAACACGAAGCGACGGACGGGCGCGGTCCGGGCCTCGGCGAGTGCATCCGAGCCGGAGAATCGAATGCCGGGCACCCCGTCGCCTACGAGGACGGGCGCGGTCGTGAGGTAGAGCCTGTCGAGCAAACCGGCCTCGAGGAAGCGTGAGACGGTGTTCCCGCCGCCTTCCACGAGGACCTTCTCCATCCCCCTCGCCTGCAGCACGTCCAGGACCCGCGCAGGTGCGAAGTCGTCCATGGGCAGCCGCACCACCTCCACCGAGGCCGGCACGCCCTCGGGGACGGCCGCGTCGCGGGCGACGATCCAGAGCGTGGGCACGCCGTCGTCGGCCAGGACCCGCGCGTCGGCACCCACTTTCGCGCCTGCATCGAGCACCACGCGGACCGGGCTGGTACCGGGCACGTCCTCGACCGAGAGCGAGCAGTCCTCCGCGAGGACGGTGGACGCGCCGACGACGACGGCGTCGACGAGGGCGCGCAGCCGCTGGAGGTGCGCGCGGTCCCCACGGTCGTCGTGGAACCCGGGGTCGCCCGACCGCGAAGCGATGAAGCCGTCGAGGCTCTGCCTCAGCTGCCCGACGACGATCCGTCCGGTGGCACCGGCGAGATACCCGTAGCGGTGGGTCAGTTCCTCCGCTTCGCCGGGCGCGGGTGCCGCTGGCACGACGCCGTCGAGGAGGGAGTTCCAGGCATCCGCGGACGGGGCGACGTCGTGCCTCATGCGCGCACGCTTGGTCGCGAGGTAGCCCGCATTCTCCCTGCGTTCGGACACGGCGAGTCCGTGGCGCTCGACGACGGCGATGCCCAGCTCCTCGAGTGCTTCCTCCTTCGCCGGGTTCCCGGACAGCAGGCGGACGGACGTGATCCCGAGGTCCTGGAGGATCTCCGCGGCCTGGTCGTACCGCCTCGCGTCGACGGGGAGGCCCAGCTCGGTGTTCGCATCGACCGTGTCGATGCCCTGGTCCTGCAGCGCATAGGCCTTGAGCTTGGCGAGCAGGCCGATGCCGCGCCCCTCATGCCCGCGGACGTACACCACGACGCCGCGACCCTCCCTCGCGATGGCAGCGAGCGCAGCCTCGAGCTGATCGCCGCAGTCGCAGCGCCAGGACCCGAAGGCGTCCCCCGTCAGACACTCGCTGTGGACCCGGACGAGCGGAGCCGCACGCGTCATGCTCCGCGCTCCACCATCGGCGTCGTCGATCCCCTGCGCGAGGGCCACGTGCTCGATTCCCCCACTGTCGCGGTAGCCGATCATGCGGAAGAGGCCGTGCCTGGTGGGCAGGACGGTCTCCGCGACCCTCTCGACGGTGGCCGGCACGGCTGCCGGTTCGAGCTGCGGGGACGTGGTGGACATGAGACAACCTTAGGAGCGGGGCGGCATGACGGGAAACTGCGTGTCGCAGGGAACAACCGTGGCAGAGGGGCGTCCTAGTGCGGTGACGGAGTGTGGGGCACCCCTGCCGCAGCCCGTCCGAGGACCTCCCGGAAAGCGAGCACCGCCGGCCGACGTGCACCCGCACGTCGCACGGAGGTGAAGATCGAACGACGCGGGCCCTCGTCGAGATCGAAGAGCTGCACCGGCACGTTACGCCCCGTCCAGACGAGATCGGGCATGAGGGCGACGGCGTTGCCGGACTCGATGAGCCGGATCTGCGCCTGGAGGTCCGCCGTCTCGTAGCGGACGTCGGGCTCGAACCCGGCGCGGCGGCACGCCTGCTCCGCCCAGTGACGTGAGGCCGCTCCTCTCGGCTCCATGACCCACGCGGCATCGGCGGCCTCCGCGACGGCAGAGATCCCGGCGTCGTGGAGCCCGTCCCGCGGAACAGCGAGGCGGATCGCGTCCTCCGTCAGCGGCACGTGGTCCAGCTCAGGGTGGCGGGGAGCCGCGTGTCCCGGGTACTGCTCGGCGATCACGAGATCGAAGTCGCGGGCGAACGTCTCGTACAGGGCTGTTTCAGGTTCGCGCTGGACCATCTCGACGCGCACGTCCGGATAGTCCCGGGTCATGGCCGTCAGGGCATCCGGCATCAGCGCGAGCGCGGCAGACTGGAAGACTGCCACCCGGACCGTCCCGGACACCGTCGTCAGGGAGGCCGCGAGATCGGCTTCTGCCCGTTCCAGTGTCTCCAGCAACTCCGCCGTGTGGGCAACCAGCACCTCGGCCTGCGGTGTCAGGACGACCCGGCGGCCCGTCTTCCGCAGCAGCTCGACGCCCACCTCCTTCTCGAGCAGGGCGAGTTGCTGCGACACGGACGACGGGCTGTAGCTCAGGGCGGCCGCGACGTCGGCGAGCGTGCCGCGGAGCTTGAGCTCGCGCAGCAGGCGCAGTCGGCGCAGATCGAGCACGGGACCTCCCTTCTTCGGTTTCTTCGATGAATATCGTTCGGAATTCATCGCTTTTCCTAATCGTACCGGGAGCCCGATACTGAACCTGAAGTAGCTGCTTCATCCTGTGCCCGGCGTGAGCCGTCGAACGAAAGCCGTTGCCATGACAACCCAGATCCCGCCCCGCGAGGGTTTTGCCGCTACCCCGGCACCCCAGGACGCGCCCAGCACCCCCTACCCCGGGTCCGACGACACATCCGCGCACTTCTCGGCCGGTCCCGGCGGCACCACCGACATCCCGGCGGCGCTGCCGGAGGAATCGATCGCCCTCGTGCGGCGATGGCTCGTCGAGGCGTCGAAGGTCCCGGTCGACGCATCCGCCAAGCAACTCGCGGGCGTCCTCAAGGACCCGAACGGGCTCGCCTTCACCGTCGGCTTCGTCGACGGCGTGATCCGCCCCGAGGACCTCTCCGTCGCGGCGCGCAACCTCGGCGCCATCGCACCCATGGTGCCGGGTTTCCTCCCCTGGTACATGCGTTCCGCCGTCAAGGTAGGCGCCGCCGTCGCCCCCGTCCTGCCGCAGGTCGTCATCCCGATCGCCCGGCGCGTCCTGCGCGAAATGGTCGGGCACCTCATCATCGACGCCTCGGACGCCAGACTCGGCCGGTCGATCAGCAGGATCAGGCGCGAAGGCGTCCGCCTGAACGTCAACCTGCTCGGCGAGGCGGTCCTCGGGGACCATGAGGCGGAACGCCGCCTGGAGGGCACCGTCCGGCTCCTCGAGCGCCCGGACGTCGAGTACGTCTCCATCAAGGTGTCCTCCACCGTCGCCCCGCACCCCGCATGGGCATTCGAGGAGGCCGTGGAGCACGTGGTAGAGAAGCTCGCTCCGCTGTACACGCTCGCGGCGACTTCCGAAGAACCCAAGTTCATCAACCTCGACATGGAGGAGTACAAGGACCTCGACCTCACGATCGCGGTCTTCATGGCGATCCTCGACCGGCCCGAGTTCACGAACCTCGAGGCCGGCATCGTGCTGCAGGCGTACCTCCCCGACTCCCTGGCAGCCATGATCCGGCTGCAGGAATGGGCGGCTGCCCGTCGCGCCCGTGGCGGTGCCGGCATCAAGGTCCGCGTGGTGAAGGGAGCCAACCTCCCCATGGAGCAGGTCGAGGCGTCGCTCCACGACTGGCCGCTGGCGACCTGGGGCTCGAAGCAGGACTCGGACACGCACTACAAGCGCGTACTCAACTATGCGCTGCAGCCCGGCCGCATCGACAATGTCCGCATCGGCGTCGCGGGCCATAACCTGTTCGATCTGGCCTTCGCGTGGCTGCTCGCCGGCGAGCGCGGGGTACGCCACGGCATCGAGTTCGAGATGCTCCTCGGCATGGCGCAGGGGCAGGCGGAGGCCGTCAAGCGCGACGTGGGGTCCCTGCTGCTCTACACACCGGTCGTCCACCCGAGCGAGTTCGACGTCGCCATCGCGTACCTGATCAGGCGCCTCGAAGAGGGCGCGAGCCAGGACAACTTCATGTCTGCCGTGTTCGAACTGTCCGAGAACGAGGCGCTTTTCGAGCGCGAGAAGAACCGCTTCCTCGCCTCGCTCCAGCATCTCGATACCTCCATCCCGGCTCCTAATCGCCGTCAGGACCGCACGCTGCCCGTCCCGGCGCACCCCGGGACCGGGTTCGTGAACACTCCCGACACCGATCCCTCCCTGCCTGCCAATCGGGCGTGGGGGCGGGCGATCCTCGAACGCGTGGCCACCTCCGAGCTGGGCAACGACCTCGTCGCCGCCACCAGCCTCGCCCGTGCCGAGGACCTCGAGGACACGATCGCCGGCGCAGTTTCCGCGGCTGAGTCCTGGGGAGACCTCACAGGGGCGGAGCGCGCCGTGATCCTGCACCGGGCGGGAGACTCGCTCGAGGCGCACCGCGCGGAGCTGATGGAGGTCATGGCTGCCGAGACCGGCAAGACGCTGGACCAGGCGGACCCGGAGATCTCCGAGGCCGTCGACTTCGCCCACTACTACGCCGAGCGCGCCCGCGAGCTCGACGACGTCGACGGCGCCCTGTTCTCTTCCGTCCGGTTGACCGTCGTCACGCCCCCGTGGAACTTCCCGGTGGCGATCCCGGCGGGCTCGACCCTCGCGGCGCTGGCAGCCGGGTCCTCCGTGATCATCAAGCCCGCCTCGCAGGCGCGCCGGTCCGGGTCCGTCATGGTCCAGGCCCTCTGGGCAGCAGGAGTGCCGAAGGAGGTCCTGCGCCTGGTGCAGGTCGACGAGGGCGACCTCGGGCGGCAGCTCATCTCGGACCCACGGGTCGACCGCGTGATCCTGACCGGCGGGTACGAGACCGCCGAGCTGTTCCGGTCCTTCCGGACGGACCTGCCGCTCCTGGCCGAGACGTCCGGCAAGAACGCCATCATCGTCACCCCGAGCGCCGACCTCGATCTCGCGGCGAAGGACGTGGCGCAGTCGGCCTTCGGCCACGCGGGCCAGAAGTGCTCGGCGGCGTCCCTGGTGATCCTCGTCGGCAGCGTGGCCTCGTCGCCGCGGTTCCGCAACCAGCTCCTCGACGCGGTCACATCGCTCTCCGTCGGCTACCCCGACGATCCCGGCACGCAGATGGGACCGGTCATCGAACCGGCGGAGGGAAAACTGCTCGACGGGCTGACGGTGCTCGGCGAGGGAGAGTCGTGGCTCGTGGAGCCGCAGCGACTCGACGACTCGGGCCGCCTGTGGAGCCCGGGCGTGCGCGACGGTGTCAGGCGCGGGTCCACCTACCACCTGACGGAGTACTTCGGCCCGATCCTCGGCATCATGACCGCGGCGACCCTCGACGAGGCCATAGCACTGCAGAACGACATCGATTACGGCCTCACGTCCGGTATCCACTCACTGGACAGCCGGGAGATCGCGACCTGGATCGACGGCGTGCAGGCAGGCAACCTCTACGTCAACCGCGGCATCACGGGCGCCATCGTCCAGCGCCAGCCGTTCGGCGGCTGGAAGAAATCGGCGGTCGGCGCGGGAACCAAGGCGGGGGGACCGAACTACCTCGTGGGCCTCGGGGCGTGGACGTCCAGGGAATCGGAGGCGCAGGATGCCCCCCTTCCCGTCGTCGCCCCCCTGCTGTCAGCGGCGCGCAGCGCCGGTCTGTCCGCGCCGGATCTCGCCCGCCTCGACCGCGCGGCCGCCTCGGACGCTGCTGCGTGGGCCGCCGAGTTCGGTCGGGTCAAGGACGTCTCCGGGCTGCCCGTCGAGCGCAACCTCTTCCGCTACCTTCCCCATCCCGTGACGGTACGGTTGGCGGAGGGAGCTGCCCTGGTGGACCTGGTGCGTGTCCTCCTCGCCGCCGTTGCCGCCGACTCCGTGGTCACGGTGTCCAGTGCGGTCGACCTCCCGGCGTCGCTGCGGGCCGTCGTCGCAGCCCGGTCAAACAGCATCATCATCGAGGACGATGAGGCGTGGCTCGCACGCAGCGCGTCGCTCGACGCTCGGCGCGTCCGACTCATCGGCGGAAGCGCTTCAGCTCTGGCGAGGGCGACCGGCGGGCCGCCCGACCTGGCGATCTACGCGCAGCCTGTCACGGAGTCGGGCCGGGTGGAGATGCTGCCGTTCCTGCAGGAACAGGCCATCAGTGTCACGGCCCACCGGTTCGGCACGCCCAACGGCCTCACCGAGGGCATCATCTGAACCGCGTCACCAGCAGTGCATCGGTCCGCCCGGCGGGCTCTCCGGCCTGAAGGTCGTGCGGCCTCTGGCAGAATCGACCGAACAGCACGTCGCCGTTGCCGCCGGAAGGACCGACGCCGCAGATGAACACCAGCACCACCCGGGAGGCCCGGTACCGACTGCTCCTAGCGTGGGTCCCGGGTCTTCTCGTCATGGCTGCCGGCGTCGGGCTGTCCATGGCCCTGGCCGGCGTCCAGACCGTCCTCGGAGCCCTTGTCATCGCCCTGGTCCTCGGCGTCCTGCTCGGCAACTCCGGCGTGTACTCGGCAATGCTTCGCACGGGGATCAGTGGCGGAACCATGCGCCTGCTCCGTGCCGGGGTCGTGCTGCTCGGGCTCCAACTCGCTGTTCCGGACATCCTCGCCCTGGGGCCGCAGGTCGTCCTGCTGATCGTCACCTGCGTGTTCATGAGTTACTACGCCACTCTCTGGCTGGGCAGGCGCCTCGGCCTGACCCGCTCCGGAGCGGCCCTCATGGCGGCAGGCTTCTCGATCTGCGGGGCGTCCGCCGTCGCCGGGATGCAGGGCATCGTCGACGCCGACGATGACGAGGTCGCCTCCGCCGTCGCGATGGTCACACTCTACGGATCCCTGATGATCGTGGTGCTGCCACTGCTCAATGCCGTCGTCGGGCTCGACGCGGCACGATTCGGCGTATGGTCCGGGCTGGCCGTCCACGAGGTGGCCCAGGTGGTGGCTGTGGCCAGCACGGCCGGGACGACGGCGCTGGCCGTGGCCACGGTGGTCAAGCTGGGGCGCGTCGTCCTGCTGGCGCCGGTCACTGCCCTCGCGAGCGTCGGGGTACGACGCCGCGCGGCCGCTATGGATCGTGGATCAGGGGAAGACGCGGGGCGGCCCGGCCGCAGGAAGACACCCCTGGTGCCCCTCTTCGTCCTGGGCTTCCTGGCCATGGTCGTGCTGCGGTCGCTGGACATCCTGCCCCCGTCGCTCCTGGACGCCGGCCGCACCCTCACCACCGTCCTGCTGGCCGCGGGGATGTTCGGGCTCGGCGCCGGCATCGACCTCCGGCGCCTGCTCCGCACGGGTGGACGGTTCGCGATCGTCGGGGCGGGCTCGACGCTGTTCCTCGTCGGGCTCTCGCTCCTCGGAGTCCTCGTCGTGGCCTAGCCGCCCATTGCTCAGCGCAGGCCGGTCCCCCGCTCCAGCGCGAGTCCGATGAGCTCGTCGATGAGTTCCGTGTAGCCCAGCCCCGACTTCGCCCACATCTGGGGATACATGCTGATAGGGGTGAATCCGGGCATGGTATTGATCTCGTTGATGACGAGGCGGCCGTCGGGCGTGTAGAAGAAATCGACCCGCGACAGGCCCTCGCCTCCGATCGCGTCGAACGCCCTGCCCGCGAGATCCCGCACGCGGTCGATCACGTCCTGCGGGAGGTCCGCGGGGCAGGAGAGCTCCGCAGCGGCGCCGTCGACGTACTTCGCCTCGAAGTCGTACCAGGCGTGGTCGCCCGGCTGGATCGCGATCTCGCCTGGAAGCGACGTGCGCGGCGCGTCGAGTCCGCGTCCCTGCAGGACGGCCACCTCGATCTCGCGTCCCACGATGCCGGCCTCGATCACCACCTTCGGGTCGTGTGCTCGCGCCGCCTCCACCGCGGCCAGGATCCCCTCCGCGTCCTCGACGCGGCTGATGCCCATCGAGGACCCTGCGCGCGCCGGCTTGACGAACAGCGGGAAGCCGAGCGACGCTGCTCGCCTGATGCACCCCTCGGCGTCAGTGCGCCACTGGCGGTCCGTCACCACCTCGTAGGGGCCCACCTCGAGTCCCGCCGCCGCGAAGACCACCTTCATGTAGTGCTTGTCCATCCCGACGGCTGAGGCCAGGACACCGGCACCCACGTAGCGCATGTCGGCGAGCTCCAGCATGCCCTGCAGCGTGCCGTCCTCCCCGAACGGACCGTGCAGGAGCGGCAGGACGACGTCCACCCCGCCAAGGCTCCTGGGGACGGAGCCGGGCGCTGCGACGAGGAGTTCCTGTCCCTCCCCGCCATCCGCCGCGGTACCCATGACCACTGCCTGCTCCGTCGCGGTCACCTCGGGAAGCACATCGGAGCGGAGAGACCACGCCGACGGATCACCCGAGACGAGGGACCATTGCCCTGACTTCGTGATGCCGACCGGCACGACGTCGTACCGTGTGCGGTCGATCGCCTCCAGGACCCCGGCGGCTGTCACGCAGCTGACGGCGTGCTCGCTGGATCGGCCGCCGAACAGGACGAGCACGCGTGGCTTGCGGGACAGGGCTGAAGTCTCGGTGTTCTCGGTGGTCACGGTGGTCACGGTGCGCGATCGCCTTCCGGCTTGAGGTTGCGGGCCAGCAGGCGCGGCCCGAGGTCGTTGACGGACAAGCGCCCCTGCAGGACGGCCACCACGCTCGCCGTGATGGGCATGTCGACGCCCAGCTTGGTCGCGGAGTCCAGGACGGCCTGCGCGGATTTGATCCCCTCCGCCGTCTGGTTCATCCTCACCGTCACCTGGTCGAGGGTGAGACCCTGACCCAGGAGGTGCCCGGCGGTGTGGTTGCGCGAGAGCGCGGACGAGCAGGTGGCGATCAGGTCTCCCATGCCGGCGAGCCCGGCCATGGTCTCCGGCCGCCCGCCCAATGCGACGGCCAGACGCGTGGTCTCGGCCAGCCCGCGTGTGATGACGGACGCCTTGGTGTTGTCGCCCATCCGCCGCCCTTCGCAGATCCCGACGGCGAGTGCGATGACATTCTTCACGATGCCCCCGATCTCGACACCGATCACGTCGGTGGACGTGTAGGGCCGGAAGTAGGACGCCGTGCAGGCGCCCGCGATCCACGTCGCTGTGTCGTGGTCGGGACACGCGACGACGGACGCCGTCGGCTCCTCCCGCGCGATCTCCATCGCGAGGTTGGGTCCGGAGACGACAGCGATCCGCTCCGCCGGCAGTGCGAGTTCCTCCGCGATCACCTCGCTCATCCGCGCGTCCGTACCGACCTCGAGCCCCTTCATCAGCGAGACGACGACGGCGTGTGCGGGGATGAGCGGGCGCCATTCCGGAAGTTGCGCACGCAGTGTCTGCGCCGGGACGGCCAGCACCACGAGGTCGCTCCCCGCGAGGACCGCGTCGACGTCGACCGACGCACTGACGTTCGATGGGAGCGTGGTGTCGCCGAGGTACCGCGAATTGCGGTGCTCCGACGTGATCTCGTCCGCCACTTCGGAACGCCGGGACCAGAGCATGATGTCCGTGCTCGCGGACGCGTCCGCGAGCACCTTCGCGAACGTCGTTCCCCAGCTCCCGGAACCGAGCACCGCGATCTTCGCCGGCTGCCGCCTTCGGTCCGCGCCGTTCGGCACCCCGGGTGATGCTTCGCTCATCAGGCCGTTCCTCCGGCCGCGGGCGCACCGGGGACATCCCGCGCGCCGTTCCGACGGGCGGAGCCGTCCTCAGGGGCGGCGCCGTCCTCAGGGGCGGAGCCGTGCGGAACGGCAGGCCCGGTCGCGTCGCCGTTCGGAGTTTCGGGACCGCGGCCCATCCGCTCCTGCTGCTTCTGTGCCGGATCCCAGCGCTCGCCCGGCGGTGTCTCTCCGCGCAGCTCGGCCAGGAGCTCGGTGATCGCATCGATGATGCGGTCCGTTGCTGCCTCGAGGGTGGTACGGGTCAGCGGCGCGCCCTGGAACTCGCTGAGGTCCACGGGGTCGCCGACGAGCACGCGCGCGCGCTTCCGTGGCACGAGGTAGAAACGCTTGGCATACCGGGGGAAGACCTCGTGCGCTCCCCACTGTGCGATCGGGACAACGGGTGCACCGGTCTGCAGCGCGAGGCGCGCGGCGCCCGTCCTGCCCTTCATGGGCCACATGTCGGGGTCGCGGGTGAGCGTACCCTCCGGGTAGATGATGATGCCGCCCCCGTCGGCCAGGACGTCCCGGGCTGCCTCCAGCGACCGGTTCGCTCCCGCCGAGACGCGCTCGACCGGGATCTGCCGGATGGTCCTCAGGATCCAGCCGATGACGGGCACCTTGAACAGCGACGCCTTCGCGAGGAAGTGCGGCATGATGCCCTGGTTGTACAGGAAGTGTCCCACCACCACCGGATCGATCTCGGTGACGTGGTTGGGGCAGACGATCACGCCTGCGCCGCGTGGCAGCCTCTCCTGTCCGTGCCACTCCTTGCCCATTAGCGCGTTCATCACGGGCCGCACCCAGGAGGCGAGGAACGTGAACATGGCGCGCGAGCCCCTGGGCTCCCCCATCGCCGGGACCGCCTAGGAGATTGCCACGGCGGCAGCCGGGGCGTCCTCCGTGATGTCGAAGTCGGCGCCCAGTCCCTCGAGCTTGTCCTGGAACCGCTCGTAGCCGCGGTTGATCAGCTCGATGCCGGTCACGCGGGAGACTCCCTCGGCCGCGAGTGCGGCGATGAGGTGGCTGAATCCGCCCCGCAGGTCGGGGATGTCGATGTCGGCTCCGTGGAGCTGGGTCGGTCCGGAGATCACCGCGGAGTGGAGGAAGTTGCGCTGCCCGAATCGGCAGGGCACGCTCCCGAGGCACTCACGGTGCACCTGGATGTTCGCCCCCATGCGGATGAGGGCCTCGGTGAAGCCGAACCTGTTCTCGTACACCGTCTCGTGGACGATCGACACGCCGGATGCCTGCGTGAGGGCGACGACGAGCGGCTGCTGCCAGTCCGTCATGAAACCGGGGTGCACGTCCGTCTCGAGCACCAGCGGGGTCAGCGGGCCGCCCGGGTGGTAGAAGCGTATGCCGTCGTCGTCGACGTCGAAGGCGCCGCCGATCTTGCGGTAGGTGTTGAGGAAGGCGGTGAGATCGAGCTGGCGTGCGCCCTCGACGTAGATGTCACCCTTGGTGACGAGCGCGGCCGAAGCCCACGACGCCGTCTCGTTGCGGTCCGAGATCGCCTTGTGGTTGTAGCCCGTCAGTTCCTTGACACCCTCGATGCGGATCACCCGGTCCGTCTGCACCGTGATGATCGCACCCATCTTCTGCAGCACCGCGATGAGATCCATGATCTCGGGTTCGACGGCGGCACCGGAGAGCTCGGTGATGCCTTCAGCGCGGATGGCGGTCAGCAGCACCTGCTCGGTGGCTCCGACGCTGGGGTAGGGCAGCGTGAGCTTCGCGCCGTGCAGACCCTTCGGCGCGGAGATCGAGATGCCGCCCGGGCGTTTGTCGACGACGGCGCCGAAGTTGCGGAGCACCTCGAGGTGGTAGTCGATGGGCCGGTCGCCGATCTTGCATCCGCCGAGGTCGGGGATGAAGGCCTCGCCGATGCTGTGCATCAGGGGCCCGCAGAAGAGGATGGGGATACGCGAGTCGCCGGCGTGTGCGTCGATGTCCTTCGAGCGTGCCATCTTCGCGTCGCTCGGATCCATCGTGAGGTCGCCCGTGACGGGGTCCTTCGTCACCTTGACGCCATGCAGCTGCAGGAGGCTCGTGACGACGTCGACGTCCTTGATCTCAGGAACATTGCGCAGTACCGAGGGCGTGTTGCCCAGGAGCGATGCCACCATAGCCTTCGGTACGAGGTTCTTCGCACCGCGGACGAAAACCTTGCCCGTCAACGGAATGCCGCCGCGAATGGTCAGAACGCTACCCATGAATACCTATTTTCCTCATACGTTGAACCCCCGCGGACTCTGAAATGCTCGTTCCAAGCATAGGAGCACCCCGAAGCAGACAGAAATACAAGGGTACTTCGCGCACTCCCTGTTCACTGGTAGGAACCCGTGCAGGTGCGTCGTCATTCCGCACACGTGCGCTCGGCCGCTGTGAGGTGCGCGACACCGAGCCGCCGGCGCCCCTGCGCCGACGCCGGATTTCAGGAGCGGGCGGGAAGCGTGGTCGGCTTGTAGGACGGGCGGCGGGACTCGAAGGCCGTGATGTGCTCCTCCTGGCGAAGCGTCAGACCGATGTCGTCCAGCCCCTCGAGAAGGCGCCACCGCGTGTAGTCGTCCAGCTGGAAGGGGGCACTGACGGAGCCGCACTGGACGCTGCGCGACTCCAGGTCCACCGTCACAGTTGCGCCGGGCTCGTTCTCGAGGATCTTCCAGATGAGTTCGATGACGTCCTGGGCGACCTGCGCGGCGACGAGCCCCTGCTTGCCCGAGTTGCCGCGGAAGATGTCGGCGAACCGCGAGGACAGGACGGCCTTGAAACCGTAGTCCTTCAGTGCCCAGACAGCATGTTCCCGGGAGGACCCGGTGCCGAAATCCGGCCCGGCGACGAGCACGGAGCCGCGGGAGTAGGGCTCACGATTGAGGATGAAGCCCTCCTCCTTGCGCCAGGCCGCGAAGAGGGCATCCTCGAAGCCCGTCCGTGTGATCCGCTTCAGGTACACCGCGGGGATGATCTGGTCCGTGTCGATGTTGCTCTGGCGCAGCGGGACGCCGATGCCGGTGTGGGTGGTGATCTTTTCCATGGCGGGCTTCCTATGCAGCGGGAACGGTGGATGCGGCGGCATGGGCCCCGGTGCCGCGCGGCAGGGGTTCCAGGTCCGACGGCGAACTGAGGGTGCCGCGGACAGCGGTCGCGGCGGCGACGACGGGCGAGACCAGGTGCGTCCTTCCGCCCTTGCCCTGGCGTCCTTCGAAGTTGCGGTTCGAGGTCGAGGCGCAGCGCTCGCCCGGTGCCAGCTGGTCCGGGTTCATCCCGAGGCACATGGAGCAGCCGGCGAACCTCCACTCGGCGCCGAAGTCCTTGAACACGCGGTCCAGTCCCTCGGCCTCGGCCTGCAGTCGCACGCGGGCCGAGCCGGGTACCACCATCATCCGGATCGCGGGGTCCTTCTCCCTGCCGCGGATGATGTCCGCCGCGATCCGGAGGTCCTCGATCCGGCTGTTGGTGCAGGAGCCCAGGAACACCGTGTCGACGCGGATGTCCTTCATCGGGGTGCCGGGTTCGAGTGCCATGTAGTCGAGGGCCCGGGTGCAGGCGGCCTTGTCGTTCTCGTCGGCGAAATCGTCGGGTGAGGGGACGGCCTGCGAGAGGGAGACACCCTGACCGGGATTCGTGCCCCAGGTGACGAAGGGCTCGAGGTCGTCAGCGTCGAGGAAGACCTCGGCGTCGAAGACGGCGTCGTCGTCGGTGCGCAGTTCACGCCAGTCCGCGACGGCGGCGTCCCAGTCATCGCCCTGGGGCGCGTGGGGACGGCCGCGCAGGTACTCGAAGGTCGTGTCGTCGGGCGCCACCATGCCCGCGCGCGCCCCGGCCTCGATCGACATGTTGCAGATCGTCATGCGGGCTTCCATCGACAGGGACCGGATGGCCGACCCACGGTACTCGAGGACGTAGCCCTGACCGCCTCCGGTACCGATCTTCGCGATGATGGCCAGGATGATGTCCTTCGAGGTGACGCCCGGCTTGAGTGTTCCCTCGACCGTGATGCCCATGGTCTTGAACGGCTTGAGTGAGAGCGTCTGCGTCGCCATCACGTGCTCCACCTCGGAGGTGCCGATGCCCATCGCCAGCGCTCCGAAAGCACCGTGGGTGGAGGTGTGCGAATCGCCGCACACGACGGTCAGTCCCGGCTGCGTCAGCCCGAGCTGGGGTCCGACGACGTGCACGATTCCCTGCTCCGCGTCACCCAGTGAGTGCAGGCGGACGCCGAACTCCCGGCAGTTCGCCCGCAGTGTCTCGATCTGCGTCCGGCTGGTGAGGTCGGCGATCGGCTTGTCGATGTCCACCGTGGGCGTGTTGTGGTCTTCCGTGGCGATCGTCAGGTCGGGGCGGCGGAGGGGACGGTTGGCAAGCCGGAGTCCCTCGAAGGCCTGCGGCGACGTCACCTCGTGCACGAGGTGCAGGTCGATGTACAGGAGGTCGGGCTGCGCTTCGTTCCCGACGACCTCGCCCTTGCGGACGACATGTGCGTCCCAGACCTTCTCTGCCAGTGTCTTGCCCATGACGATCGTCCTTTTCTGTTCCGGCGAAGCCGCGACCCCGGGGTGTGCCCCGGCCGCGATCCGTGGTTCCACTCAACCAGCGCTCCCGGAGGAGTGCCAGCCGGGCGGCTTGCGTCTCAGATAATGAGACGGCAATATCATTCTATGGACAATTCTAGCGGCGTCGGTGTCATCGACAAGGCCGCACTCGTGCTCGATGCGCTCGAAGCCGGACCGACGACGCTCGCCCAGCTCGTCGCGTCGACGGGGCTCGCCCGCCCGACAGTTCACCGGCTGGCCCTCGCGCTCGCCCACCACCGCCTCGTCGGGCGCGACATGCAGGGTCGCTTCGTGCTCGGGAGCAGGCTCGTGGAACTGGCGTCGGCCGCCGGCGAGGATCGCCTGATCGCCGCTGCTGGTCCCGTCCTCCTCGGTCTCCGCGACGCGACAGGCGAGAGCGCGCAGCTCTTCCGTCGGCAGGGCGACTGGCGCGTATGCGTCGCATCGGCCGAGCGCCCCGTCGGCCTGCGCGACACCATCCCCGTGGGTACCCAGCTCTCGATGAGGGCAGGTTCGGCGGCACAGTGCCTCCTCGCCTGGGAGGACCACGACCGCCTGCTCAAGGGACTTCAGAACGCACGCTTCACCCCCACGGTGCTCGCGGGCGTCCGACGTCGCGGCTGGGCCCAGAGCCTCGGCGAACGGGAGGCAGGCGTGGCGTCCGTCTCGGCACCGGTCCGCGGCCCGTCCGGTCGTGTCATCGCCGCGGTGTCCATCTCCGGCCCGATGGAACGGCTCACCCGCCAGCCCGGGCGCATCCACGCCGAGGTCGTCTCCGATGCCGCCCGCCAGCTGACGCTCGCCGTGGCGAAGGCGGCGGACTGAGGTGGCGGGTTGGAATGACTGAGACGACTGGGATGGCGGGAAGACGCGTGGCGGGAGAGGACAAGCACTACGCGATCTTCCTGCGCGGAGTGAACGTCGGCGGCATCACCGTCCGCATGGCGGAGCTCCGCGACGAACTTACCCGGCTTCCGGTCCACGACGTCGCAACGGTCCTCGCGAGCGGCAACGTCACGTGTTCCTCACGTCTCGGTGCTGCCGAGCTGAAGAACCTCGTGGAGGATGCTTTGCGACGCCGCTTCGGCTACGAGGCTTGGGTCATCGTGGTCGACCACGCCGGTCTCGCTGCGATCGCGGCGTCGATGCCCGAGCAACCGGCCGCAGCGGCGACTGCGGGCTCCGATTCGGAGCCGGGGGTGGATCCCGATACTGCACCGAGCGCCCCGGCCGACATGCACTCCTACGTGACACTGTTCACGGGCACCGCGGAAATGGAGGCGTTCGTCGACGAGGCACGCGGGCTCGGCGAACGGCCTGCCGTTCTCGAGGGTGGCTCCGCCATCGCCTGGTTCTCCCCCAAAGGCCGATCGACCGACGTGCCCCTCGCGAAGCTGCTCGGCAGGACGCGGTACGCGTCGACCTCCACCACACGGAACATCAACACGGTGGAGAAAGTTCTGCGCCTTCTGCCGTAGCGACTCGAACACCACAGTGACGAGCGTCGTGGTCCGGCCAGTCGTCCCGTCGGCGTGCAGGCAGTCGGCGGCGCCGTCAGGTGCGCTGCAGTGCGGACAGCACCGCTACCCGGAAGCCGTTGCAGCGCTCGACCTCGTTCCCGACTGGCTGCACCACGACGCCGTTCACCACCTGGGCGCAGGAGGCGAGCAACCGCCGGCGCACCCGCTCAGCCCTCCGCGCCGCCCCCCACCGGGCGAGCAACGCGGCCAGGACACCGAGCAGGACGCCGGCCGACAGCCCGCCGAGGATCAGGAGCGTGGGCAGCGGAAAACCCTCGATCCGGGGGACGTCGATCGTGGGCAGTTGCAGGAAGTTGAGGACCGCCAGCACCCCGAGCCATGCCAGGCCGGCAGCGAAGGCGACGACCATGATCCACTGCAGGACGCCGAAGAGTCCCCACCAGCCCCGGCGCCCGGTCTCGAGATCCGTTCCGGTGATCGCGGCATCGAGTGCGTCCTTGAGATCGGTCGCCGTCCCACGAGCGGCGTCCCGGATGGAGGAGTGCCACGGCTCCACGGCTCCACTTGCCGATGAGTCCCCGAACACCCGCAACGCGTGGTCCACCCGGGCTCCCTGAGCCGGCTGGACGAGGGGAAGCGACGAGCTCCGAAGCTCCGGAAGGACATCGTCACGGCGCAGATTGAGCCGGCGGAGTGGGTCCGGGCGGAACCGGGCGAGCCACCGCGTCACCGGCCAGCCCGTGACCGCATGGGCGTCGCGACGATACGCGCGGGTCACGGCGTCGACGACGACCGGAACTCCAGCAGCCGCGGCGAGTTCCGTGGACAACGCCGCACGAGCCTGCTGGGAGGGCACATCCACCGGTCGATCGGCAGTGAACGGGAGGAGTTCCGCGGCCGCCAGGGAGGCGTCCGCGGCCATCCTGCGAGTAGCGGCGGCCCTGCTCTCGGCAAGGGACCGGATCTCGTCGGCGAGCGCGGGTACGCCGATCCCGGTTCGCGCGGATACCGGAAGGACGGCGACGCCCGGGAGGCCCTCCCCGGCCAGGATGTCGGCGAGCGAACCCGTGACGGCGTCGAGGTCGTGCGGCTCCAGGCGATCCGCTTGGTTGAGGGCGATCAGGGTCACGGCCTCGTGGGTCGCAAGTCCGCGCAGGAACCCGTGGTGGAGCGCCGCGTCGGCATACTTCTGCGGATCGACGACCCAGAGCAGGACGTCGACCTGACCTGCCATCCGCTGGACGATCTCGCGATGCGCGGCGGCGGTCGAATCGAAGTCTGGGAGATCCAGGAGGATCAGGCCGGGAACCTGCGTCGAGTCGGCTCGTCCAGCGGATCCTGCGGCATCAGCGTGGTCGAGGGAGGAAGCGGACGTCGCGGCCGCACCAGGACGGTGGGCCCCCTTCCCCGCGTTTGCCGTCGACGCTACCGCGGTGCGGCGCCACCGGAAGAGCCCTCGACGAGCTGGCTCCTGCGGGTCCGTCCTGCCGCCCGCCTGCGCCTCGCCCATCGTTGCGGTGCGTGCGTTGTCGACGGCACGGGCGGATGCATCGCGGGACTCCTGGCGGCCACGGGTGCCGCCGTCCACGGACCAGCCGGTGATGAGTGGTGCGCCGTCGGGCAGTTCCACCCTCTGCGTGACCCCGAGCCAGTCGAGCAACTCCCCACTGCCCCTGGCCCCCCAGACAAGGGCAAGGGGCTCGGACGTCGTCGGCCGCCTCGCGGCCACACGTGCGGCTGCCGTGCCACTCAGCGCGTTGACGAGCGAGGACTTACCACTCCCCGTCGGGCCGAAGACCCCGACGACCGTGTGATCAGCTGACAACGACCGCCGGCTGCCCGCCCTGTCGAGCGTCCCGTGCAGCCGTTCGAGCGCCTCCTCGGGCAATCGGTCCCGTCCGAGCTCATAGGCGGTCTGCAACCGCTCGAGCGCATCCGTGAGCGACGTGGCCAGTGGAGTCTCGGCGACAGCGCCCCGGTGTCGGCTCACGCGTCGTCCCCCGCTGCAGCGTGCTGCCCGCTCGGCAGGGCCGTCCGGAGCTGATGGGCCAGCACGTGCAATGCCTCCGCCGACGTCTGACGCGCCAGTGGCTCCAGGCAACGGTCGAAGGACGCCCGCTCCTTGCCGAGCAGTCCTTCCACCCGCCGGGACAGGTTCTTCCGCGCTGTCGCCGTGAGGCGCCGGACGGCGTCGTCCCCGAAGACCGCCTCGAGGAGCTTCTGGCCTGCGATCGCCGACGCCCCGGCGATTCCTATCTCACCGCCGGTGAGTCCTCCGGTCGAGGCGAACACGACGACCATCAGGGCCACCGCGATGCCGTTGACGCCGAAGGACAGCATGCGCGCGGTGAAGCGCTTGTCCGCGCCCTCGGCCTGCACGAGGTGCAGGAGGTCCTGCTGCCAGTCGCGGATCTCCCGGGCCACCTCGGACGAGAAGTCGTCGGCTCGCCACGGAGGCAGGCTCTCGAGCAGCACGGCGCCTGCGTGCTCGGACCTCCAGCGCCGCCGGGTGGCCTCGTCCGCCCGTGCCGCCTGCTCTACGATGACCGTCTGCAGACCGCTGCCGATGGCGTCGGCGACGGTGGCCGCCGGAGCCGGGCGACCCGTGAAGAAGGCGCTCACTCGGTCACGGGCCCATCCGATCCTCGTCTCGAGCCCGCGCATGAACTCGCCGGTGCCGACGAAATCCTGCCAGCGGGCGAGGACCTCGCCGCGCAGCAGCCTGCCATCCTCGGTCGACGCTAGGACGTCGGCGAGCGCGTCCCGGTAGGCACCGTCGATCGAGGCCCGGAGGGCGTTGCCGACCGACTGCTCCTGCTCCGCAGCCTCCGCGATGGAATCGATCCGTCCGGCCAGCGCGCGCATGGCTCCCCTCACCGTGCGCCGCGCGATGTCCCGTCGGCCCTCCGCGTCCGCCGCGAGCGCCTGCAACCAGCGGGCGATGGGCTCGACGGCCTCCGGGGGAAGCATGCGCGACGGACCGAGGGACATTTCCGGGACGACGAAGATGGGGGCGTGTCCGAGGTTCTCCGCGGAGAGCAGCGTGAGCAGGTCGCCCCGGATCTCCTCCTCGACACCGCGGGGAACGCGATCGAGCACGACCGCCACGAGGACGTCGCGTCGCCCCGCTTCAGCCAGCAGCTTCCACGGCACCGCATCTGCGTAGCGGTTCGCCGTCGTGACGAAGATCCAGAGGTCCGCGGCCGCAAGCAACTGCCCCGCGAGCCGCCGGTTCTCGTCCGCGATGGAGTCGACATCGGGAGCATCGAGCAGTGCGAGTCCGATCGGCAGGGTGCGCGTGGGCCGCAGCAGCAGGGTGTCCGGTCCCGGCCCGGCATGCGGGCGTGGCAGCTGCGCGGGATCCCTCGGCTGCGCGTCGGTCGGCTGCTCGTCGGTCGGCCGCACGTCGGTCGGCTGCGCGGCGTCGTCACTCAGGCGCACGCGGCTGAGTGACGGCAGGATGCGTTCGTCGTCGAACCATGCGCCGTCCTCCGGATGATGCAGCAGGAGGGGCTGGCGGGTCGTGGGACGCACCGCGCCCGTCACGGAGACCGGGCGACCGACGAGCGCATTCACCAGCGTCGACTTTCCGGCGCCCGTCGAGCCGCCGACGACGGCGACGAGCGGGGCGTCGAGGTTCGCCAGCCGGGGAAGGATGTAGTCGTCGAGCTGGGCACGGGCCGCCACGGCGGATCCGCGCGCCTGGACCGAACTCGCGAGGGCCAGGGGGAATGCGAGGTTCTCGAGTGCGGCCTGCACCTCGCGCAACAGCGGGGAGAGCCCGCGGGCTTCGCCGGCCAGGGAGGGTGCGCTCATGGCTCCATCATGCCAGCCCTGGCGTGCCGCATCGGCGGTTCCCGCTCGCGAGCAGCCCCCGAAGACAACTGGCGGGCAACCCCATACGACAGAAAGTCCCGGACATCGTGATGATGTCCGGGACTTTCCTTTGTGTCCTTGCGGACGCTGTGACCCCAGCGGGATTCGAACCCGCGTTACCGCCGTGAGAGGGCAGCGTACTAGGCCGCTATACGATGGGGCCAGTACTTGTACATCCTACTACTGCTTTTGTACTGCTTGTGCCACCCTGTCCGGGAACAGGATTGCGCTGGGGTACCAGGACTCGAACCTAGAATGTTGGTACCAGAAACCAGTGTGTTGCCAATTACACCATACCCCAATGGCACTTTTCGAAGACCCGATCCTGCTGGGTTTCGCTCGCGTAACCGCTCCGCGCCGAGAAATAACTTTACCGGACAGAGGCCATGAACTGCAAAACGGCGTCCAGCCCCGTGATGCGTGGCACCTCCGCCGCCCTGTCCGTGGCCCGGCGATCCGGCACCCCGCCGGGTGACCCCGCCTCCGAGCCGACCCCCGCACGGTCGAGCCAGACCCCCACCAGCCCGGCCGCCCGCGCCCCCTCCGCGTCGACCAGCCGATTGTCTCCGACATAGAGCGTGCGTGAGGGATCGGCTCCGATCAGGCGTGCTCCCTCCAGGTAGATCCGCGGGTCGGGCTTCGCCACCCCGACCGTGTCGATTCCCACCAGCACCCTGATGCGCGCCAGTCCCGCCCGGTCCAGTTTGGTCCGCTGGTAGTCGTGCACGTTGTTACTGACTGCCCCGTAGGGCACCCCCCGCGCATCGAGCTCATCCAGCAGCGGCACAACGTCGTCGTACGCCGTGAAGTGCAGCGGAAGCGTCCTCTCGTAGGCCCGCACCCAGGCATCGGCCGCCTGGCCCAGGAACGGCTCGCGGGTGAAGCCCGATCGGGCGTGGCGGATGCGGTGCACCCGCTGCTCCTCGAAGGTGAGCTCCCCCGCGAGGAACCGGTCGTAGTGCCTCTGCGGGTCCGTCGTGTACAGCGCTTTGTAGCGCACCCAGTCGTCGTCGCTGAGGTGGCTGAGGGCAGGATCGGGGATGGACTGCAGCGTACGGCCCATGGCGTGCTCGAGGTCCACCAGGGTGTCGTCGATGTCGAACAGCACGCCGTCGACGCCGCCATGCGCCCCTCCGACGGTCGGCTCGTGCATCTGCCGGTCCGGCTCGCTCATCGTTCAGCCCACCGTCGCCCTGAGCGCCCGGACCCGGGCGAGCGAGGAATTCCGTCCGAGGATGACCATCGACTCGAACAGGGGCGGTGAGATCCGGCGGCCAGAGATAGCGGTCCGCAGCGGTCCGAAAGCGAGCCGCGGCTTGAGCCCGAGGGTGTCGACGAGGGCGCTGCGTAGAGCAGACTGCAGGGCCTCGGCGTCCCAGGTCGGGCACGCTTCGAGCGCAGCGAGGGTCACGTCGAGGACTTCGCCGAGATTCTCCGGCAATCCCTTGCGGGCGTCGTCCGCGATGTCGATGGCGTCATTCGCCTTGAAGAGGAAAGCGAGCATCTCCGGCGCCTCGCCCAGAAGGGTGATGCGTTCCTGGATGAGCGGAGCCGCCTCGGCCACGATGCGGAGCTCGTCCTCCGTCGGATCGGCGCCGATGACCCCGGCAGCAGCGAGGTACGGCAGGAGCCGCGATCGGAACTCGGCCGGGTCCAGGAGCCGCACGTGCGTGCCGTTGATCGCTTCGGCCTTCTTGAGGTCGAAGCGTGCCGGGTTCGCGAGGACATCGCGCACGTCGAACTTCTCGACCAGCTGTTCCACGGAGAAGATGTCCTCATCGGCGGATAGGCTCCAGCCGAGGAGCGAGAGATAGTTGAGGAGGCCCTCCCGGATGAACCCACGCTCGCGGTGCAGGAAGAGGTTGGACTCGGGATCACGCTTGGACAGCTTCTTGTTGCCCTGGCCCATGACGTACGGCAGGTGCCCGAACAGCGGCATGTAGCGGGCTACTCCGATGTCGATCAGCGCACGGTACAGGGCTACCTGTCGCGGTGTGGAGGACAGGAGGTCCTCCCCCCGCAGCACGTGCGTGATGCCCATGAGGGCGTCGTCGACCGGGTTCACGAGCGTATAGAGCGGCGCGCCGTTCGCGCGCACGACGGCGAAGTCCGGAACGCTGCCGGCGCGGAACGTGATGTCGCCGCGCACGAGATCCGTGAAGGTGATGTCCTCGTCCGGCATACGCAGTCGCAGGACCGCAGGGCGGCCGGCGGATCGGAAGGCTTCCTTCTGCTCCTCCGTAAGGTCACGGTCGAAATTGTCGTAGCCGAGCTTGACGTCGCGCCCCGCAGCCCTGTGCCGTTCCTCCACCTCGTCCGGAGTGGAGAAGGACTCGTAGAGGTGGCCTGCTGCGACGAGGCGATCGATGACGTCCCTGTACAGGTCGCCGCGCTGCGACTGCCGGTACGGTGCGTGCGGGCCTCCTACCTCGACTCCCTCGTCCCAGTCGATGCCGAGCCACCTCATCGCTTCGAGGAGCTGCTCGTAGCTCTCCTCGCTGTCACGGGCGGCATCGGTGTCCTCGATACGGAAGATCAGCTTCCCGCCGGTATGGCGTGCGTAGGCCCAGTTGAACAGGGCGGTCCTGATCAGGCCGACATGGGGCGTACCGGTCGGCGATGGGCAGAACCGGACCCGAACGGGTGTGGCATCGGTGACAGTGGGGAGATCTGCGGCAATAGTCATGATGACCCCAGTCTAGGTGGGAGCGTCAGGGCCGTCGGTGCCCCAGCACGCCGCGGGGCCTCCCTGATCGGGCCCCACGGCGGCGACGGTTATCGGCGCGCCGGGTTGGACAGCCGTCCGATTCCTTCGATGTCGACGTCGAACCGCTGGCCGTCGGTGATCAGGCCCACGCCGGCGGGCGTTCCCGTGAGGATGATGTCGCCGGGCAGCAGGGTGAATGCCTGGGAGACGTAGGCCACCAACTCCCGGGCACCCCAGATCATGTCGCTGGTCGAGCCGTCCTGGCGGAGTTCGCCGTCGAGCGTTCCACGGATGCTCAGGTTCTCGGGGTCCAGGTCCGTCTCGATCCAGGGCCCGATCGGGCAGGACGTGTCGAATCCCTTGGCCCGCGCCCACTGGTTGTCCGTCTTCTGGACGTCACGCGCCGTCAGGTCGTTCGCGCAGGTATAGCCGAAGACGACGTCGTCGACGCGCTCGATGGGGACGTCCTTGCAGATGCGGCCGATGACGACGGCCAGTTCGGCCTCGTAGGAAATCTGGTCGGAGAAGGACGGCAGCATGACCGGGTCGCCCGGGCCGATGACCGAGGTGTTCGGCTTGAGGAACATCAACGGCGCGGCCGGCGTCTCGTTGCCCATCTCCTGGATGTGATCGGCGTAGTTGCGCCCGATCCCGATCACCTTGCTGCGGGGGATGACGGGCGCGAGGAGCCTGACGTCGTCCAGGGCGTGGCGCGCTCCGGTCAGTTGGACACCGGCGTAGAAAGGATCGCCCTGGATGACAGCGATCTCCTCGCTGCCGAGCGCTCCTTCCACGACACCGAACAATGGATCATCATTTACGACAAAACGTGCAATTCGCATGGGGCCAAGCCTAGCGCTGGAGCAGCGCGGCGGGAGTCGCTCGTCGTCGCGCCGTCGTCGGGTATGCGTCACGCCGGAGCCGTAAAGGCGTCACGCTCGCGTCGGGCAGGAAGCGCGGAGAAATACCGCGGGCACTCCCTCCCCAGAAACGAGGGTGCCCGCGGTATCAGAGCCGGTTCTGCAACCGGTGCAGCGGTCCTGCACCCTACTGACGGGGATGACCCGCCGACGGTTGGCTAGAAGGGCCAGGATCCGACACGGTCGGGAGAGGAGACGGGAGCAACGGTGCCCGACTTGGCCGGAGCCGCGTTGGCTGCTGCGGCGCCGCCGGTGATGATGAGGGTTGCGAGGAGGAATGCGGAGGTGATGCGCTTCATGGCAGGAGTCCTTTGGGTGGAATTGGCAGTGGAGGTGAGATACCGCTCAATACCACGAGCGGCTCGTCAATCATCGTAAGCCACTCCAGCCACTTCTAAACATTCTTGAGGCCTTTTTCTGAAGTATTGTCCGACGAATCGCGGTCGGACAACGAAAACCCGAATAATGGGATCGAGTTGCCCGATCAACGCGGAAGCCGAAGGTGCGCAGAATGTACGGAGAAGCGGCGGGTCAGCGGTTGCTGCTCGAGCTACGAGCCCGCGACGCGTGGAACCAGCGGGACTACACGGGAGCCCAGAAACTGGCCGAGGAACTGGCGGCGGCGGCTCTCGAGGGCGGGGACGACCTCGGCTGGTGGAACGCTACGTTCCTGATCGGGGAATGCCTGAGGAAACAAGGGCTCATGGAGGAGTCCCGATCTGTTGCAGATGAACTTGCCGGGCACCCTCTCACCAAGCGGTCGAGGGCACTGAGCGCACGGGTGCTCACCCTGCGGGCTTTCGCCCTGCAGGGCACCGGCGATCTCGCCACAGCAGTGGAGGCAGCGCGACGTGCCGTTGCGGAAGCTCGGCTCGAGCCGGACCACAACGCCATCGTCATCGAGGCCCAGAATGCCCTCATCGCCGCACTGGCTGAAAGTGGCCAGCTCGAGGACGCCTGGGCGGAGTGCCGCAACCTCGCGGGACTTCTCGATGAGAACCCGGACAACAAGTACGCGGGCCAGTCCTACTGGGCTATCGGCAACGTGGCCTTCCTCCTCAAACACATCACCGAGGGAGTGTCCTACCACGAGCTCGCAGCGAAGACCCTGTCACCGACGAATGACCTCGATCTGTGGGCGCGATTCAATCGGGGATCGGCGGATTTCCGCCTCGCAGCGGGTGTTATCGAGCCCGAGACGCTCGAGTGCATCGAGCGGGCCGAACTCGCCAGCTCCATCGTCGGAGGAACCGAGCGTGACCGTCTCGAGCTGAAGCTGATCCGGGCACAATGGCTCGTCCTCACCGGGCAGTTCGAGGCCTCGATCGACCAACTGTCCGAGGTCATCGCCCACCAGGACCTCCTGGCGACCCACGTCGCCGCGCAGGCCCATTTCCTCCAGGGGCAGGCACTCTCGGCGCGTACCAGCAACGCGGAGGCCGCGGTACACCTCGAGAAGAGCGAACAGCTCTTCCTGCGGTCGGGTGCCCGCGAACGGGCAGCAACAGCCCGAACCCTGCTGGACACCCTGCGGGAGCAGCACCACGTCACGGCACCGGTCAGGCGCGATGTCAAGGAGGAGTAGGCAACGGGCCGGATGCCAGCGCGCGGCGCCGATGGCATAGAGTCATCTTCAGGCCCTGGTCGGGCCGGGCGTTTTCCCCCATTACTCCCACCCCGGCCGGGGCTCATCCATGCCGGGCCTGGAAGTCGGCGGGAACACGCGCTCCACTCGTACTCCCCTACCCACGCTCGACGGACTGTACGCTGGAGCCGATGAGCGCTGACCACAAGGACCCCCGACTCGCACTGCTGGTCGAGAGCATCGTGCGGCTCTCCCGGGGGGAACTCAGCAGCCGGATCGAGCCCTCGAACGCGAGGGACGAAGTCGACGCCGTCATCACCGGCGTGAACCTCCTCGCCGAAGAACTCGAACAGGTCTACGAGCAGTTCGAGAAGCGCGTCGAGAGCCGGACGGCCATGCTCCGCCAGGCGCACCTCGACATGATGAAGATGGCGATGTCGGACGCTCTCACCGGGCTCGCGAACCGTGTGGCGCTGATGGACGGCATCGAGGAGGCGCTGAGCCAGGCTGCGAACGGAGCGCCTCCTCCGGCCCTCCTGCTCCTCGACCTCGACAGCTTCAAGAACGTCAATGACCGCTTCGGCCACGACGCCGGTGACCGGGTCCTGCAGGAGGTCGCCGTACGCCTCACCAGCGTGGTCCGGGAGAGTGACCTGGTGGCGCGGTTGGGCGGCGACGAGTTCGCCATCCTCCTCCCCGGTGCCACCATGGATGTCGCCATGCAGGTGGCCGGCCGGGCCCTGGAGGTCCTCGGTGAACAGATCAGGCTGGACTCGCTCTACGTCCACTCCCGGGCGAGCATCGGCGTGCGGCTCGGAACCGCGGACCAATCGCCCGAGGAACTGCTCCTGGACGCCGACACTGCGATGTATGCGGCAAAACGAGAGGGCCGCAGCATCATCAAGGTCTTCGAGCCCGTCATGCTGTACTCGCGGCAGCTCCGGAGCCAGATGGCCACGGAATTGCGCGGAGCCATCAGCGCCAACGAGCTGGTGCTCCACTACCAGCCCGTGGTGGAACTCGCCACGAACCGGATCCTCGGGGTCGAGGTACTGGTGCGGTGGCAGCACCCCGTGCGTGGGCTGATCCCGCCCGACACCTTCATCCCGCTCGCCGAGGAGATCGGGGTCATCCACGACCTCGACCGGTGGGTCATGTCCGCGTCCCTGCGCCAGCTGGCGCAGTGGCGCAAGGACTTCCCGCTCGACGACGACTTCCAGCTGCGGGTCAATCTCTCGGCCGTCGAACTCAAGCAACTGGACCTGGTGGACCATATCCGCACCCTGCTGCGTGAGCTCGACCTGCCGGCCCGCAACCTGGTCGTCGAAATCACCGAGACCGCGATCGTGACGCGCGGGGAGGTCGAGATGTATTCGCTGCTCAGCCTCCAGCAGCTCGGCGTCGGCATAGAGATCGACGATTTCGGGACAGGCTATTCCTCCATCAGCTACCTGCGGGAACTCCCCGTCAGCATGGTGAAGGTGGACCGCTCCCTGCTCGTCGAGCTCAACACGAGGGCCGGCCAGCTCGAGTTCGTGGCCGCGATCCTGCAACTCATCCGCGCGGCGGGGCTCGAGGCGGTCTTCGAGGGCATCGAGACGCGCGAGCAGGCGACCCAGTTGCGCGCCCTGGGGTGCGCGAGCGGTCAGGGGTACTACTTCAGCCGCCCGCTGCCGGCTGGGGAAGCCGCCGCCCTGCTCGCCTCCACACGCCACCTCCGCATGGGCGAGGAAATCGACGGTCCGGAGACGATCTCCTCCCACTGACAGCGACGGTTCCGGCCACGAGCGGACGCGGAGCGAATGCGCGTGCGCCGACGGACGTGCTGCCGCCCTTCGCCGACGCCGTGACCTAGGAGGGCCGGACGGCGTCGGCTCGGAGCGGCGGGTTGCTCAGACCAGGCGCGTGAGCCAGCCGTGGGCGTCCTCGACCACTCCGGTCTGGATCCCCAGCAGCTGACTCCGGATGGACATCGTGACCTCACCTGCCCGCGCGTCGGGCGCTCCGATGAACTCGTCGCCGTCGCGCAACTGTCCGATGGGGGTGATGACGGCCGCGGTGCCGCACGCGAAGACCTCGGTGATGTCCCCGCTAGCGACGCCGTCGCGCCACTCGTCCAGCGTGATCTTGCGCTCGCTCACCTTCAGTCCGCGGTCCCTTCCCAGCTGGATGATCGAGGATCGCGTGACGCCCTCGAGGATGGTCCCGGACAGGGCGGGGGTCACGAGGGATCCGTCGCGGAAGACGAAGAAGACATTCATGCCGCCGAGTTCCTCGACGGCATTGTCATTGAACTGGTCCAGGAACAGGACCTGCTTGCAGCCGTGCGCCTCGGCTTCGAGCTGCGCGGCCAGGGACGAGGCGTAGTTGCCGCCGGCCTTCGCCGCACCGGTACCGCCGCGTCCGGCGCGGGCGTAGTTGCGTGAGACCCAGATGTTGACCGGCTTGACCTCGCCGCCGAAGTAGTTGCCCGCCGGCGAGGCGATCACGCGGTAGGAGACCTCGCGTGCGGGCCGGACCCCGAGGAACGCCTCGGTGGCGATCATGAAGGGGCGCAGGTACAGGCTCTCTCCATCGCCGGACGGGATCCATTCCTGGTCCGCGGCCACCAGCTGACGCAGCGACTCGAGGAACAGCTCCTCGGGCAGCTGCGGCAGGGCGAGGCGCACGGCCGAGCGGTTCAGTCGGGCGGCATTCGCGTCGGCGCGGAAGGTCCAGACCGATCCGTCCTCGTGCCGGTACGCCTTCATGCCCTCGAAGATCTCCTGCCCGTAGTGCAGCACCGCGGCCGCCGGGTCCAGCGCGATCGGACCGTAGGGCTCGAGCCGGGCGCTGTGCCAGACTCCTACACCGGATGCGTCGATACTGAAGTCGACGATCGCCGTGTGGTCGGTGAAGTAGTTACCGAAGCCCGGGTTCGCCAGCACCGCCTCGCGCTGCTCGGCCGAGGCGCGGTGCGTCGACAGGTGCTGGGCAAAACGGGTATCGGTGGCTGTCATGGTTCCTCCGCGCTGGAACGGATGTCGCCGGCAGCACGGCCGCCGTCGTCCGTCGGTGGTCAGTGCCGTGGCACTGGGTTAATGATGTGTAACCACCTTAGGACACGGCAGCGGCAATAGCATCGCCGACGGCGGAGGTGCTCCGCGCACCCGTGCGTGCGGCGATGTCGGCCTCGACAGCGGCTTCGATGCGTCCGGCGTGGGCGTCGTGCCCGAGGTGACGGAGCAGCAGGGCTGCGGACAGGATCGCTGCCGTGGGGTCGGCCACCTGCCGGCCCGCGATGTCCGGTGCGGACCCATGCACGGGCTCGAACATGGACGGCGCGGTGCGGTCCATGTTGAGGTTCGCCGAGGCCGCCAGGCCGATGCCCCCCGATACAGCCGCGGCGAGGTCCGTCACGATGTCCCCGAAGAGGTTGTCCGTCACGATGACGTCGAAGCGCGAAGGGTCCGTGACGAGGAAGATCATGGCCGCATCGACGTGCAGGTAGTCGTGGCTGACGTCGGGGAACTCCTCGGCGACTGCCTCCACGGAGCGCTTCCACAGGTGGCCCGCGTACACGAGGACGTTGTGCTTGTGCACGAGCGTCAGTTTCTTCCGTCGAGCGGCAGCGCGCGCGAAGGCGTCCCGCACGACGCGCTCGACGCCATGCGCGGTGTTGAGCGACACCTCGGTGGCGACCTCGTGCGGCGTACCGCCACGGAGCGTACCGCCGTTTCCCGTGTACGGGCCCTCCGTGCCCTCGCGCACGACCACGAAATCGATGACACCGGGATCAGCCAGGGGGCTCGCCACGCCGGGGTACAGCTTCGACGGGCGCAGGTTCACGAAGTGGTCCAGGGAGAAACGGAGTTCGAGCAGGAGCTCCCGCTCGATGAGTCCCGACGGGATTCGGGTGTCCCCCGGGGCCGCGCCCACCGCACCGAACAGGATGGCGTCATGGCTGCGGAGCCTGTCCAGCGTGGCATCGGGCAGTGTCTCCCCCGTGGCGAGCCAGTGTTCGGCTCCGAGCGCGTACTCGGTGAGCGCGAGCTCGACGTCCCCATGGACGACGGCGCTCAGCACCTTCACCGCTTCGGCGGTCACTTCGGGGCCGATGCCGTCTCCGGGGATGACGGCGAGGTCGATACGGTGCGGGGCGTCAGTCATGCTCCCAGCCTAGGAAAGGGCCCTGACCGGCAACAATCGGTCCGCAGGATGAGACGGCTCCACCCACGGTCGGATGTGCTGGCGCGGCCGGCAGACCTAGAGTTGGTACCCATGGACATCCACCTGAGGCTCGCACGCTGGATACGTGCGCACCCCAGGACCGTCGATGCCTGCCTCGCACTGGCGATCTTCGTCTTCCTGGTCCTGCCGTTCGCCGCGGGCGGCGTGCAGGGCGTGGGCATGATCGTCATGGTCTCCGCGGCGCTGGTGATAGCCCTGGTCTGGCGCCGTTCGCGCGTGATCCTCTCGGCCGGCATCATCGCGGGGATCTCGTTGCTGCAGCTCATCACGGGGATCGAACCCGTCCCGGCGCAGTTCGTGATCCTGGTGACGCTGTACACGCTTGCAGCCTACGGGCCCCGCTGGGCAAGCCTCGGCGGCCTCGGTCTCGCCATCGCCGGGGTGGCCGTCGGCCTCGTGCGGTACGGCGAACTGACGGGCGTGAGTACGAGTGATTCGATCCTCACCACGGTGCCACTGTTCCTGATCCTGCTCTTCTTCGTGGAATCGCTCGTGCTGCTCGCCTGGACCATGGGCGATCTCGCACGGTCGCGTCGCCTGACGTACCAGGCCCTCGAGGACAGGACCCGCCGCCTGGAGGTCGAGCGGCAGCAGGAGCGCGACCTCGCCGCCGCCGATGAGCGGAGCCACATAGCCCGCGAGATGCACGACATCGTGGCGCATTCCCTGTCCGTCATCATCACGCAGGCCGATGGAGCACGGTACGCGAGCGCGCAGGCACCCGAGCTGGCTGTCCAGACGCTCGGGACGATCGCCGACACCGGCCGGGGGTCGCTGCGCGAGATGCGGCGCCTGCTGGGCGTGCTCCGCGGCGACGAAAGCGCCTCGACGCGTCCGTTGCCGACGCTCGACGACATCGATGCGCTGATCCAGTCGGTACGGCGCTCCGGCGTCCGGGTGGCGTGCCGTCGGGTCGGCACGCCGCGCAGGGAGCTCCCCCTGGGCGCCGAGCTCACGGCATACCGCGTCATCCAGGAGTCGCTCACCAACGTGCTCAAGCACGCGGGTGCGGACACGACGACCGAGGTGGCTCTCGACTACGGCCCCCGCGGGCTCACCATCACGGTCGACGACGACGGCCGCGGAGCCGCTCCTGATCCGACCACCGCGGGCGCCGGCCAGGGGATCACCGGCATGACGGAGCGCGTGAGGCTCTACGACGGGACAGTCGTTGCCGGCCCTCGCACCGGGGGCGGGTACCGGGTGGAAGCGTTCATCCCGTACACGCAGGCCTAGCGTCCACACGGCGGGACGCGGTGGATGCACAGGTGGATGCACAGGTAGACGCGCAGGTAGAGACGCAGTTGGACACGCAGGCACAGACACGCAGGCACAGACACAGGCAGAAACACAGGAGAACGAGAGCATCGTGGTGAGTACAGCAGGTACAGCGGAAACACAGGCTATTGCCGACCCGACCGGCGACGGCGGCACCATCCGCATCGCCATCGTCGACGACCAGCACCTGGTGCGCAGCGGCTTCGCCATGCTCATCAACTCCCAACCCGATCTCCGGGTCGTCTGCGAGGCCGCCAACGGAGAGGAAGCGGTCCGCGCGCTCTCGGTGACGCGCGCCGATGTGGTCATGATGGATGTGCGCATGCCGGGCATGGACGGCATCGAGGCGACGCGGCGCATCCTCGCGGGGAACGGGCAGGCACCTGGGGGAAGCAGCGAGTCCCAGGGGCCGCGGATCGTCGTACTGACGACCTTCGACCTCGATGAGTACGCGCTGTCGGCGATCCATGCGGGTGCCAGCGGCTTCCTGCTCAAGGACGCGCCACCGGAGGAACTGCTCGAGGCGATCCGCACCGTGCACCGCGGCGACGCCGTCATCGCGCCTTCGACGACGCGCCGGCTGCTGGACCATGTGGCGCCCCTGCTGCGGCAGCCTTCACCTGCACAGGACGCGCATGCCGCAGCGGTGGCGCGCCTGACCGCCCGCGAGCGCGAAGTGTTCGAGCTCATCGCGCAGGGACTGTCCAATCCGGAGATCGCGGCGAAGCTGTTCCTCTCGGAAGCGACCGTCAAGACGCACGTAGGGCACATCCTCGCGAAGCTCGAGGCACGGGACCGCGTCCAGGCTGTCGTCATGGCCTACGAGACGGGTATCGTCCGCCCCTGACCGCAGCCGCGCTGCCGACGGCCGTCGGTGGGCACCCGCGGTCGCAGTGGGCGCGCTCCCCGCTCATCCCCCGGGATGAGACTGCACCGCGGAACGCGGGACCTGGCGGCGATCCGTCCGGAGGCCGTGATCCATAGCGTGGGAGCATGACAACTTCCACGAATCTTCCCGGGAGCCTGACGGGCTCTCCCTCCCCCGCTCCATCCGCTGCCGTCGCTGCCCGCGGCGTCTCCAAGAGCTACGGCCGCGGCGAGACCGCCGTCCACGCACTCCGGGACATCTCGCTCGACTTCGACCGGGAACGCTTCACCGCGATCATGGGACCTTCCGGGTCGGGCAAGTCGACCCTGATGCACTGCCTCGCCGGGCTGGACAGCATCGACTCAGGGCACCTCTGGATCGGTGGGACCGACATCACCGGTCTTCCGGATGCGGCACTCACCCGGCTCCGCCGCGAGCGCGTCGGGTTCGTCTTCCAGGCTTTCAACCTCGTGCCGACCCTGACCGCCGAGCAGAACATCACGCTGCCGGTCGCGCTCGCCGGCGGTACGGTGGACACCACCTGGCTGCAGCAGATCTCGGCCTCGCTCGGACTCGAGGACCGCCTGTCCCACCGCCCCCACGAGCTCTCCGGCGGGCAGCAGCAGCGGGTCGCCGTCGCACGCGCCCTCCTCACGCGGCCCGACGTGATCTTCGGCGACGAGCCGACGGGCAATCTCGACTCGGCGACGGGCGCCGAGGTGCTGTCGCTGCTGCGCCGGAGCTGCCGCGAGATGGGCCAGAGCATCATCATGGTCACGCACGACCCGGTGGCCGCCTCGTATGCCGACCGTGTTGTCCTGATGAAGGACGGTGCACTCGTCGGAGAACTCGAGCAGTCCACGCCCGACGCCATCCTCGGCGCCCTCGCGACACTGGGGGCCTGACATGCTGCAGGTAGCCCTCGCACAGATCCGCGTCCACTCCCGGCGCTTCATCGCCGTCGGCCTCGCCGTGATGCTCGGTGTCGCCTTCCTTTCGGCGACACTCATGGTCAACGCGACCACCCGAGCGAGCCTCAGCGAGAGCATCGGAGCGTCGTATGCCAAGGCCGACCTCATCGTGTCGGTCGACGACGGCAACACCGTGCCCGCCGACCTGGCCGACGAGCTCGCCGCCGTGCCCGGCGTGGAGGTCGTCCACGGCCTCGAGCGCGCCCACACCCAGCTCCTGACCGGTGATGCGACGTCGCTCGCGGTCCTCACCGCCTCCGCGCCGGAACAGCTGGAGACCGCGCAGCTCACGATGGGCGCCTACCCGTCGGAGCCCGGCCAGGTGGCACTCGACGAGGCCTCGGCCGCGCGGCTGGACGTCGCACCCGGTGATACGGTCGCCGTCGATGCCGGCGCTTCCCCCTCCGCCCTGGGCGACGCCCTTACCGTTACGGGCCTGACCCTGCCGAGCGATGATCCGACGCAGTCAGGAGTGGTGCAGGTCCTGGCCTCCACGGCCCTGGTCCGCGAACTCAACGGTGGTGAGACCGCCTTCCGCAACGTGCAGCTCGCCCTGGTGCCCGAGGCCGAACCGACGACGGTGGCGGAGGCCGTCACCGGCGTCCTGGACGCCTCTCCGACGGCCGGGGGCGCCGTCGTACGTTCCGCCGCCGAGCAGACGACGGTCGACGTGGCACGGCTCTCGGGTGGCACGGATGTGCTGACGGGGATCCTCCTCGCGTTCGCGGCCGTCGCGGTGATCGTCGCCGGGCTCGTGATCTCCAATACCTTCTCGGTCCTCGTGGCACAACGGACCCGTGAGCTCGCCCTGCTGCGCTGTATCGGTGCCGAGCGACGCCAGGTCCGGATGTCCGTGCTCGTCGAAGCCGCCGTGGTCGGCATCGTGTCCTCGGTGCTCGGCGTGCTCCTCGCGATCGGTGTGATGGCCGGTCTCGTGGGCCTCGCACGGCGGACGGACTTCGGCTCCTTCGCCGTGCTGGCTGTGCCACCCTCGGCCGTGGCCATCGGAATCGCCGTGGGCGTCCTGATGACACTCCTCGCCGCGCTCGTCCCCGCACGGGCCGCCACCCGGGTCGCTCCTCTGGCCGCACTCCGTCCCATCGCACCCACTGCCGTCGGGACAAGGAGTGGGCGTGTGCGGCTGGCCGTCGGACTCGCTGCCCTCGTCGGTGGCGGGGCGCTCCTGCTGCTCGGAGCCGTCTCGGCCGCGATCGTCCCGGCCGTCGCAGGCGGTGCCGTGTCCTTCCTCGGCGTCGTCCTGCTCGCGCCGTTCTTCGTTCCTCCGAGCGTCGCCGCGATCGGCAGGATGGCCCGTCCCCTCGGTGTGCCGGGGAGCCTTGCATCGGTCAACGCGGTGCGGAATCCCTCCCGCACCACGTCGTCCTCGGCCGCGCTGATGGTCGGCGTCACGCTCGTGACCATGATGATGGTCGGTGCGCAGACCGCCCGCGTATCGCTCGAGCGCGAACTCGACGAGAACTACGCCGTCGACCTCGCTGTCTCGGGTTCCGGTTCCGGGTCCGCGCAGGACGGAACAGGAGAGCCGATGACCCAGCGGGTGGATGTGCCGACCCTCCTCGGCGTCGACGGCGTCCGGGGGGTCGTCGAACTCACACCCGTCCTGCTCACCTCTCCGGACGACGGCGGGGCGCTGGTCTACGCCGCGGATCCGGGGCAGATCGCCGAGGTCCTGCGCTCCCAGGGAGTACAGCTCACGGACGGGATGGTCCTGGCCCCGCAGGACTGGACACAGCGGGAAGTGACCCTGGAGACAGCCGACGGGGCACGGACCCTGCCGGTCACGACGACCGAGGCGGCGTTCTTCCTGCCGCTGATCACCACCGGAACGCTGCAGCAGCTGGGGGGTGCGCCGACCGACGCCCTGACGACCTATCTCGGGGATGCGGGCGGGACCGAACCGGTCGCCGAGGACGAACAGCTCGCCGGATACTTCGGCTCCACCTTCTGGATCACGCTGGACGATGCACAGGATGCGCAGGGCGTCGTCGACATCCAGTCCAGCATCGTGGACGCGACTGGAGTCTCCGAGTACCAGGTCACAGGTGCGGCGATCGAACGCGCGGCCTACAACCAGGTCATCGACGTCATGCTCCTGATCGTGACGGCCCTGCTCGCCGTTGCCGTGCTGATCGCACTCATCGGCGTCGCGAACACCCTCTCCCTGTCGGTGCTGGAAAGGCGCCGGGAGAACTCCCTGCTCCGTGCCCTCGGTCTCACCCGGGGGCAGCTGCGCGGGATGCTCGCGGTCGAGGCAGTACTCATCGCGGGTGTGGCGGCGCTGCTCGGATCAGCACTCGGGGTCCTCTACGGCTGGCTCGGCGCTCAATCCGCACTGGGCGGGACCCTCCCCGTCACCCCCTCCGTGCCGGTCGCCCAGATCGGGCTGGTCCTGGCGGTAGCCGTCGCGGCCGGGCTCATGGCTTCCGTGCTGCCCGCTCGCCGGGCGGCCCGCCTGTCTCCCGTCGCGGGTCTCGCCGCCGACTGACCAACGGCCTACGGCGCCTCCCGACCTCGGCCGACGGCCTATATTAGGAGCATTGCAGGAGAGGTCGGAGAGGACGCCGTGGGGCAGCACGAGGTAGTAGGGACTCGCGGTGAAGCGTTCGCCGTCGTCGCGTCCCCGTCGGCGCAGGAGCGCGCCGAGATGCAGCGCGTCCTCGGCAGCCACGGTCATCGCTCGACCACCGTGGCCACGGCACCGGACGTGCTGAACGAGGTCCTCGTCACGCGACCCGACATCCTGCTGGTGGACCTGGACCTCGCGCTCGCCTACGCCGGTTCCCTGGCCGAGGTGGTCGGCGAACATCCCGAGCTCTCCGGCCTCCCGGTCATCGTCCTCCTTCCGGAGGGCGGCGTCGACGCGCTGCCGGCGACGCTGGCGCCCTACGTCTCGGACGTCGTCTTCCGCCCGGTGGACCCCGTCGAACTGCTGCACCGGACGCGTGCCGTGATCTCGCGGCGCCGCCGGTACGAGGAGCAGCGGGCACTCTCGTCGCAGCTACGGGAGGACATGAGGTCCATCTCGGCCAGGATCAGGGCCACGAACGACCCTGCCGTGATGATCGACCAGTTCCTTCCGGGGATCGGGCGGGCGCTGGGCGCCCGCCACCTCGCGCTGCAGATCTTCGACGACGACCGCGTCGGCGTCGGGAGCAGCAGCTGGACCAGCGGACCGGGCGCAACCCGCTCGAGCCCCGCCACCCCCGAGCCGGAGCACCAGGATGCGGCCCTCACCCTGGCGCTGCGGCTGTGGGAGGATGCGACCACCGTGCCCTTCCACACCGGATCTGCCGCTGCCGGGGCCGGTGCCGTCGCGGCGCCGCCCTGGCTCCGGGACGGCCTCGGTGGTGATCGGACCGCCAGCGGTTTCGTGGCCGCGCTCGGCGAGGGCGACACTCCCTTCGGATTGCTCTGGGTCGTCAACGACACAGCACCCCCGGCCCGGTCGGGAGTCGAGGGTGCGCTGACCCAGCACGTCCTCGGCAACCTCGCTCACGGGCTGATCCAGGCCCAGCTCATCTCGCGGCAGCAGCAGGCGGTGCGCAAGCTGCGTGCGCTCAACCAGGCGAAGACCGATTTCGTCGGTACCGTGAACCACGAACTCCGGACCCCGCTGGCGTCGATCTCCGGGTACCTCGAGATGCTCATCGACGGCGCCGGCGGCGAGCTGCCGCCCGAAGCGAGCACCATGCTGCAGGCCGTCGAGCGCAACGCGATGAAGCTGAGTCGGCTCATCGAGGACATCTCGGCCCTCTCGGCGCAGCAGACCGATGCCTCCGAGCACGGGCCCGTGGACATCGTGCACCTGGTGTCGCACCTGACCGACCGCCTGGCGCTGCAGGCGTCGACCGGTGGGATACACCTGGCATGCTCGCTCCCGGACCACCCTGTCACCGTGGCCGGAGATCGTGACGAGCTCTCCGCCGCCATCGTCATCCTGCTGTCGAACGCACTCAAGTTCACCCGCGCGGACGGCAGTGTGTTCGTCGACCTGACGGTCGAGCCCGACAACGGCCACATGGTCCTGGTGATCAGGGACACCGGAATCGGGATCCCCGCGGAGGATCTGCCCCGCCTCTTCGACTCCTTCCACCGGGCCTCGAATGCGCAGCAGTCGCTGCCGGGTGCCGGAGTAGGACTGTCCATCGCGAAGAAAACCTTCGAAGCGCACCACGGAACCATCTCGATCGACTCCACGCTGGGCGTGGGGACGTCGGTCGGCGTCACGCTTCCGCTCCTGAATCATGCTGCCGTAGGGTGATGTGCTGAAGATTCCACGGGAGGAACGCTCATGACGCGCGCCACGGACGGCATTCCGGTACGACAGCTGGACCTGGGCACGCTCCTGCCCTACCTCGACCTGCATCTCGTCGGCGCCACGAACGGCGTGCGGCTCTTCGGGGCGGCCCGGGTGTCTTGGGCGGGGACGCCGTACGAGGAGGACTTCTCACGGCTCCGGCAGGAGATCGGTCAGGAGCGGGCGTTCCTGAAGCGCCTGATCAAGGCCCTCGGGCACCGGCCGAGCCTCCTCAAGATGGCTTTCGCCCGCGTGATGTCCGTCGTCGCCGAACTGGATCCGCTGAATCCGGCGCGCCGGAAGAAGACCGCCGGAGCGCAGCTCGAGCTCGAGGCACTTCAGTCGCTCCTGCGCGGCAAGGAAGCCCTGTGGGCCACGCTGCTCGCCCTCTCCCCCGACACCGGGGCCACTGCCGGCGAGGATGTCCTCGACCGGACGGTCCTCCAGCGGTTGCTCGAGGCGTCCAAGCGGCAGCAGGACACCGTGGCGCGGGTCATGACGGAGACGGCGTCAGCACGCTTCCTGAAGGGCTGACGCCGTCTCCGCTCCTGCCCGTCAGGATTCCGCGGGTTCTTCGTACTTGGGGAACACCGGCGATGGCGCGGGCAACGCGGTTCCGGGCTCGATCCTGCGGGCGATCGCGCTGAAGAGGCGGCTGGCGTCGTCGCTCCCCGTTCCCTGACCGAGTGCGGTGAGGATCTGGCCGGCGCTGGTCGGCATGACCGGCTGGGCAAGGATCGCCACCACCCGGAGCACCTCCAGCGTCACGTACAGGACGGTGTTCATGCGCTCGGTATCGGTCTTGCGGAGCACCCAGGGCTGCTGGTCCGCGAAGTAGGCGTTCGTGTCGCCGAGGACGGTCCACACGCTCTCGAGCGCGCGGGAGAACTCCTGCTTGTCGTACGCCACCCGGCTCGCCTCGAGCAGTGCATGCGCCTGCTCCAGGATCTCCGTGTCGGCAGGTGCGAACTCGCCGGGCTCGGGCACCGCTCCACCGCAGTTCTTGGCGACCATCGAGAGCGAACGCTGCGCCAGATTCCCGAAGTTGTTCGCCAGATCAGAGTTCATGCGTCCGACGACCGCCTCGTGGCTGTAGGAGCCGTCGGCGCCGAACGGGACCTCGCGCAGCAGGAAGAAGCGCACCTGGTCCAGGCCGTACTGGTCCACCCAGTCGGCAGGGGCCACGGTGTTGCCGAGCGACTTGGACATCTTCACGCCCCGGTTGTGCAGGAAACCGTGGATCATCACGCGCTTGGGCGTCCCCAGCCCCGCGGACATGAGGAATGCCGGCCAATAGATGGCGTGGAAACGGGAGATGTCCTTGCCGATGACGTGGACGTCGGCCGGCCAGAACGTCCGGAAGCGCTCCGAATCCGTGTCCGGGAAACCCACCCCGGTCAGGTAATTGGTCAGCGCATCGACCCAGACGTACATGACGTGGCGGTCGTTGCCCGGAACCGGCACGCCCCAGTCGAAGGTCGTGCGGCTGATGGAGAGATCCTCCAGACCACGCTTGACGAACGAGATGACCTCGTTGAACCGGGGCTGGGGTGCGCCGAACTCCGGCTCCGCCTCGTAGAGGTCCAGCAGCTTCTGCTGGTATGCCGAGAGCCGGAAGAAGTAGCTCTCCTCCTCCGTCCAGGTGACCTCGGTGTCGGTCTCCTTCGCGTACCGCACGCCGTCCTCGCGGACCTCCGTCTCGTCCTCGCCCCAGAACGCCTCGTCCCGCACGGAGTACCAACCTGCGTACTTGTCGAGGTAGATGTCCCCGTTCGCCTCCATGCGCTTCCAGATCTCGGTCGCGGCGGCGTAGTGGTCCTCATCCGTGGTGCGGATGAAGCGGTCGTAGGAGGTGCCGACGGCGTCGTTCATGTCCCGAAAAGCCAGCGCGTTCCGTGTGGCGAGCTCGCGGACCGGGATGCCTTCGCGATCAGCCGCCTGCTGCATCTTGAGTCCGTGCTCGTCCGTCCCGGTCAGGTACATGACGTCGAAGCCGTCGAGCCGCTTGAACCGCGCCATGGCGTCGACGGCGATCGTCTCGTAGGCATGCCCGATGTGCGGCACCCCGTTGGGGTAGGAGATGGCCGTGGTGATATAGAACGAGGGCTTTGCGTCTGCGGAGGTCACCCTATGAAATTACCCCGGTCGGTGCGTATTTACCCAAGTGCGAAGGTCCGTCCCCGGTCAGCCCTGCCCTACGGCGTCGATTGCCAGCACGGCGTGGACGCCCCACGTGTGGTTCGCGATCTGAGTGACCCGGAGGTCGACGACGGAGCTGGCGAGGGCGAGCGCCACCTTACGCTCCACCCCGTGAAGCTGCTGGAGCCAGGTGAGCATGGCACCGAGCGCCTCCGCCGTCGCCCGGTTAAGGTCCGCGTCGAACCCGAACGTGATGCGCGACGTCGGAGTGACCGCGTGAATGGAGCGGAGGGGCGCGTCCCGCACGATGTCGACCGTGAGCGTGGTCGTCATGCCGCACTCGATGGCGGTGCCACCCACCTCGCCGTCGCCCTGTGCCGCGTGGCCGTCACCGAGGTGTAGCAACGCGCCGGGCACCGTGACCGGCAGGAACAGCGTCGAGCCGGCCGTGAGCTCACGGCAGTCGATGTTGCCGCCGCCCTGCGTGCGCGGCGGCGTCGTCGAGTGCTCGCCCGGCTCGATCGGCGGAAGCCCCACCACGCCGAGGAACGGAGCGAGCCGGACGACATGCCCATACTGGTTCGTGCCCGTTCCGGCCCCGCTGTCCAGTTCCCACAGGAGCCAGGCCGGATCGGTGCCCTCCAGTCCCATGCTGCGCATGAAGGCGTCATCGCGGCGTCCGGCCGCCGTCCAGCCCCACTCGGCGGTCTCGAGCGTGTCGAAGCCTACCGACAGCACGTCCCTCGGCATGGCGCCGGCCACCTCGATCGGTCCGGTCAGCGCATGGCCCCGACGATCCTCGAACCGGTAGGGTGTCACCGCTCCCGGTGCCTCCTGGCGTTCGAGGTGCCCCCACGCGTCGAGGGATTCGACGACGACACGGTCTCCGGGCTGGATCCGCAGGACGGGCGGGGTGTCCCGCGACAGGACCTGCGTGGCCGTCTCCGGCGCCGCGGGCAATCGGTGGGTCGCCATTCTCGGCTCCCGTCAGTCCTGAAGATCCACTTCCCGGGCCACGGTGGCACCGATCTCGGCGCGGATCGCGTCGAGGACGTCTTGCGGCACGGAGCTGTCGACGGTCAGGAGCGACAGCGCCTGGCCGCCTTCCTTGTTGCGTGCCACCTGCATGCCGGCGATGTTGATGCCGCGCTCCCCGAGGAGCCGTCCCAGGGCGCCGATCACGCCGGGCCGGTCGGTGTACAGCAGCACCAGGAGGTGGTCGCTGATCGGGATCTCCAGGTCGTAGCCGTTCACCCCGACGAGCTTCTCCACCTGCTTCGGCCCGGTCAGGGTCCCGGCGACCGAGATCTGCGACCCGTCGGACAGCGCACCGCGCAGGCGCAGCACGTTACGGTACTCCTCCGACTCCGGCGTGGTGACGAGGCGGCACGTCACGCCGCGCTGCTCCGCCAGGACGGGGGCGTTGACGTACGAGACCTGCTCGGACACGACGTCGGTGAAGACACCCTTGAGCGCGGCGAGCTCCAGGGCCTTGACGTCCAGGGAGGCGATCTCCCCGGCCACCTCGATGTCGATCTGTGTGAGGGAGGCGTGCGTCAGTGCCGTGAAGATGCGACCCAGCTTCTCCATGAGCGGGATGCCGGGGCGCACCGCGGGGTCGATGACGCCGCCCGCGACGTTCACGGCGTCGGGTACGAGTTCACCCGCGAGTGCGAGGCGCACGGACTTCGCGACGGAGATGCCCGCTTTCTCCTGGGCTTCCTCCGTGGACGCCCCGAGGTGCGGCGTGACGACGACGCTGTCGTGCGCGAAGAACGGAAGATCGGTGCTGGGCTCCTTCACGAAGACGTCAACGCCTGCGCCGGCGATCTGGCCCTGCTCCAGCGCCGTGTGCAGCGCCTCCTCGTCGACGAGACCACCGCGGGCCACGTTGACGACGTACGCGGTGTCCTTCATCAGGGCGAAGGCATCGGCGCCGAGCATGCCGACGGTCTCGGGCGTCTTCGGCATGTGGATGGTCACGAAGTCCGACTCACGCAGCAGCTCGTCCAGCGACACGAGGCGCACCCCGAGCTGAGCTGCGCGCGCCGAGGTGACATAGGGGTCGTAGGCGAGGATCGTGGTGCCGAACCCCTGCAGCCGCGCCGCGACCAGTGCACCGATGCGGCCCAGGCCGATGATGCCGATGTTCTTCTCGTACAACTCCGTGCCCGAGTACTTCGAGCGCTTCCACTCCCCCGCCTTCAGGGCCGCACTGGCCTGCGGGATGTTCCTCGCGAGGCTGAGGATGTGGCCGACGGTGAGTTCCGCGGCGGAGATGATGTTCGACGTCGGAGCGTTCACGACCATGACGCCGGCCTGGGTGGCCGCCTTGATGTCGACGTTGTCCAGGCCCACTCCGGCGCGTGCGATGACCTTCAGTTTCGGGGCAGCCCTGATGGCCTCCTCGTCCATCTGCGTCGCCGAGCGCACCAGGACGGCATCGACGTCCGCCAGCGCCGCGATGAGCTGGGTGGGATCGGCGCCGTCGGTGCTGCGGATCTCGAAATCGGGTCCCAGTGCTTCGACGGTTGCGGGTGAGAGTTCCTCGGCGAGGAGGACGACGGGCTTGGTGGTCACGGGATTTCCTTCTGCGGGGAACTGGCTGTATCGAACGGGATCGAACCGGATCAGGCGGGATCGAACGGGATCAGGCGGTGTGGGACGTCCTCGGGCGGTGTCGCGAGCGCACCGGCCGTGAGCCGGACAGGAGCGGACACGACTCCGGCAGGGCACGTGCTCGTCACTGAGCGTCGATCACGTGTCCTGCCGGAAGGACCGAAGGGGGCTGGCGCTAGCGCGCGACCGAACCCTCGGTGTAGTCGTCGTTCGTCTTGATCCAGGAGAAGAGCTTGCGCAGTTCGCGGCCCGTGCTCTCGATCGGGTGATCCTCGCCCTTCTTACGCAGCGCCGTGAACTCGGGAGCTCCGGCATCCTGGTCGTCGATGAAGCGCTTGGCGAAGGCACCGTTCTGGATGTCCGCGAGGACTGCCTTCATGTTCTCCTTCACCTCGGGGGTGATCACGCGCGGGCCGGAGACGTAGTCGCCGTACTCCGCCGTGTCGGAGACGCTCCAGCGCTGCTTGGCGATACCACCCTCGACCATGAGGTCGACGATGAGCTTGAGCTCGTGCAGCACCTCGAAGTACGCAACCTCAGGCTTGTAGCCTGCTTCGGTCAGCGTCTCGAAGCCGTACTGGACGAGCTGCGACGCGCCGCCGCACAGAACGGCCTGCTCGCCGAACAGGTCGGTCTCGGTCTCCTCCGTGAAGGTGGTCTCGATGACCCCCGCGCGGGTTCCGCCGATCGCTTTCGCGTAGGACAGGGCGAGGTCGCGGGCCTTGCCCGAGGCGTCCTGCTCGACGGCGATGAGGTCGGGGACGCCGCGGCCGGCCTCGAACTCGCGGCGGACGATGTGGCCGGGACCCTTGGGGGCCACGAGGGCGACGTCGACGTCCGAGGGCGGCTGGATGTAGCCGTAGCGGATGTTGAAGCCGTGGCCGAAGAACAGGGCGTCACCAGCCTGCAGGTTCGGTGCGATGTCGGCCTTGTACACGTGCCGCTGCACCTGGTCGGGGGTCAGCACCATGATGAGGTCCGCTTCGGCGGTCGCCTCGGCGACGGAGAGCACCCGCAGCCCCTCGGCCTCTGCCTTGGCGCGCGACGCCGATCCTTCCTTCAGCCCAACGCGCACGTCGACGCCGGAGTCCCTGAGGCTCAGGGCGTGGGCGTGGCCCTGGCTGCCGTAGCCGATGACTGCCACGGTGCGGCCCTGGATGATGGAAAGGTCTGCGTCGTCGTCATAGAACATCTCGGTCACGGGTGTTTCTCCTTGGGTGGGTGATGCTGGAAAGGGGTTGGGAAGGGTGCGTCAGGCGCTGCGCAGGGCGCGGTCGCTCATCGACTTCGCACCTCGGCCGATCGCGAGGGTGCCTGACTGGACGATCTCGCGGATGCCGAACGGCTCGAGCACGGACAGGAGCGCCGAGAGCTTCTCGGGGGTGCCCGTGGCCTCGATGATCAGCGAGTCGATCGACACGTCGACGACGGAGGCCCGGAACAGGTCCGCGGCCTGGGTCACCTGCAGGCGCGTCGCGGCGTCGGCCCTGACCTTGATCAGGACGTGGTCGCGCTGCACGGACTGCTCCGAGGTGAGCTCGACGATCTTGATGACGTTGATGAGCTTGTTCAGCTGCTTGGTGACCTGCTCGAGGAGGTCACCCTCGGCTTCCACCACAACGGTGATGCGGGACATTCCCGCTACCTCGGTCGGTCCGACCGCGAGGGAGTTGATGTTGAACGCCCGCCGCGCGAACAGGCTGGCGACTCGCGTCAGGACGCCGGGCACGTCCTCGACGAGCACGGAAAGGGTGTGTCGTGCCACCGTCAGTCCTCCTGTTCCCACGTGGGGGTCATGTTGCGGGCGATCTGGATGAGGTCGTTGCTGACGCCCGAGGGCACCATCGGCCATACCATCGAGTCGCGGCTCACGACGAAGTCGATGACGACGGGGCGGTCGTTGATGGCCAGTGCCTGCTCGATGGTCGCATCGATGTCCTCGTCCCGCTCGCATCGCAGGCCGACGCAACCGTATGCGTCGGCGAGCTTCACGAAGTCCGGGACGCGCACGGTGTCGTGGCCTGTGTTGAGGTCCGTGTTCGAGTAGCGGCCCTCGTAGAAGAGCGTCTGCCACTGCCGCACCATGCCGAGCGACGAATTGTTGATCACCGCGACCTTAATCGGGATGTTGTTGATGACGCAGGTCGCGAGTTCCTGGTTGGTCATCTGGAAACAGCCATCGCCGTCGATCGCCCAGACGACGCGGTCCGGGTTGCCCACCTTGGCACCCATCGCGGCGGGGACGGAGTACCCCATGGTGCCCAGGCCGCCGGAGTTGAGCCAGGCATGGGGGCGCTCGTACTGGATGAACTGGGCAGCCCACATCTGGTGCTGGCCGACGCCCGAGACGAAGACGCCCTCGGGTCCGGTCAACTCGCCGATGCGCTTGATGACCTGCTGCGGAGCCGACAGGCCGTCGTCGGGCTGGGTGAAGCCGACCGGGTACGTCTCGCGCAGGTGGCGGATGGTCTTCCACCATGCCGAGATGTCCGGCCGCTCCTGTGCGTCGAACGCCTCGCGTACCGCAGCAGTCAGTTCAGGGATGATCTCCTTGACCGAGCCGACGATGGGGACGTCCGCGGTCCGGTTCTTTGAGATCTCGGCAGGATCGATGTCCGCGTGGATCACCTTCGCATGCGGGGCGAAGCTGGACAGCACGCCTGTCACGCGGTCGTCGAAGCGCGCACCCAGGGTGATCAGGAGATCCGCCTGCTGCAGCGCCGTCACCGCGGACACCGAGCCGTGCATGCCCGGCATTCCCACATGCTGGTCGTGCGAGTCGGGGAACACACCCCGCGCCATGAGGGTCGTGACAACCGGGGCGCCGACGAGCTCGGCGAGCTCCTTCAGCTCGACCGAGGCATGCGCCTTGACCACGCCACCGCCCACGTAGAAGACGGGGCGCTGCGAGGCACCGATGAGGCGTGCAGCCTCGCGCACCTGCTTGGAGTGTCCGCGGACGACGGGCCGGTAACCGGGGATGTCCACCTTGGGCGGCCAGGAGAAGGTCATGGACGACTGCTGGGCGTCCTTGGCGACGTCGACCAGCACGGGCCCGGGACGTCCCGTCGTGGCGATGTGGAACGCCTCGGCCAGGACGCGCGGGATGTCCTCGGCCTTCGTGACGAGGTACGAGTGCTTCGTGATCGGCATCGTGATGCCGACGATGTCCGCCTCCTGGAACGCGTCGGACCCGATGAAGGCGCTGGAGACCTGGCCGGTGATCGCGACCATGGGCACCGAGTCCATGTGGGCATCGGCGATCGCCGTCACGAGGTTGGTGGCACCGGGACCCGAGGTGGCGATGCAGACACCAGGACGCCCTGTCACCATGGCGTACCCCTGTGCCGCGTGGCCGGCTCCCTGCTCGTGGCGGACGAGGATGTGACGGAGCTTCGTCGACGCCAGCAGCGGGTCATAGGTCGGGAGGATGGCTCCGCCGGGGAGACCGAAGACGTCGTCGACGCCGAGCTCCTCGAGGGACCGGACGATCGCCGCCGACCCGAGCATCTCGGTGGGCGGGACGACCCTGTTCGGGCCGCGCACCGCGCTCACAGGGACGACGGGGGCCGTCTCACGCGCGGGTGCTGCGGGAGGTGCTGGCCTTGCTGCCAGCAGCGCTGGGCTGATGGGCGATCCCTTGGACATCTGAGACTTCCTTTGGAACGGGTGCTGCACTGCTGCAGCTATGACTGCGGACGGACTTCCACGGGCTTCCTTGCCGACAGGTTGTGTCAACAAAAAAACCCCTCAGCCGTATGAGGCTCTGCGAGGGGTTGCGCGTGACTGTAGTCGTCTACCGGACGGGGTTCAGGCCACGCGCTGTATAAGGACGACGACTACGGGTTCGAGCTGCATACCTGTAGTTTCCACGCCCTGCGGAAAGGGTGTCAACCGCACCTGTCCCCGTCTCGCATCGTGGACAGGCTGTCCGGTGAGTGGACGTCACCCGCCTGATCGGCACGATCCGGGCCGGAGTTCCTCCTCCAGCCCGGATCCCCCTCTGGCACCCCTAGCCCGTGTACGCACCCTCGGATGCGGAGTGCACGAGCTTTGCATACTTCGACAGGACGCCTTTCGTATAGCGGGCCGGCAGGGGCGCCCAGCCCTCCTTGCGCCGCTCGAGCTCCGCTTCGTCGACCAGGAGGTCGAAGCTCTTGGCTGCGATGTCGACGCGGATGCGGTCGCCGTCACGGACTAAGGCGATGGGACCGCCGTCGACAGCCTCCGGGGCCACATGGCCGATGCAGAGGCCGGTCGTGCCTCCGGAGAAGCGGCCGTCGGTCAGCAGGAGCACGTCCTTGCCCAGACCGGCACCCTTGATCGCGCCGGTGATCGCGAGCATCTCCCGCATGCCGGGTCCGCCCTTCGGCCCCTCGTAGCGGATCACGACGACGTCGCCCGCGTGGATCCCGCCGGCGTCGAGTGCGTCGAGCGCCCCCTGCTCGCGCTCGAAGACGCGCGCGGTGCCCTCGAAGACGTCGGCGTCGAAACCCGCGCTCTTGACGACGGCACCCTCGGGAGCCATCGAACCGTGCAGGATGGTGATGCCACCGGTCTTGTGCATCGGGTTGTCGAGCGCGCGGAGGATCTTGCCATCGAGGTCCGGCGGCTCGATCTCCGCGAGGTTCTCCGCAAGGGTCTTGCCGGTCACCGTCAGGCAGTCCCCGTGCAGCAAGCCGGCCTCGAGCAGTGCCTTCATGATGACCGGCACGCCGCCCACCTTGTCGACGTCGAACATGACGTAGCGGCCGAAGGGCTTGAGGTCGCCGAGGTGCGGGATCCGGTCACCGATCCGCGTGAAGTCGTCGAGCGTCAGTTCGACCTCCGCCTCGCGGGCGATCGCCAGCAGGTGCAGCACCGCGTTCGTCGAGCCGCCGAACGCCATGGTGACTGCGATGGCGTTCTCGAACGCCTTCTTCGTCATAATGTCGCGGGCCGTGATGCCGAGGCGCAGCAGGTTCACGACCGCCTCGCCCGACTTCTGCGCGAACATGTCGCGACGGCGGTCGACCGAGGGCGGCGCTGCCGAGCCCGGCAGGGACATCCCGAGGGCCTCGCCGATGCAGGCCATCGTGTTCGCCGTGTACATCCCACCGCACGCGCCCTCGCCCGGGCAGACGGCGCGTTCGATGCTGTCGAGGTCCTTGAGGCTCATCTTGCCTGCAGCGCAGGCTCCGACCGCCTCGAAGGCGTCGATCAGGGTGACCTCCTTCTCGGTGCCATCCTCGAGTTTCGCGAAGCCGGGCATGATGGTGCCCGCGTACAGGAACACGGAGGCGAGGTCGAGGCGGGCCGCCGCCATGAGCATGCCCGGAAGCGATTTGTCACACCCGGCGAGGAGCACCGACCCGTCGATACGTTCGGCCTGCATCACCGTCTCCACCGAATCCGCGATGACCTCACGGGAAACGAGCGAGAAGTGCATTCCCTCGTGGCCCATCGAGATGCCGTCGGACACCGAGATCGTACCGAACTGCATGGGGAACCCGCCCGCGTCACGCACGCCCGCCTTTGCGCCTTCCGCCAGGCGGTTGAGCGACAGGTTGCAGGGAGTGATCTCGTTCCAGGAGCTTGCCACGCCGACCTGCGGCTTCGCGAAGTCGTCGTCGCCCATGCCCACGGCTCGCAGCATCCCGCGGGACGGTGCCGCATGGATGCCGTCTGTGACGACCCGGCTTCTTGGCTTGATGTCTGGGGTTGTTTCCGCGCTCATGGGTTCAAGTCTAGGCCCGCGTTACAGGCCCGTTTCGCCGTATGACCCTCCTGTTACAACCCCCCGCGACGGAGACAGAAGCCCGGAGCTCCCGCGCGGCTCCTCGTGCCGTGGGTCGAGCCTCCGGTACAGTGTGGGTTTCGCGGGCGATTCCGGCCCGCAGGCCGAGCGCACCGCGAGCAGTCCCCGAGGGGACACGTCCGACAGCCTCCTACCGCAACGGCGTGACATGACTCCTGACGAGCCCCGCGACCCCGCCCCACCGCTCGACGGCGGGCAGGGACTGAAGAACGCCCTCCGGCGCGTGTTCGACGCCCAGATTCCCAACTACGGCGACTACAACCTCGTGTACGCAGCACGCCATGCCGGGCGGGGGGAAGCGGTCACGGCGGATACCGGTTATGTGATCGGGTACAGGTGGAAGCCCGTCGAGCTCATGATCGCGCCCGTCGACCTCACCGCCATCACCAGCGCCGGCGTGCCCGTCGAGGTCAACATGACGAACCTCGCCCACGCACTGCAGTGGGACGACGACGACAGCTACGAGGTGGGCACGAGCACCGGGCGCGCCTTCCGTTTCGGTGTCTCGGAGGCCCCCGTGCTCGACATCGGTCCCGGCAGTCCCCTGCGGCTGGCGCAGGACGACGACGTGACCGACTTCAGGGCGTTCATGGAGTCGTTCATCTCGATGGCATGAGCCCCGCGGCCCTGTGAGCCGGACTGCGCTAATCCCAGGGGCCCCGCCGCACGAGGTTCAGCGGCTCCCGGCCGCTTCCGAGCCGTTCGACCTGACGCTTGAGTAGCGCGAGGATCCGCGGCGGGAAGGCCTCCGTGTTCCCTCCGACGTGGGGTGTGATGAGAACACCGGGCGCGCTCCACAGCGGATGTCCCTCGGGCAGTGGTTCAGGATTCACGACGTCGAGGGCCGCCATGAGGCGCCCTGCCATCACCTCCGCCGTGAGCGCCCCGGTGTCCACCACCGCACCCCTGGCCACGTTGACCACGAGCGCTCCGTCCGGCAGAGCCGCGAGCACGTCCCGGCCGATGAGGCCCCTCGTCGCCTCGGTCAGCGGCGTGATGACGATGACGACGTCGTGGTGTGGAGCGAGCGCCACGAGTTCGTCGGAGCCGTGGACGTGCCCGAACTCGTCGTCGCGCGCCGCGCTGCCGACGCGCGTCACGGTCGCTTCGAACGGCGCGAGTCTCTTGCGGATCTGCTCGCCGATCCCACCCACACCCACGAGGAGGACCCGACGGTCGGCCAGCCCGGGATAGCGGGCGCTGTGCCATCGGCCCTCCGCCTGCTGGCGCACGGCGTCGTCGATGCCACGCAGCGAGGCGAGGGCGAGTCCGACGGCCAGCTCGGCGGTCGCCGCCGCATGCACCCCTGACGCCGTCGCTATCGCTACCTCCGGGGCCACCAGGTCGGCGACCCCGTCGTAGCCCGTGGACTGCGTCTGGACCAGCATCAGATTGGGAGCGGAGTCCAGCGCGCCATCCAGGTGGGCGCGGCCGGTGTAGGGCAGGACGGCGGCGTCGAGCTCCGTCAGATCGAACCCGTCCGGCGCGTCGAGGAAGTCCCAGAGGACGACCTCGACGGAAGGCGAGACGCCCGCCAGTTCATTCCGCAACTCGGCGGACGGGACGCTCAGGGTTCGGACCTCCTGGCGTGCCGTGTCCGAGTGGTCGTGTCTGGCCGGAGCGGGATTCGTCATGGCGCCAGCCTAGCGCCGGGGCGTCGTCGCGTCCGTCGATTCCACAGAGTGGACACTGCGGGGTCCGCCACGATCGATCTGGGACCCTACGGACCGGCAGAGCCACCCCGATTTAAGGTTTCGGCTCAAGTACTGGTAGAGTTTCATGCTGTTGCGGATGACCCGAGCGAGTGAAATCGGGAGGTAAAACGCCACGCACCTCTAGCTCAATTGGCAGAGCAATTGACTCTTAATCAATGGGTTTCGGGTTCAAGTCCCGAGGGGTGCACCTCGAATCCCCGTTCATCAGGTCTCGCCGCCTGGAGGACGGGGATTCGTCTTTTCTCCGTCGTCCAGGCGATTTCCCGGTCCGGTCAACACCGCAGGGCGTGCCGGATACCCGTTGCCCGGGCGCCGTGGACTCCTGCACGATGGCAGGTATCCGACTCCGGAGGACACCATGTTCAGGAAGGCCGCCGACGCGCCGCCCACCATCGAATTCCATCCGTGGCCCCGACCCATCCCGGCCCACTACCTGTCGTTCCTGCAGGTCGCGGTCCTGCTGGGTCTCGTCACCACCCTGCTCCTGACGGTACTGCCGTCCCTATCGGTCCTGCATCTCCTCGTCAGCGGGCTGATCCTGGCGTCGCTCCTCCGGAGGACGCGAAGGCAGCATCCGGGCCGCGAGCGGTCCGGGGACTGATGCGCCCGGCGCCCCGCCGGCATCCGGGCCTACCATGGACGCGTGAACGAAATCCTGTCCTTCGCCGGTCACTACTGGTGGCTCGTCTTCCCGCTCTCGGGCGTGTTCGCCGTGTGGGGACGGTCCTGGACCGAGGCGAGCGAGCGCCGCCACCAGCGCAGGATGGAGCTGTACCGGCTGAAACACCCGAATGCCGTCGAGGGGCACGGGCCGGCCGAGCACCCCGCACACGGTCAGGAGCGGCCGGACCGCGGGAACGAACGGAGCGTACAGCAGGTCGCACGCCTCCACGACGAGATCGACCGGAAATGGCTGTCCTACGAACTCGACGCGGCGAAGCTCATCGACTACCCGACCATGACCGACGTCAGGGAGCCCCTGACGGTCGCCTTCCTCCGGGCCAAACGGGAAGCGGACTCCCTCCGACCCGAGGATCCCACCACGGTCACTGCCGAGGAGCTCTCCGACTACCGGTCCGCCGTCACCTCGTACGACGTCGCCTTCCAGGTGGCCGAGACCGAGGCCCGCCGCGTGCGGGCGAGCGGCTTCAGCGTGGAGGAGCGGCAACGGCTGGAGACGGCCCGGAAGCTCGTGACGGTGGCGATCGACGACGCCGCCACCGCCGCCGAGCGCCAGACGGCCTACCGCCGTGCCCGGCGCGAACTGGACGGCCTCATCGTCCTGCCGGACGCCACGATCACATCGCTGGAGGAGAAGATCGCGGGCGCGATCAGCGCGCGCCCCGAGCCGACGCCCTCCTGATCGCCCGGAAGCTGCGGACCGCGGCTCCACAGCTGCACAGCTCCACAGCCCCCCGGTTGCAGAACTCCGCGGCCCTCGTCGTCCTGCCCTCCCCTGCTGCCCTTTCCTGCTGCCCTTCCCTGAACGGCCTGGCTGGACCATAATCGCAACCATCACCGGCACCCATCGAGCGTGGCGAGAGCCACCGGTCAGAGGCGGACACCATGGCAGCGACGATCAACACCTACCTCAGTTTCAGGGACACCGCCGCGCAGGCGATGGAGTTCTACCAGTCCGTGTTCGGCGGGGAGCTCCAGAGCAGCACCTTCGCCGAGTACCAGGTGAGCGAGGACCCCGCGGAGCAGTCCAAGATCATGCACTCGATGCTGACCACTCCCTCCGGCCAGGTCCTGATGGCCGCGGACACGCCGAACAGCATGGAGTACTCGGCCCCGGCCGGGCATTCCCTGTCGGTCAGCGGCGACGACGAGACCGAACTGCGCCGCTACTGGGAGGCGCTCTCGCTCAGCGGCAGCGAGATCGTGCCCCTCGCCCTGTCACCGTGGGGGGACAGCTTCGGTATGTGCGTCGACCGCTTCGGGATCACCTGGATGGTGAACATCGCCGGCGGGTCCTCGCAGGATGCGGCGGTGGCAGGGTCGACTCCGGCTCCCGTGGACACGGCCGGGGACGCCACCGGCGTCTGACACGCCGAGCCGCTGCCGTGTTCCGTGGCGTCGGAGCCTCAGGGCGTCAGGCTCCTCCGGCGGCGGCCCCGTTCCCCGCCGGGAAGGAGAGAGCAGGTTCGTCGCGCGTGGACAGCGTGAGAACGGCTTCCTCGATCCGTTCGTGCTGCTCGATGTTGCGCTCCACGCCCCTGAGCGACACCGCGACGTCGTGCTCCCGGCGGTCACCCACCAGGTCTACCGCGGCCACGAGGTAGAGGCGCTCGGGGCCCACGTACTCGAGGTGCAGGTAGGTCACCCGCTCGATGCTGCTGTGGGCCGTCAGCCGGGCGGCGACGGCTTCCAGCGTCGACGGCGACACGGCCTGGCCGACGAGGAAGCGGCGGTTGCGGTCGATGAGGATGAGGGCGATCACGCCGAGGAGAACCCCCACGAGGATAGAACCGACGGCATCCGGCACCGGGGATCCGGTCAGCTGGTGCAGCAGGATCCCGAGGAACGCGATCACGAGGCCGATCAGCGCCGCCGCGTCCTCCGCGAACACCGCACGCAGTGTCGGGTTCGACGTGGTGGAGACGCTCCGCAACGTGGTGGTGCCCCGCTCGCGCCCGGCCTTCTTCGCCTGCCGGAACGCCTGCGTGAAGGAGATCCCCTCGAGGACGAAGGCGACCGCGAGGACCGCGTAGGCGACGCCGTAGTCCCCCGCTGGTTCCGGCTCCAGCAGTTGCTGCACCCCGTGCGTGATCGACACGACGGCACCGGCCGTGAACAGCCCGAAGGCGGCGAACATCGACCAGACGTACGCTTCCCGGCCGTAGCCCATGGGATGCGACGTGTCCCGGCGCCGCCGGGACGTGCGCTCCGCAATGAGCAGGAACACCTGGTTGCCGGTATCCGCCCAGGAGTGCGCGGCCTCCGCCGTCATCGAGGCGGAACCGGTGATGATCGCCGCGACGGTCTTGGCGGCCGCCACCAGGAGGTTCGCGACGAACGCGATGATGACGGTCAGCACGCCCTCCCCACCCGACGCTCCCGTCCGGTCCCCGTGGTCCTCGGACTCGGACTGCCGGCCATCGTGCGATGCCTGGTTCTTCATGCCGTCCTTCCGGGACGCCCCCGCCGATGACGGCACTTCCCCGGCGTGCGTCGGAAGTGCCGTCACCGGTGTGGTTCTACTTGGACGCTTCCTTGTTCACATCCGTCGGCGAGTCGAACTCGCGGTCAGGCAGGCCGTTGAGCGTGTCCAGGACCGCGTCGTCGGCGCCCTTGTCCTTCGCGTGCTGGACGAGGTCCTCCTTCGATGCCGGATACTCCATGCCGCCCAGTGCCTTCTGGATGTCGATCGGGCTCGGATCTGCCATGTGGTGCTCCTTCGTATCGGTTACCTTGCACGGTGGTGCTCCCGGCTGGAGAGCACCGTCACTGGCCCAGGATCACGTGGGCAGCGTCTATCTCACGGTCCGTCACCGTGGTGGGCGCCTCGAGGTGGACGGCTCCCGACGGGATGATGCCCGCGCCTCCGTAGCGCTCCATGACGCGCCACTGCGCGGCGACGTCCTCTCCGGCATGCTCCGGAGGCAGTTGGTCCCAGAAGTCGAACCCACCGCACTCCACGAGGTACTCCCTGTCGAACAGGACGCACCCCCCGACCCAGGCGACCCTGTACAGCAGCCACTCACCGGGCGGTACCGCGAGGTCGGCGGCGGCGTGCGCCAGGTTCGCCGCGTTGTGGAGCGGCCACCGGGCGAACCCTGCGGTTCCCGGGCGGATCCGCTCGGGCTGCACCCTGTTGCCGGGCCACAGCGCCAACTCGGTCCGCTCATGGGGCCGACGGTCGTCGAGGTAGGACAAACCCTGCACGGCGGACCCCACGAAGCCGCAGCCAGCAGCCCGCAATGCCTTGCACATGCGGTCGAGGGACCCGGGCTCGAGCCAGACGTCGTTGTCGAGGAAGAGGACGAACGGAGCACCTGCCAGTCCCAGGAGGTACTCGCGGTGTTCGGCCAGCCCCCTACGCGGCAGGTGCCGCTCGAGGCGGATGTGCCGTCCCTGGGCTTCGAGCACCCGCACCATGGCGCTCACGGCCGGCGCCGTGAAGGATGCCACTTCCCCTTCGGTCTGGTCGCTCACGATCACGCGGAACGGTACGCCCTCCTGCGCGGCGAGCCCCGACAGTGTGACGGCGAGTTCCGCGGGACGCCCGAAGGAGGGGATCAGCACATCCACGAGGGGCTCCTCGGCGGGCGCTTCGACGGCCCACTCCCCCGACCAGCGCGGTGTCACGGCACATCACCGGCGAGCGGCGTCGAACGGATCCTGCGGACCACCGCCGCGGTGGAACGCTCCGGGACGTAGTCGAGGATGCTGACCCTGCCGCCGCAGGCTTCGACGGCGGGCGTCTCCTCCAGCATCTGGGCGGTGTAGTCGCCGCCCTTCGCGTAGACGTCGGGCCTCAGGAGTTCGATCAGCGGAACCAGCGTGTCCGTCCCGAAGACCGTCACGTAGTCGACGCAGCTCAGCGAGGCGATGATCGCCGCGCGGTCCGCGATCGGGTTGATCGGGCGGTCGGGGCCCTTGAGGCGTCTGACGCCGTCGTCGTCGTTGAGCGCGACGACGAGCACGTCGCCGAGCTGCTTCGCCTGGTTGAGGTAGCGCGTGTGGCCCCGGTGCAGCACGTCGAAGCACCCGTTCGTCAGCACGATCCGCTTCCCGGCGGCTCGGTCCTCCTTCACCCTCCTCAGCAGCTCCGCGGTCGCCAGCGCGGTGTCGGCGAACTGCTGCAGGTGCGCCGCCAGGTCGCCCGTGGTGCACACCGACGTGCCCGGGCGGTGCACGACGACGTCGGCCGCTGCCTGCGCGAGGTCGAGGCTCGTGGTCAGGGGAAGACCGGCAGCGCGTGCGGCGGTGAGGCTGGCGACGAAGGTGTCACCGGCGCCGGAAGCCTGCTTCTCGGTGGCGGGTTTGGCCCACGTGCGGTGTTCCTCGCCGTCCTCGCCGAGGAGTACCGTGCCGTCACGATCCAGCGTCACCACGACGGCGGAAGCATTCGTCGCGGAGAGGAGCCGACTGCTCAGTCCGGTCACCGTGGCAGCACGGTCGGACCGCGGATCGAGGCGCGTCCCGAGGACCTGCGCGGCCTCCTGGGCATTCGGCGTCACGATGTCCGGCGCCAGGGCGGACCACACGGCAGTGTCGTGCGCGTCGACGACGACGAGCATGCCCGGGTCCAGCCTCGAGGCGTGCCCGAGTGCCTCGCGGACCTCGTCGCCCAGGGCTCCGGAGCCGTAGTCGCACACGACGACGGCATCAGCCCCCGCGACCGCGTCCGGGATCCTTGCGGCGAGCGACGTGATGGCAGACGGTGGAAGGCCGTCGTGCGTGTCGTCGAGCCTGAGCATGACCTGGTCCCCACCGAGGATGCGGTACTTCGTGGTGGTGCCGACCCGCTCGTCCTGCACGAGGTCCGTGGTGTCCACGCCCGCGGCGTGGAGGATGCCCCGCAGGCGGCGCCCGGCGTCGTCCGTTCCGATCAGGCCGCACATCCGGACCCTCGCCCCCAGGGCGGCGAGGTTCATGGCGGTGTTCGCCGCGCCTCCTGCGGCATAGTCCCGCCGGGTGACGTCCACGACGGGCGCGGGCGCCTCACGGCAGAACCGTTCGATGGTTCCGCTCCACCAGCCGTCCAGCATCGCGTCGCCGACGACCGTCACACGCGGCGACCGGTCGGCGATGGCCGGGGGGACCCACGCCGCGAGGCCGCGTACCTCCGAGAGGTCGCCGGCGATGCCGTCCGCGTCGTGTACGCCCGGTACCCGCTCGTCCGGCAGGAGCTCCGGACGGTCCGCCTGGTCGTTCCGGCGCGCGTCGTCCATCAGGCGCCCTCCTGCGGCGCACTGATGTGCACGACCTTCACGAGGGCGAACTCGTCCAGCAGTTCCGGTCCGTAGCCGAAGCCCGCCCCGCTGATGCCCCGCGGCTGCGCGGACCCGCCCGGCGCACCGCCGAAGACGGCGTTCACCTTGACCGTGCCCACCGGCAGCCCGGCGATGGCCTGCTGGGCGTGCGCGATGCTGCCCGTCAGCACGGAGGCGGCGAGGCCGTAGGGGCCGCCCGCGGCACGCCGGAGGCCCTCGTCGAAGCTCTCCACGACGGTCACCGGTGCGACCGGTCCGAACGTCTCCTCCGTCATGACGGTCATCGCCTCGGTGCAGCCGGCAAGGACGGTCGCCGGGTAGTGGGCGCCCGGCCCGTCCGGCACCGAACCACCCTCGAGGCATTCCGCGCCGAGCCGGATGGCCTCGCCGACCTGCCCGTCCACGATCTCCCGCATGCGGCGGTCGACGAGGGGCTGGCGAATTCCGCCGGCGTTCCGCCGCCGTGCCTCGTCGACGAGCGCGGCCAGGAACGGCTCGGCGATTCCCCGGTGGACGTAGATCCGCTCGACCGAGGTGCAGATCTGGCCGCTGTTGGCGAAGGCACCCAGTGCCGCCTGTGAGGCCGCCCAGACGGGATCGACATCGGCGTCGACGATCAGCGGGTCGTTGCCGCCGTTCTCCCGGATGACGTGTGCGCCGGTGAGTGAGGCGGTCCGCGCGATGCGTGCTCCCGTAGCGCTGGAGCCGACGTGGGCGAAGACGTCCACGCCGGTCTCCATGGTCAGCATCTGGCCCACCTCGGCGCCACCGGTCAGGGTGGTGAGGACTCCCTCCGGGAAGGCGGGCTGGAGCAGGCGCCCCAGCAGTTCGCCGACGTGCGGGCAGCGCTCGCTCGGCTTATGGATGACGACGTTGCCGGTGACCAGGGCCGCACCGATGAGTCCGGCGGCGACGGCCACCGGATCGTTCCACGGCGTCAGGAGCACGGCTACGCCGCGCGGCTCCGCGACGGTGTAGTCGGTCGCAGTGACCGCGCCACGAAGGCTCAGCCCACGGTGCACCGGACCCAGTTCCGCATACTGCTCGAGGGTCGAGATCCCGGCCTCGATGCCGCCGAGCGAGTCCTCGAGCAGCTTGCCGGTCTCCCGCGTGTTCAGCTCCGCCAGTTCCTGCGCGCCCTCCCGCAGCGCGGCGGCAGCTCGGCGCAGGGCAGCACCGCGGTCCGCCGGGCTCGTCGCGGCCCATTCCGGCTGCACGGTCCGTGCCAGTGAGATGGCGAGTGCCACCTGCTCGCGAGCGACGCAGGGCAGGGTGCCGACCTCACTGCCGTCCCGCGGGTCATGGATCGTGATCGATCGATCGGCCTGCACATCAAGCAGAGTGTCTGCCTGGGAGTTGATGGACATTGCGCTCCTTGATGTCGAGTACCGGCGCGGCTCGTTCCCACCGCGCGGCTAGTGATCCCGTACCCAGCGTGCGCCCGTTCACACACGTCACCGTCCGATTTCTGCGCCGCTCGCGCAACCATCAGCACGCTTAGCATAGTGTGGCACCAGGAGAAGAGGCGGCCGCCCACCCGCAGCGAGAAAGGCATGGACAGCAGGAGCACTGCAGTCCGTACGGGCAGCCGTACCGGCGAAGCCACCAGCAGATGAACGGGGAAGAACGTGATGCAGCAGGATACGACGGCGGATTTCGGCGGACGGCAGGACACCGCGAGGTCGGTCGGACCGGTGCTCGAACCGTTCGAGGACGTGCGGAGCATCGCCGTCCTGCGCGGTGGAGGGCTCGGCGACCTCATGTTCGCGATGCCTGCCATCGCCGCCCTGAAGGACGCCTACCCGGAGGCGGAGATCACCCTCCTCGGTATGCCGGGGCATGCGGCGCTGCTCGCCGGGCGGCCAGGGCCGGTGTCGGCGGTGCTGGAGCTCCCGTTCTCCCCCGGCGTACGCCCCGGGGACGAGGACCCGGAAGCCGTCGAGCGGTTCTTCACCGGGATCCGCGGCTCCTTCGATCTCGCCGTCCAGCTACACGGCGGCGGGCGGAACTCGAACCCGTTCCTCCTGCGCCTCGGCGCGCGCCACACCGTGGGCACGCGGACGCCGGACGCCGTCGCGCTGGAGCGCACGATCCCGTACGTCTACTACCAGCACGAGGTGTTCCGCGCGCTGGAGGTGGTGGGACTCGCCGGCGCCGTTCCCGTGGACCTGGAGCCACGGGTGCACGTGCTGCCGGGCGAAGCAGACCGCGCCGCACAACTCACCGGCGAGGGCGCCGTGATCGCCCTTCACCCCGGCGCCACGGACCCCCGCAGGAGATGGCCGTCGTCGTCGTTCGCGGAGGTCGCGGTGCGCGCGGCAGCGGACGGGTGCGAGGTGCTGGTGGTCGGGGACGAGACGGACGTCCCGACGGCGGAGGACATCGTCCGGCTGGCCCTCGAGGCGGATCCGACGGCGAACGTGCGCTCGCTCGCCGGTCAGCTGTCGCTCGGGGAGCTGACCGGCGTGCTGGACCGCAGCGCCGTCATGGTGGGCAACGACAGCGGGCCGCGCCACCTCGCCCAGGCGGTCGGCACGCCGACGGTCGGCGTTTACTGGATCGGCAACGTGATCAACGCCGGGGCGATGGGACGCACGCTCCACCGCGTGCACTTCTCCTGGGTGACGCACTGCCCCGTGTGCGGTGTGGACGTGACCCAGGTGGGCTGGACGGCGGAACGATGCGAGCACGATGACTCGTTCGTCGCGCCGGTCCAGCCCGCCGCCGTCTACGCGGACGTGGCCGAACTCAGGGCCACGAGCCTTCTTCTGCGTGGGCGATGACCATCTCGCGGATCTCGCAGCTCTTGGGCTGCGACAGCGCGAACAGGATCGCCTCGGCGACGCGCTCGGGATCGTTAAGCCGTGAGTCGTCCTGGGGCTTGTACTGCTCGTCGCGATCGTCGAAAAAGCGCGTCTTCATCCCGCCGGGGATGATCGTCGTCACACCGATCTGGCCGGCGGTCTCCGCTGCCAGGGCCTGCGAGAAGCCCATCACGCCGAACTTCGAGGCGCAGTAGGCCGTCGCGTCGCCGACCGCCTTGATGCCGAGCGTCGAGGCGATCGTCACGACGCGCCCGTGGGTCTTCTTCAGGTAGGGCAGCGCGGCACGGGCGGTCGACGCCGTGCCCATGAGGTTCACACCGATCACCTTCTCCCACTGGTCCGCGGGCACCGTGTCGAGCGGTCCGCACCGGTCGATACCGGCGGCGGTGACAACGGCGTCGAGGCCGTCCATCATCTCTGCCGCCTCGCGAACCGCCGCCTCCACGGCCGCCCGGTCGGCGACGTCGACCTCGAAGGCCTTGACGCCCGTGACGCGACTGATGTCGCGGTCGAGCACCACCGGCGTGCCACCTGCGGCGATCACGCCCTGGACGATGGCTGCTCCGAGGCCGGAGCCCCCGCCCGTCACCAGGACGCGTCCCGGATTGAATCCTGTACCTGCTGTGGTTCCTGCGTTCTCGGTCATGCTGTTCCTTTCGTTGCTTGGTCCCGGCCGGCTGGATCGGTCCGGGCCCGTCTCTGCAGCCCGTCAGCCTACTCGGGCGAGCGCGGCTGCAAGTTTGGTGGTGGAGCGGGCTGGGATGTAGGGGACGGTGACGGTCCTGCCACCCCAGCTGGCGACGAGCGCGGCCTCGGGAAGGTCCTCGGCCGCGTAGTCGCCACCCTTGACCCAGATGTCCGGCTGCAGGCGCGAGATGGCATCCTCCGGGGTCGACTCGCCGAAGACGAGGACTGCGTCGACGCACTCGAGGGCCGAGAGCAGCTCGGCGCGGTCCTCCTGCTTGATGATCGGCCGGGTCTCGCCCTTCAGACCACGCACCGACTCGTCGGAGTTGAGACACACGATGAGGCAGTCGCCGAGCCGCCGGGCGGCGGCAAGGGTCCGCGCGTGGCCGGCGTGCAGCAGGTCAAAGCACCCGCCGGTGGCCACCACGGTCCCGCCCGCCTCCCGCGTCCGGCGTGCCACGGTGAGAGCGTCCAGGCCGTCGACCGGCAACTGTTCGGGAGCTGCAGGCCGCTCCCGGCCCATCGCTCCGACGCCGCCGGAGCCGAGGAAATGCGCCGCGGCCTCCGTCGCCTGCTGGGCCGCGTCGTCGATCGCAGCTCCCTGGGCGAGCCCGACCGCGAGCGCGGAGGCGAAGCGGTCGCCCGCCCCGCAGGGGTCGGCCGCGGTGACGCGGGGGGCGGGCACCACCTGGGGCAGGAGCCCTCTCGCCCCCACGAGCGCGCCGTGTTCGCCCATGGTCACCAGGACGGCGCGGCTGCCCCACTTCTCGAGCAGGACGTCGGCGGCGGCCGCTGCGGCCTGGGTGCCCGAACCTGCGACGTCGGCGAAACGCAGTGCCTCACCGATGTTCGGCGTCACTGCTGCGACTCCCGGGACGGGACGTGCGCCCGACGGATGGGGGTCCCACACCACGGGGACGGACACCGCAAGCGTCTCGAGCCGCGCACGGAGCTCGTCGTTCGCGAGCAACCCCCTGCCGTAGTCCGCAGCGACGATTGCGTCGGCGTCCTCGAGTGCCGCGAGCATCTCCTCGGTGCAGCCGGGCACGGGCGGTGTCGCGCAGCCCTCGTCGAAGCGCACCACGGGCTGTCCCGAAGCGCGGACCCTGGTCTTGACCGGCGTCGGCGCGCCTGAAGGCCCGGCGACCACGGCCACGCCGTCGAGTTCCGCGCGCAGCAGTCCCGCCGCGTCGTCGTCCCCGAGAACGGTGACCAGGACGGCGTCGTGCCCGTCCGACTGCAGCATGCGGGCCACGAGACCGGCTCCGCCCGCCCGGCGGTGCACGGCGTCGACGTCGACGACGGGCACCGGCGCGTCGGGCGAGAGCCGCCCCGCGCCGCCCGAGAGATCGGTATCGAGCAGGACGTCGCCCACCACCACGATCCTCATCGCTGTGCCTCCCGCCGGCGGTGTACTTCGGCGTCGAACGCCCGGCAGATCGCGTGGAGTGCAATCAGGTGGCCCTCCTGGGCGTTGGCTGACGTCGCGTCGATTGGCACGTAGTCGTCCACGCGGTCGGCCAGCGGGTTGGGGCCGGGCCCTGTGAGCGCCCAGGTCGTGACGCCTGCCGCCCGGGCGGCGTCGACGGCGTGGAGCAGGTTGGGGCTCTTGCCGCTCGTGCTCAGGAGGATCAGGATGTCACCGTCCCGTCCATGGGCGCTGACCTGCCGGGCGAACATGTGGTCGAATCCGTAGTCGTTCGCGATCGCGGTGACCGCGGAGCTCTCGGCGTGGAGCGAGATCGCGGAGAAGGGCTCGCGCTCGCCGTCGAAGCGGCCCACGAGCTCTGCGGTGAGGTGCTGCGCCTCGGCAGCCGAACCACCGTTGCCTGCGGCGAGCAGCCGCTGCCCTGCCATGAGCCGACTGGCCATCTCGACACCCCATCCGGCGAGGGTGCCGGCGTTCTGCACCAGGGACTCGAGCGCGGGGGTGACCGCGCGGAGGTGGTCCAGGACGAGGCGTCGCGAATCCTCCTGCACTGCGTCCGTTGCGCGCTGTCCGGAGGGGATCGTCGGTGCTGGGGTGTCGGTGCGCGTCTGGGTGAAGACGTCCGAAAGATGCGTGGTCACAGTGCCCTGCCTCCCGTGCTCTCGAGTCGACGCGCGGCGCTCCGCCGCGCGGTGGCCGGTTGTGCGGGCGCTGCCGCACCCAGGGCCGTCTGGTATGCCTTCTCCGTGTCCGCAGCAATGCGGCTCCAGGAGTAGCGGGCGCGTACGCGCCGGTAGCCGTTGTCACCGAGTTCGCGCGCCCATTCGGGGTCCCCCACGATGTCCGCGATGGCTGCCGCGATGGCGGCCGGATCCTGGGGCGGGACATGGAGACCGGTCTTGCCGTCCACGACCGTGTCCACCAGTCCGCCGACGGCCGCCGCGATGACCGGGACGCCGCACGCCATCGCCTCCAGCGGCACGATCCCGAACGGTTCGTACCACGGGGCGCAGACGACTGCGTCTGCACTTCTCAGGACCGCCGGCATCTCGGCGCGGGAGACCTGACCTCGAAGGACGACCCGGTCGGCTACGCCGAGCTCGACGGCGAGCGCGCGGAGCCGCTGCGCTTCCGGGTCGTCCTCGAGGCTCGTCGAATTGCCCGCGCCCCCGACGATGACGAGTTCGACGTCGTCCCGCCCCAGCTCAGCGAGGTCACGGAGGGAACGGATGACGAGGTCCATGCCCTTGCGGGGGACGAGCCTGCCGACACTGACGATGCGATGTGCGCGGCCTCGCTCCTCCACGGGACCCCGTGGCGTGAACAGTTCGAGGTCGACGCCGCACGGCGCGATCGAGACACGGCTGCCGGGAACACCCATCGCCTTCAACTCGAAGACCTCGTCGGAGCACGTCGCCACGATCCGGTCGGCGCTCCGGCCCACCATGGTCTCGAGCATGAGCCGCTCGGACGGGCTCGTGTCCTCCGCCCCCTGGTGCCGGCGCTTCACCGTCCCGAGGGCGTGGAAGGTCTGGACGACCTGCACCGGGCGGCCTGCTGCCCGCGACTGCCCTGCGGCGTCGAGCGCGGCCAGCCCGGACATCCAGAAGTGCCCGTGCACGATGTCCGGCGGCTCCTGGCCCCAGTCCGCCACGATGCCGTCTGCGAGTTCACCCATGTACGGCAGCAGCATGTCCTTCGGAACGCTCCTCACGGGGCCGGCGGTGATGTGGACGACCTCGAGCCGCGGCTCGGTCCGAACCCGGTCGGGAACGGCAGGATCGTCGCGCCGCGTATATACCGTCACCTCATGACCGCGGCGCGCGAGTGCGAGGGACAGCTCGGCCACGTGGACGTTCTGCCCGCCGGCATCGACGCCTCCCAACGCCGCAAGGGGGCTTGCATGCTCAGACACCATGGATATCCTCACTGCGCTTTCCTTTCTGTAGCCGCCAGGACGCGGTGCCGCGTCGGTTCCTGCTCCAGGACGTCGTCCCAGTCGGCGAGGAACCGTGCGAGACCGTACCGTGCGAGTGCCGCTTCCCGTGCAGCCAGCCCCCGTGCTCTGGCTTCGTCCGGGTTGTCGATGAGGCGTGCCGCCATGCGGACGAGGTCATCGATGCTGGTCGAGATGGCTCCGGCCTCCGGTGGCACCGCACGGGCCGCTTCGGTCGTCGCGAGCGCCAGGACGGGGAGTCCGACATGCATGGCTTCCAGGAGCGAGAGCCCGAGCGATGTCCAGCGCAGCGGGTGGACATAGGCACGCGACCGTCCGAGCCGGGCATGCAGCTCGGCCATGGGCAGGTCGCCGCCGATGCGGAGCTCCCCCGGCCCGAGGTCGAGCGCGTCGGCGAGCCTGTGCGTCCCCATGCCGAAGACCTCGAGCGGCGCGACGCCCGCGAATCGTGGGAGCAGATCGGTGCCGGTGATGCGCCCGCGCCGGACGGGCTCGTTGATGACGGCGGCGAGCTGCTCCAGTTCGCCCGTATACAGGTAGCCGGGATCGACGATGCCGTGCTCGATGACCCTTGTCCGCGCGTTCCCGTTGTCCCAGAAGAGTTCATTGAAGTGGGTGACGTGGATGACGGGGATCCCCGACTGGTCGGCCAGCGGGTGGACGGTGCCGACGATGTCCCGACGGGGCGTGTTGTGCTCGAGGAACACCGCGGACAGGTCCTGGCCAGGAGTCCTACCGAGGAGGCGCTCGCACTCGGCGATCTCCTCGAACCGCTGCAGGACGACGACGTCGATGTCGGCATCCGCGAGGTCGTGCGGAGCGACTTCGATGGCGGAGGCGGGCCAGTCCCGGCCGGCCCTGCCCAGGCCCCAGGCGCCACCCTCGGGCGTCGTGGGCAGCACGTAGGTGTGCTCCCCCCTCACGAAGGCGTCCGTCCACCCTCCGTGGACGTGCCATAACAGGATCCTCATCGGTTTCCCCTCGTTGTTCGGCGGCCCTCTGTACGGCCGATGGTGCGGCGCGAGCCGAGTGACGATACTCCGGAGCTGAGCCGCAGGGCGGCATCCACCACATCCTCCGGGGAGACATTGGACAGGCACGGGTGTCCCTGCACCGGGCAGATGCGGGCGCGGCTGAGCGCGCACGCCGCCTGCTGGTCGCCGAGCAGTTCGACGGGGACACGGTACGGCGCCCAGCGGATCGCGGGCACCACGGGCGAGAACAAGCAGACGACAGGTGTGCCCACCGCTGCCGCCAGGTGCGCGGGACCGGTGTTCCCCGTGATGACGACGGTCGCTCCGGCGAGGATGGAGCCCAGCGCCGCCAGATCCGTCCGGCCGCCCAGGTCGACGGCCTCCGGACCTGCGACGGTGGAGGTGAGGTCTGTCTCGTTCGGTCCACCGGTGACGACCACGCGGAAGCCCGCCGCGGTCAGCAGTTCGACGGCGGCCGCGTGGTGCAGTGGCGGCCACGCGCGCGCGGGCACGGAAGCCCCCGGGTGGACGACGACGTAGGGTCCGCGGCCGACGAGATCGGAGGCGTCCGTGAGGTTGGTGACCTGGAGCCGGCCGTCGTCCCCGGGCGGCAGGGCGTAGCCGGCAGCCTCCGCAATGCCGAGGGCGCGTTCCGCTTCCGGCTGGTCCTCGGGGAAGTCCTCCCCCGGCTTGAGCCGCACGTCGAGGAGCGACCCCGCGTAGTCGACCGATGCACCCGCGATACGCCGCACGCCCGCGAGCCGCAGCAGGAGCGCCAGGGGCAGGGGCGACTGGTGGAACGAGGTCAGGATCACCGCTTCGTGGACACCTGCGGCCTCGACGGCGTCGTGCAGTTCGCCCAGGAGTTCCGGTGTGACCTCCGGTGGCGGATCCACGATCCAGGGCGCGGCCCAGGTGAGGACGTCGACGACGCCGGGCAACAGCCTCGCTGCAGCGGCACCCTGCGGGCCGCACAGCATGACGACGTCGTTCGGCGAGTCGCCGTGGTCGCCGGCCGCGATCGCACGGACGGCGGGGCCTGCGAGCAGGACGTCGCCGGCGCTGTCGAGCCGGACCACCAGCACGCGCCGCCTCATGGCGTCCCGGCCCAGAGGGAGTCGACGGCTTCGGCGAGATTCCCGGCGACGACCGGGGCTGACCGGATCTCCTCCTCGAGCGTGATGTCCGTGGGCACGAGCACCGCGCGGGCACCGGCGGCGGCAGCGGCGCCCATGTCCGCTCCGATGTCGCCGATCACGGCGACGTCCGATGGAGCGAGGCCGAGGCGGGCGCTGGCCGAGAGGACCATCCCGGGACCCGGCTTGCGGCATGCGCACCCGTCGTCGTTCCCGTGCGGGCAGACCTCCCAGACATCGAAGGGGCCGAGCAGTTCTTCCACGCGGGCATTGACGGCGTCGACCTGCTCCCGCGTGACGAAACCGCGGGCGATGCCGGACTGGTTGGTGACCACGCCGACCGGGATACCCCGTGACCGCAGGCCGTCGAGGACCTCGCGGGCTCCTGGCATGGGCTGTACGAGCGACGGGTCGCCGTTGTACGGAACGTCGATGACGATGGTCCCGTCGCGGTCGAACAGGACCGCCCGGGGAGCTGTCTGCGTCAGTCCGGCCGAAGTGTGCATACAGGCTTAGTTCCCGAGAAGGAGCAGTACTAAACACTTTGTGCAGAACTTCTTCTTCTGCTCCTCCTCCTGCTCCTCCTCCGCGCCGTCCCTCGGCCGCGATTCCACCCTCGTGCAGGGCCCCCTGCGGGCCTCGGGTCGGCCCGTGCCGACCCGCACCGACCCGTACCGACCCAGGGCTCGCGCTGCGACGGGCGCCCGCCGATCCTCTGGCAGGATGATTTGCATGACTTCCGAGGGCACCAGCGCCGACAGCGCTCATCAGGCGTTGCAGGGACACCACGAGCACAGATCGGCCGACGCGACCACCCGCGCCATCCCCAGCACGACACCCCCGCCGGACGGGCGTCCCGAGATCCTGGCCCTTCGCGCCTTGAAACTCGGCGATCTCCTCGTCGCCGTGCCGGCCCTCCGGGGATTGCGTCGCGCGTTCCCGGACCACCGGATCCTCTACGCCGCGCAGGAGTGGCTGCGACCCGTCGTCGCCCTCACCGACGCCGTGGACGACCTGCTGCCCACGCACGGGCTCGACGACCCCCTGCCCATCGAGCACGGGCGGATCGACCTGGCCGTGAACCTCCACGGCAACGGCGCGGAGAGCCGGGGACGGCTCGAGGAGATCGGCGCCAGCCGCCTCATGGGCCACAGGGCGCCGGGCTGGGAGGGGCCAGAGTGGGACAACGACGCGCTCGAGCGGCAGCGCTGGGCCTCGCTCGTCAGCTGGCACGGCGTCCCGGCGGATCCACTGGACTGCCGCCTCCGCGTGCCCGACGGCGACAGCCCCGCTCCGGACGCCGTCGTCGTCCATGTCGGAGCCGCCTATGGCAGCCGTCTGTGGCCCGTGGAGCGGTTCGCGGCGGTTGCGCGTTCCCTTGCCGCAGCCGGGCACCAGGTGGTGTTCACGGGAAGTGCGAAGGAGCGCCCCCGCGCCCTCGCGGTCGCCGACGCCGCCGGGCTGCCCGAGGAGACCGTCGCGGCTGGGAACCTCCCGCTCGACCGCTTCGCACGACTCATCGCAGGGGCGTCCCTCGTGATCTCCGCCGACACGGGTGCCGCCCACCTCGCGTCCGCCTATGCGAGACCGTCGGTCATCCTGTTCGGTCCGGCACCGGTGTCGTCATGGGGTCCCCCGCCGGGCCCCCACACCGTGCTGACCGACGAGTCGGTGCGTGTCGGCGAGACGTTCTCGCCCACACCCGACCCGGCTCTGCTGGCGGTGACCGTGGATCAGGTGCTGGCAGCAGCAGCCGATCACGGCATCTCCTGACGACGCAATACCCGCCGTGGTGGAGCTGCTGACCAGCGGCTCCACCACCGGCCGCGCGCTGATGACCGGGCCACATCGGCGGCAAGCACCGACGGCGCCCTCAGGCGATCCTGGAAGGGGCCTCCCGCTCGTCCTGCTCGGCGGGAGCACCCAGGAGCCGCTTCTGCAGCTTGACCAGGATCCGCGCCAGTGCCCGCGACACCTGCATCTGTGACATCCCCAGTTCATCGCCGATGCTCTGCTGGGTCTGCTCCATGAAGTAGCGGCGGTACAGCAGTTCCTTCTCGCCGGCGTCGAGCTCGTTGACGGCGCCGCGCAGGGAGATCATGTCGTCACTGCGCTCCATGCCGTTGGAGTCGGTTGCGAGGGTATCGGCCCAGCTCCGGCCCTCGAAGGGGGCATCCAGCGAGTCCGGACGGAGGCTCGAGTGCGATGCCTGGGCCTCGAGAATCTTCTCCTCCGGCCACCCGAGCTCGATCCCGAGCTCGCGGGCCGTCGCTTCACGACCGAGCCGCTGGGCCATCGCGGGCGCCGTACGGGCGATCTCGGTGCGGAGGTCCTGCACATCCCTGGGCGGCCTCACCACCCAGCACGAGTCCCGCAGGTAGCGCTTGATCTCCCCGTTGATGGTGGGGACGGCGAAGGAGGCGAAGGGTACCCCTCGCGCAGGATTGAATCGCTGCACCGCCTTGATCAGGCCGAGATACGCCACCTGCCTGATGTCGGATGCCTCCGGACCGGACACGGCGAAGGAGCGGGCCACCGACTCGGCGATGTCCATGTGGCGCAGGGCGATGTCGTCCTGCAGTGCTGCCTTGAGGGGGCGTTCCGAGTAGTTGTCTCCCTCGGAGTCACTGCCGCTGCCGCCACCCGCAGCCCGGTGATCGACGACGTCCATCGCCTCCACGGTGCGTCGTGCGGGGGCCCCGTGGTTCACGAGGGGTGCGGCGGTACTCGGCATGCTGTGTTCTCCGTCTGGCGTTGGGCACTAACGCTTCCCAACAAAACAGCAGCCTGCCGAGTACGCAAGCACTTCTTCCCTTTCGAGGAATGTGCGCCGAGGACTACCCATTTCGTGACACCCGTTGTAGGAGCTGTCGATCACATGAGGTCCCCGAGCAGGCAAAAGCCCCCTGCCGGAAACGGCAGGGGGCTCGATGCATCGTTCCGGGCGGCCAGATCAGCTGAGGACGGTCGCTGCCGGCCCGGATGCGCCCGGACCATCGAGTGCGGCGTCGTCCTGCCGCGCTCCACCCGGCGAGGACACGCTCCACCGAGGCGCCCCCAATTCCCTGACGACCGCCTGCAGATGGCTCCGGAGCTCGTCGGACACCAACCCGCCGCCGGCGACCAGCGTGCGCTCGATGTCGTCGGCCGCATCGAGTGCCTGACGACCGGCCGGCGAGATGGAGACCATGTGCGACCGGCGATCGAGGTCGTTCCGAACGCGCGTCACGTGGCCCCTGGACTCGAGCCGCGCCAGGGTCTTGCCCATCGTCTGGGCCTGCACCCTCACGATCTGGGCGAGGCTCGCCTGCGTCATGGCGCCCTGGTCCGCGAGGACACCCAGGGCGATCACGCCCGCGTGAGTCACGCCGATGTCGACAAGGCGCTCATTCCAGGCGTGCTCGACGAGGCGCGCCGCCGTCGTCAGCAGTCGACCGGTGGGCCATTGCTCCAGATCCGGCATGAAACAGTGCACTTCCTCTCGCTTGGGACACCGGCGCCCGCGTCTGGGATCGGGTCTTCCACCTATGATAGCTAGGCTTACTAATCACGATCGCTCAGCCCGCGATGAGGCCTCGCAGCGTCAAGGGTCGCCCTCCGGCCGTCCCCCCAACAACACCAGCGAGAACAACAGGAGTATTCATGTCGCAACGACTCGCCGTCGGTGATAGTGCCCCCGACTTTACGCTCAACGACGCCGAAGGCAACGAGGTGTCACTGTCCTCGCTTCGCGGCGGCAACGTCGTCGTGTATTTCTACCCGGCAGCTGCGACGCCCGGCTGTACGACCGAAGCGTGCGACTTCCGGGACAACCTGGCGTCCCTACGCGCCGCCGGGTATCGGGTCCTGGGTATCTCACCCGATCCGGTCGGCAAGCTGGATGCCTTCATCGAGAAGGAGTCCCTGAACTTCCCGTTGCTGTCCGACGAGGACCACGCCGTCGCGGAGGCCTACGGCGCCTGGGGAGAGAAGAAGAACTACGGGAAGACCTACGAGGGGCTCATCCGTTCGACGGTCGTCGTCGATCCCGAGGGCACGGTCGCGCTCGCGCAGTACAACGTGCGGGCAACCGGCCACGTCGCCAAGCTGCGCCGCGACCTCGGCATCGACCAGTAGGGATCGGAAGCGCTGCCTCGTTGGCGCTAGAGTGAAGGAAAGGGACGCGCTCTGCGGAGCGGCGCCCGAGCGCGAGTGGCGGAATTGGCAGACGCGCTGGATTTAGGTTCCAGTGTCTTCGGACGTAGGGGTTCAAGTCCCCTCTTGCGCACTACGAGTACCTGCAGGAGCCGTCCTCGGACGGCTGTTACGAGCCCCGCCGGGTTCCATTCCCGGTGGGGCTTTTTCATGCCCGACGGCGGCCTTCCGCTCATCGACCCGCACATCGATGCAGGTCACGGGGAGGTCACGAAGCAGCAGCCTTTCAACGGGCCGAGATTTCTTCGCAGATCCAACCCATCCACGCGCGCCGGGTGCCCGAAGTAACTGTGAGACATCGACACGATGTGTTTCACCAAACAGTCACCGACCACAGGCACCCGCCGGGTCACATCTATGGAGGAAATCTCATGGAAATCACCAAGCGCAGGAACCTTTCGATCCTCGGAATCGCAGCAGTCTCGATGTTCGGTCTCGCAGCCTGTGGCGGCGGCGACGAAGCGTCGTCGGAGGCCGCCCCCAGCAGCATGGCCAGCGAGACCAGCATGGCCAGCGAGTCCGCATCGCCGGAGGCGTCCGAGAGCATGAGCCCGTCCGCATCGGCATCCGCATCGGCCGACGCCATGGCGGACCCCGCGGCGAACCTCGTCGGACCCGGCTGCGCCGGATACGCCGAGACGGTCCCCGACGGCGCCGGCTCGGTAGCCGGCATGGCGCTCGATCCCGTGGCAACTGCAGCGTCGAACAATCCCATCCTGACCCAGCTGACCGCCGCGGTCTCCGGCGGGATCAACCCTGAGGTCGACCTGGTCGACACGCTCAACGGCGGCGAGTTCACCGTCTTCGCACCGGTCGACGAAGCCTTCGCCGCTCTGCCGGCCGAGACCGTCGAAGGTCTGAAGACGGACACCGCGGGCCTCAGCGGCATCCTGACCTACCACGTCGTGCCCGGCAAGATTCAGCCTTCCGAGCTCGAGGGCACCATGCAGACGACAGTCCAGGGTGCCGACCTCGAGGTCACCGGCTCCGGCGACGAGCTCATGGTCAACGGCGCCAGTGTCATCTGCGGTGGCGTCCAGACGGCCAACGCCGTCGTGTACCTGATCGACACCGTCCTCACGCCCCCCGCCGGCTAAGGAACATCAGCCCCCTGGTTCATGCCTCTAACCTGCTCCAGGGACCTAGAACGGACCCCTTCACCCCTCGGTGGAGGGGTCCGTTCCTGTAGGTCCTGCTGCCGCGCCTGGACCGCAGCAACAGGACCATCACCTAGACTTGGGTCTTCCAGACTCCCGGTCCCCCGGACCGGGGCCCGCCTGCCTTTCGGAGATCCTGCTCGTGAACATCCCCGCCGCGTGCCGAAACCGCCCGGGTCGGTCCGTCCACAGGGGCATCAGAATCGTCGCGGCGCTGGCTTCGGCAGCACTCCTCGCCTCTTGCACCGCACGGGACGTCCCCGCACCGCAACCGTCCCCGACCGCATCGGCCGCGGCGGAGGTGACGGCGACGCCCGAGGCCTCCACTTTCACTTTCGGTACCGCTGCGGATCCGCGGACGCTCGACCCGGCGCTGGCCAACGACACCGAGTCCTACCGCGTGACGCAGCAGGTCCTGCAGGGTCTCGTCGGAGTCGATCCGCTGACATCGGAGCCGACGGCGCTGCTGGCCGAATCCTGGGAGGAAAAGGACGACGGCCGCACGTACGAGTTCACGCTCAGGGAGGACGTCGTCTTCCAGGACGGCGAGCCGTTCGACGCCGAGGCCGTCTGTGCCAATTTCGACCGCTGGTACACGCTGCCCGCCGGTGCCCGTTCCGGAACAGCGAGCCTGCCGTTCAAGGACGTGTTCAAGGCCTTCTCGGACCAGCCTGACGTCAGCCTCTACAGCGGGTGCACGGCGACAGCGAAGTACTCCGTCGACCTGAAGCTCACGAGCAGGATCACCGGACTCATCTCCGCGCTCGCCGCGCCGGCCTTCGCCATCTCCTCGCCCGCTGCCCTCGAAGCCGGCGCAGCGGACGAGCTCAGCGAGAGCCGCGAGGGAGCGGAGATCTCACGGTACGGCCAGGGGCCGGTCGGTACCGGCCCGTTCCAACTAGCGTCCTGGCAGCCGGGCACGGTGGAGCTGTCGTTCTTCGACGGGTACTGGGGCGAACGGGGGGAGATCGACCGCGTCGTCTTCACGACCATCCCCAATCCCGACTCCCGCGCACGGGCGCTCACGGCAGGCAGGATCGACGGCTACGACTTCGTCTCGGTCGACAGCGCGGTCGACCTCGCGCGCAACGGGCTCCAGTTCCTGCAGCGCGACCCCTACTCGGTGCTGTATCTCGGTCTGAACGAGGACTTCCCGGGTGTCGACAACGCGCTCTTCCGCGAAGCGGTCGCGCACGCCATCGACAAGGAGGCGCTCATCGACGGCCGCTTCCTGAACGGGACCAAACCCGCCCGCCAGTTCATCCCGGAGAAGCTCGGGGTCAGCAGCGAGAGAGTCGAGGACTACGGCTACGACCTGGATCTCGCCAAGGATCTGCTGAAGCGATCCGGCTACGACGGACGCCCGCTCCCCTTCTACTACCCGCGCAACGTCTCACGGGCCTACCTGCCCTCGCCCGAGAAGGCGTACGCCGAGCTGAGCAGGCAACTGACCGAGGCCGGCTTCACCATCAAGCCCGTGCCCGTGGAGTGGAGCGACGGTTATGCCGCCACGGTCCAGCGGTCCGGCGACAGGGCCTTCCACCTCCTCGGCTGGAGCGGGAGCTACGACGACCCGGACAACTTCGTCGGTGCGCTCTTCGGCAGTTACAGCGACGAGTTCGGCTACGACGATCCGCAGTTGATCAGCAAGATCAATCGAGCGCGAGGGCTGCCGGATGGTGAGGACCGCTCCGACGCCTACGCGGACATCAGCGCGCAGATCGCGGCCCGGATTCCGGCGGTGCCGCTGGCCTTCCCCATCTCGGCACTCGCCATGAGCGCCCGCGTCAGCACATACCCCGTCAGTCCCGTGATGAACGAGGTATTCAACCGCATCGACCTCGCTGATGTGGAGCCCCGCCCCACCCCGTCCGGCTGAGCGACAGGCTCCCGCCTGTTCGGGCGATCCGGAGCCCCCGGTGGATTTAAGTAAGGTCACTACCAGACGCTAGGCTTTCCCTGCTAGGACCTCGCGACTGGAGACAATGTTGAGCACTATGAGCCAGGGCACACCCGCCAAGACAACCGACGTCATCCTCATCGGCGGCGGGATCATGAGTGCCACGCTCGGCGCTTTCCTGCGGCAGCTCCAGCCCGACTGGGACATCTCACTCTTCGAACGGCTCGACGCCGCCGGCCTCGAGAGCTCCGACCCCTGGAACAACGCGGGGACCGGGCACTCCGCACTGTGCGAACTCAACTACTCGCCTGCAGGCAAGGACGGCTCCGTCGATCCGGCCAAGGCGGTCGCGATCAACGAGCAGTTCCAGGTTTCCCGACAGTTCTGGTCCCACATGGTGTCCGAAGGGCTCGTCGGCGACCCGCGCACGTTCATCAACCCCGTACCCCACATGAGCTTCGTGTGGGGCCAGGCGAACGCTGAGTACCTGCGCAAGCGCTATGAGGCGCTGAGCGCCCAGCCGCTCTTCAGCACAATGCAGCACAGCGAGGACCATGACACCATCGCCGAGTGGACTCCCCTGGTCATGAAGGGCCGCAACCCCTCCCAGCCCGTCGCGGCCTCGCGCGTGGAGGGCGGGACCGACGTCGATTTCGGCGCACTGACGCGGCAGCTCACCAGCTACCTGCAGGGGACCGGCGTCGAGGTCAACTACGGCTTCGACGTACTCGACGTCGCTCGGGCCTCCGACGGGCGCTGGGACGTCAAGGTGAGGAACAAGGCGACCGGCGAGACGAGTACCGTCACCACGAAGTTCGTCTTCATCGGTGCGGGCGGCGGCGCCCTGCACCTCCTCCAGCGCAGCGGAATTCCGGAAGGCCGCGGGTTCGCCGGCTTCCCGGTATCCGGACAGTTCCTCCGCTGCACGGACCCGGAGCTCGTCAAGCAGCACAATGCGAAGGTGTACGGCCAGGCCTCGGTCGGCGCTCCCCCGATGTCCGTCCCGCACCTGGACACGCGCTTCGTCAAGGGCGAGCGCTCGCTGCTGTTCGGACCGTACGCGGGGTTCTCCACCAAGTTCCTGAAACGGGGCTCCTACCTCGATCTCCCGACGTCCATCCGGACGTCGAACCTGGTACCGATGCTCGCGGTGGCCAAGGACAACATGTCCCTCACGAAGTACCTCATCACCGAAGTCCTCAAGAACCGCGACGCCAAGAACGAGTCGCTCAACGAGTTCCTCCCGACCGCCGAGGGCGGCAGCTGGGAACTGATCTCTGCCGGGCAGCGTGTACAGGTCATCAAGAAGGCCCCCAAGAAGGGCGGCGTACTGCAGTTCGGCACCGAGGTCATCACCTCGGCGGACGGTTCGGTCGGGGCTCTTCTCGGCGCGTCTCCCGGCGCCTCGACGGCCGCACCGATCATGGTGGAACTGCTGAAGCGCTGCTTCCCGGGCAAGATCTCGGACTGGGAGCCGAAGCTGAAGGAGATGCTGCCAGGGTACGGGGTCAAACTCAACGAGAACCCGTCGCTGGCCGCAGAGGTGCAGTCCCTGACCGACCGGGTCCTCAAGCTCAAGTAACTATCGGCGGAGCCGGCGGGCCGGGCGATCGTCAGCACCGAAGGCAGGTTCCGTGTTCCGTCTGGCTCAACTATCCCTGGGTAATCGGGCGCTCATCGCGCTCATCACGATCCTCGCATCGGTCTTCGGCGTCATCACGCTCGGATCGCTGAAGCAGGAGCTCATCCCGTCACTCGAGTTCCCCCAGATCACGGTGCTGTCCAACGTACCGGGAGCATCTCCGGAGTACCTCGACGAGCAGGTCAGCGAGCCGCTCGAAGCCGCACTGAGTGGCGTGGAAGGCCTCGAGTCGTCGTCGTCGACCTCGCGCACGGGCGTGTCGACCGTCAGCCTGGTCTTCGTCTACGGCACGAACCTGGACCGTGCGCGTGCGCAGGTCGACCGTGCGATCTCCACCGTCCGTCCGGCGCTGCCGGACGACGTCGAGCCGCAAGCCCTCGCCGGGAGTATCAGTGACCTGCCGATCGTCTTCATGGCCGTGTCGTCGGAGCAGTCGCTCAGCGAGCTGAACGGCGACCTGACGCGACTGACCGTGCCACGCCTGCAGAAGGTCGACGGCGTGCGCACCGCCGACATCTCCGGCGGAACACGGCAGCACGTCGCGATCCTGCCGCGGGACGGCGCGCTGCAGGCGGCTGGACTCACGATCGGGGACGTCACGAGCACGCTCGAGGACAACGGCGCCCTGTTCCCGGTCGGAACCCTCGAGGAGTCCCCACGGTCGCTCACCATCCAGGCAGGGAGCAGGGTGGGCTCACTCGACGACATCAGGGCCCTGCCCGTGCTGCCGGCCTCCCCCGCGAACGACGCCCCTCCCGATGGCCCGGCGCGGACCGACGGCACGGGCGGCACCGGATCCGTCGTCACCATCGGGGCCATCGCCGACGTGAGCCTGGCTGACGACGAGCCGACCTCCGTGACGCGCACCAACGGGGTCGAGACCCTCGCCCTGACCGTGACGAAAGTGCCCGACGCCGACACCGTCCAGATCTCGCAGCGGATCGTGGACCTGGTTCCCGACCTCGAGGCGGAGCTCGGGAACGCAGCGGAGATCACTGTGGTGTTCGATCAGGCGCCCTTCATCGAGCGGTCCATCGACGACCTCACCACCGAGGGGATCCTCGGTCTCGGATTCGCCGTGCTGATCATCCTCGTCTTCCTGCTGTCGGTCCGCTCGACCCTGGTCACCGCCATCTCGATCCCCCTGTCGCTGCTCGTCACCTTCATCGGGTTGTACGCCGCGGGTTACTCCCTCAACCTGCTGACACTGGGCGCCCTCACCATCGCCATCGGCCGCGTCGTCGACGACTCGATCGTCGTGATCGAGAACATCAAGCGTCACCTCGGGTACGGGGAGGAGAAACGGGAAGCCATCCTGACGGCGGTCCGGGAGGTTGCGGGAGCCATCACGGCGTCCACGCTCACCACGGTGGCCGTTTTCGCGCCCATCGCGTTCGTGGGCGGTCTCGCGGGCGAACTCTTCCGCCCCTTCGCGGTGACGACCGGCATCGCGCTGCTGGCCTCCCTCGCGGTGTCCCTGACGATCATCCCCGTCCTCGCCTACTGGTTCCTCCCGCGGGCCTCGTCTCCCACCGGTCGGCGCGGAGCGCGTCACACCGCAGCCGCCCAGGCCGGACAGACAGGGGACGGAGCCGAGCACGCCTCGGTCCCGGACAGGCCGTCACTCCTGCAGCGAGGCTACCTTCCTGTCCTTGCCGGGACGCAGCGCCACCCGGTCGTCACGCTGATCAGTGGCGTGATCGTCCTCGGTGCGACCGCGGCCATGGTTCCGTTCCTCCCGACGAACCTCCTCGGCGCGTCGGGCCAGAACAGCTTCTCCATCACACAGACCCTCGCTCCGGGTTCCAGCCTTGCGACGACGACGGAGGCTGCCGGCCGAACTGAGGCGATCCTGGCGGACGTTCCGGAGATCCGGGACGTGCAACTGACAGTCGGCACGGCGGACGGCGCCTTCGCGGCGCAGTTCTCCGGCGGGGCCTCCGTGGCGACCTTCACGGTCACCACGGACGAGGACGCCGACCAGGAGGCCCTGCAGGCGTCCGTGCGCCAGGAACTCGAGGGACTCGAGGAGGCGGGGACGTTCTCCCTGTCGAGCCAGCAGGGCGGGTTCGGCACCTCCAGCACCATAGACATCGACATCACCGCACCGGTCAGCGACGACCTGGCAGCGGCGAACGCCGCTGTCCTCGACGGCATGCGGGGCTTCGAGGGGGCCGGCGAGGTCTCCAGCAATCTCTCGGCCGCGCAGCCGCAGGTGCAGATCGACGTGGACCGGACCGCCGCCGTGGAAGCGGGACTGAGCGAGGGCCAGATCGCCGCACTTCTCGGTGGCAGTATCAGCCCTGTTCCGGTCGGCTCCGTCCGTTTCGATGCGGAAGACCTACCGGTCCTCGTGGGAGAAGGGACACCGATCACGAGTCTGGACCAGCTTCGGAACCTCCAGATCCCCACCGCGCAGGGTCCCATCGCATTGACCGAGGTTGCGTCCGTCCAGGAGGTCCAGGTCCCAACCTCCGTCACGAGCTCGAACGGGGAGCGGACGGCGCGTGTCTCCGTCACGCCGTCGGGGGATGATCTCGGTACCCTCACGACGGCGGTCAACGAGCGCCTCGACGCCATCGCGCTGCCTCCGGGGACAACCGCGACCGTGGGCGGCGCGTCGAGCCAGCAGGCGGAGTCCTTCGACCAGTTGTTCCTGGCCCTGTGGGCGGCGGTCGCCATCGTCTACGTCATCATGGTCGCGACGTTCAAGAGCCTCGTGCAGCCCCTGATCCTGCTCGTGTCGATCCCGTTCGCCGCGACCGGTGCGATCGCCCTGCTGCTGATCACGGGTATCCCGCTCGGGCTGCCCTCGCTTATCGGGCTGCTGATGCTCGTGGGCATCGTGGTCACCAACGCGATCGTCCTCATCGATCTCATCAACCAGTACCGGCTCCCGCGTGACGGCGCACCCGGTCTGCGGGTCGAGGACGCGATCCGCGAGGGTTCGCGGCAGCGTCTTCGTCCCATCCTCATGACGGCTCTGGCCACGATCTTCGCCCTGACCCCGATGGCACTGGGCCTGACCGGCCAGGGGGGCTTCATCTCGCAGCCCCTCGCGGTCGTCGTGATCGGTGGGCTCGTCTCTTCGACGGCATTGACGCTCGTACTCGTCCCGGTCCTGTACCGGCTGGTCGAGGGTGGCCGGGAGAAGCGGGCGCTGCGCCGCATGTCCGCGGCGGGAGCCTGACCCGTCCGTGAGGAAGGGGTACGACGGCGTATACTAGATGCATATGTATATAGTTGCCGGTCTTTCCGGCAGGAGGCCGGGAGCGACCATGGCACAGAACGTGGAATCCGCCGTCGAACAGGACGAGAACCAGGGCAGAAGCGATGATGCTACCGGCAGGCCGTCGGTGCGTCAGGCCTCCGAGACGTGGGAGTCCCTCTTCCGGGCGCAGGTGGGGGTCATGCGTCGGATCCGGAGGGATCCGGTCTTCCGCGAGCTGGCCGTCGCCGAGTACGACGTCCTGTTCAACCTCAGCCGCTGCCCGACGGGCTGGACCCGCCTGAACGAACTCAACAACCACCTGTTGATCAGCCAGCCCAGCCTCAGTCGCATGGTGGATCGGCTCGAGGCGAAGAACCTGGTGCAGAAGCGCCCGGCCCAGAACGACCAGCGGGGTGTCGAGCTCGCATTGACGGACGAGGGCAAGGCCCTGCAGCGGCGCATCGGCTCTGCCCATGTGCGCCGTATCCAGGAGGTACTGGCGCCAGTCCTGGACAGCGACGAGATGGAGCAGCTGAAGGCGCTCACGGACAAGATCAACGCTCGCCTGGGCTAGCTCCTGTGCTGGGAGACCCGGGGCCGCCCCGCTCAGCGCAGCGGCAGGTGCTGGGCGCTGTCCTCCATGGGCAGATCGTCGACCGTGGCCGTCACCACCAGGCTCGAGAGCTGCAGTGACCCGCCGACCGTCGACAGGAACGCGGTGTCAGCGGCGTCCCGGCCGGTCCCGATGCGCAGCATGCAGGCCCGCGGCGCCAGGCCGGTCGCGTCCACCAGGTGCCACGCCCCGTCCACCCAAACCTCGACGACAGCGTGGAAATCCATCGGGTTCAGACCCGGCGCGTACACGGACGCGAGCCGCGCTGGAACATCACGCGCCCGCAGCAGCGCGATCACGAGATGAGCGTAGTCCCGGCAGACACCCCTGCGTGCGAGGAGGGTATCGGCCGCGCCATCGGTGAAGCGGGAGGACCCGGGCACATAGGACAGTTCGCGCGATACCCAGTCCCGCACGCCGTGAACGAGATCCAGGCCCTGCAGGTGGGGAAACTGAGCGTAGGCCGTCGGCAGGATCTTGTCCGATTCGCAATAGCGGCTGGGCCGGACGTACCGCACCAGGTCGAGGTCGTCCCCCGACGCAGGGGCCGCTACACCCGTGACGGTCGCGCGGTAGTGGACCCGGAGCGTCGATGCTCTTGCCGTCGTCAGCAGGTGCAGCCTCGTGCCGTCCCCGTCCTGTCGCTCGCGGACCTGCGCCGGTTCCCCGTCGACCAGCACGGACAGGTCCTCCTCCACCGACCGGTAAGCGCCCGGGCCTGCGACGGCGATCGACAGGACCACCGCCGTTCCCGCGACGGTGGTGGCACTGAGGTCTGCGGAGACAGTGCGTTGCATGGTTCGTTGCTCCCGGTAGACAACTGGATCGCCTCCAACTCTAAGCTGAGGTGGGCGGCAACCCTCGACGCCGGCGGGCGCCACCCTGCCGGGCAGGATGACCGGCTGGAAAGGACCACCATGAGCGACTTCACTGCGGAGGCGATCGGCGACCTGACGGGTCGTCGTGCCGTCATCACCGGGGCCAACAGCGGGCTCGGCCTGCAGACGGCCGTCGGACTGGCGAGGAAGGGTGCCGACGTCGTGCTGGCCTGCCGGAACGAGCAGCGGGGGCGCGACGCCGAGCAGAGGATCCGAGCCCTGACGGGTAGCGACCGGCTCCATGTGCACGTCCTGGACCTCGCGAGCCTGGCGTCCATCCGGGCTTTCGCGGCCGCCCTGACCGGGCCGGTCCACATCCTCGTGAACAACGCAGGGATCATGGCGACACCCAAGGGCACCACCGCGGACGGCTTCGAGCTGCAGTTCGGCACGAACCACCTGGGCCACTTCGCGCTGACCGGTCTCCTGCTGCCGAACCTGCAGGAAGCGCGGACGGCCCGGGTCGTCACCCTCTCCAGCGTTGCCCACAAGGGGGGCCGCATCAACTTCGACGACCTCCAGTCCGAGCGCGGGTACCGGCGGTGGAGGGCCTACGGACAGAGCAAGATCGCCAACCTGTACTTCATGGTCGAACTCGACCGTCGGGCGCGCGCGGCCGGGTGGGACCTGCTGTCGGTCGCTGCCCATCCTGGCCTCGCCAACACGAACCTGACAGCCGGCATGCGGGCTCCGGCCATGCTCGACGTCGTCGGCGGCTTCTTCAAGCTGATGAGCCAGTCCGACGCCGCGGGTGCGCTGCCGACCCTGTACGCCGCGACGCATCCGGACGTCAGGGGTGGCGACTTCTACGGCCCGTCCGGGCCCGGCGAGACCCGCGGAGCGCCCCGCCTCGTCGCGCCTGCCGCCCGCGTGCTGGACCGCGACATCGCCGTCCGGCTGTGGGATCGAAGCGTCGAGCTGACCGGCGTCGATTACGCGGCACTGGCACCCGCCGGCTGATCATCCACCCTGGCCGGGAGGATCGGTCGCGATCTGCACCGACTGGATCATGGAGCGGATGGTCGCAAACTCAGGAGTCCCGTAGTACGCCTCCGCCTCGCCGATGGTGCCGAAGGACACCGTGGCCGGTCCGGTGTTCGCCGGAGCTTTCGGTGCGAGCACCTCGAAATCACCGAAGCTGAACCGTCCCAGGGCCTCACTGCCCTGGACGGTATTGGACAGGGAGCACGCCAGGGCGTCCGCTCCGCCCACCTGGTCCGTGATGCCGTAGGAACCGAAGAAGCGGAAGCCCGTGATGAGCCGGATCACGAAGCGGGGCTCGATGTTCGTCGCGGCTGGGGGCTGTCCGGTCAGAGCCAGCGGCTCACTGCCGATGACGTAGTACGGCGTGCGGTCTGCATCGGGACAGGGCGCCTCCTGCGTCAGGATGCCGGAGTGGAGTTCCGCGGCGGTCGTCCCCTCCGGCGTGCGGACGGCATAGTGCAGCGAGTCCGGCGCGTAGGCACCGGGTTCGGGCTGCAGCGGCTGCACCACCCAGGCCTCGGGCAGTTCGAAGCTCACGAGCCTGCTCGGATCGGTGAACACCTTCCACCCCTCGCGTGCCTCCCGCAGTGGAGCCGTGGTGGGCTCCGGCGTGGGACTCCCAGCGGGCACCGAGGATTCCGCCGCTCCCCCTCCGCCCTCCTGCGTACCGGTGCACGACGCCAGCACCAGGCAGGCGAGCACCGCCGCCACAACCGTGTGCACGTGGCGCTGCCTGTCCGCACGTGGAGATGATCTCCTGCGCATGGTGTCCCTCCCTCGGACCGCTGGGTGCCGCCAGTCTAGGCCTTCATCGAGCTCCCGACCGCCTGTGTCGCGCCGAGAGAGCGGGCGGCGCGGACCGCATCGGCGACAGCTCGGGCCGCCTCCTCCAGATCGCCGGGCGTGGTGTCCTGCGTCCAGGAGAATCGGACGGCGCTGGAAGCAGTCTCGGCATCGATTCCCAGCGCCAGGAGCACGGCCGACGGCTCCGAGGACCCGGCCGCACAGGCGGAACCGCTGGAACAGACCACTCCCCTGCGGTCGAGCTCCAGGAGGACCGACTCGCCGCTGACACCCGGGAAGCAGAAGGACGCGAGGTTGGGGAGCCGGTGATGGGCATCGCCCGTCAGCACCGCCTCCGGAACATCGGCCAGGACCGTGCCGATGAAGGAGTCCCGTGCTGCACTCGCGAGCGCGGCTGCGGCGGGGAGGGCCCGCTGTGCGAGTTCGAGCGCCCGTGCCACTCCGACGGCCCCGGCCACGTTCTCCGTGCCGGACCTTCGCCCGCGTTCCTGTCCGCCGCCGTGCAGCACGGGCTCGCAGGGCGTGCCCGACCTGAGGTACAGCAGACCGATCCCCTTGGGCGTACCCAGCTTGTGGCCCGAGATGCTGAGCGCACTGACGCCCAGCGCGTCGACGTCGAGTGGAAGCCAGCCCGCGGCCTGCACCGCGTCCGAGTGGAAGGGGACGCCGGCTCTCCTGCAGACGTCCGACAGCGCGGCGATGTCCTGGAGGGTACCCACCTCGTTGTTCGCGTACATCACGGTGCACAGCGTCGTCCCGACCTCGAGCGCGGCTTCCAGGGCTTCGGGCGTGATTCGGCCTGTGGCCGATACGGGCATGACCGTGAGCCGGAAGCCGTGGAAGTCCCGGAGGTAGGCCAGCGTCTCGAGGACCGCCGGGTGCTCGATCGCGCTGGTCACGATGTGCCGGCCCCTGGGCGCTGCAAGGGCCATACCCTTGAGCGCGAGGTTGTTGGCCTCGGTGCCGCCGGAGGTGAACACCACCTCGGCTGGACGGCAGCCGAGCAGGTCGGCTACACCCGCTCGTGCCCGCGCCAGTTCTGCCGCGGCGGCTTCACCGATCGCGTGATGGCTGGAGGGATTTCCGAAGACGGAGGTCAGGAGGGGCCACATCTCCTCCAGGACCTCGCGCCGGGCCGGTGCAGTGGCTGCGGCGTCGAGGTAGATCATGCTCGGGACCCGGTGCGGTCGGGCTGCAGGTCGAAGTCGAGGCCGAGGTCGAGGGACCGGACGCTGTGCGTGAGCGCGCCTGCGGAGATGATGTCCACGCCGGTCGCCGCGATGGCCGCCACCGTGTCGAGGCGGACGTTTCCGCTGGCTTCGACGAGCGCCCGGCCACCGATGACCCTCACTCCCTCGGCGAGGTCGTCGAGGGAGAAGTTGTCCAGCATGATCGTGTCCACTCCCGCTGCAAGGACCGGTCCGATCTGCTCGAGCCTGTCCACCTCCACCTCGACGTGCACGGTGTGCGGCAGTCGTGACCGGACGTCCCGCAATGCCTGCGTCAGGGCTTCAGGTCCGTCGAGGGCCAGCAACGCGAGGTGGTTGTCCTTGACCATGACTGCGTCGGAGAGGCTCGATCGGTGATTGGACCCTCCGCCGCAGCGCACTGCCCAGCGCTCGAGCACCCGGAGTCCCGGGGTGGTCTTGCGCGTATCGACGATCCGCGCGGGGGCGCCGTCCACCGCGTCGACGAACGCTCTCGTCATGGTCGCGATACCACTGAGCCTTTGTGCGATGTTGAGCGCGGTCCGCTCCGCCGTGAGGATGCCGGACGCCGGACCGCTGATGTCCGCGATCGTGTCCCCGGCGTCGAACCGCGTACCGTCCGGTCGTGGGAACGCCACGCTGATGCGCTCGTCCGTGAGCCTCATCGCCGCTTCGATCGCGGTCGTCCCGCAGAGGATGCCGGGCTCGCGTGCGGTGATCGCAACCGCCGTCCGGACGTCGGGGTCGATCAGCGCCTGGCAGGTGATGTCCCCCCACGGCGCGTCCTCGGCGAGCGCGGACGCGACGACCGCATCGACCAGGTGCTGCGGAGGTGGCGCCAGGACGACGGCGGTGCTTGGGGCGGCGGATGCAGTACCGGATGTGGCGGGAGTCATCGGGTTCCTTCGATGGAGCATGCGTAGGTCCTGCTCGGGGCTGGAATGCGGCTGATTTCGGGGTGGTCGGAGCGGTAGTGCGCTCCGCAGGACATCGGGCGCTTGAGCGCGGCATGCACGAGCAACCGCGCGCAGAGCAGCAGGTTCGCCAGCTCGGCGTCTGCCGGGTCCCGATAGGAGGCGAGGTGTTTCAGCGCGAGGACCAATCCGTCCCCGGAGCGCAGGATCCCCGCGTGGTCGGTCATCAGTGCCTGCAGGTCACGTCGCGTGAAGGACTGCGTACCGCCTCCGGAAGCAGCCAGGTCGAGGTGCTCGACGTCGAACCGGGGTGCTGCTCCACCCCCCGCGGCAATCGCCGCCGCGCACCGCGCCCCGAAGACCACGCCTTCGAGCAGGCTGTTGGAGGCGAGCCGGTTGGCGCCGTGTACACCGGTCCGGGCAACCTCCCCGACCGCGAAGAGGCCTGGCACCGACGTCCGACCCTCCGTGTCCGTCCGCACCCCACCCATCCAGTAGTGCGCAGCCGGAACGACGGGCACGACGTCGGACGACCAGTCGTAGCCGTGCAGCGCAGTGAGTGCGCTGAGCGACGGGAAGCGTGTCGACAGGAACTCCCCGCCGAGCGCCGTCGCATCGAGGTACACCCGGCTCCCACGGCCGTCCGATGCGCTCGATGCCCGGCGGGAGAGGTGGCGCGCGATGCTGCGGGAGACGACGTCACGCGGCGCGAGATCCCCCTCCGGGTGGTAATCGGTCATGAAGCGGTGTCCAGCGGCGTCGACGAGCCGAGCGCCCTCGCCCCGGACGGCCTCCGAGATCAGCGGGTTGCCCGGTACGTCGAGCGACGTCGGGTGGAACTGGAAGAACTCCAGGTCCGCCACGGCCGCGCCCGCGCGCCAGGCGAGAGCCACGCCGTCGCCTGTGGCGATCGAAGGGTTGGTCGTGTGCTCGAAGAGCTGCCCTGCACCCCCGGTCGCGAGAACGACGGCGTCGGCCGGGAGCTCGCGCCGACTGCCGCCCTCGAGCACCTCGACGCCGGTCGCGCGCCGAGGAGCGGTCCGGGAGTCCTCAAGCAGCACCCGTGTCACGAGCGTCTCCTCGAGCACGCGTATACCGGCATCGCGCCGGACGTCGGCGGTCAGGGTGTCCACGAGTCCGGCCCCGGTGGCATCACCACCCAGATGGAGGATCCGTGCTGCGGAATGTGCTGCTTCCCGCCCGCGCGCCGGCATCCCGGGATCGGCCGCATCGGCGTCGAAGACAATCCCGGCCCGTTGCAGCTCACCGATTCCGCGCTCTCCACCGTGGCAGAGCACTGCGACGGCATCCGGGTCGCCGAGCCCGGCACCGGCTGCGAGCGTGTCGGCGATGTGCGCGTCGACGGTGTCGTGCTGCAGGTGCTTCCGCCCGTCACCGCCGATGCTGACGGCCGACGCTCCAGGAACGACGGCGGCGATGCCACCCTGCGCGTAGCGCGTGTTGCTCTCCGCGAGCGAAGCCTTCGACACCAGGACCACGTCGAACCCCGGAGCGAGGCGTCGGAGCACCAGGGCGGTCTGCAGCCCGGCGATGCCGGCACCGACGACGACGACGCGGTGCATGCCACCCGCTACCGGACGGCGGGTACCCGGACGCTCGGGTGTCATGGCTGGACCGCGAGCATCCGGTTCAGGGCTACGCGGGCGTGCTCGGTCACGTTCGCGGACACGGTGATCCGGTTCAGCACCTGCCCGTCGACGAGTCCCTCGAGCACCCAGGCGAGATACCCCGGGTGGATCCGGTACATCGTCGAACACGGACAGATGACAGGATCCAGGCAGAAGATGGTGTGCTCCGGGTACTGGGCGGCAAGCCGGTTCACCATGTTGATCTCCGTGCCGATCGCGAAGGTGCTGCCGGGCTCGGCTGCCGCGATCGCCTTCCGGATGTAGTCCGTGGATCCCGACTCGTCCGCGGAGTCGACCACGGGCATGGGGCACTCGGGGTGGACGATCACGCGGACGCCGGGGAACTCCGCCCGCGCCTTCTCGATCTGCGCGACGGTGAAACGCTTGTGCACCGAGCAGAAGCCGTGCCACAGGATCACGCGGGAATCGATGAGGGTCTGCTCGTCGGTGCCGCCCCAGGGCTTGCGCGGATTCCACATGGGCATCTGTTCGAGCGGCACGCCCATGGCTTTGGCGGTGTTGCGCCCAAGGTGCTGGTCGGGGAAGAACAGGACGCGCTGGCCGCGTTCGAAGGCCCATTCGAGCACCGCGGCCGCGTTCGAGGACGTGCAGACGATGCCGCCGTTCTCGCCGCAGAAGCCCTTGAGCGCCGCGGAGGAATTCATGTAGGTGACAGGGATGACCGGCTGGCGGCCGTCGGCGTCGGGTCGCGAGCCGAAGAGTGCTGTCAACTGGTCCCAACACTCCGACACCGAGTCGATGTCAGCCATGTCCGCCATCGAGCAGCCGGCCGCGAGGTTCGGGAGGATCACCGCCTGCTCCGGGGTCGACAGCATGTCGGCTGTCTCCGCCATGAAGTGGACGCCGCAGAAGATGATGGCCTCCGCTGCGGTGCGCTCCGTGGCGGCGCGGGCCAGCTGGTAGCTGTCCCCCACGAAGTCGGCGTACTGCACCACTTCGTCGCGCTGGTAGAAGTGTCCGAGGATGACGACCGATTCTCCGAGTGTCTTCTTCGCGGCGAGGATCCGCCTGTCCAGCTCGTCGGCCGGAGCGGCTCGGTACTCCTCGGGAAGTTCGCCCTGGCGCGGAGTCGCGGACGGGGCTTGGTCGTGCATGGAGGCACCGGGGCCGTAGTCGGGCATGGGAAGGGCGTCGAAGGCCCAGGGATCACGGGCGAGGTTCGGCGAGCACGTTGCAGTCGCCGCGGCGGCTCCTGCCTCGCCGCGCGGGATCAGCTTGATGGCGGTCGTGACGGACACTGGTTCTCCCTGGGGTGGGGACCGCCGCTCTGTGATCGCGGCGATCGGGTTCGGGTCGGGGGTGATGACGCTGCTGGGCTAGGGCGGAGCATCCGGAGCGGGCCCTGCGGCGGATCGGGATGCTTGCGGAGCCTCTCGTGGAGGGGTACCGGCGTCCGGTCCGGTGTACCGGTAGAGGCGGGGCGGCCGGTTCCGCCCGCCCTGGAGTACCTCGTCCGTTGCGGAGATGTCCCTCGCCGAGCGGAGCTGGCGCCTGAAGTTCGCTGGGTCGAGGTGCCTGCCGAGCACCGCTTCGTAGACGCCCCTCAGTTGCGCAAGCGTGAAACGCTCACCCAGGAAGTGGTAGGCGACGGAACCGTACTCGATCTTGCCGCGGAGGCGTTCCAGCGCGTAGGCGACGATCTCGTCGTGGTCGAAGGCGAGGCCGACCGCCTCGGCGGCGCGGAACCACCGGACGTTCTCCGACTCCTGCGCCAGATCCGCCTGGTCCGGCCGAACGAGGGCCCAGTAGACGATCGACACCAGACGCTGCGTCGCCGATCGGTCAAGTCCCCCGAAGGCGTAGAGCTGCTCGAGGTAGGTCGGGTCCAGGTTCGTCGTCTCCCTGAGATTCCGCGCTGCAGCGTCATGGAGCGACTCGCGACCGCCGAGGGGTCCACCGGGAAGAGCCCACTTGCCGAGGTGCGGCTGTCGGACCCGGCGCACGAGCGGGAGCCATATTTCGAGACGGCCCGATCCGGCTCCGGGACGGAGCGCGAAGATGACCGTCGAGATGGCGAGCGACGGCGGTTGCACCTGCCGTTCGGAGACGTTGGCGGAACTGTACATGCCGGCTCTCCTGCCTGCTCCGCTGGGGCCCTTGTTAGGGTCATGATGACTGTAACTCATGGGTACCTGGAGTCAAAGGTGGCCGCTCTCCATGACGCGTGCCGTCATACAGGCACTCGGCTTGCCCCTGACGCAGGAAGTGCCTAAAGTCACACCGCCGGCCGTTCGAGGCCGCGCGGCGGGGATGTGTTCAACGGTGCACACGTCTCTGCCGCCCTTACGATGGGGACATGGACCACCACGCTGTACACGAGGTCGAAGGCGTCGACCCCCATTTGGCCATCTCCCGCAGCGATGCGACCGGCGACATCAGCCTCCGGCCCATCCTGCTGCTGCACGGCTTCGGGTCCTCCTCCAGTCGGAACTGGGTGGACTCGGGCTGGGTCCGGTTCCTCAATGACGCGGGCCGCTCGGTGATCATGGTGGATCTGCCTGCCCACGGGGACAGCGCCGCGCCGGCGGATGCAGGCGCCTACGCCCCGAGCCGTATGCGCGCAGACATCCTCCAGGCCCTGTTCGACGAACGCGTCCTGCCGATCACAGAGGGCCGGCCCGACTCCGGCGTCGACGTCATCGGATATTCGCTCGGGGCTCGCCTGGCCTGGGAATTCGGTGCCACGCAGCCGGAGCTGGTGCGCAGGATGGTGCTCGGCGGGCCGGGTACGGCGGATCCGCTGGCCGGTTTCGACCTCGATGGCGCCGAGCGATTCCTCGCAGGCGGACCGGCGCCGGAGGACCCGACGACGGCGGACCTCCTGCGCATGGCAGAGGCACTACCCGGCAACGACCTGCCGTCACTCCTGGCAATGGTGTCGGCGATCAAGACCGAGCCGTTCGACCCGGCGGGCGCCGTCCCGAAAATGCCGCTGCTCCTGGTCGCCGGGGACCAGGACGAGTACGCCGACGGCATCCAGGACCTCAGGAACCTGGCTCCGCGCGCCGAGATCGCCGTCCTTCCTGGCAGGAACCACACGAACGCAGTCACCTCGAGGGCCTTCAAGGACGGCGCCCTCGCCTTCCTGGCCTGAGGATGTACCACTGTCTGAAGGTGCGGTACACCGCGTGGCTAAGCGGCGGAAGGACCCACCGGCCGCGTTATACTGACAACTGATCAGCAGCCTTATCAAGAGGTTCAGCGATCGACACCCACAACCCGTCGCAGGAGGACACGCATGGATGTGCTCCTTGCTGAGCGGTACCAGACCACCGGCCTTCTCGGCGTCGGCGGAACCGCCTCGGTCTACCGAGCCGTCGATCGCAACCTCGGACGCGACGTCGCCATCAAGATCTTCAACCCGACGACGGCGGACGACGACAACTACCGACGCCAGCACACCGAGACCATGCTGCTGTCCACACTGAACCATCCCGGGCTCGTGACGTTGCATGATGCAGGGATCCATGAGGACGACGACGGCCGCACGACGGGTTTCCTGGTCATGGAGCTCGTCGACGGCGAGGACCTCCGCCACCTGCTGAAGCGTGGCGCCCTTCCCGCCGAGGACGTCGCCCAACTGGGAGCGGATCTCGCCGACGCCCTGGCCTATATCCACTCCGAAGGCGTCGTCCACCGCGACGTGAAACCCGCCAACATCCTGATGTTCCACAGCCGGGACAACGAGACGCGCCTGTATCCGAAGCTCACCGACTTCGGCATCGCGCGCATGGTCGAGGCGACCATGGCCACGGCCGTGGGTGCGACGATCGGAACGGCCAACTACCTCAGCCCCGAGCAGGCCAAGGGCGATCCGCTCGATGAACGCAGCGACATCTACTCGCTCGGACTCGTGCTCCTCGAGTGCCTGACGGGCGAGAAGGCTTTTCCCGGACCCGTGGTGGAGGCCGCCCTGGCGAGGCTCCTGCGCGATCCCGAGGTCCCTGATTCGCTCGGCCCCGAGTGGAGCGACCTGCTCCGGCGGATGACATCGAGGGATCCCTCGATGCGGCCCTATGCCCACGACGTCGCGCTCCAGCTACGCAGCCACGCGGACGAGCAGGCTCCTGCCGTGCCGTCGGGGGCGGAACCGGGTGACGGCAATGTTGCCGTGACCGGTCGTGGAAGGGATGAGGCGGACGCCGTGACCGGTGGGGTCTTCACGGGCAACGTCCGCATTCCCGACCCGCCCGACCGCGCTCCCCGCATCAGCTGATCGCCCCGGCGCGGCCGGACTCTCCGGCCCCGGAACGAGCTGCAGGTTCCCCCAGGAACTCCTGGCGGGACCTGCAGCTGGTGGGCCGGTGAGGCAGGTGCACGCCTAGGCAGGGCGCCTGCCTGGACAGTGCCGCCGTCGAGGGGGATTCCCGCTCCTCCCCCACCCGCGGCACGTCGCCCGGGCGCTAGTCGTTCTTGCTGCCGCCGTCGTCTTCCTCGGGCTCGAAGTTGCTCGGCTCCGCCATCGAACCCGCCGCTACTCCGTCATCGCTCGCGGGAATGGTCCCGTCCGGCCCTACGCCGCCCGCCGCGTCGGTACTGTCGTTTCGCTCGGTACTGTCGTCTCGCTCGGTGCCTTCGGTGCTCATGGATCCTCCTGCGTCTCGATGTCTTCCGATCCTATGCTCGGGGCCTGCCAATTGACAGCAGCCTGATCATCGACGGTCGGGATGCGTCAACTCCTGGTGGACCGCAGGGCGAGGGCGGACAGGGTTCCGAGGATGAACAGAACGACGGCGGCGAGTGCGGGCACGACCGACGCTCCGGCAGCCCCTCCGGACTCCGCAAGGGTGCCGGCGAGCGCGGAGCCGATGGCGGTGCCGGCCACGATGCCGCTGGCGAGGAACGTCATGACGGTGCCCAGGCGATGCGCCGGCGCGACGGCCGAACCGATCGAGAAGATGGTCACCATGGTGGGACCGACGAAGATGCCGAGGAGGAACAGCACCACCAGCATTGCGGGAAGAGAACTCGGCAGGGCCAGGGCGCACGCTGCCAGTGCCATCGCGCCTGCAGACGCGACCCACCGGCTCGTGTGCCTGAAGCGCGGGGACCAGTACGCCACGGTCAGCGCGGCGATGGCGGAACTCGATCCCATGACCGCGTAGAGCAGCCCGGAGGATTCGGCGGCACCGAAGGTGCCTGCGAACGCGGTGAGGAAGGTCTGGGTGGACCCGAAGAACGTCCCGATGGCGATCATTCCCGCCACGGGCAGCAGGACCAGCCCGAACGTGCGTGCGCGCGGGACCCCTTGCGAACTGCCATCCTCGTCGCCGCCGACGGGGGCCGGGCCCGCGTCACTGTGGGCGACGGTCGGATGCACGGCGAAGGCGCTGACGAGGGTGATGGTCAGGGCCGCCGCGAGCGCCAGCGGGAGCCACGGTGCGATCAGGCTGGCGAGCATCCCTACGAGCGCCGGCCCGAGGACGAATGTCAGTTCGTCGGCTGTTCCTTCGTACGACAGCGCCGTGTCCAGCGCGCTCCGCGGACTCCGACGCGTCAGGGCCATCCAGCGGACCCGGGCGAAGGGACCGATCTGCGGGCAGGTGAAGCCCACGGCGAGGGAGGCGACGAGCACGAGGACGAGGGCGCTGCCCGTGAATCGTTCTGCGGTCAGCGTCATCACGAGCAGGCCTGCGATGGCCAGCGTGTTCAGGATCGCCGATGCGAGCAGCACGATGCGCTGGCCGCGCTTGTCGGCGAGGATGCCGAGGAGCGGCGCGCCGATGGCCGAGCCCAGGCCGACGGCGCCGGCCGCGAAACCGCCTGCCGCATAGGAGCCGCTGGCAGTCGTGACCAGCGTGAGGGCTCCGACGGTGAGCATCGCCAAGGGCAGCCGCGCGAAGAAGCCGATGATCAGGAAGGAAGAGCCGGCAAGGTGCGGAAGGACACCGAACTTGCCGAGGCGTGACCGGCGCGGGATGCCGAGCTGGGACTGGTCCGGGGAACGAAGAGGGTCCGGCGTGGCCGGGGAGGGGTTCTTGTACATGCGCTTTCCGGGTGCATCGAACGCGCATCGTCCCCCCTCCCGATGCGCCCGACCCGGTAACGCATCAAGTTTACACGCTGGCCGGCTGCTCCACGAAGCGCAGGCTCGACCCTTGCCGGCCCTTGATGACCTGCAACTGCGCCCCCACCCGTTGTTTGAGCTCGGGCACGTGACTGACCAGTCCCACGACACGCCCGCCGCTCCTGAGTCCTTCCAGCGCGTCCATGACCTGTTCGAGCGCCTGGTCATCGAGAGAGCCGAATCCTTCGTCGACGAAGAGCGTCTCGATGTCGATCCCTCCCGATTCCTGCTGGACGACGTCGGCCAGGCCGAGCGCCAGCGCAAGCGAGGCCATGAAGGACTCGCCACCCGAGAGCGTGGAGGTATCCCTCCGATTCCCGGTCCAGCCGTCGATGACGTTCAGGCCCAGCCCGGACCGCTTGTTGCCCGCCGTGGCGTCGCTGTGCACCAGTGCGTACCGGCCGTCGGCCATCTGCAGCAAGCGTTCGGTGGCGGCGGCCGCTACCTGCTCGAGGCGCGAAGCGAGCACATACGTGGCCAGCGGCATCTTGTACAGGTTCTCTCCTCCTCCTCGCGCAGTGTCAGCAACGGCTGCGACCAGCCGGGAATGCGCGCGCAGCGGCTCGATGACCTGCTCGAGATCGGCGAACCTCCGCGCGTAGGTCTCGAGCTGCGCCACGGAGTGACCGAGCACTTCGGCGCTGATGCCCGCTCGCTGCGCCCGACCTCGGAGGTCGTCGGCGGCGCCGGCGGCCAGTCGCTGGTCCTCGTCCGTGGGTCGCTCGATGCCCTCCTGCTCCTCACGCAGGCCCTCCCGCACGCTTTCCTCGTCCCACGCTGCGTCGAGGCGGTGCGCGCGTGCCTCGTATTCCCGTATCGCGCCGAGGATCCGCGCATGGTCGTCCTCCGCAAGGAGTGCCGCGCGGGCATCATCAGCCGATTCGAACGGGGTGTCGCGCAACGCCTCACTCACGCGCCGACGGCTGTCCTCCTGTCGAGCCTCGGCCTGGGCGAGGGCGTCGAGGGATTCCCGGACGGACTCGAGATCGTCGCCGGCACTCTGCACCGCGCTGATGCGGGCCGCCAGCGACGGCGCGTCCCCGCACAGCCCCGCAAGCCGGGACGCCAGCGCGTCCTCCTGGTCGAGCAACGAGGACCGCCGAGCATCGGCGACGGAACGCTTCTCGCGCAGTGAGTCCCGGAGCAGGCACGACCGTTCCTCGTCATCGCTCCCGCGCTGGATACGCTCCTCGACAGCCGCACACTCGGCATGTGCCGCCTCGGCGTCCGTCAGCTTCTTCCGTGCAACCCGCGTTGCTGCCGCAGCATCCTCTGGAGAGGCCCCTCCCCCGCGCGCGGCGAGGTCCGCCACCTCGAGGCGCGCCCGGTCCCGGAGGTCACGGGCGGCGTGCAGCACCTTCTCGGCTTCCGCTTGCAGGCGGCGTGCCGCCTGTTCCTCCGCCAGGCTGACCCTGTCACCACCCGGAGAGGCCACGGGCGAGGGGTGCTCGGGGCTGCCGCACACCGGGCACGGCTCGCCGTCCACCAGACTCTCGGCAAGTTCCTCGGCGGCCTGTTCCAGGCGGAGCTGGAGCTTGGTGAGCCACTGCTCCTTCAGGTCGAGGAACCGCTCCGAAGCCGCCGCGTGATCGGCGTCCGCCGTCACCTGCCGTTTCTGCGCCGCACGGAACTGCCTGGTCGTCTCCTCCGTAGCAACAGCAGCGGCGAGGTCGGCACGCAGGTGCGTCAGGCCGTCGGCAGCTTCCCGCAAGGGAGCGAGCCTCTCGGTATCTGCTGCGCGCTCGAGCTGAACCCGGGCGATGACCGCGTCGATATCCTCTATCCGCGTGTCCAGCTCCACGAGTTCCTTGCTCCTGGCGTCGAGTTCGGAGCGGACCTCCAGGAGCCTGTGCTCCTCGGGCAGCGCCGCGCGGAGCACCGCGAGCGTGGACGACGACGACGCACACGCCCCGGTCAGTCGTTCGCGCGTGAGGTGCGCCGGCTGGTCCTCGGAATCCGCGCCGCGCAGGAATTCGGTGGAGGCCGCATCGTCCCTCAGGCGGCGGAGCGCCTCGTCGTACCGGGCCCGTGCACTGTCCGCTGCCGTTAATGCCTCGTGGTCCAGATGCAGCAGCGCGGCCAGCCTGTGCGCCTCGTCGTGGCGCCTCGCCAGGTCGGCCATGCGTGCGATGTCCTGAGCCCGCTCCCGGTGGGCGCTCTGCTGAGTCCGGACCCGCTCGAGCGCGTCGAAGCGATCCTGTCTCCGTCTGAGCGCCGCGAGCGCCCCGTCTGCGAGCGCACTTCGTTCCGCAAGTTCGGTGCTCTCGCCCGCGGCGGCATCACGGCGCTCCGCGAGTGCCGCGACGAGCACCCGCATCGATGCCGCCCATTCCTCGGCGGACAGAGGATCGATGCCGAGGTCCGCCACACCGAGATCATGGCGTTCGGCCTCGTCGATCGCCCGCAGGAAGAGATTCCGTTGCCTGCCCTCCTGCTCGGCGAGGGCCCGGACCGCGCGCTGGCTCTCCTCCGCGAGCAGCCGCTCGAGGTCCTCGAAGCGCGTTGTCGAGAAGAGTTTCTGCAGCAGTTCCCGCCGAACCTTGGCGTCGGCACGGAGGAAGGCGGCGAACTCGCCCTGAGGCAGCATCACGACCTTGGTGAACTGTTCCTTGTCCATACCGAGGAGTGCCTGCAACTCGAGGCCGGCTTCGTCATTGCGGGCCGACTTCTGTACCCACTCCGGACCGATCCGCTCGCTGAGGAGAGTGCGGGCCTGCTCGAGCGTGGTGCCGCTGCCGCGTCGCGACGGCCGGTCCCAGGCGGGCGAGCGGACCACCCTGAAGCGACGGTCCCCGGCCGTGAACTCGAGGGAGACCTCGGGAGCGAGGGACGCCGCCGCGTGATCGCTGCGTAGCCGCTTGGCGGCCTGCCGTGCACCGGGAACGGAACCGTAGAGGGCGAAGCACACGGCGTCGAGCACGCTGGATTTGCCGGCACCCGTCGGGCCGTTCAGGAGGAACAGGCCCTGACTCGACAGCGCGTCGAAGTCGACGACCTGCCTGTCGGCGAACGGGCCGAAGGCTTGGATCTCGAGGTGATGGAGTCTCATATGCGCGTCCTAGCGCTCGTGGGCCAGGCTCAGGGCGGCGTCCACCGTGGATTCGACCAGTGCCGCCTCCTCCGGCGACGCCTTGCGCCCCCGGACGTGCTCGAGGAACCCGCAGCAAATCTCCGCGTCGTCCCGTGCTGCGGCGATGCGCTGGCTGTAGGTGCGGTTGTCCGTGCGTTCGCCGCCCTCGGGCGCGAACGCAAGCACGAGCGTATCGGGGAAGCGTGCCCTGAGCCGCTCCATCGCCCGAGCGGGCCGCTCCGGATCCGTGAGGGTGACATGGCAATAGGCGGACTCCGCCCATTCCAGGTCATCCCGGCCCAGCAGGTCCTCGAGCGCACCGTTGAGGACGGCGAGATCGCGTGGAGCCGGCCAATCAACTGTCCGGATCTCCTCCATGCCCTGCGGCGACACCTCCAGGAGCCAGGCGCCTTTCCTGTGGGTGGCCTCGGAGAAGGAGTACGCGAGGGGCGAGCCCGAGTAGCGCACGGTCTCCGACAGCTTCTGCTTGCCGTGCAGGTGGCCCAGTGCGCTGTAGTCGAACTCGTCGAACAGGGACAGCGGTACTGCCCCGAGCCCGCCGATCGCGAGGTCCCGCTCGCTGTCGGAACCGGCGCCACCGGCCGCGAAGGTGTGTGCCATGACGATCGACACGACGCGGCGGCTGCCGCTCCTGCGGCCGATGTCAGCCCGGATGCGGTCGACGGCGGCGCGCGTCACCGCGGTGTGCGAGCTCGAATCCGCCTGCAGCGTCTCCGCGACGACCCGGGGCTCGAGGTATGGGATGCCATACACGGCCAAGTCCGCATCTGCGCCGAGTGGAAAGACCACGGCGTTTGCGATGTCCTCGACCCGCGTCCGCAGGTGAACTCCGCCCCGGGCCAGGATCCTTCCGCCGAAACCGAGCCGCGTCGCGGAGTCGTGATTGCCACTGCTCACTACCACCTGTGCGCCGGCAAGCGTCAGGCGCTCCAGGGCTTCGTCGAAGAGTGCGACGACGTCGACGGGGGGCAACGCCCGGTCGTAGACGTCACCGGCCACGAGGACGACGTCGACGGCCTCCTCGCGCACCGTCTTCTCGAGGTTGTCGACGAAGATCCGCTGCGCGTCGATCATCCCGGTGCCGTGGAACGACCGGCCCAGGTGCCAGTCGGATGTGTGGAGGATCCTCATGATTTTCACGCTACCGCCGCACGCCGACATTCGATGGATCAGCGCGCGACGGACCCTCGATCAGGGTCAGCGCACCCGCCCTGCCGCGCCGGAGCCGGAGCCGGTATCGGTATCGCGGTCACCGGAGTCGCCGTCGCCGGAGGAAAGGTCGCGCCCATCCGAGGTCGTCGATGCGAAGAAGGATTCCGCGTCGCCGGCTGACGCATCCGTCGAAGCACCGGCTGAGGAAACGGCTGACGAACCGGCCGGGGAACCGGTAGCGAGCGACTGCTCGTCGGCCCGAACCCCCTGCTGAACGGCGACGTCGGATGCGGGTGCCTCGGAGGCCGCAACCCCGAGGCGCTCCGGGCGTGGCGCGCCCCACGAGTCGACGCTCCGGAAGACCAGCCCTGCAATCAGGCCGCCGATGATCGGAGCGGCCCAGAAGAGCCACAGCTGCTCGAGCGCCCAGGTCTCGGCGAAGATGGCCGAGGCCGTCGCCCGCACAGGGTTGATTCCACCGTTGGTGACGGGAAGGAGGAAGGAGAGCAGACCGGCGAAGGTCAGGCCGACAGCGAACGGCGCGAGGTCGCGCCGGGCGCGCTTCGAGGTCGCGCCGAGGAACACGGCCACCAACAGTGCCGTGGCGACGACCTCCAGCAGGAAGGCGCTCGTCAGGGGGAACTGGACCGGCGAGTGCTCCGCATAGCCGTTCGAGGCCGAGCTGAAGAACGCGCGGATGCCCGTGAGCTGCGGGTTGGCGCTGAGCACCAGCCAGATCAGTCCTGATGCCGCGACGGCGCCCAGGACCTGCGCGACGATGTAGGGGACAACAGCCTTCCAGTCCGTCCTGCCGGCCACGGCAGACGCAAGGGTGATGGCGGGATTGAAGTGACCACCCGAGACGTGACCGAAGGCGATCATGGCCGCGATGACGGCGAAGCCGAAGACGAGCGTGGGCTGCAGCGCCGTCTCCGTGGCCAGCATCGTGGCTCCCAGACCGACGAGGATGACGAGGAACGAGCCGGCCCCCTCGGCGATGGATCGTGCTGTGAGGCCGGGGGTGCGCAACGCGTCGTCGTGTCCGGCGGTGGCGAGGCCTGCATCGGCAGACGCTCCTGCCGTCGTCGAGGTGTGATTCATGGGATGCATGTTCCTTCAGTCGTTCCTGCAGAGACCGCCCGGTGGTGCACCGGGCCGGCGACAAGCCTTCCATCCTAGTCTGCGTGGCGGCTGGGAGGCGCACGCTTCAGGGCCGGCGCCCTGTCCCTAGACTGGGGGACGTGATGAACGACAGCACTCCCGACCACAGCGCGCACGAACCCTCCGGTGGTACGACGACGGGGCCGGGCCCGATTACCTATGAGGACCGCGTCCTCGGCTGCCTCCTCGGCACGATGGCCGGTGATGCCTATGGGGTTCTGTACGCCGCGGGGGACGATCCGATCATCGCACTCGACGATCCGGCAGCGTCGGCTGTCTCCGACGCGACGCAACTCACCCTGTACACAGTCGACGCGCTGATCGAGGCACTCGAATGGGCGAACGACGGCGTCGCGGCGGATGAGACCGCCTGCCTGTGGCTGGCCTACCTCCGCTGGCTCGGTCGCCAGGGCGAGCACTTGCCGTCGAACGCGCCCGCGCCGCCCGCTCGCTGGCTGGATCGGCAGGAGGACCTCCTTCCCGTGCACGACGCCGACGCCGACACGGTGCGCGCGCTCCTGACCGGCGAGATGGGCACGCAGGCCCGCCCGCTCAATCCCACGGCGCAGGGTCCGGGTGCACTGATGCGATCTGCTCCTTTCGGGCTGGTTCCGCGCATCCCGGCCAGCATGGTCGAACGCCTCGCGATCGAGGGCGCCGCGCTGACGCACGGCTCACCGGAAGCGCGGAGCACGGCCGCCCTGTACAGCGCCGTCATCCGCGCGCTGGCGATCGATGGTCTCACCCTCGAGGGGGCGATCAGCGAGGAGCGCGTCGGCGAGATCCACCTGGCCAGGGAGGCACCTCGCGACGCCGCCGGTCGCCTCTCGGCCGGAGAACCGGCCCCCGATTCGCCTGCGATCGCTGGTTCGGGAAACCCCGCCGGCGGTACGACGGCGGCGGGGACCTTCGCGGCCGCCCTCCAGGCCGCGCGCGAGGGCGCCGGTGCGCCGGCATCGCCGCGGGGACAGCTCGAGGCCGCCGTGGCGCACGCTGCTTCCGCAGGCCGGCCCGATGCCTCACCCGTAGTCGCGGCGTCCCTGGCAGGTGGCATCATCGGCGCCCTCCACGGAACAGGGGCCCTTCCTCCCGTGTACCTCACCGCGCCTGGACTCGCGGACGTGGTGCGCTCGCTCACACGCATATTGCTGAGGGCGACCACCGGCTCCTGACGGGGACTCGCGGCGATTGCTCGGAGGTCCCTAGTCCTGGGGGCATGTGGAGTCCCGTCGCCCTTCCGCCGCTCACCGGCCACCGCGTCCTGGTCACGGGAGGCAATGCCGGCCTCGGCTATTTCGCCTGCGAGCAACTAGCCGGAGCAGGCGCGGGCGTGGTCATGGCGTCACGCAGCGAGGAGAAGGCGACCTCGGCGATCCGCGCCATCAGGACCAGGGTTCCTGACGCCGACATCACCTTCCAGCCCCTCGACCTGGCGAATCTGGCCTCGGTCAGGGCTGCAGCGACGACCATCGCCGAAGGACCGTCCCTGACCGGCCTGCTGGCCAACGCAGGAGTGGTGAGATCGCACGAGCGGAAAACCACCGCGGAGGGCTACGAGCTCCTGTTCGGGACGAACCATCTGGGGCACTACGCCCTTCTCGCCCTGCTCCTGCCGAAGCTGTCCGCCGCAGGTACCAGGATCGTCCACCTCGGAAGCATCAGCCATCGCTGGGCGCACCTGACGCCGTCGTCCCTGCAACCGGCGACCTACCGCAACACGACCGCATACGCCACATCGAAGCTCGCCGTCATGGCGTTCGGGTTCGAGCTTGCCCGCCGCCTCGAGCTGACCGGTAGCGCCGCGACGAGCGTCGTGGCCCATCCCGGTCTCGCACTCGGTATGTTCACGCCCAGACGGCAGGGCGTCGCGGCCCACCGGGACGCACCCCGGTGGCGGCAGCGTGTCATGAAGCCTGTCGCGCAGGGCAAGGACGAGGGCGCCTGGCCCCTCGTTCGCGCTGCCGGCGATCCCACCATCCCGAATGGGGCCTATTGCGGGCCCGACGGCTGGTTCCAACTCAAGGGACGACCAGCGCTCGTGCGGGCGGAGCCACGCGCCCGCGAGGCCAACGCCGCGTCGAGGCTCATCGACCTCTCGGCCGAACTCACAGGCATAGAGCTCCGATTCTGACGGGGACGGCGAACCTGCGGACTACTGGCTCTCCGCGGGCCAGCGACCGCCCGTCATCTGCAGGAATTCGGCCTCCGACAGCACCTCGATCTCCTGGCCGCGTTCGTGCAGCTCCAGGACCCGACGAGCCTTGCCGGTGACGCGCCCGGTCCGCAGGTCCGATGCGACGAACCCGTCGCCGACGACCAGGACCGTGGTGCGGCGCGTGACCGAGCTTGCAGGCTGGGCACCGAGTCGGGCCGCGCGCTCCTTCGCCTGTGGACGCGGAATGCCGAGATTACCGGTGAAGACGACGGTCTGCCCGTAGAGAGGGTGCCGCGGATCAGCCTGCGCATTGGCGTGGGGGTTCTCCCCCTCCTCCGGCCAGCCCGACCAGCCCGTAGGGGACGATCCCCGCTGCAGCACCGTGCGGGCGGCCTTCGAGAGCTCGTCGAGGCCCGGCGCGTAGGGCTCGGCGCGGGAGAGCGCGAGGTTGTGGCACCCGAGCACGTCCTCCACCGATAGAGCGTCGTACCGCCGCGCGATGTCGATCATGATGCCTGCGCACGCCCGGGCGTCCTCGACGGCGTCGTGGTGGTTCACCAACGGGACACCAGCCGCCTCGGCCACGAACGGCAGGGAGTAGGAGGGGAGCGAATAGCTCTTGCGCGACAGCACCACGGTGCAGGCGTAGTCCCAGGCCGGCCCTGCCAGCGCCGACACCTCGAGCGCGGAGCGGATGACCCCGAGGTCGAAGGCGGCATTGTGCGCCACCAGCACATCGGATCCGATGAACCCGCCGATCTCCGGGAAGAGCTCTCCGAAGCGCGGAGCGTCCTCGACCATGCTCGAGGTGATGCCGTGGATCGCGATGTTGCGCGAATCGAAGTGGTCGTGCCCCACGGGAGGCCGCATCAGCCAGGAGGCCTCGTCCACGATCCGCCCGTCCCTGACCTTCGTCAGGCCGACGGCGCACGGAGAGCCACGGAAGCCGTTCGCAGTCTCGAAGTCGATGGCCGTGAACGCAATTCCCACGAGTCGAGTTTACCGCCGCGGTCCCCGTGCGCCGTTCATGCAACGTTCACCGTCCGCTCGGCGCGTCCCAGGGGTAGTGGTTCTACGCTGAACCATGGCCCGCACGAACAGCTCCCGCCGGTGGTACCTCTTCGACTACGGCAATGTGATCTCGACTCCTCCGACGCGCGAGGACTGGGAGGTGCTCGCAGAGGCGACCGGGGTGCCATCGCTGCAGGAGTCCACCTCGCCGTACTGGCAGCACCGCTACGCCTACGACGCCGGCGCGCTGACGTCCGACGAGTACTGGTCGCTCGTGTGCGGTGAGCGCACAGGGCCCTCCAGGGCCGCCTGGCTCGACGTTCTCGACGGCAACCAATGGTCGCACCCGAACCTCGACACCCTGGACGTGCTCGAGGACCTCGATGCACAGGGCGAGCACCTTGCCCTGCTGTCGAACATGCCCGCAGCGATGGTCTCGCAACTCGGCGACGCCGCGTGGGCGCGACTCTTCGAACAGCGCTTCTTCAGTTCGTCCCTCAGGCTGGTCAAACCCTCGGCCGCCATCTTCGAACACGTACTGACCGCGCTGTCGGTGGAACCCGGTCTCGTCACCTTCGTCGATGACGCTCCCGCCAACATCGCGACGGCCCGCTCCCTGGGGATCGATGCCCGGTTGTTCGACGCATCGCTGGATCTGTCCCGCATGCTGGCCCGCAAGCCAGCGGGACCGCCGCGGTCCGCGGAGGCGGCAGGGGTTGCCGCCGGAATGACCGTCACGGCTCCGGGCGTCGGTCCTTCGCGCCAGGAGTGAGGCCTGCCGTCGCTGCCGGAGCTCCCTGCACCTGCACTGTCCACGCCGGCTGTACGAAGTCCTCGCGCATGAGCAGCACGTTCTGCTGCAGCTGCACTTCGCCCTGGCGGGCCTTCACCTGCGCGGTGCCGTTCAACGCGTAGCCGAGCCGTCGCGACACGCCGAGGGCTGCTCCGTGAGCGAGGATCCCGTCACTGCACCCGCTTCTTCGCGCGGTGCTTGCGCACCTTGGAGAACACGAAGTAGATGGCGAACAGGACGACGGCAACGATCACGATCTTCTGGAACGTATTCGCGTACTGCTCGACGATGTGCCAGTTCTCGCCGAGGTAGAACCCGGCCAGCACGAAGATCACGTTCCAGATGAGGCTTCCTGCGGTGGTGAGCAACAGGAACTTACCGACCGGCATGCGTTCGATCCCCGCCGGGATGGACACGAGACTCCGGAAAAGGGGAATCATCCTCCCGAAGAAGACGGCACGGTACCCGTGCCGGTTGAACCAGGCCTCCACCCTGTCGACGTCCTCGAGGTCGATGAGCGGAACCTTGGAGACGAGCCGACGCATCCGGTCCCGTCCGAGCCAGGCGCCGAGAGCATACAGGGCGTAGGCTCCGACCACCGATCCGAGTGTCGTCCAGAGGATCGCCTCGAACAGCGAGAAATTGCCGCGGCTGGCCGTGAACCCGGCAAGCGGCAGGATCACCTCGCTCGGAAGCGGCGGAAAGAGGTTCTCGAGCGCGATGGCGAGCCCTGCACCGGGAGCACCGATGGTCTCCATCAGGTTGACCGCCCAGTCCGTGACACTTCCGAGGGCGGAGCCGTCCGACGTCGTGGTCGCCGTTGCGACCTGGGCTGCTTCGACTGTCTGGATGATGCTCACGGTGGTATCCGTCCCTCTCATGGTGCGTCCCGATGGGCGTCCGGTGGGTAGTGCTGGGTCTCTGGTGGTCTCTGCGGGGTCTTGATGCTGGTCAGGCGATCAGGTCAGTGCGTCGACGAGGTGCGGCAACAGCGCCCTGAACGCGATGCCCCGGTGGCTGATGGCGTTCTTCTCCTCCGGCGACAGCTCGGCGCAGCTGCGATCGAGGCCGGTCGGAACGAGGAGGGGGTCGTAGCCGAACCCTCCTGCACCCCTGGGCGCCGCGAGCAGCGTACCCCTCAGCTCGCCGCGCTCGGTGCGGCTTCCGATCCCGCCGCCGTCGGGCAGCGCGAGGGCCGCCGCGCAGACGAAGGCCGCACCCCTGCGCTCCGCAGGGATATCGGACAGCTGTGCGAGCAGCAGCTCGAGGTTGGCGGCGTCATCCCCGTGCCTGCCCGCCCATCGGGCGGAGAAGATGCCCGGCGCGCCCCCGAGGACGTCGACGGCGAGGCCGGAGTCGTCGGCGACAGCGATCAACCCGGTGGCCCGGGCCGTCTGCTCGGCCTTCAGCAACGCATTCTCCTCGAAGGTGGTGCCGGTCTCGACGACGTCGGGAGCCCCGGCGGTAGCGGCGTCGACCACCTGGGTATCGACGTCGAGCCCTGGCACCTGCCCGCGCAGCAGTTCACGCAACTCCCGCAGCTTGCCGGCGTTGCGTGTCGCCAGGACCAGTCGGGGTGCGGGCGCGTCAGGCACCCTGGGAGTCCCGGAGCGTGTCGATCTGGATCTGTGCGAGCTGCGCGGTACCCAGCAGTGCGAGATCCAGCAGGGCGTCGAGCTCGGCGCGGTCGAAGGGGGCGCCCTCCGCCGTGCCCTGCACCTCGACGAACTTCCCGGAACCGGTGACGACGACGTTCATGTCGGTCTCCGCTCGGACGTCCTCGACGTACGGGAGGTCGAGCATGGGGACACCGTCGATGATCCCGACACTGATGGCGGCGACGGTGTCCGTCAGGGGGGAGGCAGAAGCGGCGATCAGCTTCTTGTCCTTCGCGTAGCGGATCGCGTCCGCGAGCGCCACGTAGGCGCCTGTGATCGCTGCCGTGCGGGTGCCGCCGTCGGCCTGGAGGACGTCGCAGTCCAGGACGATGGTGTTCTCGCCGAGCGCCTTGGTGTCGATGATCGAACGCAGTGAGCGGCCGATGAGGCGCGAGATCTCGTGCGTCCTGCCGCCGATCTTGCCCTTGACCGACTCGCGGTCGGAGCGCGTGTTGGTGGCGCGGGGAAGCATCGCGTACTCGGCGGTCACCCACCCCTTGCCCTCACCCTTCAGCCAGCGGGGCACGCCACTCGTGAGGGAGGCGGTGCACAGTACGCGGGTGTTGCCGAACTCGATCAGGGCGGACCCCTCGGCCTGCTTCGACCACCCGCGGGTGATGCTGATGTTCCGCAACTGGTCCGGCGTCCTGCCGTCCGCCCGCAGCACAGGGGTATCGGTACTGGCAGGAGGCACGGGCGTGGAATTCGCGGAGGTCATGATTTCCAGTCTAGACGGGAGCACTTGGGAGATCGCTGGCAATTGTGTGAGCCCGGTCCCGAAGCCCTTGCCCGCGAACCGCCTCACACCGTGTAGGACACACCCGCGACGGCGACCGCGAGGTGCCCGTCATAACTCTGGCGGGCCTCGCTGACGGCGAGGTTCGCATCGTTCCACACAGGGAGGTGCGTCAACAGGAGGCGCTTGGCCGAAGCGCGGGTCGCGACGTCGCCGGCGCGCTTGCCGGTCAGGTGGACGCCGGTGATGGCGTCGTCACGGCCCTCGTGGAAAGCGGCCTCGCAGAGGAAGATGTCGGCGTCGCGGGCTGCATCGACGAGGCCGTCACATGCGTCGGTGTCGCCGGAGTAGGTCAGGACATGCTGCCGCACGACACCCTCGGCGTCCGCCTCTGCCACCTCGACCCGCAGTGCGTACGCCTCCTCGATGGGGTGCAGCACCCGGTAGGGCGTGATCGTGAACGGACCCACCGATACCGGGCCGCGTTCGCTCCACGACCGGAAATCGAAGTCCTCGTGCATGCCCGGGTCGAGTTCGAGCCCATAGGCGCTCGCCATCCGGTCCGCCGTCGCGGCCGGTCCCCACACGGGGATGCGGGGCAATCCCCAGCCGGAGGGGTCCCAGTGCACGGCGACGTGCAGTCCGCAGAGGTCCATGCAGTGGTCCGGGTGGAGGTGCGACAGGAACACCGCATCGATCTCGCGCAGGTCCATATAGCGCTGCAGCGCCCCGAGCGACCCGTTGCCGAGATCGAGCAGGATCCGCCAGGTGCGTCCCTCCCACTCCGCGCTCAGCAGGTAGCAGGACGCCGGGGACTGCGGCCCGGGGAACGATCCACTGCACCCGACGATGGTGAGTTTCATGCGGGCGGAAAACCGGCGGCGGCGATCATCTCCGGCGTGATGCGCGCCAGGCTGCCCGTGGGGTACTGCGCCGCGACGTGGTCCACGTGCTGCACGCTCACCACTTCGGGGCCGAGGAAGCGGCGCGCGAGCACCTCGAAGCTCGCGGCATCCCCGGTGGCGATGAAGCGGTGCTCGGCCCGGGAGTCGTTGTCCCGCTCGAGTTCGTGCGAGACGAGAGCACGGTACACGTCCTTCGCCGTCTCCTCGGCACTGGAGACGAGCGTGACGGCGTCGCCCATGACATAGGAGATGACCCCGGTCAGCAGGGGGTAGTGCGTGCAGCCCAGCACGAGGGTATCGACGTCCGCGGCCTTCAGCGGAGCCAGGTACTCCTCCGCCGTCCTCAGCAGGGCCGCACCTCCGGTGATGCCCGCCTCGACGAACTCGACGAAGGCAGGGCACGCGACCGACGTGACGTCCAGGTGCGGTGCTGCGGCGAAAGTGTCGTCGTACGCCCGTGACCCCACCGTCGCGGAGGTCCCGATGACGCCGATACGGCCCGAGCGGGTCGAGGCCACGGCACGGCGGACGGCCGGCTGGATGACCTCGATGACGGGGATGCCGTACCGGGCGGTGTAGCGTTCCCTCGCGTCCCGGAGGACTGCCGCCGACGCCGAGTTGCAGGCGATCACCAGGAGCTTGACGCCGGAGTCGACCAGTTCGTCCATCACGTTCAAGGCGTGCGCGCGCACCTCGGCGATGGGAAGGGGTCCGTACGGTCCGTTGGCGGTGTCACCCACGTACAAGATGGACTCATGCGGCAACTGGTCGATCACCGCGCGCGCCACCGTCAGTCCCCCGACGCCGGAGTCGAAGATACCGATGGGCGCTTCGCTGCGCTCCCTGTTCGCTGGCTCTGGGCTCATAATCCTCTGAGAATATGACGTGCCGCCGATGAAAACTATTCGCCGATCCGTGGGTTATGTCACAGGGACCTGATGAGTCCGGGCGAGCGGTGCGCTGCTGCAGGGGATCAGCGGTCCAGGCGGGTGGCCTTCAGCATGGCCTGCACGAGTGATTCCTGGAGCCACGTGACGAAGTTGTAGACGAGCGCGAGATAGGACTCGACGTCGTCGACATCCTTCGAATCCGCGATGTCGTGGAGCCTCTCGGCGTCCTCCTCGGTCTCGATACTCAGCCGGTCGGCGAGGACGAGGCGGACGTCGTTGAGCGCCTGCGCGAACAATCTCGCCTGCTCGTCGTTGAGCGTCATCGGGCTGGATTCGATCAGCAGGGCCGTGCCTCGCAGGGCCCCGATCTTCTGCTCCCGCAGCGATCGCTCGGTCAGGCGGCGGAAGGCGAGCGCCTCGTCGTCGTCGCCGCGTACGGCGTCGGGCAGCAGGCGCCGCACGGCGGAGTCATCGGGGGCGGTCGCCTCTGCATCGAGCCCGGACATTCCGACGAGGGCGGCCAGCGGGTCCTCACTGGGCGCAGTGTCGGGCTCGAGCATCGAGATGACGTCGTCGAGCAGGGCACCGAGGAGGCGCGCCTCGCCGGGCTCCAACGCTCCCGTGATGCCGCGGCGCGTCGATCTGAACGGTTTCGCCACGGGGACTACTCGCTTCCGGCTTTTTCGAAGGTGGCCCACAGACCGTACGAATGGAGAGCGACGGTGTCCTGCTCCACCTTCTCGCGGCTGCCCGACACGACGGCCGAGCGGCCCTGCTCGTGGACCTCCAGCATCAGCGTGCGGGCCTTGGCCTCGCTGTAGCCGAAGTAGGTCTGGAACACGTAGCTCACGTAGCTCATCAGGTTCACGGGATCGTTCCAGACCACCACGACCCAAGGCTGGTCGAGGTCGGTCTTCTCCTCCGTCCGCACCTCTTCCCGGGTATCGGTGCCGGTCGCAAAGCCTACTGTCATACCTGCCATTCTAGGGTTCAACCCTCCTGCCCGGAGGCCGGGTACTCCTACAGCGGACGCCCCGCTATCGTTTTGGGGGTGACCAATGCCCCCACCACAGACCCGCCTGCCGCATCGTCGGCGGCTCCCGTCATCAACGCACCGAACAGTGCGCTGTTCACCGACCAGTACGAGTTGACGATGCTCCAGGCCTCGCTGCACTCGGGCGCCGCCCATCGTCGCTCGGTGTTCGAGGCGTTCGCTCGCCGACTGCCCGCGGGCCGCCGCTACGGGATCGTCGCGGGTACGGGACGACTGCTCGAGGCGCTTGCCACGTTCCGGTTCGAGGACGCCCAGCTCGCGTTCCTCAGCGACCACCGGATCGTCGACGACACGACTCTCGCGTGGCTCGCCGACTTCCGCTTCACCGGCTCGATCTCGGGGTACGCGGAGGGCGAGGCCTACTTCCCGAACTCACCCATCCTGACGGTGGAGTCGACGTTCGCCGAGGCGTGCATCCTGGAAACGCTCATCCTGTCCGTCCTCAACCACGACAGCGCCATCGCCTCCGCCGCGTCCCGCATGACCGGCGCAGCGGCGGGTCGGCCCTGCATCGAGATGGGTTCGCGCCGCACGCACGAGGAGGCCGCGGTCGCCGCAGCGCGCGCGGCGATCATCGGTGGTTTCGCCAGCACGTCGAACCTCGAAGCGGGTCGGCGGTACGGCCTGCCGACCGTCGGCACGGCCGCCCACTCCTTCACTCTCCTGCACGACTCCGAACGCGCCGCCTTCGAGGCGCAGGTCGCCTCGCTCGGTCGCGGAACGTCGCTCCTCGTGGACACCTACGACGTCGAACAGGGCGTCCGCACGGCCGTGGAGGTGGCGGGACCCGAGCTCGGCGCGGTACGCCTCGATTCCGGTGATCTCGTCGGCCAGGCGCGCTGGGTACGCGAACTCCTCGATGACCTCGGCAACCACAGCACGAAGATCGTGGTGACGTCCGACCTCGACGAGTTCGCCATCGGCCTCCTCGCTTCGGCTCCCGTCGACTCCTACGGCGTCGGCACCTCGCTCGTCACGGGATCAGGTGCACCGACCGCAGGCATGGTCTACAAGCTGGTGAGCCGCCAGGATGACGACGGGACCTTCGTCTCGGTTGCCAAGGCCGCCAAGAACAAGGCTTCGGTAGGCGGCCTCAAGCACGCCCTGCGGCGTCTCGACGAGAACGGGGTCGCGCAGGCCGAGGTCATCGGCATCGGCCTCACCCCGGCCGACGACGGCAACGACCGCCCGCTCATCCAGCAGTTCGTTCGGGACGGCGTCGTCCTGCCGGGCTGGACCGGTGCTGAGGGCGTGCTCCGCGCCGCGCAACGCCACCAGGAGTCCCTTGCCGAACTGCCGGGGGCAGTGCGGCGCCTGCAGCGGGGCGAACCAGTCATTCCCACCGAGTACGAGGAGCCAGCACCATGACGCGCGCACTGATCATCGTGGACGTGCAGAACGATTTCTGCGAGGGCGGGTCCCTGGCCGTCGAGGGCGGTGCCCAGGTCGCCGCGGACATCAGCGACCACATCGACGAGCAGGCCGGCTCCTACGACTACATCGTCGCCACCCAGGACTGGCACATCGATCCGGGAAGCCACTTCTCCGACGAGCCCGACTTCGTCGACTCCTGGCCCGTCCACTGCGTCGCAGACACCAGGGGCGCCGACTTCCACCGCGACCTTGACACCGAGAGTATCGACGCCGTCTTCCGCAAGGGCCAGTTCGAGGCGGCCTACTCCGGCTTCGAGGGCGTCAAGGCACCCGATGACGAGGTACCGACGGGAGAGCAGAAGCTCGGAGGCGAAGCGGTGGACAACGACGAGGATCCCATGACCCTCGACGACTGGCTCCGGGACCACGAGGTCGACGACGTCGTGATCGCAGGCCTCGCGACCGACTACTGCGTGCGGGCGACCGCCCTCGACGCCCTGCAGGCGGGCTACTCCGTCACCGTGATGGCGGGACTCACGCGCGGTGTCCACGCGGACGGCTCCGAGGACGCCCTCGACGAACTGGAGTCGGCCGGCGTCGAGCTGGTGCGCTAGGTCGGAACCACGAAGGCCGGGCTGGTCGTTCCAGCCCGGCCTTCGTTCCCGCTACTTCTTCCCGCTACTTCTTCCCGATGAACCAGTCCTGCAGCTTCTGCAGCCGGCGCTGGAGCTGGTCCTCGTTGGCCTGCGCCACCGCGGGTCCGCCGCACTGGCGCCGGAGTTCGGTGTGGACCTGGCCGTGGGGCATTCCCGTCCTGGCCGCCCAGGCGGAGACATTCTTGGCGAGCTGCCCGCGCAGTTCCGTGAGCTGCCGGTGGTCCACCACGAGGGGCTCGGCGGCAGGCGCCGCCGGCGACTTTGCCTTTCGGCGCGACTGCTGCTCCTGCTGGCGCTGACGCAACAGCTGCCCCACCTGGTCGGCGTCCAGCAGTCCGGGAATACCGAGGAAATCGAGCTCGTCCTCGCTCCCCATCTCGCCACCGGTACCGAATTCGCCGCCGTCGAACAGCACGCGGTCGAACGACGCCTGCGATTCGAGCGCCTCGAACTTCTGCTTGGTCAGGGAGTCGGAGGCTTTCTCCTCCCGATTCGCGGCCTCCATGAGCCCGTCCTCCAGGCCGAACCCCTCGTCGTCCTTGTCCGGCCGGTCGAGAGCGTGGTCGCGTTCCATTTCGAGCTGGTTGGCGAGTGCCATCAGGTTCGGGACCGATGGCAGGAAGATCGACGCCGTCTCCCCCCGCCGTCGTGCGCGGACGTAGCGGCCGACGGCCTGCGCGAAGAACAGCGGCGTGGCAGTCGAGGTCGCGTAGACGCCGACGGCGAGGCGCGGCACGTCGACGCCTTCGGACACCATGCGCACGGCGACCATCCAGCGCTTGTCCCCGTCGGAGAACTCCTCGATCTTCGACGAGGCCTTCGCGTCGTCGGACAGGATGACGGTCGGCGACTCCCCCGTGATGCGCTTGAGCTGGCCCGCATAGGCGCGTGCGTCGTCGTGGTCCGTCGCGATGACGAGGCCACCGGCGTCGGGCACGGTGCGCCGCACCTCCGTGAGCCGCTTGTCGGCGGCGGCGAGAACCGCGGGGATCCATTCTCCGGCCGGGTTCAGCGCGGTCCGCCAGGCCTGCGCGGTGATGTCCTTGGTGACGGCGGCTTCGCCGAGCGACGCTGCCATCTCCTCGCCGCCGCTGGTCCGCCAGCGCATCTGGCCGGAGTAGGCCATGAACATGACCGGGCGGACCACGTGGTCGCGGAGCGCCTGACCGTAGCCGTAGGTGTAGTCGGCTCGCGAGCGGCGGATGCCGTCACGGTCCTCGACGTACTCGACGAACGGGATCGCGGCTGTGTCCGATCGGAACGGCGTGCCGGTGAGGGCGAGGCGGCGGGCAGCAGGCTCGAACGCCTCGCGGATGCCGTCACCCCAGGAGAGAGCGTCGCCGCCGTGGTGGACCTCGTCCAGGATGACCAGGGTGCGGGCGGCTTCGGTCTTGGCCCTGTGCAGCATGGGCTTGCTCGCCACCTGGGCATAGGTCACGGCGACGCCGATGAAGGCGCCACCGTGCCGGCCGTCCGCGTTCTTGAAGTTCGGGTCGATGGCAAGGCCGACACGAGCCGCAGCGTCGGCCCACTGCCGTTTGAGGTGGTCCGTAGGGGCGACGATGGTCACCCGGTTGACGACTCCACGGTCGACGAGCTCTGTCGCTACCCGGAGGGCGAAGGTCGTCTTGCCCGCACCGGGGGTGGCCACGGCGAGGAAGTCGGTCGGGGATTCCCGGAAATACTTCTCCAGCGCTTCGCTCTGCCACTGGCGCAGCTTGGGGGCGGTCCCCCACGCTGCACGCTCCGGATACGCGGGAGGCAGGGCTGCGCCGGCACCGAACAGGGTGTCATTACTCACGCCGGGACAGTACCTTCCATTGACTTGCTGGGGGTGAGGTCGGAGCCGTCAGCTGATGACCTGGCCCCTCTCAGACCCGAAACTATACCTGCTGCCGTGAACACCCACAGAGCCAGCCAGATCGCAACAAAGGTCGGTACGTGTCCAGGATCCGCGTCGTCGTGGAGGAGGGCGAACAGCGCACCCGCGCCTGCCGTGCCAACCACTCCGCCGAGCTGGTCGGAGAGTTGAAGGGCCGCCGAATTGCGCCCCTGCTCGCTGCGCTCCGATAGTTTCAGTACCAGGACCGAGGTGCTCGAGAGCGTCATTCCCATCGCGAACCCGGACAGTCCCCAGACGACCACGAGCACCCAGAGGGGGGCTTCCACCGCTGTCGCCAGGGCGAACGCGGCGAGCGATGCCGAGAGGACGGACGATCCCGCGACCAGGAGCCATTGACGTCCGAACGTGACCCGAGCCTGCACGAAGGATCCCGCGCTCCAGCCGAGCGCTCCGGCGCTTAGAGTGAGCCCGGCGGTTCCCGGATCGATTTCGCGTGAGCTCACGAGCATCAGCGGGATGAAGGCCTCGGTGCCGAAGAATGCCACGTTCACTATGCCGCGCGTCGCGATGATGCTGGGCAGTCCGCGAGCCAGCACCAGGGTGCCCTTGGGCAGGAGGGCGGGCAGGACGACCAGGGCGACGACGACGCCGACCGCTGCGATGCCCGTCAGCCCCAGGACCGCTCCCGGCGTGGCGCTATCCGTATCGGCGAGGTGGACGACAGACCATTGCGCCGCGAAGACGCCACCCGCGAGCGCGAGTCCGCGTAGTACCCGGTCCTTGGCGGGAGACTCGTGCGCAGCGTCGATCGGCCCGAGCTCTCGTGTTTTCGGCCAGACGATCAGGACGGCGGCCACCACGACGGGCACGACCCCGAGGAACACCCATCGCCAGCCGAAGTGCTCGGTCACGAAGCCGGCGACCACCGGTCCGACAAGCGCAGGCACCACCCACGCCGCGGCCAGCCAGCCGAACACCACGGGCTGCGCCTGCTGGGGGAAGGAGCGCCCGATCACGACGTACACCGCAACGATCATGAAGCCCCCGCCGAGCCCGGAGACGGCGCGGCCGACGGTCACGAGCCAGAAGTCGGGTGCCACCCCCGCAGCCAACAGCCCGACGATCATGAGGGACATTCCTACGGCGAGCGCGGGCCTCGGACCCTTGCGGTCGCACCAGGAACCGGCGACGACGGTGCCGAGCAACGACGCGGTCAGGTACATCGAGAACGCGAGGCCGTAGCTCGATTCGCCGGAGAGCTCTCGGGCGACCGACGGCATAGCTGTGACGACTGCCATCGCTTCGAAGGCCGCACACGTGATGATCGCGAGGATGCCGATGGTGAGGGGCCGCAACTCCGGAGACATGGCTCCGGTGGGCTTGCTCGCATTCTTTCTCATGGGCCTTTTGTTCTGGTTGTCGGTCCTGTGGTTGCGTGAGCGGCGTGCCTGGTGCGTGATCCGGACGGGCACATGAACGACGGCGGGAGGCTGAGCTCTTCGCGCGGCGGTGCCTTTGAGCGAGCGAAGCCAAGTCGACCAGAACCACTGCAAGAGACAAGCGGTCGTTGTACCTCCAGTACACGCTCCGGATGACGCGCCAGCGCCGGGTCGACGTCGGCGCAACCAGCGCTCGGTTGGCGCTTCGTCAGCGCTTCGGTCATCGCGCGTGGCCCTGTCGCCGGGCATCCGGGCCAATCGACCAGTCGGCGCTCCCCTAACGGAGCTGGCCGTTCCTTGGCGGTCTGACCGGTGCTGGCCCGTGCCGCCCGGTGGTCCCGTGCCGCCCGGTGCTGGTTGAGGCGCGTCAGCCCTTCGGCTTGTCGTCCCCTGGGCGCAAGCCGTTGTAGATCTCCTTGCATTCCGGGCAGACCGGGAACTTCTCCGGATCACGGCCCGGAGTCCAGACCTTGCCGCACAGAGCGATGACTGGCTCGCCCGTGAAAGCGGACTCCATGATCTTCTCTTTGCGCACATAGTGGGCGAAGCGTTCTGCGTCCCCCGGCTCAACCTCCTGGCGCACTTCCTCGCGTTCGATGGTTGCGGTGGAGCCGCCAGTGCCACCGTCCAGGGGATCGTTTGCAAAGGGATCTGCAGGCATAGTCATGCGTCCAGTCTATCGCTCGCTCTACACGGACAGGAGGTCTGAGTACCCTCTCCTCACACGGGTACACCCTGCTGCAGGACAAGCCGCTGTAGACCCGACCGATTGTCGCGCGTCATTCAGCAGGTTCCTCATTCGCCCGAAGAATGTCAGTGGCGGACGCGACAATAGGTTTATGCAGGAAGCGGCGAATCAATTGGCCCAGTTCGATCGGATCTCCGATCGAATAGTGTCGCTGAGCGCTGATAAAGCCCGCATCGAGGCGGAGATTGCTGGCGCAACTGAAGAATTACGGCGGCTTTTCGAAGACCGTGCAATGCAAGGTTCTGGCGGCACGAGCCGTCGCACCAATATTGCTGACACAACCACTGCATCGGAGCTTGCTTGTCTGCTGAGGATTACGGAGAGATCAGCCCATCGACTCGTTCAACACTCCGCACTCCTGGTGAATCACCACCCGAACACTCTCGAGGCTTTGCGTTCCGGTTCGATCTCCTGGGCGCACGCAACCACCCTGCTTCATGAATATGCCGGACTCCCGCCGGGAACCGCCGTGAACATCGAAAAGACGCTGCTGCCAGTAGCAGAAGTGACCACTGTCCCCCGGTTGTCCTACAGAGCTCGGACTCTGAGGACCACCCTTCACCCTGTGACACTCGATGAACGCGCACGAACGGCGCGCAGCCGGCGACGAGTCGATTTCGAGCCGGCCGATGACGCCATGGCGTGGCTGCACATCCACCTCCCAGCCACTGACGCAGCCGGTATCGACACGCGCCTGACCGATGCTGCCCGCGCCCTCCAGGGTCCCGGCGACCCACGCACGTTGCAGCAACTGCGAACCGATGTAGTGATGGATCTCCTCCTCATCGGTACGAGACCCACGGGGTGTAACCACGGCCTTCCTCACGGCGGTTCTGCCGAGAACACGTCGACACCAGAGTGGGTTGATTGTCCACGCGCTTCCGCTGCCCCGAGGGTTCGCGCCCACATCAACGTGACAGTGCCGGTTCTCACGCTGCTGGGGGTCGACGACGCATACGCTGACATCGAAGGGTACGGGCCTATACCGGCAGACGTAGCCCGGCGCCTGGCTGCACATGCGCCGTCCTTCACGAGGCTACTCACTCACCCCGAATCCGGTGCCGTCCTCAGCGTCGGCAGGACCACCTATGCTGTGCCGGCCGATCTCAAGAAGTGGTTACGCGTGCGAGACAGGACCTGCCGACATCCCGGCTGCGCCGTTCCTGCAGCCAGGTGCGAGTTGGACCACACGAGACCCTGGTCCCAGCAGGGGACGACAGCACACAACAACCTCGCACATCTCTGCCGCAAGCATCACATGCTGAAGAGCGAGGGCATCTGGCACTACCGGCAGCCGAGCCCTGGTGTACTGACCGCAATATCCCCCGCCGGTAGGACGTATCGCTCCACGGTTGACCCCCTCCTCGCGTAGACGAGCACAGGCTGGTGCAGTGCCCGTCTGGATCAACGGATAGGGGCCTCGCAGCCGATGCCCGTCGGATTCTCTATGCAGTTCTCACTCACGTTGTGTCCGCGCGTGCGCCAGATACTCATCAGGTGTGGCTGCGATTGGACGGCGGCCTCACCTGCGACGGGCTGGAAGGGTCCGCCGTCGACCGAATAGTCGCCTGCAAAGAACGTGGTCAGCGTGAGGTTGAACTCGCCGGTCTGGGCATACTGGTGACTCGTGGCGGTTCGAGTGTCGAAGGTATTACCTTCCACTGGGCCGCCAGGGGTCGCGGTCGTCGCGCTCGTGCCGTCTCCATAGCTCCATTGGTAGGACACGGGTCGAGCTTTCAAGACGATGGTGGCGTCCTGGAATTCGAACGTGAATTCCTGTTCCTGCGCCTCCGCATAGACGTTCGAATGCGCGTTCCTCAAGCCGAAGTTCAGCGGCTGGGACACGATGGTCGCCGCAACCACCGGCTGCTTCTGGAACTCCTCGAGGGTGATCACGATCGGAGCCTCTTCGGGTGCGTCTGCGCCTTCAACGGGTGGCACCGGAAGCTCACCGGGATACATGCACGACGATCGCCCTGTCGGAGTCTCTGTCGCTGGTTGTGCGCTGTTGTTGACCTCGATCCAGTTGACCAGCACGCCGCCCTCGCGAGCGTCACACTGCGCATTCATCGTCGGGCACGTTGCAGGATCCAGATCACTGCCCACGCCGGCCGTGCAGGCACGCTCATAGATGTAATCGATACCGTCGTCGGCCCGAGGCAACAGGATCGGAGCGGTAGACGCTGGCTCGGATGGGGCGGCGCTCCCACCAGGGGTAACAACATTCCTAACCGTGTTACCGGCGTTCACCCACCCACCCTCAGAGATACCCGCCGACGGTGCACTATCAGCAATTGCAGCCGAAACGTTGATCAGTGAGGAACAGGCCGCGATCAGAACTAGCGACAATAAGTTTCGCATAGGGTTAGACACTATTTCAGGTCCCCTCTGGAGAGCCGAAATCCAGCATGACCCAGTGGTCGAATTCCCACAGCGCAATAGTGACACCAACAGAAGACGGCGTAGGATCAGTGTGCTTCAATTCATCACCTTCTTGGCTGAAGTACCTCAACTCTTCTTGGGCAACATCGACGAACGAGTTTATTGATCCAGACGTATTCGTCACAAATTTTGAATCCTGAGAGTTAAGGCTGAGTGCACCCCCGCTAATCCATCCGTTCTCTGAGTAGTGATTTTTCACTTCGCCGCTCAGGTTCACGCAAGTTCTACAGCCGGGGTCAGTGATTTCATCGAATCTCGTCCAGTCGTTTGTCTCGTATCCGTAGGAGAACAGTTCCAACCAGTACCTCGTGAAAGCTTCCAGGCCCTCCTTGGAGTTCTCGTCGGCGAGTGCCGGCTTCACGGGAACGGGCAGATTTGCCGCCGGGCCGAGCGACGATGCAGGGGACGGCTCGGGACTCGACGAGGCTGAAGCGGGCGCCTCCGCGGTCGCGGACCCCACTGACGGCGACGGTGAATTGGACGTTCCGCTGGCCGAGGGTTCGGCATCACCCTGGCATCCCGTCACCAGCATCATCACGACGGCAGCCGCCGCCATTGCTGGTACCCTACTCCGCCCACCATTCGCACGCACGGAAATCACGCAACTCCCCCATTACAACTAGTTGCTCACCCGGAACGGCCCCAGCATAGCCCGCAGCTTCCAGCGGTAGAGCGGTTATACACAGGGGCTAGCGGGTATAGCTCCTACAACCTGTGCGGCTCTTGCCAGGTCGACGAGGGCGATCTATGGTGCGTCCAATTCAATCGGCTCACGGCTACATCCTGAAACAGTCAGCGGTTCCCGGACACCGCAAGCAGCAATTCGGGTGCCCTCCGGTCATACCAGCGACCACCCACCCGAATACCGACCACCAGGAAAATCACTCCCAGCACCACACCGACCAGCAGGGTCAGCCATCCGAACAGTGCATCGCCGGTCACGAAGTACACGATGGTCAGGATGATCTCCGGCAAGGCGAGCAGCAGCATGACCAGCCACCCGATGAACTGCACGGCGAACATCAGAAAATTCGTTCCCGGCGGTGTCTTGAAGGCACTCTCGCCGGGAAGCGGCACGTTGTAGGTGTACCTCGCCGACACGATGCTCGACAGGCCCGCACCCGTCAGCAACAAACCCGTGGACAAACCGAGCATCACCGGCAGGTCCTCGGCCTGGCCGGTGATGAGTAGGGGCAGCACCGTGAAGACCAGTGCCACCGGCACCGCGAAGACGAGCAGGGCACCGGCGCGTCCGAGCCGATCATCGCGACCGCTCACGCCTGTCGAGACGTGCAGGCTGAACGCCGTGTTGTCGTACGAGATATCGGCAGAGATGGACCAAGCCAGCAGGAAAGCAGTGATAGGGCCGAGAAATATGAAGGCTCCACCCGAAGCACCACCGGAGAAGTACAGGAGAACCGCAAGGAACGGGATGATGACGAGTGATGCGGAGTAGCGCGGGTCGCGGAGCCAGTACGTCAGTGCCCTGGCTCCCACCGCGCCTGCGGGCGTTGCCGGGAAGCGACCGAACCACCCGAGATGTCCCGCACCCCGCTTGGTCACCGCGTTGTAAGGCGGGGTGACCAGGGCATGGCCGAGACTGCGGCTCCACAGCACCAGGAACAGCACCAGCGTCATGCCGCCGATCAGGAATCGCACCACAGCGAGCCCCGCATTGCCCGCGGCAACGTCTGCGGGAGCGGCCCACAGCGCGCCCAGTGGTGTCCACGCGAGCACGTCCGCCAGGGAAGCGGCAAAGCCCGGTGAATTCTGGAACCCCGCTGTCACTCCCCCGATGATCGGGCCGAGGAAGATCAGCGGGATGAATGCGACGATGCCGTTCACGTCCTTGAAGCGGCGGGAGCCCGTCATCGAGGACACCGCCGTCGTGACGAGTCTCGACGCGACCACGCACAGCAGGACGGCGACCAGCGCACACACCAACGCCGTCGCCGCGGCCGCCGGGTAGCGGATCCAGGTCAGCACCTGGGCCAGGGACGCGACGAGTGTCACGACGCCAGGGACGCCCACGAGCCCTCCCAGCACCAACCCGGTGAGCAGCTGGCGCATCGGGATCGCAAACGTCACGAAGCGGGCCGGATCGAGCGTCATGTCGATACCCGTGGCCGCGATCGGGATGATGATCCAGCCCAGCACGGTCGCCGATCCTCCGATCACGAGGATGGTCCGGATGAGCTCGATATCGGCGGTGCCGAGGAGTACGAGTCCGACGACGACGGCGCCGAGGATGCCCAGACCGTACAGTGCGCCCAGGATGACCCCGACGAGTTGCGCCGTGCTGCGCTTGAACGAGTTCCGTAGAAGGACGAGCTTCAGCCTCAGGAGGTCCGCAACCACGACAACCCTTCCGACGTGCTGCGACCGCCGACGAGCTCGACGAAGCGATCCTCGAGCGTCGCATCCCCGCGGACCTCGTCGATCGTCCCTGCGGCGAGAACGGCGCCTCCGGCGATCACCGCGACATGATCGCACATCCGCTGCACGAGATCCATGACGTGGCTCGATACGATGACCGATCCCCCGGAGCGCACATAACCCGTGAGGATGTCCCGGATGTTCGCGGCAGACACAGGGTCGACGGACTCGAACGGCTCGTCGAGCACCAGCAGCTTGGGGGCGTGAATGAGCGCCGAGGCGAGGGCGATCTTCTTCGTCATGCCCGCGGAGTAGTCCACCACCAGCGTGCCGGCGTCGTTCGTGAGGTCCAGGGCGCGCAGCAGGTCGCCCGTTCGTTCGACTACCGTGTCGCGGTCCATTCCGCGGAGCAGCCCCGCGTAGGTGACGAGCTGCTCACCCGTCAGCCGGTCGAACAGGCGCACGCCGTCCGGCAGGATCCCCATGAGCTTCTTCGCTTCGAGGGGCTGCGCCCAGACGTCCACTCCGTGCACGAAGACTTGACCGTAGTCAGGGCGCAGGAGCCCGGTGGCCATGGAGAGAGTGGTCGTCTTGCCGGCCCCGTTCGGTCCTACGAGTCCGTAGAAGGACCCGGGCGGCACCTCGAGGCTCACCCCGTTCACGGCGATCTTCTCTCCGAAGCGCTTGGCGAGACCACGAACGCTCAGCGCTGCTGCCCCTGCCCTGGCCTGGGGATTGTTCTCATCGGACGGTGGTGGCACGAGGGAACTCATGATTCCACGCTAACAACGCGCCCCGGCCGCCCTCGTCATCCCAAAGGAGGAGAAGGCGCTGGCTCACCCGGTCAGAAGGTTCCTGCGCGCTCGTACTGCGGCGCGGGAACGAGGTCATGACCCAGTTCGTGCGCAGCCCGCATCCACCAGTGCGGATCGCGCAGCGCGGCACGCGCAATCAGGACGACGTCGGCCCGCTCCTCGCGGATCACCTCATCCGCCTGGCGCGGCTCGCTGATCAGGCCGACGGCACCGGTAGGAACACCGGAGGACCGCACCTCCTCGGCGAGTGCGACCTGATAGCCCGGGCCGACCGGAATCGATGCTGCCGGAACCGCACCTCCGGACGACACGTCCACGAAGTCGACACCTTCCTCGGCCGCGCGCTTGGCGAGCCGAGCGGACACCTCGCCGTCGATCCCTCCCTCGGTCCAGTCGGAGGCGGATATCCGCAGCAGGAGTGGCATCGACTCGGGGATGACGCGCCGCACTTCCCGGATGACCTCGAGGGTCAGGCGGAACCTGGCGTCCTCCGAGCCTCCCCAGGCATCCGTCCGAGTGTTCACCAGGGGTGACAGGAACTGGTGCAGCAGATAGCCGTGCGCGGCATGGATCTCGACGGTGTCGAACCCTGCGTCGACGGCGAGGGCGGCTGCGGCTCCGAAATCGCGGATGACCTCGTCGATGTCCTCGTCCGTCATCGCGCGGGGCGCCGCATACCTGCCGAAGGCCTCATCGGTAGGGCCGATGGTCTGCCAGCCCCCCTCGGCCTCGGGGACGGAGTCGTGCTTGCCGCTGAAGGGCCAGTAGGTCGATGCCTTGCGCCCGGCATGCGCCAGCTGCACGGCGGTTTTCGTACCGATCGCACTGTGCTCGTGGATGAAATCGTTGATCCTGCGCCACGCGTCGGCCTGTTGCCGGGTATAGATCCCGGCATCGCGCGGGCTGATCATCCCCTCAGGGCTCACGGCCGCAGCTTCGGTGATGATGAGCGCGGCTCCCCCCGTGGCGAACTGCCCGAGGTGCACGAGGTGCCAGTCCGTCGGCACGCCGGGGGCGGTTGCCGGGTCACAGGAGTACTGGCACATTGCCGCGACCCACCCGCGGTGGGGCAGGTCGAGCGACCGGAGCGTGATCGGGTCGAAGAGGCCGGGGGTGCCGGTCCGTGCAGCTGCGGAAGTCATGACATCCTTCGGATCGTCTGCGTGGAGCATCGTTGACAATGGAACGGACCGTGAACGGAACCTGACGGGTCCGGGGTCAGAAGAGGGCGCGGGCGAGCGCGCTGCGCGCCTTTGTCACTCGAGGATCGGCGACGCCGACGACGTCGAACAGGTCCAGCAACCGCTTCCGCGCCGTTTCCCTGTCCTCACCTGCGGTGCGCCCTACCAGCGCGATGATGCGGTTGAAGGCGTCCTCCACATGGCCCCCCACGAGGTCGAGGTCGGCAACCGCGAGTTGGGCCTCGACGCCCTCGGGCTCATCGGCCCCCCGCTGCCGGACCTCGGCGGCGTCCACGCCTTCGACGCGCTGCATCAGTTCGACCTGCGCGAGCCCGGCCTTCGCGTCGGCGTCGGCGGGCTGCTCGGCGAGCGCCCGGCGATAGGCTGCTGCAGCGGCGGCATAGTCCCCACGTTCGATCGCGTCGAACGCTTCCTGGTGCAGCGGCGGCAGCGGCGGTTCCTCCGCTGCTCCGGAGGCGGGCCGTGTGCCGTCATTGAGGGTTCCGGTCACACCGTTGGCTTCGGCGACCTTCATGAGTTCGTCCAGGTACGCGCGGATCTGTGCGTCCGGGAGGACGCCCTCGAACAGAGGCACCGGCTGGCCCTTCACCACGGCGACGACCGTCGGAACTCCCTGCGCCTGGAATGCCTGCGCTATCTGCGGCTGGGCCTGCAGGTCCACGTTCGCGAGCAGCATGCGGCCGTCCGCCTCGACGACCACTGCTTCCAGCACTGCCGTCACCTGGTTCGACTGGTCGCTCCACGGTGCCCGGAGGTTGACGACGACGGGAACCTGGGACGAGAGCTGTACCAGCTGCGGGAACGTCTGCTCCGTCACCTCGACGATGTAAGGGCTGGGAGCCGCAGCTGCCTGCGCCGCCGGTCGAGCCGCCGGGCGAGCCGCCGCGTCGGCGCGTGCCTTGAGGGCGGACAGGTCGACTGCTCCCCGCAGGTTCATGGTCGACGGCGGCAATCCGCCCCGCTGTGCTGGTGTGGACAATGCTCTGCCTTTCTCTGGCTGCTGGTCGAACCTGAACTGCTGTCGGCGTCAGCTTCAGCGGAGCGTGGCCGACAGCAACTGCTGGGCTGCGCCGATGACCCGTATCCTGTCGTCGCTTCCGGCGGGCGGTACGTACATCATCACTGCCTCACCGTAGTTGACGTCGATGCCCTTTTCGCTGGTGTCCTGACCGGTCAGGGACTGGTAGACGGTTCCCTTCAGGTCGATGGTGTCGCCTTCGGCCTTCGGGATGCTGGAGTAGGTGTGGGTGAGGTACCCGAAGACCATCGCCCCGCCGTCGCCCGTCAGCAGCGCCTGCGTGCGGTCCGGCTGGGCCTTGTGCGTGAAGCTGATGTTGGCGGCCTGGTTGCCCGGGTCGGCGACGACGCTCGACTGGAACTCGGTGATCGCCTCCGCGAAGGAGTTCTTCTCGAATGTCTCGGCGTGTGTCCCGCCGGGCGTCGTGAGGAAGTCGGCGATGGACGCCACCGCGTCCTGGGGCGCAGTAGTGAGCGCGCCGGCCTCATCCAGCGGAACCGGACCGCTGGCGCCGGGAGCGGCTGGTGACGGGAAGGTGCTGCCCGGCAGCATCTGCACCGCGGACGTCAGCTTGTAGTTCTCGCGCGGGGACTCCTGCACGAGCAGGAGCGCCTGTGGTACGGGGTTGTCGTCACCCTGGGTGAGGGCGACGATGGTCCGCGGCCACTCGGTATCGGTGGGGATCATGCTCAGGCGGACGGGCTCGGCCGCGACGGGGGCGGGGGCAGTCGCCTGTTCGTCCTTGGCACGCACGGCGTAGGCGCCGGTACGGAGCTCCAGAGCCGCACCGTCGGCGCGGGCGGCGAGTCGCTTCGGGTCGGAGGCAGCGTCGGCGTTCGACACGGTCGATGCGACCGCTGCCAGGATGCGTTCGAGCTGACTGTCGAGGACGACCGGCGGACCGCTGGACGCACTGCCCGCGGAGGGCGCTCCCTCGGCGGCCGGGTTGGACGACGCGGTGGGTGAGGACGTGGCTGAGGACGTGGACGACGCCGTCGGCGAGGCAGCCGAAGTAGCAGTGGAGGTGGTAGTGGAGGTGGCCGGCTCGGACGGTGACGGTGTCGTCGTCGCCATCCCGGGCGCGATGCCCAGCAACGATCCGGCGCCCACGAGCCCGGTGACGACCAGGATCGAGCCCGGAGCAGCGATCGAAGGCGATCCCTGCGAGGGACCGGTCCGGGCATGCCGACGGGCGTACGAACGTGTGCCCTCGGCAGCATCACCGCTGCGACCGCCCCGGCTGCGCGGAGCGATGAAGAGCAACGCGATACCGAGGACGACCACGAGCGCGCCCCCGATGATGAGTGGCAGTGCGAAGGGGGTGGATTGGTCGTTCGGGCTTGTGACGGAGACCTGCGTGGGCGCCGGTGCCTCGCCGTCGGCCGCGAGGAGGATCGACCAGTCGCCCTCGACGGGTTCGCTCCAGCGATAGGTCAGGGTTCCGTCACCCGGCTCCTCGCTGATCCAGAGGTCGCTGCCGCTGGGATCGGGCACGGTCTCCTCGCCGTCGGAGTACTGGGAGGACAGTGCGTCCTCGCTGATACCGGTGACGCTCAGGTGCGCCGCCTCCCCGACCCAGGCCTCGACGTCTGACGACCGTCCGACGGCGAAAGTGAAGGGGCCATCGGCTTCCACCGTCACCTCCACGGGTCCGCTCGCGTCACCACGCGCACCGGGCTCGATCACCGTGACGGGTGCGGACTCGACGTCCTGTGCCACACTCGCTGTGACCGTCTCGGCCGGAGCCCAGATGGTCCGCTGCCCGATGCCGAGGAGCATCAGCAGGAGGCCTGCGACGATGATCGGTACTGCTGTCTTCACACGCACTGGTTGCCTATCGTTGTCCGTTACGGCGGACCGCGTGGCCCCTTCCGCTCTGATGACCCGGCGCAGCGTATGCCGCACCGGTGCCGACTCAGGAATAGTCACTCAATGGTAACGAAGTTCGCCGGTCCGGCACGGGCGGTGTGCACAGCCTCACGTCCGGAGGCAGACGGCGTGAGGGATCGCGCGCCCGGGACGCCGGCCGTGCCTCGTCAAGAGAATCGCCGAAATGCCCCCGGCTGTTAGGGTTTCGCTAGTCGGACAACCCGCGGTAGAGGCACCGCTCACGTGAAAGCAGAGCTCTTCGTTGACAGACCACCAGGACGTCCCGCTGGACCAGCCGCTCCCGCGACCAGAGCCTGCCGGAAGCAACGAGGACGCGCACCTGGGGACCGAGACCCAGCGTGCAGCGAGCGTCGCCGCACCGCCGTCCACCCTGCGGTCGCTGTTCACGCTGGCTCGCAGATCCCTCCCGACCGCACAGCCCAGGCCGCGCTTCGAGTTTCCCCCCACACCTGACCCGGTACCGGTCGATCCTGATGTCGCCCTCACGGACGAGCGGCTCAAGTTCGGGGACCCCTATCCGAGGAGCATGAGGTCCCACCCCATCCACTTCGGCTTCATGGTGAGCGTGGGCGTGGGTCTGGCGCTGCTTGCCTTCTTCATCATCACCAACGTGGGTCAGCTCCTCGTCTGGATCGGCGCAGCGCTCTTCATCGCGCTCGGGCTGGATCCGATCGTCCGGTCGCTCGAGGCGAAGCGGGTACCCCGGCCGGCGGGCATCGCGGTCTCCCTTCTGGTCCTCGTGGGGATCGTCGTGGGGTTCTTCGCGCTGCTCATCCCGACCATCGTGAACCAGTCGTCGCAGATCATCGAACGCGCACCGGGCTATGCGGACGATTTCCTCAATTCCGAGTTCTTCACCACCGTGGACGAACAGTTCCAGGTCCGCGAGCGGGTGAGTTCCGAGATCGACAAGTTCTTCGCCAACAGCGAGGCCGTCGGAGGAATCTTCGGCGGCGTCCTGGGCGTCGGGACGGTGATCGTCAACGGCCTCTTCGGAGCCTTGGTGATCCTCGTCCTCGCACTGTACTTCCTGGCGTCCCTTCCCTCGATGAAGAAGTGGGCGTACAGGCTCGCCCCGCGCTCCCGCCGCCCCCGCGTCGAGGTCCTGTCCGAGGAGATCACCCGCAGTGTCGGCATGTACGTGATCGGACAGGCATGCGTCGCACTGCTGAACGGCACGTTCGCTTTCATCGTCATGTCGATCGCGGGGGTCCCGTTCTCGGTGCTGCTCGCCTTCGTCGTCGCGCTGCTGGCGTTCATCCCGCTGGTCGGTGGCACGATCGCCGCCGTCCTCGTGAGCCTGATCGCCTTCACCGTGGGCTGGCACACGGCGCTCCTGTTCGCCATCCCGTACGTCGCCTACCTGCAGTTCGAGGCGTACTTCATCTCCCCGCGCATCATGCAGCGCGCGGTCGCTGTCCCTGGTGCCGTGGCAGTCATCGCCGTCATCGCGGGCGGCAGCCTCCTCGGTGTCCTCGGCGCCCTGATAGCCATCCCCACGGCAGCGGCCGTGATGCTGCTCCTCAAGGAAGTCTTCATCGCTCGTCAGGACAGCCAGTAGGCCTGCCCGTTCAGCCGGCGGGGAGCGGCGCCGGCGCGACGGCGGCCGGTCCCGTCCACTGCGAGGGCAGCGGGAGTTCGACGTCGGGGCGGACGACGGCGACGATCTCGTTGAGCGCCCGAGCGGCGTACTTCTCCCCCACCCACAGGTGCTTCGCTCCATCGATCCCCGTGACATCGGCCTGCGGCACGCGCGAGAAACGATCGGCAGCGGCGTCGGGCACCAGGTAGTCGTCGAACTCGGGGACCAGTACCTTCAGGGGCAGCCCGCTCGCGCCCCAGGCATCGAGGTCGTCGTCGCCCGCGCGATGCAGCGGCGGAGACAGCAGGACCGCCCCCTCGATCAGCTCCGCTACCGGGTCCTGGGCGCCGTACTTGAGGCACAGTTCGGTGCCGAACGACCATCCGACGAGCCAAATGTTGTGGAGACCCTGCGCGACAGCCCAGTCGACCGCTGCCTGCAGGTCGAGGCGTTCCCCGTTGCCGCCGTCGAACTCGCCCTCGCTGCAGCCGCGCGGGGAGCAGGTACCTCGGGTGTTGAACCGGAGGACCGCGATCTCGGCCAGGGCCGGCAGCCGGAAGGACGCCTTCTTGTAGACGTGGGAGTCCATGAATCCGCCGTGCGTCGGCAGGGGATGCAGCGTGACGAGGGTGGCCTTGGGCGCCCGCCCGACCGGCGCCGCGAATTCGCCGACAAGCGTCAGGCCGTCCGCGGTGCGCAGTTCGATGTTCCGGCGCTCCGCCGGCAGCACCGTGGAGGCGCGGATCTCGATGGGTTCGGGGCTGGTCGAGAACGTGTAATCGGGGGTTTCGCTGGCCATTGCCCCAGTCTAGGTCTGACGGCAACCGGGTTCAGCATGGGCGACGGTTGTCAGTGGCGGGAGCTCAGTGGCGGGAGCTCAGTATCGGAAGCTCCGGGTCTGCCAGCACCTCGGATGCCAGTGCCTCCGGTCGGCCAGGGCCGTCTCGGGGCCGAACAGGGAGTCCTCGCGCCATACGACGAGATGGGCGATGCCCGGCGGGATCGACGAGTGGCAGCCGGGGCAGGTATAGGTCTTGGCCGCGTTCCGTTCGGTGATCCGCCGCACCGACCACTCACCGTCGGGCGCCGATTCCCGCATCGGCAGTCCCGCTCGCGCCCGCTCCAGGTCCACCTCCGGCGTAGCCCCCCATTTGGCACGGGAGGAGCCGCGGGGACGATTCGGGCGATTGGAACGGGGCACGGTCCAAGTCTGCCTGATCCGGCCCCCGGAACAGGACGCCCGGCACGCACCCCGCGCCTCGCGAACATAATCGAAGCCGTGGCCGGTAGAGTTTCCGTCGTGCGTCTTGTCATAGCCCGCTGTTCCGTCGACTACATCGGCCGCCTCCGTGCCCATCTCCCGCTGGCCACCCGGCTCCTGATGGTGAAATCGGACGGATCCGTCCTGGTGCACTCGGACGGCGGCTCCTACAAGCCGCTCAACTGGATGAGCCCTCCAGCTACCCTGCGGGTGAGCGTGCCGGATGACGCCGACCGCGCCGAGGGGATCACCGAAGTATGGACGGTGCAGCATGCAAAGAGTGACGACCGGCTCGTGATCAGCATCCGGGAGCAGTTGCACGATTCGTCGCACGATCTCGGTGTGGACCCCGGGCTCGTGAAGGACGGCGTCGAAGCGGACCTCCAGAGGCTCCTTGCGGAGCAGATCGAGCTCCTGGGTGCCGGCTACTCCCTCATCCGGCGCGAGTACATGACGGCGATCGGGCCCGTGGACATCCTGGCGCGCGACGCCGAGGGACGGACGGTTGCGATCGAACTGAAACGGCGCGGTGACATCGACGGCGTCGAACAGCTCACCCGTTACCTCGAGCTGCTGAACCGCGACCCGCTCATGTCGCCGGTGCGCGGAGTCTTCGCGGCGCAGCAGATCAAGCCCCAGGCGCGCGTGCTGGCGACAGATCGTGGCATCGACTGCCTGACGCTCGACTACGACGCGATGCGCGGCGTGGACGACAGCGCATCCCGCTTGTTCTAGTCGCGCGCCCCAGGCCCACGGCGCCGACCGCCTAGAATCGGACCATGGCCCTCGCGAGCAGCACGCCCACCGCACTGTCCGGACGACTGGTAACCGAATCAGGGATCATCGACGACGGCGTCCTCCGTTGGGACGGCACCCGCGTGATTGAGGCCGGGCCCTCCGCCGGCGCTCCGGGCGGGCGGCAGCTACCCGAGGGATACCTCATTCTCCCGGGGCTCATCGACCTCCACTGCCACGGCGGAGGGGGCGGCGACTTCACCTCCGGCTCCGGCGACGACGTAGAACTGGCGGCCCGGCACCTGCACCGTGCCGGGTCGACGACCGTCCTGGCCAGTACCTGCGCCGCGCCCCTCGACGAGCTGGAAGCGGCTTTCGGCAGGCTCGCGACGGCGGCCGAAGCCGGGCTGGTCGCCGGAATCCACGCCGAGGGTCCTTTCCTCTCGAAGGAACGCAACGGGGCGCACGACCCGGCGTTCCTCCTGCTGCCCACGCAGGAGGATGTAGCCCGCCTGGTCGCCGCCGGCCGAGGTCACCTCGCCTCGATGACCTACGCGCCCGAGCTGCCCGGCAGCGACGTCCTCGTCTACGAACTGGTCATGCACGGTGTCATCCCCTCGATCGGCCATACCGACAGTTCCACCGAGGAGACGACCGCTGCGCTCGACCTCATCAACGAGGAGCTCGCATCGACGGGTTTCGCGGGTTTCAGCGGCCGTCCGACGGCCACGCATCTCTTCAACGCGATGCCCGCCATCCACCACCGCTCCCCCGGGCCGGTGCCCCTGCTGCTGCAGCGCGCACGTGCCGGAGAGATCGCCGTCGAGCTCATCGCGGACAACGTGCACCTGCATCCCGAGACGGTGCGCATGGCTTTCACGATCGCCGGGTCCGAGAACATCTGCCTGGTGAGCGACTCGACTGCTGCGGCAGGCTGTACCTCAGGCGTCTACCGCCTGGGACGGAGCGAGGTGGCCGTCGTCGACGGCTCAGCGGTGCTCACGGCTACCGGTGCCCTTGCCGGAGGAGCAGGCAGCCTGCTCGACGTCGTGCGCTGCACCGTGGAGGCAGGAGTCGGCATCGTCGATGCGGTCCGCTCCGCGACCGCCGTTCCGGCCTCCGTGCTGGGACTGGCCGACGAACTCGGGGCGTTGCGGAGCGGGCTGCGGGCCGATGCCGTCGTCGTGACCCCGGACCTCGAGCTGGCGGGCGTCCTGCGCGGCGGTGTGTGGATCAGGCCGCTGGAGGACTAGGCCGCCCGGTCGACGGCTCACCCAGCGCTCGACTACCGCCAGGTTCCGACACCGATCACCGGGCCGGCCTCGATCCAGGAGGAGAGGCCTGCGTAGACGTCGTACTTCATGGCCAGGTCGAAGGGCTCACCCTTGTAGGCCAGCTGGACGATGATGGCGCCCGGCTGGATCCGCACGCGTTCCGCATCCGTCGGTGCACGCCACCCCTCGACTTCGAGGGAGCTGCGCAGGAAGCGGAACTTGGGGATGGGGCTCAGCGACAGAAGACTGAGCCACTCGAGGTTGTTGTCCGTATAACGACAAACCCCCACCCGCCAACCCTTGGGGGGAAGGCGGATGGAGGCGTCGAAGGTGCCGAGGGCACGGTTGAGCTGGTAGCGACGGAGGAGGAAGGCGCCGATCACGAGCACGAGCAGGCCGAAGACGGCCGCAAGGCAGATGAACGTCACACCCAGAGCCTCCACGCTGGAAACCCTAGCGGGATTCCGACGTCACCGAACCGCCGACCTTGGCGTTGTCCGCCACGATCACCACGCGGTTGGAGTCGACCGAGAAGAAGCCTCCGTCCACACCGACCACCAGGCGCTCACCATGAACAGGCTCTACCGAGAGTTCGCCTGCTTCGAGGATCGCCAGGATGGGCGAGTGACCGGGAAGGATCCCGATCTGCCCGTTGGCAGTGCGTGCGTTGACCATGCGCGCCGCGCCCGACCACACGAAGTGGTCGGCCGCGACGATTTCGACCTCGAGTTCGCCGTTCGATGCCATCGGCGTTACTTTCCGGTCTGCTCTTGGATCTTGGCCCACTGGCGCTCGACATCATCGAGGCCACCGACGTTGAAGAACGCCTGCTCCGCGATGTGGTCGAGATCGCCGTTGCAGATCGCCGAAAAGCCCTCGATCGTGTCCTTGATGGAGACCGTCGAGCCTTCCACGCCGGTGAACTGCTTCGCGGTGTAGGTGTTCTGCGAGAGGAACTGCTGGATACGACGCGCACGCGCGACGATGACCTTGTCCTCTTCGCTGAGCTCGTCGATACCGAGGATCGCGATGATGTCCTGCAGTTCCTTGTTCTTCTGAAGGATCTGCTTCACCCGGACGGCCGTGTTGTAGTGGTCGTAGCCGATGTACTGCGGGTCCAGGATGCGCGACGTCGACGCGAGCGGATCCACGGCCGGGTACAGGCCGCGGGACGCGATCTCGCGTGACAGTTCGGTCGTCGCATCGAGGTGCGCGAAGGTGGTTGCCGGAGCCGGGTCGGTGTAGTCGTCGGCAGGAACGTAGATCGCCTGCATGGACGTGATCGAGTGGCCCTTGGTGGAGGTGATGCGCTCCTGGAGGAGGCCCATCTCGTCCGCCAGGTTCGGCTGGTAGCCCACGGCGGACGGCATGCGGCCCAGGAGGGTCGACACCTCCGAACCGGCCTGGGTGAACCGGAAGATGTTGTCGATGAACAGCAGCACGTCCTGGTTCTGGACATCGCGGAAGTACTCCGCCATGGTCAGTGCCGAGAGCGCCACGCGCAGACGCGTTCCAGGCGGCTCGTCCATCTGGCCGAACACGAGGGCGGTGTCCTTGAGGACGCCCGCCTCTTCCATCTCGACCCAGAGGTCGTTGCCCTCACGGGTGCGCTCACCGACACCGGCGAACACCGAGGTGCCACCGAAGTTGCGTGCGACACGCGTGATCATCTCCTGGATCAGGACGGTCTTGCCCACGCCGGCGCCGCCGAACAGGCCGATCTTTCCACCCTTGATGTAAGGGGTCAGGAGGTCGATGACCTTGATGCCGGTCTCGAGCATCTCGGTCGAACCCTCGAGAGACGCGAAGTTCGGCGCCTTGCGGTGGATGGGCCAGCGCTCGGTGATCTCGAGAGCGGACTCCTCGATGTCGAGGGGCTTGCCGAGGACGTTGAAGATGTGGCCCTTCACGCCGTCGCCGACGGGTACGGAGATCGCTGCTCCGGTGTCCTGCACGACCGTGCCGCGGACGAGTCCGTCGGTGGCCTGCAGGGAGATGGCACGCACGAGGTTGTCGCCGAGGTGCTGCGACGTCTCGAACGTGATGAGGCGCGTCTCGCCGTTGAGGGTGACCTCGGTGGTGAGCGCGTTGTACATTGCGGGGATTGCGTCGGCCGGGAACTCGACGTCGACAACCGGGCCGATGACACGTGCAATACGGCCGGTGGCGCCGGGGGCAACTGAGTCCGTACCGTGTTCAACAGTCTGGGCAGTCATCTCTCTCACTTCATTTACGTAGATGGCGTGGAACTAAGTCTAGCTGTGCACCCGACGCCCCCGAAGGGTCCGGGCGGGAAGGACGTCAGGACGCGCTCAGCGCATCCGCGCCGGCCACGATCTCCGAGAGCTCCTGGGTGATCTCGGCCTGACGGGCGGTGTTGCGCAGGCGGGTGTACTTCTTGATGAGTTCCGTCGCGTTGTCTCCGGCGGACTTCATGGCGCGCTGCCGTGCGGCAAGTTCACTCGCGGCTGCCTGGAGCATCGCCGCGAAGATCCGCGATTCGATGTACCTCGGCAGGAGTGCGTCCAGGACCTGCTCGGGCTCCGGCTCGTACTCGTAGAGAGGCAGCAGGTCGCCATCCTGCGGCACCTGCTCGTCCACGACCTCGAGCGGGAGCAGTCGCATGACCGACGGCTCCTGCACGACCATGGAGCGGAACTTCGTGTACACCACGTGGATCTCGTCCACGCCGCCGTCCTCGTAGTCCTTGAGGAAGGTCGTCAGGAGCGCCTCACCGACCTCGCGGGCGGTGCTGAACTCGGGAGCGTCGGTAGCGCCGGTCCAGACCTGCTCGTAGCTACGCCCGCGGAAGTCGAAGTAGGACTGCGCCTTGCGGCCGATCAGGTAGGCCTGAATCTCCTTGCCTTCGGATCGCAGCGTCTCGAAGAGACCCTCCGCCTGCTTCAGCGCGCTGGCGGAGTACGACCCCGCGAGACCTCGGTCCGAGGCCAGCACCAGCACGGCGGCACGTCGCACCTGACCGTGTTCGGTGGTCAGCGGGTGGTCGATCTCCGACTGCGACGAAACGGCCGACACGGCGCGGGTGATCGCATTGGCGTACGGCAGAGCTGCCGCGACACGCGTGCGTGCCTTGCCGATGCGAGAAGTCGCGATCAGCTCCATCGCCTTGAAGATCTTCCGCGTCGACGTCGTCGACGCGATCTTCTGGCGGTAGACCCGGATCTGGGCTCCCATTCTTGTCCTTTCCTCCGCTCCCGCTCTGGGAAGCGATCAGGCCAGGGTCCTGCAGGCCGGGAGGGGGATTCCCCTCCCGGCCGCGGGTCCTCTAGCGCTTCTGCCTGACGATCTTTTCCTGCTCGACCGAATCGGCGTCGATTGCTTCGTGCTCCTCGTGGCCCGGGCCGAAGCCGTTCGCACCGGCACCGAAGAAGCCCTGCTTGAAGTCCGTGATCTGGGTCTTCAGTTCATCGACCGTCGAGTCCTCGAGCTTGCCCGTCTGGGCGAGGGTGTTGAGGATCTGCGACTTGTGGCCGAGGTGCTCCAGGAACTCCGTCTCGAAGCGGTTGATGTCTTCGACAGGAACATCGTCGAGGTGACCGTTCGTTCCGGCCCAGATGGATACGACCTGCTGCTCGACCGGCATCGGCGAGTACTGGCCCTGCTTCAGCAGTTCCATCAGGCGCGCGCCACGCGTCAGCTGCTGGCGCGACGCGGCGTCGAGGTCGGACGCGAACATCGCGAAGGCCTGCATGTCGCGGTACTGCGCGAGATCCAGCTTCAACGTGCCCGAGACCTTCTTCATCGACTTCACCTGGGCGGCACCACCGACGCGCGACACCGACACGCCGACGTCAACGGCGGGACGCTGGTTCGCGTTGAAGAGGTCCGACTGCAGGAAGATCTGACCGTCGGTGATGGAGATGACGTTGGTCGGGATGTATGCCGACACGTCGTTGGCCTTGGTCTCGATGAGCGGCAGACCGGTCATCGAGCCGGCCCCGAGATCGTCGGAGAGCTTGGCACAACGCTCCAGCAGGCGAGAGTGCAGGTAGAACACGTCGCCCGGGTAGGCTTCGCGTCCCGGCGGGCGGCGGAGCAGCAGGGATACGGCGCGGTAGGCCTCTGCCTGCTTCGACAGGTCGTCGAACACGATGAGGACGTGCTTGCCGCCGTACATCCAGTGCTGCCCGATGGCGGACCCGGCGTAAGGGGCGAGGTACTTGAAGCCCGCGGGATCGGAGGCCGGGGACGCGACGATCGTCGTGTACTCGAGCGCACCCTTGTCCTCGAGGGTCTGGCGGACGGCAGCGATCGTCGATGCCTTCTGGCCGATCGCGACGTAGATGCAGCGCACCTGCTTCGTGACGTCGCCCGAAGCCCAGTTGGCCTTCTGATTGATGATCGTGTCCACCGCGATGGCGGTCTTGCCGGTCTGGCGGTCCCCGATGATGAGCTGGCGCTGGCCGCGCCCGATCGGGATCATCGCGTCGATAGCCTTGAGGCCGGTCTGCATCGGCTCGTGCACCGACTTGCGCTGCGTGACACCGGGAGCCTGTGTCTCGAGGGCACGGCGTCCCTCGGACACGATCTCGCCGAGGTCGTCGATGGGCTGACCCAGGGGGTCGACCACGCGACCGAGGAAGGCGTCGCCGACGGGGACCGAGAGGATCTCGCCGGTGCGGTGTACTTCCTGGCCTTCTTCGATTCCGTTGTAGTCACCGAGGACGACGACACCGATTTCACGGGTGTCGAGGTTCTGGGCGAGTCCGAGCGTGCCGTCCTCGAATCGCAGCAGCTCATTGGCCATGACGGAGGGAAGACCCTCGACACGGGCAATGCCGTCACTGGCGGTGGTCACGCGGCCGACTTCGACGCGCTCCGCGTTTCCGGGCTCGTAGGACGCCGCAAAGTCGTTCAACGCACTACGGACGTCTTCGGCGTTGATGGTCAATTCGGCCATCTCAGTCCCTGCTCTCCTGTGTTGTGATCACCATGGGATGCGTGGCGACCGGTGTGTAATTCAGTGGTTGTGACTGGGATGTCACGGGCACGTATGCCCTATCCCGCCAGCTTGCGGCGGAGATCGGACAAGCGCGTGATGACGGTGGAGTCGACCATTTCGTCTCCGACGCTGACACGGACTCCGCCGATGAGTGAGGGATCAACGGTGACGTTGACCTTGAGTTCGCGCCCGTACATGGAGTTCAGTCCCGACACGAGCCGTTCGTACTGGCTTGCCGACAGCGGACGGGTGACGCTGACGTTGGCAATCCAGCGTTGCTGGCGCGCGGCGACCAGTTCCAGGAACCGTTCGACGAGGGCCGCAGGCTTGAGTCCGCGTGGCGAACGCACGGCCTGCGTGATCAGCAGACGACCTGCCGGTCCGGCCTGCGGGACGAGCTTCAGGCCGAGTTCGACCTTCGCGTCGGTGCCGGCCTGCGCGTCGGACAGGGCCCTCTGCAGGGCATGGTTCGAGGCGACCACCTGGATGAAGGAGTACAACTCGTTCTCGAGCTGTTCCAAGCCCTCCACACCGCTGCCCTGCTCTGCCACCGAGATGACCACGGTCGCCGCGAGGGTCTCCAGGGCATCGCCGATGTCGCGTGCGTTGGCCCAGCGCTCGTTGACGAGATCCCTGACCACGCCGGCAGCCTCCGGGGAGACCCGACCGGCGATGAGCTGATCCACCAGCACGGCCTTGTCCTTGCCGGTCCTGGAGGGGTCGGTCAGCGCACGCCGGAGACCGGCATTGCTGTCCAGGATCGCCAGGACGCCGAACAGGTCCTCGGCGAGCGCCAGGGTCGCTCCGGGCAGTCGGGACTCCAGTCCTTCACGGACTGTTGCCAGGGAGACGCTCGATACTCCTGCCATTACTTCGCTGCACCTGCGCTCTGCGACGAGGACTCGAGATCGGCGAGGAAGCGGTCGACGACGCGCGACGAGCGGGCGTCGTCGGCCAGCGACTCACCGACGATGCGGCTTGCGAGCTCGGTCGCGAGCGTTCCGACCTCGGCGCGGAGCGAGACCACAGCGGCCTGCCGCTCGGCTTCGATCTGAACGTGTGCCTGCTCGGTGATGCGAGCGGATTCGGCCGCAGCCTTATCCTTCAGGTCCGCGAGGATCTGAGCACCTTCGGCGCGGGCTTCCTCACGGATGCGGTTGGCCTCGGTGCGAGCATCCACAAGCTGCTGCTTGTACTCGTTCAACGCTGCATTGGCTTCCGCCTGTGCTGCTTCGGCCTTCGCGATACCGCCCTCGATAGCTGCGGTGCGCTCGGCGAACGTCTTCTCGAACGCCGGCATGACGAACTTGATGACGATGAACATCAGCACGGCGAAGCCGGCCAGCGTCACGAGGAATTCCCACCAGTTCGGTGCGAGCGGGCTCGAGCCCTCCTCCGCTGCCATGATTGCTGCGTTAAGCATTTTTCACCCGTCTTTCTTCAACTGGTCTTCGGTCGATCAGGACGGCGGAATCAGGCGCCGATGACGAAGGCGAAGACGAGGCCCAGGATGGCGAGGGCTTCGGTGAGCGCGAGGCCCAGGAAGGCGATCGGCTGGAGGACACGCTGTGCCTCAGGCTGGCGAGCTACGCCATTGATGTAGGCCGCGAAGACGAGACCCACACCGATACCACCGCCGATTGCGGAGAGACCGTATCCAACGAGGTTGAGGCTACCCTGTACTTCCATTGTGTTCCTTTCAAGATGCCGCCTTGATGCGACAGGTTGTTTGGGATCATCCCCGACGGGGAAGACTTGTGTGAATCAGTGGGCGTCGGCGTGCAGAGCGCCTTCGATGTAGATCGCAGCGAGCAGCGTGAAGACGTAGGCCTGCAGGATCATGATCAGGGCCTCCAGCATGTACATCGCGACCGCACCGACGAGGACCAGGACGCTCGTACCCTGCAGCAGGATGTTGCCCGTGGAGACCATGTACTCGATCGCGGAACCGGCGAGGGTCACGATGAGGTGCCCTGCGAGCATCGTCGCGAAGAGTCGGAGCGAGTGCGTCACCGGCCGGACGATGAAGTTCGAGATGATCTCGATCGGCACGACGATGGGGAGGATGTACCAGGGAACACCCGACGGTACGACTGCGAGCTTGAAGTAACGCAGGCCGTGCTTCTTGATGCCGATGCCCACCCAGAGGAGGTAGAAGATCGCCGCGATCGCGTAGGCGCTGCCGGGGTGCGAGAAGCTGGGCAGCTGCAGGAACGGGATGGCACCGAAGATGTTGTTCACGAGGACGAAGAAGAATGCGGTGAAGAGCCACGGCACGTACTTCAGGAAGTCCTTACCCCCGATGATGTCCTTGCCGATCGAGTTCCGCACGAATCCGTAGGCGGATTCCCCCAGGAACTGCACTTTGCCCGGAACCAGCTGGCTGCGGCGGGAGGCGATCAGGAAGAAGGTCGCGATGAGGACCACCGACAGGATCACCATGAGCATCTGCTTGCCGAAGCCGGGATCGAACCAGACTCCGTAGGCATCGCCCCAGGGAAGGATGTCCCGATAGTGGGTGTCCTCGATTGTCGGGGCTACGAATCCCTCTTCGGTAGTTGCGGCCGGGAGCGCAAGCGCGATCAACGCGTTTCCTCTCTGCAGTGTCCATCGTTGGGCAAGATCTGTTCGGCCGCAGGGTGACTGGTCCGACTCGTTAAGTTATGGGGATTCACTCGGATTCAGCCTCGGCACCGGAAGTGGTCCGGGATCCGCTCGGCGGATTCGGTGTGTGGTCCCGGGTGAGGTTGTGCTTGTGGGAGAGATAGAAACCCCCAGCTGCACCTAAGAATGCTCCCGCCAGCACCAACCAGCGCGTGTCGAGGAGATTATCCAGCCCCCAGCCTATCAAACTCCACACCAGGATCCCGCCAATCATGTAGCTGAAGACGGCTATGCCCGCGTTGTAGCCGCCGTTCGAATACCGGGCGTCATCCTGCCGGGGAGGGGTGCCCGAAGCGTCCTCGCGACGTGGCGCGGCCTCATCCATCACGGCGTCCTTCGGCAGGGGTCTCGGCGGGGGCGAGCGACGGAGCGGTCGACGACGTACCGGATGACAGGCCGTCCGCTACCGCCGCGGCATCGGCGTCGTCGTACAGGGGTGTCCTGACACGGGAGAAGGCGAAGACCTCGGCGACCTGCCAGGCGATGACGGTCGCGAGCGCCCCGCTGAAGAACCAGGTGCGGTCGAGCCACCCCGGTGTCCCGAGGAAGAACAGGACGGCCGCGAACCCGACGACCTTGATCGCATAGGTGACGGCGAACAGCCCGAGGGCACCGGAGGGGTTCGTCTTGCCCGTGTAGTGCCCGATCAGGAGGCTGATGCCGAAGAAGGCGATGACGACGACGGCCCCGAATCCGACGCTCAGTGCGGCGGCGGGGGACGTGACGAGCGCGGCTGCCACCGCGAGGAGCAGTGCGATTGCTCCACCCGAGGCGGCGCTCCTGGCGAGGATTCCCAGCCAGGGGGACGCCGTGGCGCCCGACGCCGTCACGCGGTTCTGGTTCTCGTTCCCGGTGGCCGGGTTCTCCGGTCGTGGCACGTTCTGTCCGCTCTGTCGGCTGCGCCGTCCGGCGCCCTGCTGGCCCTTTCCGACGGCGTCGGGAGGGCTGGAGCCGGGTCGACGGGACTGACGTCGTCGTGCCCGGCGCCTGAAATTCTACAGCACCACGAAGATCCGGCCCCGGCCGTCAGGCCCCGGCTGCTGCCCTTCGGCGGGCGAGTGCACGGAAGATCCGCGGAGAGTAGAGGTAGAGGGCGACGACGACGGCGGCGAACAGCGAGGCCGACACCGCGCGCGGCGCGGGTGCCGTGGCGGCCACGAATCCGGCCGCTCCTGTCAGCGCGGAGACCACGCTGACGAGGACGGACACCTGCACATGGCTGAGCCCGGTGTCCGTGAGTCGCTGGTACACGTGTTGGCGGTGGGCGGTTGCAAGGTGCTCCCCCCGGCGGGCCCGCCTCAGGAACGTGGTGAAGGTGTCCGCGAGGTAGATCAGTACCGGTGAGAGGAGGTACTCGAGGTAGACCCCGGCGAGCAGCCCCGTCACGGCGATGGCGGCGATGGACGCGCCCAGCAGGTAGCTCCCGACGTCACCGAGGAAGACGAATCCCCTGCCGAGGTTCCAGGGGAGGAATCCCGCGAAGGCCGCGGCGACGACGAGCCCGGCGACCGTCAGCCACGACTGGTCGCTGAGCATCCCGGCGAAGGAGTAGAACAGTCCGACGACGACACCGTGCATGCCCGAGATCCCGTTGATGCCGTCCATGAAATTCGCGGCGTTGATATACGTCGCGACGGCGATCGCGCCGATCGGCACCCACCAGTAGCTGCTGTTGTCGATCGTCGTGGCGAGCACCGCGGTACCGACGGCACCCACGAGGAGTTGCGCGCCGGCACGGACGCGGACCGAGAGTCCCCGGAAGTCCTCGATCCACCCGAGCGTGGCGGCGGCCGCGACCATGCCCGTGATGACCAGGATGAGCGAGCGGTCGACGGCGACGAGTCCGGTCACGAGCGACAGCGCAAGGGCGACGAGGATCGCCACCGCGACGGCGACCCCCATGCCCCGGATGACGGTCGTCGTGTGCGAGGAGCGGTTGTTGGGTATGTCGATGACGCCCAGCCGCTTCAGCATGGGCTTGACGACGACGGGCAACGCGAGTGACAGCCCGAGCGCGGTCAGCCCGATGAGGACGAGGAGCCAGATCACGGTACAACTCCCCCGGCGTTCGAGGTCGACTGCGCGGCGGGTGCAGCGGGTCGTTGATCCGTGCGGGTGGGCGGGGTTCCAGCCCTCTTCGTTTCCGCTGATCCAGGCTCTTCGGAGCCTGGCGCGCCGGGCGCACCGGGCGCCTCGGCGGTGATGCTGGTGTGTACCTGCGTGAAGCCGCCCTCGGTCTTCCACTCCATCAGGCTCAGTTGCTGCGGGTCCAGGGGCGCAACCGACGTGTGGGAGATCTTCGGGTGCAGCGGCCGCGAGTCGCTCTCGCCGACGCCTATGAGGTCCTCGTGCATCTTCTCGCCGGGCCTCAGGCCGGTGAACACGATGTCGATGTCCTTGCCGGACATCGCGATCATCCGCTGGGCGACGTCGAGGATCCTGACCGGCTCGCCCATGTCGAGGATGAGGACCTCCCCTCCCCTGCCGATCGCGCCCGCCTGGACGACGAGCTGGCACGCTTCCGGGATGGTCATGAAGAAGCGCGTGACCTCGGGGTCCGTGACGGTGATCGGTCCGCCGTTGCGGATCTGCTCGGTGAACAGGGGCAGCATGGACCCGCGACTGCCGATCACGTTGCCGAAACGCACGGAGACGTACTTCTGCCCGGTGCGCTCGGCATGCCAGGAGGTCAACTTCTCCGAGACGCGCTTGGAGTGCCCGAGGACGCTCGTCGGATCAGCAGCCTTGTCCGTCGAGATGTTGACGAAGTTGGTGACGCCGACCGCCGCTGCGGCCCGGAGCACGTTGAGCGAGCCCTGCACATTGGTCTTCCAGGCCTCCTCCGGGTACTGCTCCAGCAGGGAGACGTGCTTGAGTGCGGCGGCATGGAAGACGACCTGGGGCTTGCGGTCCTCGAAGATGTCCAGCAATGCGTCGGCGTCCCGGATGTCGGCCAGCACGGTGTCCCGTCCCGTCAGCAGTCCGCGGCCCGTCATGGAGATCTGGGTCGACTGCAGCCCGGTCTCGTCGCGGTCCAGCATGATGAGCTCCGCCGGCTCGAACCCCGCGAGCTGACGGCACAGCTCGGAACCGATCGAACCGCCTGCCCCGGTGACCAGGACGCGCTTGCCCGTGATGTACCCGGCCACCTCGTCCGGGTGGATGTCCACGGGCCGGCGCCCGATGAGGTCCTCCACGGCCACCTCACGGAAATCCGCCATGCCCGCGCCCGCGGCGCCGAGCATGTCGCGCAGCGGCGGCAGGACGAGCACCTTGATGCCGAGGCCCGCCACCAGATCCGAGACCCGCCGCACCTGCGCGGCCTCGACCTCCGCGAAGGCGATCACGAGTACCGAGGCCTGGGTCCTCGCGACGATCTCGGGCAGGTCGTCGACACGTCCCAGCACAGGGACGGTGGACAGCCGCAGGTGCTTCTTCGCGGGATCGTCGTCGATGAGGCCGACCGGGAAGTAGGGGGAGTCGGGATCCTGCATCATCCGGCCCACGAGGGAATTGCCGAGGAAGCCGGCACCGTAGATGAGGGTCCGCTGGGCGTTCTCCCCCGGCTTGGCCTTGCTCTCGACGTACATGCGCTTGAGGTAGCGGGTAGCGGCAAGGAACATGCAGGCGAACGGGAACGCGATGATGCCGATGCTGCGCGGAACCTCGATCACGGTGAAGAACGCGACGCTGACGAGCACCAGGATCACGGCGACGAGCACGGCGACGACGACCAGGAGCCGCGCCTCGTGGAAGCTTCCGAAGCTGTACCTGCCGCGGTACAGGGCGAAACTGAGACCCACGAGCAGTTGGGCGATGACGGCGACGGCGCAGAACACCGCGATGCCCGGGACGTTGACCTCCTTGACCAGGAGTTCGTAGCGCAGGATCAGCGCGAGGAGGATGGCGACGATCCAGGCGCCGGCGTCGAGCAGGTACTGCGACCACAGCCAGATCGCCGGCTTGTCGCCGGTGGATGCGCCTGCGGTGGAGCCTGGTGTCCGGGCGGGAGCCCGGCCTTCGTTGAGTCCCATGATTCCTAACGGTGTCATGCAGGCTGTCACCGCGCTCCAACCGGGATGAGCATCCGGCGGGGCAGGAACCTCCGGCACCGCTGGTGCCGGGCCCGGCCCGGCAGGGGTGGAGCACGGTGTAATAGACTGCTACTACCCGAGAATACTAACTGCACCACCTGTGCCGGACCCGATGCACGGTGCCATGGCGCGGCCCGGAAGGAACACGTTGCACGTCGCTGACGCAGGCAATCCCCGCGTGTTCATCGTGATCACCACCTACAACCGCGCAACTCACCTGCAGGAACTCCTCGGCTCGATCGCCGGCCTCGATCCTGCCCCCGCCGGCGTCGTCGTCGTCGACAATGCGAGCACGGACAGCACGGCCGAGGTGCTCGGCGCCCTCGACCTCCCGGTCCCTGTCATCGTCGAACGCCTGCCCCGCAACGTCGGCGGGTCCGGCGGTTTCGCGGCCGGGGCGGCCCGCGCGCTGGCCGAGGGCGCCGGGTGGCTGTGGCTCATGGATGACGACGTCGTCGTGCTGCCGGACGCACTGGCCTCCTTCGCGCCCTGGATGCCCCGCTACTCCTGCATCCACGGCCGCCGCTACGACCACGCGGGCAACCCCTTCTTCTGGCAGCACATCCTCAACGAGACCATCGGAGTCCACCTGCCCGTCCGGGGGAACGTCTTCGAGCAGTCGCCCGTGTTCCACACCAACGTCGGCTGCTTCGAGGGAATGCTGGTGTCCGCCGACGTCGTCCGCGAGATCGGCCTGCCCGACGCGCGGTTCTTCCTCAACGGCGACGATCTCACCTACGGCTGGCTCATCTCGCAGCGGTACCCGGTGGCCTACGTCGATGCTTTCGTCCTGCGGAAGACACGGGCGCAGCGCCAGGTGGACCTCGGAGTCCGACACCTCAACGACTCGAGCGACCTCTCCAGGTTCTGCGGCATGCGCAACCGGGGTCACCTCGCGCGCTACCTGCAGCTGCACGGGCGTTACAGCAGACTCGGTTTCGGCGTCGGAACCCTCCTGTCCGCTGCGAAGGAGATCATCCGGCTGGTCGCCGTCGAGCACTCACTCGCCGGCTCGTCGTCCGTGTGGCGCGGCTGGCGCGCCGCGCGGACCATCCTGCGTGATCCCGACTGGCAACCGGAGCCGCCCCTGGAGCCGCAGCCGCGCCGGTCGGCCGACGCCGACCGGCCCGGGGCGGCACGATGAGCTGGCTCGTCCTCGGCGGTAGCGGCTTCGTCGGCTCCGCCGTGCTGCGCGCCCTGCATTCCGCCGGTATCGAAGCGCACGCTGCCCCGGCGCCGCGCCTGACTACGGCGGCGGACACCCCCACGGCCCTCCTCGAGGCGGCGGCGCTCAGCGACATCACGGAACTGCTGGCGGCGATCCGCGGTCACGACGTCGTCGTCAATGCGGCAGGACTTGCAACACCGTCCTCGGCGGGAGGCGATGGCCTGCTCGGGGCGAACGCCCTGCTTCCCGCGGTCGTCGCCCGCGCCGCTGCAGCGGCGGGCGCACGGCGCGTCATCCACCTGAGCAGTGCCGCCGTGCAGGGGCGGACGCCGGTCCTCGACGAGACCGACGCCGTCCGGCCCTTCTCCGCGTACTCGCGCAGCAAGGCACTCGGTGAGCAGGCACTGGCCCTGGCCGCGGAGCGGGAACCCGAAATATCGGTCGTCACGATCCGCGCCACGTCGGTGCAGGGACAGGGACGACCGACCACGACGGCACTCGTGCGGCTCGCCCGTTCTCCGCTCGCGTCGGTGGCTTCACCCGGAGACGCGGCATCGCCCATCACGTCCGTCGACGCGCTCGCCGAACTGGTGATCGCCGTCGGCCGGCACGAGGGTCCTCTTCCGGCCCGGGTGCTGCAGCCCTGGGAGGGACTCACTGTCCGGTCGGTGCTCGAAGCGGCCGGCGGGCGTCCGCGCGTCCTGCCTGCCGGGCTGTGCAGGCTCGCGGTCGGGATCGGATATGCACTGTCAGCCCTGGTTCGCGGGCGCCTCGACGGTCATGTCCGGCGGGCCGAACTCATGTGGTTCGGGCAGGACCAGGTGGCGGGTTGGGCCACCGACCACGGCCTCGAACCGACGGCGAGGGTGCAGTCCGTCCTCGCCGCGGCAGCAGGGTCACGGTCGGACGCCGCCTGACCCTGGCCCACCTGCGGGTCCGCTACTGATCCCGCCGGATGCTTTCTTCCCCGTCGATGCCGTCGATGCCGTCGATCCCGACGACTCCTGGAACGACCTCGCGCAGGCGCTCCAGCGACAGCGTGCCCTGGCGGACGACGCGCAGTACCTCGCCGGTCGCGTCCACGATCGTGGAGCCCGTCCCGTCGCCCGACGTCCGTGGCCCGGCGTCGAGGTACACACTCACGGACTCGGCGAGCTGGGCTGCGGCATCCGCTGCCGTCGTCGCGGCGGGCTGACCGGTCCGGTTCGCGGAGGACACGGCGAGCGGGCCCGTGAGCGTCAGCAGTTCCAGGGCGACGTCGTCGTCCGGCATGCGCAGGGCAACCGTTCCCAGGGTGTCCCCGAGGTCCCAGGTCAGGGAGGGCTGCGCGTGGAAGATCAGCGTGAGGCCGCCGGGCCAGAACGCCTCCGCGAGCCTGCGGGCATCGGAGTGGACGTCCGTCGCGAGGCCGTCGAGTGTCTGGATCCGCGGAATGAGTACGGGCGGCGGCATGTTCCGGCCCCGGCCCTTGGAGGCCAGCAGCGTGGCGACCGCCTGCGGGGAGAAGGCGTCCGCGCCGATCCCGTACACCGTGTCGGTCGGCAGGACGACACACTGCTTGAGCGACACGGCGCGCTGGGCCGCAGCGAGTCCTTCGCTGCGCTGGGCGGGATCTGAGCAGTCGTAGCTAGTGGTCACGGGTTCATCCTTCCATTCCCGGCGGGGACTCTGCACATCGCGATCCTGCTGCGTTCCACGAGCCCCTGATCCGATCGGCGGAGCCCCTTCTGGGAGCGTCAGGCCGACGGCGGCGGACCGAATCCCGAGCCGCGAAGCCCGGCGGAGTACGCGGCGAACCAGGCACGCAGTCCCTTGAGGTCACCGTGCGTGAGGAAGTAATAGGGGAACCCGATGACGTCGGCGCCGAACCATCGGAGGTTACGGTACTTTCGGGCGAGGTAGGCCCGATTGCGGAAGTAGGAGAAACGCTTGAACTCGCCGTCCGGGATGACCGGGGTGATGAACCCACCGAAGATCGGCTTCATCTCCGACCAGGTGGCAGGGTGCCGGACAGCCACCGTGGCCAGCGTGCCGTACTTCAGGCCCGCCCTGCGGACACGTGCGAGGAAGTCCACCTCGTCGCCCCGGATGAAGAACTTCATGTCCGGCAATCCGATCCTGGAGAACACGTCCGCACGGATCAGTGCACCATTGAAGAAGTGCACCATGTTGGGCAGGTAGCCCATCGGCTCCAGGACGGCGCGGTCGTTCGTGAGCAGTCCGTTGATACGGAAGTTGAAGGACAGCCGGGTCGGGTCCGAGGTCGCGGCCACCAGCGGGCTCACGATGTCCAGATCGTGCTCGTGGGCCGCGCGGAGCAACTCGGCGAGGCACCGCTCGTCCTCCGGGTGGCCGTCGTCGTCCATCAGCCAGATCCACTGCGCACCGCTTGCGATGGCCGCGAGGATGGCGAAGGCGAAACCGCCGGCACCGCCCAGGTTCGCCTCGGAGCGCAGGTAGTGGATCGGGGTTCCGGCCTCGCCTGCAGGGCCGGGGTTCGCCGCACGTGCCGCGTCGACCACGGCGGTTGCCGGATGCGTGCCCGAGTCCACCAGCGCCACGGTCCGGATCGGTGCACTCTGCACCGCCAGGGAGCGCAGGAGTTGTGCCAGCTCCTCGTGGCGGTCGTAGGTGACGGCCGCGACGGCAACGGTGTCGGTGATGCCGTCGGCCCTGTCGGTGATGCTGTCGGTGGCGCCGTCGGTGGAAGCGTCCGTGGTGCGGTCCGTCATCGTGCTGCCTTTCGGGTCGGGTCCAGCGGGGCCGGCGTGGAATCGAGCACGGCGCTGGTGGCCCTGTCGCGGCCGCTGAGGTCCTGGTCGGTCGAGATCGCCGTCCACACTCCCGCCTGCTCGAGGAACGAGGCGACCCAGGGTGCCTGCACCTCCGCATGCTCCATGACGAAGTAGCCGCCCACCCGGAGGAGGCGAGCCGCCGAAGCAGCGGCCGCACGGGGCAGCTGCATGCCGTCCGCTCCCCCGCCGTAGAGCGCCATCTGCGGGTCGTGCTCCGCCACCTCGGGCTCGTTGGGCACCGCGTCCGCGGGGATGTAGGGCGGATTGGACACGACGATGTCGAAGGTGCCGTTGTGCTCGGGAAGCGCGGTGGCCAGATCGCCCTGAACGAGCCGCACCCCGAACGGCGAGAGGTTGGGACCGGCCCAGGCCAGCGCGAGGTCGCTGAGTTCGACGGCGTGGACTTCCGCGCCGGGCACTTCGTCGGCCACCGCCGCCGCGATCGCTCCGGATCCGGTCCCGAGGTCCACGATCTTCGGGTTCCGCAGCCCGGTTGCGCGGTCGATGACGAGCTGCGCGACGGTCTCGGTCTCGGGCCGCGGCACGAAGACGCCAGGCCCGACGGCGAGTTCGACGCGCCTGAAGGACGCGGTGCCGGTGAGGTGCTGCAGCGGAACGCGGCGGGCGCGCTCATCGACGAGTTCCTCGAAGCCCGCCGGCGTCTCCGCCCCGATCAGCGCCAGGGCGCGCAGCCTGCCACGGGAGATCCCGAGGAGATGAGCGGCCAGGAGCTCGGCATCCACGCGGGGGCTGGGCACGCCGGCCTCGCGGAGCCGCCGCTCGGCTGCCCGCAGGGCTTCCTCCACGACTACTCGTCCGAGCCGATGGCGTCCAGGCGCGCCTGCTCGTCCATCTCGATCGCGGACTGCACCACGGGCTCGAGCTCGCCGTTCATGACGGCATCGAGGTTGTAGGCCTTGTAGCCCGTGCGGTGGTCGGCGATGCGGTTCTCCGGGTAGTTGTAGGTGCGGATACGTTCCGAGCGGTCCATGGTGCGAATCTGCGACTTCCGGATGTCCGAGTTCGCGGCATCGATCTTCTCCTGCTCGTGCGCCAGGATGCGTGAACGGAGAACCCGCATCGCTGCTTCGCGGTTCTGCAGCTGCGACTTCTCGTTCTGCATCGCGACGACGATCCCGGTGGGAAGGTGGGTGATGCGCACGGCGGAGTCCGTGGTGTTGACGGACTGCCCACCGGGCCCCGAGGACCGGTAGACGTCGATCTTCAGGTCGTTCTGGTTGATCTCGACCTCTTCCGGCTCGTCGACCTCGGGCAGCACGAGGACGCCTGCCGCCGAGGTGTGGATGCGGCCCTGCGACTCGGTGACCGGCACGCGCTGCACGCGGTGCACGCCGCCCTCGAACTTGAGCCGGGCATAGACGCCCTCGGCAGGATCGTTCGAGGACCCCTTGATGGCCATCTGGACGTCCTTGTAGCCGCCGAGGTCGGACTCGTTCGCCGAGATGAGCTCGGTCTTCCAGCCCCTGGACTCGGCGTACCGCGCGTACATCCGCAGCAGGTCGCCGGCGAACAGGGCGGCCTCGTCGCCTCCCTCGCCACCCTTGACCTCGATGATGACGTTGCGGCCGTCGTTGGGGTCGCGCGGGATCAGCAGGCGGCGCAGTCGCTCCTGCGCGGTGGCGAGCTGCTCCTGCAGCACAGGCACCTCTGCAGCGAACTCGGGGTCCTCGGACGCCATCGAGCGGGCCGCCTCGAGGTCGTCGTTGAGTGCGGCCCATTGGTTGTGCGCGTCGACGATGCGGCCGAGCTCCGCGTACCGCCGGCCGAGCTTCCGTGCCAGCGCCTGGTCGGTGTGCACAGCGGGATCGGCGAGCTGGTCCTGCAGCTCGGAGTGTTCGTCGAGCAGCCCCTGGATGGACTCAAACATCGGGTGTACCTCTTTCGGCTTGTGCAGCCAGTCTACGAAGGACGGGACGGCGGGACCGACCGGTTCGCGGCCGAGCGGTGGTCATGCCTGTCGTCCCGGCGCCGGTCGTTCCTCCCGGCGCGTGGGCTTAAGCAGGAAACCGCCCTGGAACGGGCCACCGAACCCGTCGCACCCGGCAGGCAGTCCTGCCTGCCGGGTGGTGTCGAGTCGTGGCCGCGTTCCGGGCGGTTCCGTGGTGCTAGTCGGAGTCCTTGGAGCCCAGTGTGGTCTTCTGGACCTGCATCAGGAACTCGACATTGGACTGCGTCTCCCGGATCTTGTTGGTGAGCAGTTCGAGTGCCTGCTGAGTCTCCAGACCCGACAGCACGCGACGCAGCTTCCACATGATCTTGACCTCGTCGGGCGAGAGCAGGTTCTCCTCACGGCGCGTGCCGGACGCGTTGACGTCCACCGCGGGGAAGATGCGCTTGTCGGCGAGGCTGCGCGAGAGGCGGAGCTCCATGTTGCCCGTACCCTTGAACTCCTCGAAGATGACCTCGTCCATCTTGGACCCGGTCTCGACGAGTGCCGTCGCGAGGATGGTGAGCGAGCCGCCGTTCTCGATGTTGCGGGCGGCGCCGAAGAAGCGCTTCGGCGGGTAGAGCGCTGCCGAGTCGACACCACCGGAGAGGATGCGGCCCGACGCCGGAGCGGCCAGGTTGTATGCACGTCCGAGGCGGGTCATCGAATCGAGGAGCACGACGACGTCCATGCCCATCTCGACGAGACGCTTGGCGCGCTCGATGGAGAGTTCGGCGACCGTGGTGTGGTCGTCGGCGGGACGGTCGAAGGTCGAGGCGATGACCTCACCCTTGACCGTGCGCTGCATGTCCGTGACTTCCTCGGGGCGCTCGTCCACGAGGACCATCATGAGGTGGACCTCGGGGTTGTTGATCGTGATCGCGTTGGCGATGGCCTGCAGGATGAGCGTCTTACCGGCCTTCGGGGGCGAGACGATCAGGCCACGCTGGCCCTTGCCGATCGGGGCCACGAGGTCGATCACGCGCGGACCGATCTTCTTGGGATCGGTCTCGAGGCGCAGGCGGTCCGAAGGGTAGAGCGGCACGAGCTTCGCGAACTCGACGCGGTCCTTCAGGTCCTCGGCGGGCTTGCCGTTCACGGAGGTGACGCGGACCAGCGCGTTGAACTTCTGGCGGGCACTGGCTTGGGTCTCGCCCTCACGCGGTGCACGGATGGCGCCGACGACGGCGTCTCCCTTGCGCAGGTTGTGCTTCTTGACCTGAGCGAGCGACACGTAGACGTCGTTCGGCCCCGGCAGGTAGCCGGAGGTGCGGACGAACGCGTAGTTCTCGAGGACGTCGAGGATGCCCGCCACGGGCAGCAGGACGTCGTCATCGGTGACCTCGACGTCGTCGACCTCGGGGTTCTGGTTGCGGCCGCGGCGACGGTCGTTGCGCTCGTTACGGTCGCGGAAGCGGCTGTTGCGGTCCTCGGGGCCGTTGGAACCGTTGCGGTTCGCGCGGTTGCGACGGTTGCGTCCGCCACCCTCGACGTCGTTGGCGCCGTTGCCGTTCGAACGATTGTCACTGCGCTCGCTGCCGTTGCGGCCGTTGTCGCTCTGGCCATCGCCATTGGACGCGCCGCCGTTGGAGCCGTTGCTGCGGTCGTCGTCGCGTCCGCTGCGGGAACGGCTGCGGCGCTCGTTGCGGTCGCCGCGACCCTCGCCCTGCTGTCCGGACGGGACATCGGCCTGGGCATCGTTCTGTCCGGCGTTGTCGGAATCACCCTGGCCGCTGGACTGCGTATCGTTCTGTCCCGACTGGACGTCGGAACGGTCCTCACCGCGGCGGCTGCGGCGGTTGCGCTGGTTGCGGCCACCGTTCTCGCGCTCGGTGCGGTCGCCGCGGTCCTGCTGCTCGCCGCTGGCGTCCTCGACGGCGTCGCGCGACGGGGCCTCGACCTGCTCGCCCGTTGCGACGGCGACGTCGGCGGCGGGTGCGGAGACGACGCCGTCACTGCCTGCGCGGCGGTTGCGGTTGCGTGTGCGCGGCTGGCGCTCGGCCGGCGCGGACTGCTCGTCCTGGGACCGGTCGGTGGCTGGCTCGGCCGTGGTGCCGGCGGCGGGGCGCTCTGCGTCGGCGCTGCGCTCGGTGCGCACCGCCGGGGCCTTCTGGCGGTCCGCGACGGCGGACCCGCGCTGGTGGTCGGAGATCGCCGACACGAGGTCGCTCTTGCGCATCCTCGATCCGCCGGTGATTCCCAGCTGGCCGGCAAGGGCCTGGAGCTGGGCGAGCTTGAGGCCTGCGAGGCCACTGCTCTTGGAAGTCGATGCGCCGGTTGCTTCAGCGTCTTGGGTGGCCACACCTGGTAACAGGTCAGTGGTTTCAGTCACGAAGGATCCTTCCCCCTCGTCGGGCGGCCACCTGATCAGTGGTCCGCGGTGGTTTGCCCCGTGCCGCATGGCAGTCCGGGTGGCCGGAGGCGATCCGGCTGCGGCTGGGTGTGCTGTGCTGTGAGCCTGAGGATGTCGATGTGCAGGAGGTTGGTCCGCACGCACAAAGAAAAGGTCGGAGGCTACACCGGAGGTTGTGCCACTGCTGATAAGACCTGCAGTTTCGTGGCGGTCTAGAGAAGAAGACGGCCAGCTCAACAGAAGCGCACGGTGCCTGTCGACTGACTGGGCAGTTTCACTAGGCACAGCAGATCCGCGTGAACGGTGTACTACCCTCGGTGCACTCCCACTTTAGCACCTTCCCGCTCCACCACGAGCCGGAGAATTCGCCAGTTCTGCGGCGTGTCGCCCTGTCCGATCACCTGGCGGACCGCTTCCTCGGCGGCGAGTGCGCCGTCCTCCCCCACTGCGAGGGTCAGGATGCTCGGACCGGCCCCGGAGATGGTGCTGGCGAATCCTGCCGAACGGAGTCCGCGCAGCAGCGTGGCGCTCGGCAGCATGGCCTGGGCCCGGTAGTCCTGGTGCAGGGAGTCCTGGGTGGCGAAGAAGAGCAGCGACGGGTCCGTGCTGAGGGCGTGCACCAGGAGCGCGGCGCGGCCGGCGTTGGCGGCCGCGCTGTGGTGGGACACCGACGGCGGGAGGAGTGCGCGGGCACTCTCCGTGGAGAGCGCGACGTCCGGTACGGCGACCACGGGAACGACGTCGGGGTGCACCTCGACCCGCGTGCTGTGGAAAGCGCGGCCGCTCTCCCAGGAGATGGCCAGCGACCCCATGAGGGCCGGCGCGACGTTGTCCGGGTGTCCCTCGATGGAGGCCGCCCACTGCAGGAGCTGCGTGGCATCGAGCCGCTCGTCCTCGGGAAGCAGCGCATTGCCCGCAAGGACCCCGGCCACGATCGCGGCGGCGGAGGACCCCATGCCCCTGCCGTGCGGGATGACGTTGGTCGTGTCGAGCTCGAGCCCTGGCGCGCGGTGCCCCGCTCGGTGCAGCGTGCTGATCAGCGTGCGCGCGATCAGGTGGCTCTCGTCGGTGGGCAGACCCTGCACGCCCTCACCCGTGGCACGAACGGTCGTCACCCCGGACGCCGTGGTCCTGACACGGACGGTATCGTGCAGCGTCAGCGCGAGTCCCAGGGTGTCGAACCCCGGTCCGAGGTTCGCGCTGGTCGCAGGAACGGTGACCTCGACGTCCTGCCCGGCATCGACGGTCGGCAGGTCGAGGACGTCCGCGGGTCGCGGTGCCGCGTGGAGGCCCGGCATGTCAGTCCTCGAGACCAAGCGCGGCGGCGACGCTCACGACGTCGAACTCGACCTTCGTGGGCTCGACGTCGGCGCCGTCCGCCGTGCGCAGCGCCCACTGCGGGTCCTTCAGCCCGTGACCCGTGACGGTGATGACGATCGTCTTGCCCGCGGGGACCATGCCCTCCGCGTGCTTCTTGATCAGTCCCGCGACCCCGGCCGCGGAGGCGGGCTCCACGAAGACTCCCTCGCGGGAGGACAGCCACCGGTGCGCGTCGAGGATCTCCTCGTCCGTCACGGCCTCGATGAGTCCACCGGACTCGTCGCGCGCGGCGACAGCGAAGTCCCAGGAGGCGGGATTGCCGATCCGGATGGCGGTCGCGATCGTATCGGGCTCCGTGATCGGGTGACCCTTGACGAGCGGCGATGCGCCCTCGGCCTGGAAGCCCCACATGATCGGGGTGCGCGTGGCGACGGCGGGAAGCTCACCGTGGTGCATCGAGGCGTAGGGTGCCGCGTACTCCTTGTAACCCTTCCAATACGCGCTGATGTTGCCGGCGTTGCCGACGGGCATCAGATGGTAGTCGGGAGCATCACCCAGGGTGTCGACGACCTCGAAGGCGGCGGTCTTCTGACCCTCGAGACGTGCAGGGTTGACCGAGTTCACGAGGAACACGGGATAGGCCTCCGCGAGCTTCCGGGCGACGTCGAGGCAGTTGTCGAAGTTCCCGTTGACCTGCAGGAGCTGCGCGCCGTGTGCGATGGCCTGGCTTAATTTGCCCATGGAGATCTTGCCGTCGGGCACCAGGACGGCGCACGTGATGCCGGCCTGCGTGGCGTAGGCGGCGGCGGAGGCGGACGTGTTGCCCGTCGACGCACAGACGACGGCCTTGGCTCCCGCGGCCACGGCAGCCGTCATGGCCATCGTCATGCCACGGTCCTTGAACGACCCCGTGGGATTCATGCCCTCGACCTTGAGGTAGACGGCGGAACCCGTCAGCTCCGAGAGGTGCCGTGCGTGCACGAGCGGCGTTCCGCCCTCGCCGAGGGTGATGACCTCGGTGGCATCGGTGACGGGCAGGCGTTCGGCGTACTCGCGGATGACTCCGCGCCACTGGTGGGCCACTTAGATTCCCTCTACTCGGAGAACGGATGATACGGCGGTGATGACATCGAGAGCGGCGACCTGCTTGACCGTCGCGGCGAGGGACGCCTCGGGCGCCCGGTGCGTGACGATCCGCAACGCGGCCGTGGTGCCGCCGTCGGGCCCGCCCTGGTGGATGCGCTGGCGCATCGTCTCGATGGACACGCCGTTCTCGGCGAAGATCTGCGCGATGCGCGCCAGGACGCCGGGCTGGTCGGCGACCTGCAGGCCGATGCAGTAACTCGTCCGGACGGTGTCCAGGCTCAGCGGCGGGACGTGGCCGGTGGTGGTCTCCGTGCGGCCCGGGCCACCGAGCACCATCCTCCGTGCGGCACTGACGACGTCGCCGAGCACGGCCGACGCCGTAGGGGTACCGCCTGCACCCTGGCCGTAGAACATGAGCTCGCCGGCGTTCTCGGCCTCGACGAAGACGGCGTTGAAGGCGCCACGGACGGCTGCGAGCGGGTGCGACCTCGGCAGGAGGGTCGGGTGGACGCGCACGCCTACCCCTGGCGCACCGGCGTCGTCGGTCAGCATCTCCGCGATCGCCAGCAGCTTGATGACGTAGCCGTCCTCGGCGGCGGCCGCGATGTCGTCGGCCGTGACGGCCGTGATGCCCTCGCAGTAGACGTTCTCAAGGGCGAAGCGTGTGTGGAAGGACAGCGAGGCGAGGATCGCGGCCTTCGCGGCGGCGTCGTGCCCCTCGACGTCGGCGGTCGGATCCGCCTCGGCGTAGCCGAGGTCCTGGGCGGCCTTCAGGGCGTCGGCGAACTGCGCTCCCGTGGAGTCCATCTGGTCGAGGATGTAGTTCGTCGTCCCGTTGACGATGCCGAGTACGCGCGTGATGCGGTCGCCCGAGAGGCTGTCGCGGATCGGACGGAGGATCGGAACGGCACCCGCGACGGCGGCTTCGTAGGACAGCTGGACGCCCGCGGCGTCTGCCTGCTCGTAGAGCTCGGGACCGTCCTGCGCGAGCAGGGCCTTGTTGCCGCTGACCACGGTGGCGCCGTGGCGGATCGCGCGCAGGATGAGCGACTTGGCCGGCTCGATGCCGCCCATCAGCTCGATGACGATGTCCGCCTTCTCCACGAGCGCCTCGGCATCCGTCGTGAGGAGCCCGTCGGGGAGCACGACGTCGCGCTGCGCATCAAGGGAGCGGACGGCCACGCCGACGAGTTCGAGCGGGGCGCCGGCACGACGGCCGAGGTTCTCCGCGTCCTCGAGGAGGATGCGGGCTACCTGCGACCCGACGTTGCCGCAGCCGAGCAGGGCTACGCGCAGGGGCTGTGCGGTGGGCGTTGATGGGTAGTTCATGCTGTCCGTGAGGCTCCTGGATCCGTGGCGGGCACTGCGGTTTCGCGCTGGACGTCCCTGCGGAACAGGTCCTCCTCGGTCTCGCCACGCACGATCAGCCGGGCGGCACCGTCGGCCACCGCCACGACGGGCGGACGCGTCAGGTAGTTGTAGTTGCTCGCGAGCACCCAGCAATAGGCGCCGGTGCCCGGAACGGCGAGGAGGTCACCGGCGCTGGTGTCCTCGGGGAGGTAGACGTCCCTCACCACAATGTCACCGCTCTCGCAGTGTTTTCCAACCACGCGTGACAGCACCGGCTGCGCCTCGGGTGTCCGGGAGGCCAGGACGGCCGAGTAATCCGCGCCGTAGAGCACCGGACGCGCGTTGTCACTCATCCCGCCGTCCACCGACACATAGCGTCGTGGATGCGTAACGGAGGTGTCGACCGCGACCTCCGATCCGTTCGCAGCCGCGTCGACGCGCACCGTTTTCGTGGTGCCCGCGGTGTACAGCGTGAAGGTGGTCGGGCCGACGATCGCTCGGCCGGGCTCGATCGAGATCCGCGGCACGCGCAGCTCCAGCTCGCGGCACGTCGCACCGACGACGGCCGCCATGGCCTGCGCGATCTCCGCTGCGGGTCGCGGCTCGTCCGCCTCGGTATAGGCGATGCCGTACCCGCCGCCGAGGTCGAGTTCCGCGAGTTCGACGCCGTGGCGGTCACGAACTCCCGCAAGGAAACCGAGGAGTCGCCGCGCCGCAAGCTCGAACCCTTCCGGTTCGAAGATCTGCGAACCGATGTGGCAGTGGACGCCGAGCAGGTTGATGCCCGGGTGCGCCAGGGCGTCGGCGACCGCGCGGGCTGCCGGCGAGCTGCCGCCGTCGTCGTTGCCGTCCGCCTGGCCCGGGCCCTGCTCCGTCGTCAGCGAAAGACCGAACTTCTGGTCCTCGTGCGCCGTCGCGATGAATTCGTGCGTGTGGGCGTGGACGCCCGGCGTCAGCCGGATCATCACGTTGGCCTGGCGGCCGAGCTGCAGCGCGAGGTCACCGACGAGCGAGACCTCCTGCAGGCTGTCCACGACGATCCGGCCCAGATCGGCCTCGATTGCACGCGTGATCTCCGCCGCGGACTTGTTGTTGCCGTGGAGTCCCAGTTTGTGGCCGGGAAGTCCCGCGCGGAGCGCTACCGCCAGCTCTCCCCCGGAGCACGTGTCGAGCCCGAGGCCCTCCTCCCGGACCCAGTGTGCCACTTCCGTGCACAGGAAGGACTTGCCCGCGTAGAACACGTCGACTCCCCCGCACAACTCCCGGAAGGCGTCGTCGAATGCGTCCCGGAACGTTGCGGCACGGGTTCGGAAGTCCCTCTCGGACACGACGAACAACGGCGTGCCGTACTGCTCGGCGAGTTCCGACACGGAGACTCCGTCGATCCGCAGGACGCCGTCTGGTCCGCGGTCCACGTTCTCGGCCCACAACTTGGAATCGAGCCGTGCCTGGTCCGCGGGAACGGACAGCCAGGAGGGTGCCAGCGGGGATGCTTCGGCGGCCACGGTCACATCCTCTCCGGTGCGGACACACCCAGGAGGTGAAGGCCGTTGGCCAGGACCTGCTGCGTCGCGTTGTTCAGCCACAGGCGGGAGCGGTGGACGTCCTCGACCGGCGCGTCACCAAGCGGTGCGACACGGCAGGCGTCGTACCAGCGGTGGTACGTGCCCGCGATGACCTCGAGATGGCGGGCCACGCGATGCGGCTCGCGGAACGTCGCGGACTGCGCGACGACGCCGGGGAACTGTCCGAGGGCGGCCAGCAGTTCACCCTCGGTGGGGTGGCTGAGCGAGGCGGCGTCGAAACCACTCGTGTCGACACCGGCTGATACGGCGTTGCGGGCGACCGCGTGCGTCCTTGCGTGGGCGTACTGCACGTAGAACACCGGGTTCTCGTTCGTGCGCCTGGTGAGGAGATCGAGGTCGATATCGATGTTGGAGTCGGCGGAGAACCGGGCCAGGGTGTACCTGGCGGCGTCGACACCGACCGCGTCGACGAGGTCCTCAAGCGTCACGACGGTCCCGGCGCGCTTGGACATGCGCACGGGCGCACCGTTCTGCATGAGGTTCACCATCTGACCGATGAGGACCTCGACGGTGTCGGGATCGTCGCCCAGGGCTGCGGCTGCAGCCTTCAGCCGTGCGACGTAGCCGTGGTGGTCTGCACCGAGCATGATGATGTTGAGGTCGAAGCCACGCCTGCGCTTGTTGACGTAGTAGCCGATGTCGCCCGCGATGTAGGCCGGCGATCCGTCCGACTTGATGACCACACGGTCCCGGTCGTCGCCGAAGTCGGTCGACCTGAGCCACCACGCGCCGTCCTCGAAGAAGAGGTTTCCCGATTCCTTCAACTGCTCGAGGAGGCCGCCGACGAAGTCGTTCTCGAACAGTGAGTGCTCGTGGAAGTAGACGTCGAAGTCGACGCCGAAGTCATGGAGCGACTTCTTGATGTCGGTGAACATGAAGTCGACGCCGACCACGCGGAAGCGCTCGATCGCCTCCGCCTCCTCGAGGGACAGGATGTCCGGTTCGGCGGCGACGACGCGCTGCGCGATGTCCTCGATGTACTGACCGCCGTAGCCGTCCTCGGGAGCAGCGTTGCCCGACGCGCTCGCATGGAGCGAGCGGGCGAACCGATCGATCTGCGCTCCGTGGTCGTTGAAGTAGTACTCGCGCACGACCGAGGCGCCCTGCGACTGGAGCACGCGGGCGAGTGCATCCCCGACCGCGGCCCAGCGGGTACCGCCGATGTGGATGGGACCGGTGGGATTGGCCGAGACGAATTCGAGGTTGATCTTCTGGCCGTTGAGGGCGTCGCTGCCGCCGTAGGCCGGACCCGCCTCGACGATGGTGCGGGCGAGCCCACCTGCCGCTCCGGCGTCGAGCGTGATGTTGAGGAAGCCCGGACCGGCGATGTCGACACTCTTCACGCCGTCGATCCCGGCGAGGCGATCGCTGAGGAGCTGGGCGAACTCACGCGGGTTCATCCCGGCCTTCTTGCCCAGCTGCAGGGCGATGTTTGTGGCCCAGTCGCCGTGCTCCCGGTTCTTCGGCCGCTCCACGCGCACCTCGGAGGGGAGGTCGACGCTGAAGGCGCCAGCCTCGACGGCGTCCTTCAGGCATGCGGAAATAGCGGCAGAGAGTTCTTCGGGAGTCACCCGTCAAGCATAGCGGCGCGGCCCCTGGCACCCCGGATTTCGTGACGCGGGCAACGGGAAGCCCGTCGCCCCGCCCGCCCCGGAGAAGGGAAGTGACGCGAACAACAGTCCATACCGCCGGAGGAAACGAATTCAGTCATGGAACGTTGGACCTGACAGAACGATCGGTCGTAGATTCAACCTTCTCCTTCGGTGCGGAACCATCCGCCCGGTCCCGACCCGACGATCCGCCAGGAGCACACAGTGACCAGTACAGGCCAGACCGAGACCCCCTCGACGACGTTCGCCCCGCGAACGGCGTTCCCGCTGCACAAGCGCGTGCTGACAGCCCTGGCCGCCGTCTCGATCCTTGGGGCAGCGGGGTGCGCCGGGGCGGAGGCCGAGAGCCCGGCGTCCGGGTCACAGGCAGCCGAGGCCCCGACCGGCGCCACCACGACCGCACCGGCGACCACTGAGGAACCGGCGACTGCGGCGCCCGGCGGGTCCGCGGCGGCGAGCGACCCTGCGCCCACGGCGGCTGCCGCCGGCGACCAGACCTACACGGACGGTACCTACACCCAGACGGGCTCCTACCAGTCCCCCGCGGGTCCGGAGGAAGTGGGCGTGACGATCACGCTCGAGGCCGACGTCGTCACCGCCGTCGAGGTCGAGCCGATGCCCGACAACCCGACCACCACGATGTACCAGGAGCGATTTGCCGGCGGTATCTCCGACGCCATCGTCGGGAAGAAGCTCGATGAGCTCGCTGTCGACAAGGTGGCGGGTTCCTCCCTGACCAGCGGCGGCTTCAACGAAGCGACCGGCAAGATCAAGAGCGAAGCGCAGATCTAGGCGTCCCGGCGTGGCCGATTCATTCAGCTTCGAGGCGATCGGCACGAACTGGCGCGTGGACAGCCGTGCGCCGCTGCTGCCGCGCCAGCGCACCGAGCTCCTGCAACTCGCCGAGGAGTACGACACGCTCTATTCGCGCTTCCGCCGGGATTCGGGCGTCGCGGCGCTCGCGGAATCCGGAGGGCATCTCCCGCTGCCGCGCCACGGGGCCGCGCTGGGCTCCCTCATGCGTACGCTGCACGATCTCACGGATGGTGGGGTCACGCCCCTGGTCGGCGAGCGCCTCGCGGCGCAGGGGTACGACGCCGACTACTCCTTCGTCCCCACAGCACCTCCATCCCCTGCCCGCGCCTGGGACGACCTCCTGGACTGGACGGCCGACGGCGTCACCCTCGCCGAACCGGCCCTCCTCGACGTCGGTGCCGCGGGCAAGGGCCAGCTCGTGGACCTCATGGTGGAGAGCCTCGTCGCGGCCGGGCATCAGGACGTGATCGTGGATGCCAGTGGTGACATGCGGCGGATCGGGGACGGATCCATCACCGTCGCGCTCGAGCATCCGTACGACGCATCGTCCGCCATCGGTACTGTCGGCCTCGGCTCCGGTGCACTGTGCGCGTCCGCCTCGAACCGCCGCACCTGGGGCGACGGCCTGCACCATGTCCTCGACGCCCGGACCGGCCGCTGCGTCGACACCGTCGTCGCCTCGTGGGTCCTCGCCGAGGACGCGATGACCGCCGATGGACTGTGCACCGCGCTGTTCGTCGCGGACCCCGTCGAGCTCGCAGGATCGTTCGATTTCGACTACGTCCTGATGTACTCGGACGGACGCGCCCGGTTCTCCATCCCACTTGCAGGAGCCCTTTTCTCATGACCGCAGCACTCGACGGCCTGCTGGGCCGCATCACCATGTATCGCCTGACGCTGATCCTGCTCCTGGTGCTGACCGTCGAGGCGCTCGTGCTCTCCCTGACCGGACTCCTCGCCTACACACCGGCCGAGATCGGCGGCACCCTCGTCGCCGCGGTCGGAGGAACCATCATCGGGACGCGGCTCATGGCCCTGATCCTGAGGTTGCGCCCCCACGGCGACTCCTCCCTCATCACGGGGCTGATCGTGTTCCTCATCATGTTCCCGTCGAGCACAGCGGCCGGACTGGGGGGCGTCCTCGTCGCCGGTATCGCGGCCGGCGCATCGAAGTTCCTCCTGGCCTTCAAGGGCCGGCACATCTTCAATCCGGCGGCGACCGGCGCCGTCGTCGCGACCCTGTTCGGCGTCGGCGCGGCGGCCTGGTGGGTTGCCAACGCCTACATGCTGCCCGTCGTCGCCGTCGGTGCGGCCCTGCTCCTCTACCGGACGCGGAAGCTCTCCATGGCCGCGGTGTTCCTGGTGGTGGCCCTCGGCATCCTGCTGTTCAACCTCGTGCAGGGCGGGATGCTCCCCGGGGCCGGCCTGCAGCTCGTCCTCACGTCCTATCCCGTCCTGTTCCTGCTCGGTTTCATGATGACCGAACCCCTGACACTCCCGCCCCTGCGCTGGCAGCAGTGGCTCTTCGCCGCGATCGTGGCCACTGTCTTCGCCCTGCAGGTGTCCATCGGACCCGTCTTCCTCGGTCCGGAGTTCGCGCTGGTCATCGGCAACGCGGTGGCCTTCCTGCTGGGGCAGCGGCGGGGCGTCCGGTTGTCCTTCGACGGATCGCGCCAACTCACGCCGACCAGTACGGAGCTCGTCTTCAGGCCGGCGAAACCCGTGCGTTTCCGAGCCGGCCAGTACATGGAACTGAGCATGCCGCACCGTGGTGCCGACAGCCGGGGCAGCCGCAGGGTCTTCAGCATCACGTCCGCGCCCCAGCAGTCCGACGCCGTGACCTTCGGACTGAGGACGACGGAAACGGGAAGCTCCTTCAAGAAGGCCCTCCTCGAGCTTCCGAAGGATGCGAGCATCACCGGCACCGTCGTCGGCGGCGACTTCACCCTGCCCCGCGATCCGTCCGTGCCGCTGCTGCTCGCCGCCGGGGGCATCGGCGTCACGCCCTTCATCAGCCAGCTCCGGGAACTCGCCGCACGGGGCGAGGAGCGAGACGTCGTCCTCGTCTACGCGGTCCGCAGCGTGCAGGAGATCGCGTTCCGCGACGAACTGACCGACCTGGGCACGCGCGTCGTGGTGTTCATGCCCTCCGCGGACGGCCTGCCGTCGCTCCCGGACGGCTGGACCTACGGAGGCGAGCGACCAGCCGCGGAGAAGCTCCTCGCCGCCGTACCGGACCTGAAGCAGCGCAAGGTGCTCGTCTCGGGATCGCCCTCGTTCATCGGGAACTTCCGCTCGGAGGTTCGCACGGCAGGTGTTTCGCGAGTGCGGACGGACGCCTTCCTGGGCTACTGACGACCGGCCCGGCACATACCGGGACGGTGCGGTCGTCGTGTAGCCGTGGTGCGCTCGCGTTTTCCCGACCTCTCCGGCACCTGCTAAGCTCGATGAGTCCCTTACGGGTACGGGAGTTCCCGTGTCTGCCTTCGTAGCTCAGGGGATAGAGCGTCTGCCTCCGGAGCAGAAGGTCGTAGGTTCGAATCCTATCGAGGGCACCAAGACTCATGCAGAGTCCACCGCCGTCGGCCATCAGGCCGACGGCGGTTCTGCGTTCCGGGGACCAGCCAGAAGTTTCGGGAACCCTCCAGGATGAGGACAGCTCCTGTCCTCCTGTCGTCGTACCGTTGACCCATGATCGAGACCTCGGCGCGCCTGCTGCAACTCCTGTCGCTGCTGCAGCTGAGACGCGAGTGGACCGGACCGGCACTGGCCCAGCGCATGGATGTCACGGAGCGCACGGTGCGCCGGGACATCGGGAAGCTGCGGACCCTCGGCTATCCGATCAACGCCTCGCCCGGCGTCGCCGGCGGCTACCAGCTCGGCGCCGGCGCTCAGCTGCCTCCCCTCCTGCTCGACGACGACGAGGCGCTCGCCGTCGCGATCGGGCTCACCGCGGTCACGGCCAGCCCGGTCTCCGGCGTCGGTGAAGCCTCCGTCCGTGCTCTCACGAAGCTCGAGCAGGTCCTGCCGCCGCGACTGCGGCCCCGCTTCTCGGGCCTGCGCTCCGCCGTGACGCGCATGGCCGCGGCCAGCACCCCCGTCAATCCCGAGGTGCTCACGGCCCTCTCGGCAGCCATCACGGAACGGCGCAGTGTCGCCTTCCGCTACGACCGCCACGACGGAGAGTCGTCGCGACGCGTCGTCGAGCCGTACCGCCTCGTGGACACGGGACGGCGGTGGTACCTGGTCGCCTTCGACCGCACGCGCGACGACTGGAGGACGTTCCGCGTCGACCGCTGCCAGAGCGTGCCCGTGGCACGGGACCGCTTCGTGCCGCGTCCCCTGCCGGCCGCGGACCTGGCAGCGTACGTCCAGGAGTCGATCACGCGCTCGCCCTATTCCTACGACGCCGTCATCCGGTTCCACGCGCCCGTGCACGAGCTGGAGACCCGCGTTCCGTCGAGCACAGGGACGCTGGAGGCGGACGGCGACTACACGGTGCTGCGTGCCGGTTTCGACTCCCTCGATTTTCCGCTGGCCTACCTGGCGAGCTGGGACATCGACTTCGAGGTGCTGGAGCCCGCCGAGATGCGCGAGCGTGCCGTCGTCGTCGCCGAGCGGCTCCGCCGGTCCGCCGCGGCCCCGACGGCGAGCGCGACACCCGGCGTGTCCGACGGCGCGGAGCGGGCGCACTCCAGCCCTCGGTGAACGCCCGCCTGCCGTCCGGTGCGAGGAACTAGACTGGCAGGCAACTATGGCACTGACAATCTCCTACCCTGCGGATCTTCCCGTCTCGGACCGCCGGGCCGACATCATGGCCGCGATCGCCGCCAACCAGGTCACCATCATCGCCGGCGAGACCGGCTCCGGTAAGACGACGCAGATCCCCAAGATGTGCCTCGAACTCGGGCTCGCGGAGCACGGGCTGATCGGTCATACCCAGCCCCGCCGCCTCGCCGCGCGCACGGTCGCCGAGCGCATCGCGGAGGAACTGCAGGTCCCCCTCGGCGAGGAGGTCGGCTACCAGGTCCGCTTCACCGGCTCGGTGGGGCGGAAGACGAAGATCAAGCTGATGACGGACGGCATCCTGCTCGCCGAGATCCAGCACGACCGGATGCTGCGCAAGTACAGCACGATCATCATCGACGAGGCCCACGAACGCAGCCTCAACATCGACTTCATCCTCGGCTACCTCAAGCGCATCCTGCCGGAACGTCCGGACCTGAAGGTCGTCATCACCTCGGCCACCATCGATCCCGAGCGCTTCGCGGCGCATTTCGCCGCCGACGCCGCCCTGGCCGAGACCTCGCCCGCACCGATCATCGAGGTGTCGGGCCGGACCTATCCGGTGGAGGTCCGGTACCGGCCGCTCGACCAGCCCCCCGGCGGGCTCGACGACGGCGACGGCGGCGCGGAGAGCGAACTCGAGGAGGAGCGCGACCCCCTCGACGCCGTCTGCGATGCCGTGGACGAGCTCTCCTTCGAGGCGCCCGGAGACATCCTCGTGTTCTTCTCCGGAGAGCGCGAGATCCGCGACGCCGCCGATGCGCTCCGCGTCCGCATCCAGTCCACGGCGCGGCTGCGGGGCACCGAGGTCCTGCCCCTGTTCGCCCGGCTCTCGCTCGAGGAGCAGCACCGCGTCTTCCGTCCCACCGGCAGCCATCGCAGGATCGTGCTCGCAACCAACGTCGCGGAGACCTCGCTCACCGTCCCCGGCATCAAGTACGTCATCGACACAGGCACGGCACGTATCTCCCGGTACTCGCACCGCACCAAGGTGCAGCGACTGCCGATCGAGCGCGTCTCGCAGGCATCCGCGAACCAGCGGTCGGGGCGCAGCGGACGCGTCTCCAACGGCATCGCCATCCGCCTCTACTCCGAAGAGGACTTCGCTTCGCGGCGGCCCTTCACGGAGCCCGAGATCCTGCGGACCAGCCTGGCGGCGGTCATCCTGCAGATGGCGGCGATGGGCGTCACGCGCGGGCCGAAGGACATCGCGGACTTCCCCTTCCTCGAACCGCCGGAGACCAAGGCGATCAACGACGGCGTCGCCCTCCTGCGCGAGTTGGGGGCACTGAAGGACGACGGTGGGCTCTCCGCCGTCGGGCGCAAGCTCGCCCAGCTCCCTGTGGACCCGCGCCTCGGGCGCATGATCGTCGAGGCGGGAACGCGCGGGGCGGTCAAGGAGGTCATGGTCCTCGCCGCCGCCCTGACCATCCAGGATCCGCGCGAGCGCCCTTCCGCGGACCAGCCCGCGAAGCAGCAGCAGGCAGCCGAGAAGCACAAACGCTTCGTCGACGAGAATTCCGACTTCACTGCCTACCTGAACCTGTGGCGATACCTCCAGGAGAAGCAGGACGAACTCTCCTCGACGCAGTTCCGGAAACTGTGCCGGACGGAGTTCATCAACTACCTCCGCGTGAGGGAGTGGCAGGACCTGTTCCAGCAGCTGCGCCAGCTCGCGAAGCCGCTCGGGATCACCCTGCCCGCCGGTCCCGTGGATCCTGTCGGACTGCATGACCCCATCCACATCAGCCTGCTCGCCGGCCTGCTCAGCAATATCGGGCTCTACGACCAGCGCAAGCGCGAGTACGCCGGCGCCCGCGGGACGCGCTTCGCCGTCTTTCCCGGATCCGCGCTCTTCAAGAAGTCACCCGACTGGGTGATGGCCGCCGAACTCGTGGAGACGTCGCGCCTGTGGGCACGCGTAGTGGCCCGGATCGACCCCCTGTGGGCGGAGCAGGTGGCACCGCACCTCGTGAAGCGCACCTACAGCGAGCCCCACTGGTCCCGGAAGATGGGCTCGGTCATGGCGTACGAGAAGGTGACCCTCTACGGCGTGCCGATCGTGCCGCAGCGCCGCACCAACTACGGCCGCATAGACCGCGAGGTCGCCCGCGAGCTGTTCATCCGGCATGCCCTGGTGGAGGGGGACTGGAAAACCCACCACACCTTCTTCAGCCGCAACCAGGCCCGTCTCGCCGAGGTGGAAGAACTCGAGAACCGCCTGCGACGGCGCGACCTCCGCGTCGACGACGAGACGCTGTTCGAGTTCTACGACCAGCGCATCGGCCCTGACGTCGTGTCCGAGCGGCACTTCGACTCCTGGTGGAAGAAGGCGCGCCAGGACCGGCCCGACCTGCTCGACTTCGATCCTGAGCAGCTCCTCAGCGAGGACGCCGCGGAGCTCGACGAGGCCGCGTTCCCGAGCGTGTGGCACCAAGCGGGCTTCGAACTGCCGCTGACCTACGGATTCTCACCCCTCACGCCTGGAGCGCATGACGGGGTGACGGTGACGATTCCCGTCCTGTTCCTGAACCAGCTCGAGCCGAAGCCGTTCCGCTGGCAGATACCGGGGCAGCGCGTGGAGCTCGTCACGGCCCTCATCAAGTCCCTGCCGAAGCAGGTGCGGAAGAATTTCGTGCCCGCGCCCGATGTCGCGCGGGGCGCGGTCGCCGCGCTGGAGGCCGATTTCGATCCCGCACAGGACGACCTCGAAGCGTCACTCGAACTCGCGCTGCGGCGGCTGCGAGGACACATCATCCCGCCGGGCTCGTGGAACTGGTCCGCCGTTCCACCGCACCTGCTCATGATGTTCCGGATCGTCGACGCCGAGGGCCGGGTGCTGGACGAGTCCCGTGACCTCGAGGCGCTGAAGGAATCACTGGCTCCCGCCGTCAGCCGCGCTATCGCCCGGTCACTCGGTGCCACCCCGGGCAGCACGAGGCCATCGGGAGGCGCCGGGCGCGGGAACGGGCGCACAGCGGGTAGCACCGGCCCTGCAGGGCGGCCCGCGACGACGGGTGGCAGGGACGGTCGGGTCACCGCGAGCGTCCAGTCCGCTGCCGCAGGCTCGGCCGCCGGTCCCTCGTCCGGCGGAGGCGTCGCGGTGGCAGAGGCTCCCGCGGTGGCGGAACGGACGGGCGAGAGGGCATGGGTCTTCGGAACCATCGAGCGCGAGGTGTCGCGCACCGTCGCCGGGCACCGTGTCACGGGCTTCCCCGCGGTGGTCGACGAAGGCGCCTCCGTCGGATTGAAGGTCTTCCCGACGGCGGGCGAGCAGGCCACCGTGATGCGGGCCGGCATCATCCGGCTGCTGTCCCTGCGCATCCCGAGTCCGGCGAAATATGTCCTCGAGCACCTCAGCAACACCGAGAAGCTCACCTTCAGCCAGAACCCCCACGGCAGCGTCGCCGAACTGATCCGGGATTGCTCGCTGGCCGCGATCGACAAGCTCGTGCCGGAGGAACTGCCGTGGACCGAGAAGGACTTCACCACGCTGTACGAGGAGGTCCGGGCCGAACTCATCGACACGGTGTTCACCGTCACCGCCACGGTGGAGAAGGTGCTGGCGAGCAACCGTCGCATCCAGAAACAGCTCAAGGGCACCACGAGCCTCCCGCTCATCTCGGCCCTCAACGACGTCCGGAGCCAGCTCGAGCACCTCGTCTATCCGGGCTTCGTCGCGGCGACGGGCTATGCGCAGCTCGCCCACCTTCCCCGGTACCTGCGTGCCATCGAGATCAGGCTGGAGAAGCTTCCGACGAACGTCCAGCGTGACAGCCTCGGCATGGCCGTGGTGCAGCGGCTGGAGGACGAGTACGACGACGCCGTCGCGTCCCTCGCCGCTGGTCGCCACCGTCCGGCCGCCCTGCGGCGGGTGCGCTGGATGCTCGAGGAGTTGAGGGTCAGCCTGTTCGCGCAGGACCTGGGAACGGCCTACTCCGTATCGGAGAAACGCGTGCGCACCGCCCTCAGCGAGGCCCTGGCAACCGTGCGCCAGGGATAGCTGCAGGGCGCCCGTCACGGAGTGTCGACGGCGGCGAGCTCCTGTGCCCTCCGCGCGACCGACCGGCGCGTATCGTTCGCGAGCCGCCGGAGGTGCGGCTGCAGCCAGGTCCGGAGTCCGGGGTCGCCGTCGGACCATTGGAACAGCGTGTCCATAGTCCGGATCAGCACGATCCAGTCCGTCTGCTGCTCCAGGTTGCGCTTCAGTAGTGCCGTGGCCCGGTCCCGCTGGCCGGCCGTCATGTCCGCTCCCAGCCGGAGGAAGAGCTCTGCCAGCGTCCATCGGGCCGATGGCTGGTCCAGTGTGCCGACGTCGTCGATCAGTTCGTCGAGCAGAGGGACGAGCCACGCGTGGTGCGCGGCCTCGACGCGTTTCAGCGCACTGGACGTCCGCATACGGACCACGGGATCCCCACTCCGGTAGCACTCGACGAGTTCCTGCAGCCTGGACCGATCGGCTACCACCAGGCCGACGACCTCGCCGGTGCGCCCGAGCGAATTAGGGTGTCCTCCCGCCAGCATCGCGGCGATCACTTCCACGGGACGTGAAGGTGGCACCGGGGCAGAGTCTGCGGTAGCAGCTCAGCGGGGCACGTATGCGCCGTGCCCCGCCGTCCGCAGGGCGGCGCGCAGCGCCTCGGCCGAGCTGTCCATCGCCGCGGGGTCCGGCGCCGGGTCGATCCGCCGGACGTCGAAGTCCGCGGGTGACCGGGTCGGCCACACGTGCACGTGGAGGTGGGGCACCTCGTATCCCTCGATGAGGACTCCGACGCGCTTCGCGCCGAAGGCCTCCTCCTGCGCGCGGCCGACGGTCTGCGCGACGGCCATCACCTTCGTCAGCGTCTCCTGGTCTGCCTCGAGCCAGTGCTCGATCTCCCGCCGCGGCACCACGAGCGTGTGACCGGGAGTGATCGGGGCGATCGTGAGGAACGCGACGACGTCGTCGTCCTGCCAGACGAAACGCCCGGGCACCTCGCCGTTGATGATCCTGGTGAAGAGCGTCGTCAACGGACCTCCTGGGGTTGCAGCCGGAAGGACGCCACCGCCGGTACGACCGGCAGGCAGCTCGGCTCCGCCGCGCAGCGGCGGCGGTACGGGGCGTCCTGGGTTCATCCCCCGACGCTACCGCGCCCTCGACCGCCGAGCCAGCAGGAGCCCGTTTGAACCAGCGGAACCTCGCGGGGACCCCGGGAGGGCCTGGACAGGGCGCACCCCGGCTGCTGCAGGGCCGGCCCGGCCACGGCAGGGCTCCAGCGGAGGATCGCAGGAGGGGAGGCCGCAGCACCGGCGGTGCCGTCGGCACCCGCCGTCGGCACCCGCCGTCGGCACCGCCGTCGTCAGGCGCCGACCGCGACGGGCAGTCCGTCCGTCGTCGACCACTGGGACCAGGAGCCGGGGAAGAGCGACGCCTCGATGCCGGCGACGTCGAGCGCCGCGATCTCGTGCGCGGCGGTGATACCGGAACCGCAGTACACCGCGACGCGTCCACGGTCGGCACCCAGGGCACGGAAGCGGCGACGGAGCTCGTCGCGTGATCGGAAGCGCCCGTCGGGGAGGAGATTCTCCGAGGTCGGCGCGCTCACGGCTCCGGGAATGTGACCGGCCCGTGGGTCGATCGGCTCGTGCTCGCCACGGAAGCGCTCACCTGCCCGGGCGTCGAGGACGACGTCGACCGTCGACGGCTGGACGAGATCGGAGATCGAGACGGCGGGCATGTGGCCGGTGGTCAGGTGCACGGTGCCCACGCAGTGGCGCTCCTCCCCTCCCTCGGTGTCGAGTCCCGCAGCGCGCCAGGCAGCGAGCCCGCCGTCGAGCAGGCGGACCGAGGGAAAGCCCGCGTTGCGCAGCAGCCACCACAGGCGTGCTGCAGCGAGGTTGCCCGAGTCGTCGTAGGCGACCACTGTGTCGCCGTCGTCGATACCCCACCGGCGCGCGCTCTCCTGCAGGGCGTCGGCGTCGGGGAGCGGATGCCGCCCGAGCCCGGGTCCGCCTGGAGCGCACAGCTGGGTCTCGAGATCCACGTAGACCGCACCCGGTATGTGCGCTTCGCGGTAGTGCTCGTGGCCTCGGGGATCGCCAAGGGCCCAGCGAACATCGAGCAGGATCGTCTGCGCGCCGGAGATCATCCGGTCCTGCAGTTCCTGCACATCCATCAGAGTCTTCATCGAGATCTCCTGTCGGAAGTGGCGACCGGGACGTGGTGGTCACCACGCCCGGTCCTGATGCACGCCAGTCCACCACACCCCCGTCCGCGCACCAAGCAGTGATCCGGTACTCCTGCTCGTCGGCATGGGACCTGCTTGTAGGCTGACGGGATGCCCAGGTTCACCGCCGCTGACAGATCGTGGTCCGACGACGCCGTGCGGCGCATCGAGGCGGACGGGAACCGGTCGGCCGACACCCACCTCTTCGCCGTACCCCTCCCGCCGCGCTGGGGCGTGCAGGTGTATCTGAAGGACGAGTCCACCCATCGCACCGGCAGCCTCAAGCACAGGCTTGCACGGTCGCTGTTCCTCTTCGGACTGGTCAACGGATGGATCACCGAGGGAACCACCATCGTCGAGGCCTCGAGCGGATCGACGGCCGTCTCCGAGGCCTACTTCGCCCAGCTGCTCGGCCTGCCGTTCGTCGCCGTCATGACGGCGACGACCAGCCCGGAGAAGATCGCTTTGATCGAGCAGTACGGCGGGACCTGCCGTTTCGTCGACCACGCCTCCGAGGTCTACGACGCGGCCGAGGAGGTGGCGAGGGAGACGGGAGGGCACTACATGGACCAGTTCACCTTCGCCGAGCGGGCGACCGACTGGCGAGGGAACAACAATATCGCCGAGTCCATCTTCGAGCAGCTGGCGCTCGAACCCCATCCCCTGCCGGAGTGGATCGTGGTCGGGGCGGGAACCGGGGGCACGAGTGCAACGATCGGCCGCTATCTCCGGTACCACCGGCACCCCACGCGCCTTGCCGTCGTCGACCCCGAGCACTCCGCGTTCTATCCCGCATGGGCGAAGCCGGGGTCGTCCCCGTCCGGCAGGCCCTCACGCATCGAGGGCATCGGGCGGCCACGGCTCGAACCGAGCTTCGTACCGTCCGTGATCGATGCGATGATCCGGGTGCCCGACGCCGCCTCCGTCGCTGCTGCCCGCCACCTGCGCTCCCTCACCGGGCTGCATGCGGGCCCCTCCACCGGGACGAACCTGTGGGGCGTGTGGCAGATCGTCGCGGATCTGGTCGCCGACGGACGCACGGGCAGCGTCGTGTCGCTCATGTGCGACTCGGGTGACCGGTACGCGGCGACCTACGACGACGACGCCTGGCTCGCGCGCCGCGACCTGGACCCCTCGGGCCCGCGCGAGGTCCTCGAGGAGTTCTTCGCGACGGGAGTGTGGCCCGCGACCGCTACGAGCTGACGCTCCGTCGACCTCCTGCAGGGCTTCAGGCGCACTCCTGCGCCAGGAGCACGCCCGATGGTCAGACGACGACGCTCTCGCGGACCGCCAGGTGCCGGAAGGACGTGCCGTACCGCGATCCGAGACGCTCGATGTGGCCCTCGACCATGCCGAGCCCGGTGTCGTTCAGGAGAGCGTCGTGGATCTGGAATGCCCTGGGCGCCCGGACGGACGCCACGAAGTCAACGACCTCGGCGAGCTTCGACCACGGGGCGTGCACGGGAACGAGAACCGTGCCGACGTCGGCTCCGTCCGGGACGATGAAGGAGTCACCGGGGTGGTAGAGACTGCCCTCGATCAGGAACCCCACGTTGGCCACGATCGGGATCAGCGGGTGGATCAGCGCGTGCTGACCACCGAACGTCCGCACATCGAAGCCCGCGGCCGAGAACTCCTCGCGGCCGCCCACTGCGTGGATCCGCCCAGCCGATCTGTCGCCCAGTCGTGCCGCCATGACGTCGGCCACGCCCTGCGGCGCCCACAGCTCGATGGACGTATCCGCCGCCAGCACGGCCGCCACGCGGTCGACGTCGACGTGATCGGGGTGCTCGTGCGTGACGAGGACGGCATCGGCGCCGTCGAGCGCCTCCTCGACTTCCGAGAACGTGCCCGGGTCCAGTACCAGCACCGAGCCGTCCCGCTCAAGCCGCACGCAGGAATGGGAGAACTTCGTCAGCAGCATGCGCACAGACTACCGTCGGCACCGCTGATAATCTTGACTCTGGCCGAGCACGCCCCAGTGACACCCGAGTGCCCGCGGAAAGGGTATGACATGACGCCTGAGGTCACATCCGAAGCAGTGCCGACAGCCGGCGCAGGGGCCGCCCAGTCGGTCCGCAAAGGGTCGGAACAGCGCGTGACGCGCCAACGGCGGGCAATCAGCGCGGCGCTCGACGAGCTCGACGATTTCGTCAGCACCCAGGAGCTCCACAGGGTCCTGCACGACCGCGGGGAATCCGTCTCGCTCGCAACCGCCTACCGCATCCTCCAGTCGATGGCGGATGACGGTCTCGTCGACGTCCTGCGCAACGGGGACAACGAGGCGGTCTACCGGCGCTGCGCCGTCGAACACCACCACCACCACCTGCTGTGCAGGAACTGCGGCAGGGCGGTGGAGATCGAGGCGCCCGCGGTGGAGCAGTGGGCGGCACGCGTAGCAGCGGAGCACGGCTTCACCGACGCCGCACATACGGTCGAGATCCAGGGCCTCTGCCCGGAGTGCTCGGCGCCGGCTGCACGGTCCTGACGCCTCGGCGTCCCGAGGCTACGGATGATGACAAAGGGTACCGCTGCCGGGCAGGGTCCGCGCACGGTGCCGGCATGGACGTCAGGCCCTGATGGTGTCGGCGCCGTCGATTAGGCTGGGAACGTGAGCCTCCACGACAGCACCACCCCCTCCGGCGCGCCGTCCCCTGTGGCGGGCTCCGACGAGGCCCGGTTGGGCGAGGGCCGGCTCGACGAGCTGGTGGACGCCGTGCGCCGCTATCGCAACGCGGAGAGGTTCATGCGTGGCCAGAGCAGGGCTTCGATGCACCTCGGCAGGACGGACATGACGGCGCTGCGTCTCATGCTGCATGCCAGCCAGATCGGGCAGCCGCTGACCGCCGCCGCGCTGGCCCGCGAGCTCGACATCTCGACCGCGGCGACGACGGTCCTGATCGACCGGCTCGAGAAGAGCGGACACGCGGAGCGGCGTCGGAAAGGCAGCGACGGGCGCTCGATCGAGATCTGGCCCACCGCGACGACCGACGGGGAAGTGCGCTCGACGATGGGTCCCATGCACGAACGCATGCTGGCCATCGCCACGGAACTCTCGCCGCAGGAAAGGCTGACCGTGCGACGGTTCCTCGCCGCCCTCGGGAGCGCGATGGCCGATCTCGACGCCCCCCGTCCTGCATCCGGCATGTCCGCTACCTGAACTGCCCCCGTGGGCGGAATGATGTGCGCTCTTACCTAGAAAGATTGACTACTAGTTGGTCTAAACTGTAGGCATGGAATCTTCGGACGCACGGCAGGGAGCAGGTTACTGGTATCCGCCATCCGCCGAAGGCGCATCCGATGAGGTTGCAACGGGCGTCGATGTCCTCAATGCATTGAGAGCCTATCGCGAGGTGGAGAGCGGACTCCGACGGCGGCTGAGTCAACGCCTCAACATCAACGAGACAGATCTCGGAGCCCTTCGTTACCTCCTCGGCGTCTGGCATCGGGATCAGGGCGCCAGCCCGAAGGACCTGGCACTCGCCCTCGGGATCTCCAGCGCCTCCACGACCCTCGTCATCGACCGCCTGGAGAGGGCCGGCTTCATCCGCAGGCGCCGGCACCCCGTCGATCGCCGTGCGGTCATCCTCGAGCCCGGCGACAAGGCCACGGAGGAGTTCAGGTCTGCCTTCGACGTCGAGAAGCGCGGCGTCCTGGCTGCCGCAGACAACCTGACGAGCGAGGAGACCGAGACGGTGACACGCTTCCTGCGCAGTATGGAGCAGGCCATCTCCGATGCCGTAGGACAGCCGGACCGGCCGCAGCACCCCTGACGCCGGCACGGACCGCAGGGACGGACCGCGACGACCGGACGACTCTCGAACCGCACAGCCTGTGCCGCTACCCGGGTCAGGCGGTCATCGCCGTTGCCTCGGTCAGGCGACGACTGCCGGTTCCGCAGGACGGGCGCGGCGCACTGCCCGGCGCGACCCCAGCAGACGACAGGCGAGATAGATCGCGAACGAGATCGTGGTCACGTAGGGACTGATCGGTATGCGGCCGCCGAGCGCGAGCAGGATGCCCCCGACCACGGCCGTGCAGGCGAACGCCACGCTGAGCAACACCACGAGCCCGGGCGCCGAGGTCACCTTCAGTGCGGCCGCAGCCGGTGTGATGAGCAGGGCGAGCACCAGGAGCGCTCCGACGACCTGGATGGACAGCGCCACCGAGATGCCCAGCAACACCATGAAGAGGATCGAGAGCCCCCGCACGGGCACGCCGCGCGCCTCCGCGAGATCTGCGTCGGCGCTGGCGAAGGTGAGCGGGCGCCAGATCGCGGCCAGAGCGACGATGACGACGACGGCGCATCCGACGAGCAGGTTCAGCTGGACGTCGTCGACCGAGACGATCTGACCGGTGAGCAGACCGAACTTGTTGGCCGCGCGACCTTCGTACAGTGCGAGGAACAGGATGCCCAGACCCAGCCCGAAGGGCATCACGACGCCGATGATCGAGTTCCGGTCCCGGGCACGTATGCCCATGAGGCCGAGAACTAGTGCGGCCAGGACGGAACCCACCAGTGATCCGGCGACGACGTTCGCTCCGACGAGCAACGCGAAGGCAGCGCCTGCGAAGGACAGCTCGGCGATCCCGTGGACCGCGAAAGCGAGGTCGCGCATCATGACGAAGGTCCCGATCAGCCCGCCGAGCAGTCCCAGGACCGCTCCCGCGATCAGCGAATTGCGCACGAGGGGCAGCAGTTGGGCGTAGTTGTCGAAGGTGAAGATGGCGCCGAAGATCTCCTGGAAATCCATGGCCTACACGCTCTCGTGGTGGTGGGTAGTGGCATCGGGCAGTCCGACGACGACGATCCGCCCGTTGCTGCGCAGGACCTCCACCGGACTCGCGTAGAGGTCGGAGAGCACCTCGCTCGTCATGACCTCCGACGGCGAGCCCACACGGAATCGGCCGTCGGCGAGGTAGAGGACCCGGTCCACGTAGTCGATGACCGGGTTGATCTCGTGGGTGACGAAGACGACGGCACTGTTCTTCTCGTGGCACTGGCGGTTGATGAGTGCGCTCACCGCCTGCTGGTGGAGCAGGTCGAGCGACAGCAGCGGTTCGTCGCACAGGAGCACCGTCGGGTCGGTGGCCAGCGCCTGGGCGGCCCGCAGCCGCTGTTGCTCGCCGCCGGACAGGAGCCCCACCGGAGCATCCGCGTACGACGAGGCCCCCACGTCCCGCAGGAGGGCGTCCACGCGCTCGTTGTAGTCCCGGCTGCGCACACGCAGTCCCCAGCGGTGCCCGTCCACTCCCAGGCCGACGAGATCGCGGGCGCGAAGTGGCGTCTCCGGGGGGAAGGATTTCTGCTGGGGGATGTAGCCGAGGGTGCGGCTGCCGCGCGTGATGGGCCTGCCGTCGATCGACGCGGTACCGGCGTCGAGGGGCTGCAACCCCAGGAGTACCTTGAGGAAACTCGTCTTCCCCGACCCGTTCGGTCCCAGCACGGCGAAGAATTCACCGGGCATGATGTCGAGGTCGAGGCCTTCCCACAGCGTGCGGCTGCCGAAGGACAGTGCTGCCCCACGCAGGCTGATGGCCGGCATGGCTCCCGCCCCGACCGGGGAGGGATCACGCCGTGCCGAGGTCGGAGTCATGCGGCGGGGCTTCCAGTCTCTCGTGGTTCAGGTGCCGCGGGCGGCGGCACCCTCAGGACAGGGCAGCCTCGATGGTATCCGTGTTGGCGGTCATCCATGAAATGTAGTTCTCGCCGTCGGGCAGGGTCTCGGTGAAGTCGAGGACCGGAAGTCCCGCCGCGTCAGCCGCGGAGCGCACCGCTTCCGTCTGCGCCCCCTCGGTCTGGTCGTTGTAGGCGAGGAAGGCGAGAGTCTTCCCCGAGACGAGCGCCTTCATCTCCTCGAGCGCCGCCACCGGGACGTCCGTCTCCTCCTCGATCGCCTCGCTGAACTCCTCCGGCGTGACATTCTCGAGCCCTGCGTCCTCGAGGAGGTACACGGGCACGGGCTCGGTCACCGCTACCTTGCCGCCGGGCCCCTCGGAGGCAAGGGCCGCCAGCCGGTCCTGGATCGACTGAAGCTCAGCGGTGAAGGCATCCGCACGGCTGCGGTACTCATCTGTATTGGCCTCGTCCAACCGGCCGAGCTCATCCGCGATGGCGTCGGCGAGAGTCGCCATGGCGGGCAGGTCGTACCAGACGTGCTCGTTGAAGGCGCCATGGTCGTGGCCCTCCTCGTCGGCGTGCTCCCCCGTCGGCTCGTCGCTGTGCTCCCCCGTCGGCTCGTCGGCGTGCTCGGCTGTCGGCTCGTCGCCGTGCTCGGCCGCGGCCTCGTCGCTGTGCTCCTCGGTGCCGGCCTCTGCTTCCAGGCCGGACAGTTCGACGGCGCTGAGCACGGTCTCGACGCCCGTCTCCTCGGCAAGGCGACCCAGGAACGTGTCGTATCCCCCGCCGTTCTCGATCACCAGATCGGCCTCCGACACGGACAGCTTGTCCTGCACGGTGGCCTCGTACGAGTGCGGGTCCTGGCTGAGGCTGTTCACGATCGAGGTGACCTCGACGTCGTCCCCGCCTACAGTGGCTGCGATGTCGCCGTACACGTTCGTGGCGGTCACGATCGTGATCGCCTCTTCGCCGCTCGCAGTGCCCGTCTCACCCGAAGCCGGGGATCCACCGTCCCCGCAAGCGGCGAGGGAGAGTGCGGAGACGGCCAGCAGGGCGGGCACGGCAAGACGACGAGCAACGGGCATGACGACCTCGATCAGACCTAATGAGAATTATTTACGTTAGCGCATCGAGCATATCCGAAACGCGAACGGTTCGCATTCTCCCGGGCCTGCTCCCGTCAGGCCACCGGCGTCTCGGTTCCGTTCACTCCCTCGCCCGTCCGCCGCGCTCCCTGGTTCTGTGTCGCATCCCTGATCTCACCGATCAGCTGCTCGATGACGTCCTCGAGGAAGAGGACTCCGCGCGTCGAACCGTCGGGGCCGAGGACGCGCGCCAGGTGGGACCCGGTCCGCTGCATGACGGTGAGCGCGTCCTCGATCTCGTCGTCGACCGACAGGTTCGCGAGCGTTCGCACCTTGTTCTCCGTGATCGGCCTCCGGTACATCGCCTGCGGCATGGACATGATGTCCTTCAGGTGCATGTAGCCCGTCAGGTTGCCGTCGTCGTCCACCATCACGAAGCGCGAGAACCCGGTGCGCCCCACAGTACGCTCGAACTCCTCGGGCGTCGCATCGGTGCGGACGGTCACGAGCTCGTTGAGCGGCACCATCGTGGTCTCCGCGGTCTGCCCGGAGAACTCGAGCGCGCCCGTGATCAGACCCGACTCGTCGTCCACGAGGCCGCTCTTCGTGGACTCCTCCACGATCGACTGCACCTCCTCGAGCGTGTAGGTCGAGGACACCTCGTCCTTCGGCTCGACCTTCAGCGCCCGCAGGATGTGGTTCGCGGTCCAGTTCAGCGAGGAGATGACAGGATTCACGATGCGCGCGATCATGACGAGCGGCGGGGCCAGCAGGAGTGCGGCCTTGTCCGCAACGGAGACGGAGATGTTCTTCGGCACCATCTCTCCGAAGGTGACATGGAGGAAGGTGACCAGGAGGAGCGCGAGGGCGAAGGCGACGCCGTCCGCCAGTCCCTCCGGCACCCCGACCGCCTCGAAGGGCACCACGAACAGATGGTGGATCGCCGGTTCGGCGACCTGCAGGATCAGGAGCGAGCAGACGGTGATCCCGAGCTGCGAGCAGGCGAGCATGAGGGACACGTGCTCCATGGCCCAGATGGTCGTCTTCGCCCGTTTCGAACCCGCGTCGGCCAGCGGCTCGATCTGACTCCGGCGCGCCGACATCACGGCGAATTCCGAGGCGACGAAGAAGGCATTGCCGATCAGGAGGATGACCAGCCAGAGAATTCCCGCCCAGTCGCTCATCGGTTGTCCTTCCGTCCTGCGGTGGTGCCCGCGAGCGCGGGTCTGGCCGCTTCACGCACGCCCTGGTCCTGGGGAACACTCTGGTGCTCGGGAACAACGGCCTCCTGCGTCGTGTCGGCAGCCGCGGCCGGAGCGGGCCTGAACCGGACGCGGTCGATTCGTCGGCCGTCCATCCGCTCGACCAGAAGGGTCCCGGCGGGCACGTCGACCTCGTCGCCCGGCACGGCGACCCGGCCGAGCTCGGCCATGATGAATCCGGCGACCGTCTCGTAGCCTGCTTCGTCCGGCACCACGAGCCCGGGGATCTGCACCGTGACCTCGTCCGGACGCATGAGCCCCGGGAAGAACCAGTCGCCCGCCGCACTCTGCAGGACGCCGGGTTTCACTTTGTCGTGTTCATCCTTGACCTCGCCGACGATCTCCTCGACGAGGTCCTCGAGAGTGGCCACACCGGCGGTTCCGCCGTACTCATCGAGCACGACGGCGAGTTGGAGGTTCGCCTCCCGCAGTTCGCTCAACAGGGAGTCCAGGTGGACGGTCTCGGGAACGCGCAGCACATCGGTCATGATGGTGCCGGCCGGCAGTTCGGCCCGCTTGTGGCGGGGAACCGCGACGGCCTTCTTCACGTGGACCACGCCGCGGATGTCATCCGCGGAGTCACCGATCAGCGGGAAGCGCGAGTAACCCGTCCGTCGCGCGGCTTCCACGACGTCGGCAACGGTCTGGTCCGAGTCGATGACCTCCATACGGATGCGCGGGGTCATGACGTCGGCCGCGGTCCGCTCGGAGAAGCTGAACGTCCGGGCCAGGAAGTTCGCCGTGCCCTGGTCCAGGGTGCCCATCTCTGCGGAGCGCCGCACGAGGGACGAGAGCTCGGAGGGCGTCCGCGCTCCGGAGATCTCCTCCTTCGCCTCGAGCCCGAAGACGTTGAGGACCCGATTGGAGAACCCGTTGAGCACGATGATGGCCGGCTTGAACACTGCCGTGAAGAGGAGCTGCGGCCGGGCCAGCGCCTTTCCCACCTGGAAGGGCAGGGCGATGCTCAGGTTCTTCGGCACGAGCTCGCCGATGAGCATGGACAACAGCGTGGCCAGGATCATCGCGATGATGATCGATGCCGAGGCGACGAGGGCTTCGGAGAGACCGAGCGCGGTCAGGGGCGCCTCCAGGAGGCGTCCGACGGACGGCTCCATGACGTAACCCGTGAGCAGCGTGGTCAGGGTGATGCCGAGCTGGCAGCTCGAGAGTTGCGTCGAGAGCGACTTCAGGCACCGCAGCAGCGGCTCGGCCCTGGTGTCGCCCTCGTCCACCGCTCGTTGGACGTACGTCTGGTCCAGCGCGACGAGCGCGAATTCGACGGCCACGAAGAACCCCGTACCGAGCACGAGGAGCAGGCCTGCGACGAGGTAGATCCATTCCACCGCTACATCCCCTCCTCGGCAACGCCTGGGCGGGTGTGCAGCGGTCCGCGTCTAAGGGGGTCCGCGGCGTCGGACTGGAGGGATGCTGCGTCCTGGTCGGAACCGACATCGGCCGGGGCGTCGGCACCGGGCAGCGGATGGGCAAGAGGAGAGGGTGCGCCGGCGTCGAGCCGGCCCCTAGAAGGACTGTCCATAAGGAGACCAGTCTATCGGCTTGGCAGCGCCCGCGGCACAGGAATTCCGCCGACGGCGCATGGAAGCCCGGACGGGCCGTGCCTACCAGCTCTGCTGGAGAGGCCGGCCTTCCTCGTAGCCTGCTGCCGACTGCACGCCGACCAGCGCGCGCTCGCGGAACTCGGCGAGTGACGCCGCACCTGCGTAGGTCATCGAGCTGCGGACGCCTGCCGTGATCATGTCGAGGAGGTCCTCCACACCCGGACGGGCAGGATCGAGGTACATCTTCGATGTCGAGATGCCTTCCTCGAACAGGCCCTTGCGAGCGCGCGCGAAGACGTCGTCGCGCCGTGTGCGGTTCTGCACCGCACGCGCCGACGCCATCCCGAAGCTCTCCTTGTAGCGCCGCCCGTTGCTGTCGGTCTGGAGGTCGCCCGGGCTCTCGTAGGTCCCGGCGAACCAGGAGCCGATCATGACCTGGCTCGCACCCGCCGCCAAGGCGAGGGCGACGTCCCGGGGATAGCGCACACCGCCGTCGGCCCAGACGTGTGCGCCGAGCTCCGCAGCGGCCTGGGCGCACTCGTGGACGGCGGAGAACTGCGGGCGGCCCACGGCCGTCATCATGCGCGTCGTGCACATGGCACCGGGTCCCACGCCCACCTTGATGATCGAGGCACCCGCGGCGACGAGGTCGCGGACGCCGTCCGCGCTGACCACGTTGCCCGCGACGATGGGGACCTTGGGGTCGAGGCCGCGCACGACGGCGAGGGCGTCCAGCATCTTCCTCTGGTGGCCGTGTGCGGTGTCGACGACGAGGACGTCGACACCGGCCTCGAGCAGCGCCGCGGCCTTCGCCCCGACGTCACCGTTGATGCCGACGGCGGCCGCCACGCGAAGCCTGCCGGCGGCGTCCAGCGCGGGATCGTAGATGGTGGACCGGAGCGCACCCGTCCGGGTGATGACACCCTGGAGCACCCCGTCGCGCACGACCGGCGCCAGCGACACGCGCGCGCCGTCGAGGTCCTCGAAGGCCTTCTGCAGCGCAGTGGCGGGATCCTCGTCGAACAGTGAGGCCTCGAAGGCCGCGGGCGCAGGCCGCATCACCGACTCGAGGGAGGCGAACCGGTCCACCTCCTCGCAGTCGGCCGCGTGAACCACGCCGACGCATGCCCCCGCGTCGTCGACGACGAGCACCGCACCGTGGGCACGCTTGTGCATGAGGTGGAGCGCGTCGATCACCGTGTTGCCCGGCTGCAGTTTCAGCGGCGTCTCGAAGACCGGGTGGCGATCCTTGACCCACGACGTGACCTCGGCGATGACCTCGACCGGCACGTCCTGCGGCAGGACGCCGATGCCGCCGCGCCGCGCAACCGTCTCGACCATGCGGCGTCCGGTGACGGCCGTCATGTTGGCCACGACGAGCGGGATCGTGGTGCCCGTGCCGTCGTCGGACGAGAGGTCCACATCGAATCGGGAGATGACCTCCGATGCGGACGGTACGAGGAAGACGTCCGAATAGGTGAGATCGGTGGTGGGCGGGTTGATGAAGCGCATGGTTCTCCCTGTTGTGGCGACCGCGTGCAACGGCCGCAAAGAGTCTAGTGCCTCGCACCCTCGGCCGCCCATTCGCCCTGCCGAGGGAGCCCAAAGCACGCCCGTCGCCGGTGCCCGGGCGCAGTATCGCACGCCGCAGCTCCGGCCGACACGCCTGATTGGATTGTTCGTTGCTACTGTCACTACACTTGGACGGGGTCCAGACACGGCTTTTCGCCGATCTTGCCGCCCGCACCGCGCTCAGGGCAACTTACGGAAGAGGCGTATACCAAGTGCCAGAACAAACCAGCCACCGTCTACCTGAAGAGTTCGGCGGGAACGAGTGGCTTGTTGACGAGCTGTACCAGCAGTTCCAGCAGGACCGCCACTCGGTCGACAGGAAGTGGTGGGACCTGTTCGATTCATTCGATGCGGAGAACGCTCCGGCGGAGAACGGCCGCCACTCCGCGGAGAGGCCCCTGGAACCGGCATCGGCTCCCGCTGCCACGGCCCCGGCGCCCAACGGAACCACGCCGGCGGCCCCCTCGTCCGGCACCCCGGCGTCCGGTGCTTCGACGGACGCCCATCCCCCGACGAAGGAACTGCCCGTCGTCAAGGCCGAGGCGCCGGCACCCAAGGCGTCCGGCGAGAGCCCCGCGAGCACCCAGCAGAGCGGCAAGCCCCCCGTGGCCAAGGAGCCGGCGAAGAAGCCCGACGCTCCGAAGGATGACAAGCCCGCCGCGAAGCCCATCCCGGCGCAGCTCCCCGCCTCCGCCCTCAACGGCGACATGGAGGAGAACAGGGTCAGCGTCCTCCGCGGACCGGCCAAGGCCATCGCCACGAACATGGAAGCCAGCCTGAGCGTCCCGACGGCGACCAGCGTCCGGGCCATCCCCGCGAAGCTGCTGATCGACAACCGCGTGGTCATCAACAGCAACCTGGCCCGCGCTCGCGGCGGCAAGGTCTCGTTCACCCACCTGATCGGCTACGCCATCATCCGGGCACTGGCCCAGTTCCCGTCGCAGAACGTCTACTACGACGTCATCGACGGCAAGCCGTCCGCGGTCCAGCCCGCCCACGTGAACTTCGGCCTCGCGATCGACATGCCGAAGCCCGATGGCACGCGCTCGCTCGTGGTCCCGAACATCAAGAAGGCCGAGACCATGAACTTCTCGGAGTTCTGGCAGGCCTACGAGGACCTGGTGAAAAAGGCCCGCGCCGGGAAGCTCGGGGCCGACGACTACGCCGGTACTACGGTCTCCCTCACCAACCCGGGTGGCATCGGTACCGTCCACTCGGTCCCCCGCCTCTCGAAGGGCCAGGCGTGCATCATCGGTGCCGGTGCCCTCGAATACCCTGCGGAGTTCCAGGGTTCGAGCGAGAAGACCCTCGCCAAGCACGCCATCAGCAAGACCATCACGCTCACCTCGACCTACGACCACCGCGTCATCCAGGGTGCCGGCAGCGGTGAGTTCCTGCGGATCATCCACCAGTTGCTGCTGGGTGAGCAGGGCTTCTACGACGAGATCTTCGAATCGCTCCGCATCCCCTACGAGCCCGTGCGGTGGAGCGCCGACATCCAGGTCGACCCGGTGGACCAGATCAACAAGGTCGCCCGGATCCAGCAGCTCATCCATGCCTACCGCGTGCGCGGGCACCTCATGGCGGACACCAATCCGCTCGAGTACGTGCAGCGCAAGCACGCCGACCTCGACATCCGCACCCATGGGCTCACCCTGTGGGACCTCGACCGTGAGTGGCCGACGGGCGGCTTCGGCGGCCAGCCCATGCTCAAGTTCCGCGACATGCTCGGGGTGCTGCGGGATGCCTATTGCCGCACGACCGGTATCGAGTACATGCACCTCCAGGACCCGGCGGAGCGCCAGTGGTTCCAGGACGAGCTCGAGCACCCCTACTCGAAGCCGAGCCGTGAGGAGCAGCTGCGCATCCTGCACAAGCTGAACTCGGCGGAGGCCTTCGAGACGTTCCTGCAGACGAAGTTCGTCGGCCAGAAGCGCTTCTCGCTCGAAGGCGGGGAGTCCCTGATCCCGCTGCTCGATGCCGTGATCTCGGGCGCGGCCGACGACGGCCTCGACGAGGTCGCCATCGGCATGGCCCACCGCGGACGCCTGAACGTGCTCACCAACATCGCCGGCAAGACCTACGCGCAGGTCTTCCGCGAATTCGAGGGTACGCAGGATCCGCGCTCCGTCCAGGGCTCGGGCGACGTCAAGTACCACCTCGGTACCGAGGGCACCTTCACGTCCGACGCCGGGAACCAGACGAAGGTCTACCTCGCCGCGAACCCGTCGCACCTGGAAGCCGTCGATCCCGTCCTCGAGGGCATCGTCCGCGCGAAGCAGGACCTCCTCGACCAGGGCGACACCTTCCCCGTCCTGCCGATCCTCATCCACGGCGACGCCGCCTTCGCCGGCCAGGGCGTCGTGGCGGAGACCCTCAACCTGTCGCAGCTGCGCGGGTACCGCACCGGTGGCACCATCCACGTGATCGTGAACAACCAGGTGGGCTTCACCACGAGCCCGACGTCGTCGCGCTCCTCGGTGTACTCCACCGACGTCGCGAAGATGGTCCAGGCGCCGGTCTTCCACGTGAACGGGGACGACCCCGAGGCCGTGGTGCGCGTGGCGCAGCTGGCGTACCAGTTCCGCCAGCGGTTCAACAAGGACGTCGTCATCGACATGGTCTGCTACCGCCGTCGCGGCCACAACGAGGGAGATGATCCTTCGATGACGCAGCCCATGATGTACAACCTGATCGAGGCCAAGCGCTCGGTGCGCAAGCTGTACACCGAGGCCCTGATCGGTCGTGGGGACATCACCCAGGAGGAGGCGGAGCAGGCGCTGCGCGACTACCAGGAGCGCCTGGAGCGCGTCTTCGCCGAGACGCACGCGGCCCAGACGTCGCCGATCCCGGTCGTGACCAAGGACCCGCAGGCGGTGTCGGACCTCGAGCGGCCGTACGCGCAGCAGGCGGACGGCGGCGACAGCGACGCCCGCCGGACCGCCATCAGCGCAGAGATGCTGGCGCACATCGGCGCCGCTCATACCGCTGTCCCCGAGGGCTTCACGGTGCACCCGAAGCTCAAGGCCCTTTTGGAGAAGCGCGAGCAGATGTCGAGGGAAGGCGGGATCGACTGGGGCTTCGGCGAGATCGCGGCCTTCGGTTCGCTCGTCATGGAGGGCGTGCCAGTGAGGCTCGCCGGCCAGGATTCGCGCCGCGGTACCTTCGTGCAGCGCCATGCGGTGTTCCACGACCGCGCGACCGGCCACGAGTGGCTCCCGCTGGACGACCTCAGCGAGGACCAGGCGAAGTTCTGGGTCTACGACTCCCTGCTGTCCGAGTATGCGGCCATGGGCTTCGAGTACGGCTACTCCGTGGAGCGGCCGGATGCGCTCGTGATCTGGGAGGCGCAGTTCGGCGACTTCGTCAACGGCGCACAGACCATCATCGACGAGTTCATCAGTTCCGCAGAGCAGAAGTGGGGGCAACGCTCCTCCCTCGTGCTGATGCTGCCGCACGGCTACGAAGGCCAGGGGCCGGATCACTCCTCCGCCCGCATCGAGCGCTTCCTGCAGATGTGTGCCGAGGAGAACATGGTCGTCGCCAACCCGAGCACCGCGGCGTCGCACTTCCACCTGCTGCGTCGCCACGCGTACAAGCGTCCGAGGAAGCCGCTGGTGATCTTCACGCCGAAGCAGTTGCTACGCCTGAAAGCCGCCGCGAGTTCGGTGGAGGACTTCACGCAGGGCACCTTCCAGCCCGTCATCCCCGACACCACCCTCGGCACTGCCGGCAGTGACGTCGAGCGCGTGATCCTCGTGTCCGGTCGCCTCTACTACGACCTCCTGTCCTCCCGGCAGAAGCTGGACGACGGCAGGACCGCCATCGTCCGGGTGGAGCAGCTGTACCCGCTCCCGCTGGAGGAGATCAGGGCGGCACTGGCCCAGTACCCGAACGCGGAGATCGTCTGGGCGCAGGACGAGCCGGCCAACCAGGGACCCTGGCCGTTCATCGGCCTCAACCTGCCGCAGGAGCTGGACCGGCCGATGCGCCTCGCGTCCCGACCGGCGTCCGCTTCCACGGCGACCGGATCGGCCAAGAGCCACGCGGTGGAGCAGGAACTCCTCATCAAGAGGGCCTTCGGCCGTCAATAGCAGGCCATCAGTATGATGTTGGGTGGGGCCGAGGCCCCACTCAATGTCTTTAACCGAGCCATGCCTCGGACAAGGTTCATGTCTTCAGGAGCGTGCGCCGCTCATCCGGCGGCCCGCATCCATCCGACGACCAGCACACCGAGGGACCAGTGGAACAACGCAGAATCCGACTAGCAGCAGTGGGCGACGAACTCCTCGCGGGGCTCGGTGATCCGCGGGCGCTCGGGTGGGTCGGACGCGTGATGGCCCGTACCCGCCCCGACAACGCCTCGCTGGAGGCGTACAGCCTCGCGGCGCCCGGAGAGGGCACCGAGGCGCTGGCGAACCGCTGGCTGCAGGAGGCGGGGCGCCGCTTCGACGACGGCGCCGACAACCGGCTCGTGATCGGCCTCTCCGACCGCGACCTGGACCTCGAACTGTCGACCGCGCGGAGCCGGCTCAACCTTGCCAACATTCTCGACGGCGCAGCCCAGATGAGCGTCAAGGTCCTGGTCGTCGGGCCCCCTCCCGGACTCGACGCCGAACGCAACCGCCGCCTCGCCGACCTCTCGGCCGCTTTCGGCGACGTGACGACGCGTCGCAAACACGTCTTCGTGGACACCTTCACGCCGCTGCTCGCGCACGAGCAGTGGCGCCATGATCTCGCTGCCAACGGCGGAACGCCCGGACAGGCCGGGTACGGGCTGATCGCCTGGCTCGTGCTGCACCGCGGCTGGTTCCAGTGGCTGGATATGCCCGCGCCGGAGTAGACGCCGGGCACCGACCCTCCAGGTCGCCGTAGTACCGAAAGGGAACCCTCCCGTGGAGGGTTCCCTTTCACGTTCCGGGCCACGCGCGCGTCAGTGGCGGAAGACGATCTTGCCGAACACGTCGCCGTCGAGCATGCGCTGGAAACCCCGGGGCGCGTCCTCGAGGGGCAGCACCGCGTCGATGACGGGCCGGACGCCGGTCGCGACCAAAAAGCGGGTGAGCCGCACGAGCTCCTCCCGGGTACCCATCGTGGAGCCCAGCACGCGCAACTGGAGGAAGAACACCCGGTTGAGGTCCGCCGAGGGCGCGGCACCGCTCGTGGCGCCGCACGTCACGACTGTTCCTCCGGGCACGAGCGACTTCAGGGAATGCGCCCAGGTGGCTTCACCCACGGAGTCGAAGACGACGTCGACGCGCTCGGGCAGCCGTGCACCGGTGTCGAACACCTGGTCGGCTCCCAACTCCAGCGCCTGCTGCCGCTTGGACCCGCTGCGGCTCGTCGCCCAGACGCGGAAGCCGGCGGCCGCTGCGAGTGCGATCAGGGCGGACGCGACGCCACCGCCGGCTCCCTGCACGAGCACCGTGGCGCCGGGTGCCGCCGGGGAGACGGTGAACAGCATGCGGTAGGCCGTGAGCCAGGCCGTGGGCAGACATGCGGCTTCCTCGAAGGACAGTTCCGGCGGTTTCGGGACCAGGTTCCGCTCGGGCACCCACACGTAGTCCGCCATGGTTCCCGGGTACCGCTCCGACAGGAGCGACCGCTGCGGGTCCAGGGTCTCGTCGCCCCGCCACTGCGGCGAGGACACGACGCCGTGGACGATCACCTCGTTGCCGTCGTCGTCCCGTCCGGCGGCGTCGCACCCGAGCACCATCGGAAGCCGGTCCTGCGGCAGCCCGACGCCCTTCAGCGACCACAGGTCGTGGTGGTTGAGGCAGGAGGCGACGACCTCGACCCTGACGAACCCCTCGGGAGCGGCCGGGACGTCGAGGTCGCCGACGACGAGACCGCGGAGCGGATCGTCCCCCGACTGGGTGGCGGCGTAGGCGGCACGCATAGGTCATCTCCTTCGACACGGACGGTGCCCCCATCCTAGGGGTAGCGCTGTCGTCAGAACTGTGTCGGAGCTGTCGGCGGCGCTGTCCCGACGCCGCGTGCAGCGCCGCCGTCGCGCTGGGGTCGGAGCTGTTTAGGCGACGCCGGTCGCGGTATGGGAGACTTGGGTGCAGTTCTGCACGTCTACAGTGCCTGAAGAAGAAGGAGGCAGCCATGAGCAAGCGAGCACGCAAGCGTCGCGACCGGAAGCGTGGAGGCGCAAACCACGGTAAGCGCCCCAACACCTGAGTCCAGGCGTTACAAGCACCGCCAGCACGAACGACAGAACCTCCGGCCCGTCAGGGTGCCGGAGGTTCTGTCGTGTGGGGCACTGTCGCCTCGCGCGTCCGCCAGGTGCCGGGAGTCAGTGATCCACGGTCTTGAGCTGGCTGATGCGGTCGAGGATGCTCGCCTTCAGGGTCGACGGCGCAACCTCCGTGCAGGATCGCTTGACGACCGACCGGATCACGCATTCGAGATCATGCTCCTCGGCGCACTGCGGGCACCCGTTCAGGTGGTCCTTGATCTCGACGAGGTCCTGGTGGGACAGTGCGCCGTCCAGGTACTCGTACAGCCTCTCGATCCTCGAGTCGGCGCAATCGCCCATACTCTCGCAATCGCTCATTTCTCCATCTCCTGTTCCTCGCCCGCTGCGCCCGCCCCGCTCTGGGTCTTGGCACCAGCACCTGCGGTGACACCGAGTCCCCGCTCACGCGCGTACTCCGCGAGGAGTTCACGCAGCAGCTTGCGGCCGCGGTGCAGCCGGGACATGACGGTCCCGATGGGCGTGTTCATGATTTCCGATATTTCCTTGTACGCGAAGCCTTCGACGTCCGAGAAGTAGACCGCCAACCTGAATTCCTCCGGGATCGCCTGGAGCGCACTCTTCACGTCGGAGTCCGGCAAGTGGTCCAGCGCCTCGGCCTCTGCCGAGCGGAGACCGGCGGAGGTGTGCTCTGCGGCCTTTGCGAGCTGCCAGTCCTCGATGGTGTCGGAGTGCGACTGCAGCGGCTCCCGCTGCCTCTTGCGATACAGGTTGATGTAGGTGTTGGTGAGGATGCGGTACAGCCACGCCTTCAGGTTGGTTCCCGGCTTGTACTGGTGGAAGGCGGAGAACGCCTTCGTGTAGGCCTCCTGCACGAGGTCCTCCGCGTCGCTGGGATTGCGGGCCATGCGCATGGCAGCGGAGTAGAGCTGGTCGACGTACTGCATGGCGTCACGCTCGAAGCGGGCCTTACGGTCGGCTTCCGACTCCGTCGACACGTCCAACTGTGCATCTTCGGCCTGGCTGCTGCCTGCGGGGGCTGTTGTATTCATCGTGCCAAAGTCTACGCGTCCCCGCTGTCGCGGCGCCGTCGAAGCGCGCCTCTGGACCGACGTCGACAGCTGGAAATCCGCCGGCACTACCGTCCCGGTCTGTGAGCCCGTCACACGCGCCTCCGATGTCCCGTTCCGAATGTTTCCATGGTTCTTCCAACCCCCTCGAGAACCGCCTTATTCCTGCGGCAGGCCACCCCGGCCGGAGTCACTACCCGCCGCTTCCCCGCCCTCGCCGCCGCCGCCCCTGCCGCAAGCGCTGATACGGAAGCGGCTCCGGATCGCGCGTGCTGGTGCGGCGTGCAAAACTAGACCCAGCGTGCTTCGTACCCGTGAACCCAATGCTCGGCGGATCCCGCCGGTAACCAGGAGGCAATTGTGACCCTTGTCCGCGTCATCGCCCGACCCTTGATCGCCAGCAGCTTCGCACTCTCGGGCGTGGACCGGCTCCGCTCTGCCGGCACCACCGCTCCCCAGCTCAAGCCCGTCCTCGCTGGCCTGACCAGAGTGGTCCCCTCGGCAGCAGCGGTCACCGGCAACGAGAAGCTCGTGGGTCAGGTGCTCGGCGCCACTCAGGTCGGAGCCGCACTCCTGCTGGGTATCGGGCGGTTCTCCCGCGTCGCGGCCCTCCTGCTCGCCGTGACGGCCACGGTCAACACCCTTGTCGACTACCGCTCGGCCGATGGCTCGACCACGGAGGGCAAGAAAGCACGCCGCTCGCAGCTGCTCAGGAACCTCTCGCTGATCGGCGCCGTCCTGCTGGCCACCGTCGACACGAACGGCCGTCCCGGCATCGCCTGGCGCGCCGAGCACCTCGCGATCGATGCCAAGAAGAGCGCCGCCGGCCTCGGCAGGGATGCCCGCAAGCAGCTTCAGAAGGCCGACCAGGCCGTGCGCAAGACCGCTGCCGACGTCGTCGGTTCATAAGTTCCGTGACAGCGTCTTCAGGCGGGGGATCCGACCAGCACCTGTGGCGGGCACCCCGCCTGACCCGTCCCGTGGATGCCGAGATCTCGGTTCCCGGCTCGAAGTCACTTACCAACCGCTACCTGGTGCTCGCCGCGCTGGCCGACGGACCGTGCGTCATCCGGCGCCCGCTGCACTCACGCGACTCCGCCCTCATGGTCGCTGCCCTTCGCTCCCTCGGCGCGGTGATCGACGAGGTGCCGGGCGACGGCGATTTCGGCCCGGATCTGCACGTCACCCCCCTGCCGGGCAGGACGGGCGGTGGGCAGTCCCGTGCAGTGGATTGTGGACTGGCGGGCACGGTCATGCGGTTCGTCCCTCCGCTGGCCGGGCTGGTTCCCGGTTCCACGAGGTTCGACGGCGATCCCCACGCCCGGCGCCGTCCGATGGGAAGCATCGTCGAGGCGCTCCGCGGTCTCGGGCTGTCCGTCGACGACGGCGGATCCGGCTCCCTCCCGTTCACCGTGCACAGCGAAGGCAGCGTCCGCGGCGGGCACCTCGTCATCGATGCCTCCGCCTCCTCGCAGTTCGTGTCCGCGCTCCTCCTCGTGGGCGCACGGTTCACGGAGGGCCTGCACCTCGAACACGTGGGCAAGCCCGTTCCTAGCCTGGACCACGTCCGCATGACCGTCGAGACACTGAGGTCACTCGGCGTATCCGTCGACGACACCGTGCCGGACAACTGGCGGGTCTCCCCCGGTCCCATCGCCGCCTTCGACGTCGCGGTCGAGCCCGACCTGTCCAACTCGGGCCCGTTCCTGGCCGCGGCCGTGGTCACCGGCGGAACCGTCCGCGTGCGGAACTGGCCCGCGGGGACCACCCAGGTGGGCGATGACTGGCGGCGCATCCTTCCGCTGATGGGCGCTTCAGCCCGTCTCGACGGCGACGTGCTCACCGTGACGGGCGGACCCTCGATCTCGGGCGGGACCTTCGCGGACACCTCCGAACTCGCTCCGACCGTCGCGGCCCTCTGTGCGCTCGCGACGACGCCGTCGACCCTCACGGGAATCGCGCACCTCCGCGGGCACGAGACCGATCGGCTTGCGGCGCTCGTCGCCGAGATCAACGGACTCGGCGGTGACGCCGAGGAGACGGCGGACGGGCTCATCATCCGGCCTGCACCCCTCCACGGTGGCCGCTTCCACACGTACGAGGACCACCGCATGGCGACCGCCGGCGCGATCATCGGGCTCGCCGTGGAGGGCGTGGAGGTGGAGAACATCGCGACGACGGCCAAGACAATGCCTGAGTTCCCCGAGCTCTGGGCTGCCGTCACCGCCACCGCCACCACTTCCACCGCCGCCTCCGCCACCGCCGCCGTCTCCGCGTGGGAAGCTCACGCATGAGCGAGTCCGGCAACCGCCGCGGATCCCGGTCCTGGGACGAGTCCGACATCAGGATCCGGCCCAACAAGAAGGGATCCCGCCCCCGGACCAAGAACCGTCCGGCGTACGACGACGCCGTGACCGGACGCGTGGTCACCGTGGACCGCGGCCGATACACCACCGTCGTCGACGAGGACACCCCGGACGAGCGGATCGTGATCGCAGCCCGTGCGCGCGAGCTGCGTCGGAACGCCGTCGTCGCAGGTGATCTCGTGGCACTGGTGGGCGACCTGTCCGGCGGTGCCGACTCACTCGCTCGGCTCGTGCGCATCGAGGAGCGCCGCACCGTCCTGCGGCGCAGCGCCGACGACACCGATCCGGTCGAGCGGGTGGTGGTCGCCAACGCCGACCAGCTCGTGATCGTCGTCGCCGCAGCCAATCCCGAGCCGAGGACGGGCTTCATCGACAGGGCGCTCGTGGCGGCCTACGACGCCGGGATCGAACCACTGCTGTGCATCACCAAGGCCGACCTGCGGGATCCCGCCGCCCTTCTCGCCAACTACGAGCACCTCGACCTGCGCGTGATCATCAGCCGGACGGACGAGGCCGTGGGCATCGAGGCGAGGTCCGACGACGGCGATTCAGCACGCCTGGCGCACGGCGCCGTCGACGCACTGCGGGACGAACTCGACGGCCAGGTGAGCGTGCTGCTCGGGCATTCCGGGGTCGGCAAGTCGACCATGGTCAACGCGCTGACCGGCAGTACCCGGGCCACCGGCGGCGTGAATGCGGTGACGGGCAGGGGCCGCCATACGTCCTCGTCCGCACTCGCCCTCAAGGCGACGGATGCTTCGCCGGGCACCTGGATCATCGACACGCCGGGCATTCGCTCCTTCGGCCTCGCGCACGTGGACGCGGATCGCATCCTCAAGGCATTCCCCGACCTGGAACCGGGGACGGAGCGCTGCGAGCGCGGGTGCCGCCATGATGACGTCGCCGTCGACTGCGGACTCGACAGCTTCGTGGCGGAAGGGCTGGCCGGCGAGTCCGGGCCGGTACGCCTGGCCTCCCTGAGGCGCCTGCTCGGCGCGGGCATCGCCGACGCCCGCGGCAGCAGCCATGATGCGAAGGAACTCGGTCAGCAGTAGGCGGAGCAGCAGGTGGTCCGGGCTGACCCCGGAACACTGCTAGGCTGGAGGCTGTTGTTGTTTGCGCATTAAATTTCAAGCCTTGACCCTCCACCTGGAGTTCGACAGCTTTTGACGAAAAGCGAGTAACGAACACCACGATGAGCACCCGAACGTCGGGAGGCTCTCCCAGGTAAGGAAATACAGCATGGCTTCAGGCACAGTGAAATGGTTCAACGCCGAAAAGGGCTTCGGCTTCATCGCTCCCGACGACGGAGGCGCTGACGTCTTCGCCCACTTCTCGGCGATCAACTCGAACGGCTACCGTTCCCTCGAAGAGAACCAGAAAGTCGACTTCGAGACCACCCAGGGTCCCAAGGGTCCCCAGGCCGAGAACATCACCGTTTTCTAATATTTCTCCTGCCGCCCTGCGGCATGGTCAGGAAGCCACCGCCCGGCGCATGCCGACGGTGGCTTTCTGCTGTTCCGGGGCTTCCGGCGCCCCGGCGCGGGAAGGGTCCCCCGAGACGATAGGTTGAGTCGTATGAGTTTCACGCAGGGTTACAACGACGACCTCCGTCTCGCCCACATCATGGCCGACTCGGTCGACGACCAGACGATGTCCCGCTTCAAGGCCCTCGACCTCCGCGTCGAGACCAAGCCCGACTTCACCCCCGTCACCGATGCCGACAAGGGGGCCGAGGAGGCGATCCGCGGACAGTTGTCCCGGGCCCGTCCGCGGGACGCGGTGCTGGGCGAGGAGTTCGGCAGCACGGGCTCGGGAACCCGCAGGTGGGTCATCGATCCGATCGACGGCACCAAGAACTTCGTGCGCGGCGTGCCGGTCTGGGCGACGCTGATCTCCCTGATCGACAACGGCAAACCCGTGGTCGGCGTCGTGAGCGCGCCCGCTCTGGGTAAGCGCTGGTGGGCGGCCGACGGAACGGGCGCCTATACGGGCAAGTCGCTCGCGGCAGCCCAGCGCCTCCGGGTCTCCAACGTCTCACGTCTGGAGGACGCCTCGCTGTCCTACTCGAGCCTGTCCGGCTGGCGGGAGCGCGGCGCGTTGGACGAGTTCGTCGATCTGACCGACCGCGTGTGGCGAACCCGGGCGTACGGCGATTTCTGGTCCTACTGCCTTGTGGCGGAGGGCGCCGTCGACATCGCCTGTGAACCGGAACTGAACCTGTACGACATGGCGGCGCTCGTTCCGATCGTGACCGAGGCCGGTGGTCGCTTCACATCGCTCGACGGCGAGGAAGGGCCCTTCGGCGGCAATGCCCTCGCGACCAACGGCACGCTGCACAGCGACGTGCTCCGCACGCTCAATCCCGATGTGGATGACCTGTTCTAGGCGCGGCCCGGACCCGGCGCCCCGGGGCGTAGCACGGTGAGCCGCGGTCCGCGTCTCGATGAGGAGCGACGCCGGCTCATGGCGAGCGCCTACCTCTCCGGGGCGGGCCGCTACGACCGTGTCCGTCCGGGGTACCCCGCAGCAGTGGCGGACTGGCTCATCCCCGAGCATGCGCGTCGGGTCGCCGATATCGGTGCGGGGACAGGACTGTTCACCTCCCTGCTCACCGGACGCGGGCTCGAGGTGACGGCCGTGGACCCGTCGGAGGACATGCTCACCGTCCTCACGGCACGGTTGCCGCAGATCCCCGTCCTGCTGGGCACGGCGGAGCATTCCCTGCTGCCGGCGGCATCGATGGACCTCCTCACACTCGCGCAGGCCTGGCACTGGTGTGACCACCCCGCAGCCCTGCGCGAAGCAGGCCGTGTGCTCCGTCCGGGAGGGCGCCTCGCGCTCGTCTGGAACCAGCTCGACGTCTCGCTTCCCTGGGTCCACAGGCTCTCCCGCATCATGCACGCCGGGGACGTCTTCTCGCCGGCGTACCGGCCCGACTTCGGTGGGGCCTTCGGTCCGGCGGAGGAGCTGCTCGTGCACTGGACCCAGGATCTCGCCGTCGCCGACGTCGTCGACCTCGCGCGCTCCCGCAGCTACTACCAGCGCGCGTCGGCTCTGCTGCGGGAGCGCGTCGACTCGAACCTGCTCTGGTACCTCACGGAGTACCTTGCGTTCAGCAGCGACGCCGTGATCCGTGTCCCGTACTACACCCATGCATGGAGAGCATCCCTGCGCTAGATTTCGCCATGCCTAAACGCTACTTTTAGGTATGCCTCAAAAAACGAGTGCCCTGCGGCTGGTCGCTGGCTGCTGCATCGCCGCGGCGTTGCTCCTGACCGGCTGCGCCCCTGGTCCCGAGGCGCAGGCATCGCCCGCCTCCGCCGACTCCCGGCCCCTGGTACTCACCACGTTCTCGGTGCTCGCGGACCTCGCGGACACCGTGGGCGGTGGGCATGTGCGCGTGGAGTCGATCACCAAGGTCGGGGCTGAGATCCACGGGTACGAACCGACGCCCTCCGATCTCGTCCGGGCCCAGAACGCCGACCTCATCCTCGACAACGGACTCGGCCTCGAGCGGTGGTTCGAGCGCTTCCTGCAGTCCGTCGACGCGCCGCACGCTGTCCTGTCGGAGGGCGTCGAACCGGTCGACATCCGCTCCGGCGACTACTCCGGCCTCGCGAATCCGCATGCCTGGATGTCTCCGCTCGCGGCGCAGACCTACGTGGACAATGCCGTCCGTGCCCTCACCGAACTCGCCCCCGAGCACGCCGCCGAGTTCGAAGCGGACGGCCAGCACCTGAAGAACCAGCTCGGCGAGCTCCTCGACGGGTTCCGCGCGGACCTCGCCCACGTCGACGGCGCGGCGCTCGTGACCTGCGAGGGAGCTTTCTCCTACCTCGCCCGGGACGCCGGCCTGGACGAGGCATTCATCTGGCCGGTCAACGCGGACGCCGAGGGAACGCCACGCCAGATCCGGGAGGTCATCGGTTTCGTGGAGGAGAACAGGGTGCCCACGGTCTTCTGCGAATCGACGGTCAACCCCTCGGCGCAGGAGCAGGTGGCCCTCGCTACCGGTGCGGAGCTGGGCGGCATGCTCTACGTGGATTCCCTGTCCGAGGCGGACGGCCCGGTCCCGACCTTCCTCGACCTGATCCGCCACGACCTCAGGACCATCACGGAAGGACTCGCGCGATGACCACCGTCCACCCGACAGAACCAGCGGACGCGCCGACGACGTCACCCGTCCTCGCAGTGCGGAGCCTCAGCGTCCGCTACAACGACGTCCAGGCTCTCGACGACGTGACGCTGAGCCTCGACGCCGGCCGGATCTGCGGTCTCATCGGCGTCAACGGATCGGGCAAGTCGACTCTGTTCACCTCGCTCATGGGGCTCCTCGTTCCCCAGCACGGCACCGTGGAGCTCTTCGGCATGCCCACGGCGGGCGCCCGGAAGCAGGGGCTGGTGGCCTACATGCCGCAGGCCGAGGGGGTCGACTGGACGTTCCCGGTGTCCGTGGCCGACGTCGTCGCCATGGGCCTCTACGGCCGTCTGGGCTCCGCCCGCCGTCTCCGTGCGGCCGATCGCGCCGCGGTCGGTGAGGCCCTCGAGCGGGTGGGGCTGGCGGACCTCAGGAGGCGCCAGATCGGCCAATTGTCGGGCGGACAACGCAAGCGCGTGTTCATCGCCCGGAGCATCGCCCAGGACGCGCGGCTGCTCCTGCTCGATGAGCCGTTCGCAGGGGTCGACCGCGCCAGCCAGACAACGATGACTCACCTGCTGAAGGTGCTGCGGGACGAGGGACGCTCCGTCCTGATGTCGACACACGATCTCGCGGGCGTGCCCGAACTGTGCGATGAGGCGGTCCTCCTGCACCGGCGGGTCCTGGCACAGGGCGTTCCGTCGGAGGTCCTGACGCAGGGAAACCTCGCCCTCGCCTTCGGGCCGGCAGCATCCGATGATTCCCCGCCGGCTTCCTCACCTGCGACCCCGGAAGGAAATTCCTGAGATGGACATCGTCGCCTTCGTCCTCGAACCCCTCCAGTACGGCTTCCTGACCCGGGCCCTCGCCGTCACGGTCGCAGCGGCCGTCGTCGCCGCCGTCCTCTCCTGCTGGCTCATCCTGATGGGGTGGTCGCTCATGGGTGACGCCGTGTCCCATGCCGTCCTGCCCGGCGTCGCGCTCTCCTACATCATCGGCATCCCCTTCTCGATCGGGGCCTTCGTCTTCGGCGCTGCCGCCGTGGCGCTGATCGGGATCGTCCGGTCGACGACGAAGCTGAAGGCGGACACCGTGATCGGCGTGGTCTTCACCGCACTGTTCGCCGCGGGACTCGCCATCGTCTCCGCCACGCCCTCCCAGATCGACCTGATGCACATCCTGTTCGGCAACGTGCTCGGCGTCTCCGCCGCCGAGGTGTGGCAGGTGCTCGTCCTCGGGGCCCTGACGCTCGCCATCCTGCTGTTCAAACGGCGCGACCTGACACTCCTGGCGTTCGACCGCACCCATGCCCACGTCATCGGACTGAACACCCGGCTGCTGTCGGCACTGCTGCTCGGCCTGCTCGCGCTCACCGTCGTCGTCGGACTCCAGGCCGTCGGGATCATCCTGGTCGTGGCCATGCTCATCACCCCCGGGGCGACGGCGTTCCTGCTGTCCCGCAGCTTCGACCGGATGCTCGTGATCGCCGTCGTACTCACCGTCGCGGCGTCGATCACCGGCATCTATGCCAGTTACTACCTGGACATCTCGACAGGGGCCGCCGTCGTGCTGTGCCAGGCGCTCGTGTTCACCGTCGTCTACCTCGTGGCACGGCCGGACGGGGTGGTGTGGCAGGCGCGACGACGCCTGCGGTCCCGGACCGGCGCCGAGTCCGGAACCGGCCTCCCCACCGCTGGGAGCACGGCCACGCAGGCGGCACCGGCGGCGATGACACGGGCCCCCGGCGTCTCCGCGCGCGCGGACGCCTGATGGCAGGCAGGCGGGGTGCGGTCCTCAGCATCGAGTCGACAAGCGTGCAGGACTACGTCAAGGCCATCTACTCCTTCACCGAGTGGCAGGGCGATGCCATGACCGCAACGCATCTGGCCGCGCGCCTCTCGGTCGCCAACTCCTCCGTCACCGGGATGGTCGCGAAGCTGGTCGACCTGGGGCTGGCCCACCACCGCAAGTACGGCCCCATCAGCCTCACGTCCTCCGGTAAGGCCCTCGCCCTCGCCATGGTGCGCAGGCACCGGCTCCTCGAGACGTTCCTCGTCACCGAGCTCGGCTACAGCTGGGACGAGGTGCACGACGAGGCCGAGCTGCTCGAGCACACCGTCTCGGATGCCTTCATCGAACGACTCGATGCAAAGCTCGGCCGCCCGAGACGCGATCCACACGGCGATCCCATCCCCGCTGCGGACGGCACCGTCCACTACCCGCCCGCGCACCGCCTCGACGACCTCGATGACGGGCACGCGGGCCGACTGGTGCGCGTGAGCGACGACGACCCGGACGTCCTGCGTTTCCTCGACCGCAACGGGATCTCGCTCGACGACGACCTGCTGCTCGCCGGGCGGGAGGTCGGTGTGCGGCTTCGCCTGCGCCTCGGTGCGGAGGCCTCCGCGCCGCACCTGGCCGTCGACACGGCCCTAGCGCGTGCCCTGTGGATCGAGAGCACCGCATCCCACGAGGGTTGCACGATCTCCAGCGGCACCTGTTGACGCGTCGGGGAAGCGCTTCAGGCGCCCGGGGACGCCACGGGGTGCGCATGGTTTCTGCGCGGGTGGCTCTTAGACTGGTTCGGATGCCTGCACGCCCCTCCTTCTGAACGGAGTTCCCCGATGACCACTCTCGGCCTCGAGGAGGAATACCTACTGCTCGAACCGCGATCGGGCCTGCCGGCGCACCGCGCCGGGGAGGTCGAGCGCCTGCTCGAATCGACGCCGGAGATCAGCGATGACGAAATCCAGCGGGAACTGCTGTCCTGCCAGATCGAGACGGCCACCCCGGTGTGCGAGACGCTGACGCAGGCCGAAGAATCCCTCCTGAACTTCCGGCGGAAGTTCGCGGGCGCGGCAACACGCGTGGGAACCATCGGTGCTGCCACCGGAACTGCTCCCTGGATCCGGCAGGCGTACCCGGAGCTCACCGACAAGCAACGCTACGAGGACCTGAGGGCCAGCGCGCCGGGAATCGTCGGCGACCAGTTCGTCAACGGGCTCCATGTGCACGTCGGTGTCCCGGACCAGGAGCGCGGCATCCAGGCACTCAACCGCATCCGTCCCTGGATCCCGCTGCTCACCGCGCTCAGCGTCAATTCGCCCTACTGGCTGAGCCGGGACAGCGGCTTCGGCAGCTGGCGCGTCATCCACTACCGCCGATGGGCCGTCCAGGGCATCCCGCCGTACTTCGCCGATGCCGCCGACTACGAGCGCAGGATCACCCGTCTCGGCGCCAGTGGAGCCATTCTGGACCGCGGGGTCCTCACCTGGGTGGCAAGGCTCTCGGACCACTACCCCACGCTGGAGCTCAGGGCCTGCGACGTGCAGCTCGAGGCGCAGGACTCCGTGCTGCTCGGTGCCCTGACGCGCGCGCTCGTCGTCACCGCCCTCGGCGACGCCGAGCGGGACAGCACTCCCCTCGTCCCGGATCCGGAACTCCTGGACGCCGCGCTCTGGCAAGCTGCGCGGGACGGCATGAAGGGCACGCTCGTCGACCCGGTCGCGGCTGAACCCGTGCCTGCGGGTCAGCTCCTCGAGTCGTTCCTCGAGCACGTCGGCCCGGCACTCGCATCCGAGGGCGACGCCGACTGGGTGCGCGCCGGGGTGGAAACGATGAAGGAACGGGGCACGGGCGCCGAGCGGCAGCGCCGGGCGATGCGCGACGGCGGCATGGAAGCCCTGCTGTCCCTCTACGGCCACTCGCTGACGTTCGAGCCCTAGCGGAGCCCTGCCATGCCGTCGACGGCTTGATCGGCTTGGTCGCCCCGCAGTTCGATGAGCAGCGTCTGCTCGGGCAGCAGCACGGGAGCCTGGAGTCCGGCCTGGCCCAGCACCCGGCCGGAAAGCCGCAGCGGCTCGCCGTCGAGTGCCGCGTGGAGCCAGGCGAGCGGTGACTGCCCGTTCCCGGGGTGCCCCTCCTGCGGGACGGCGAGGCGCACCTCGTAGACCGCCTCGGGATCGAGCCCGGGGAACGTCAGCGGACCGGGCGGGTAGCTCGCGCTGGAACCGGTGAGGGAGTAGCCGAAGAGGGCGCGCCGGCGGTCCTGGGAGACGATGCCCCGCAGGTCCATCGAAGGATCGACCAGGTCCGCGTGGACCAGGGTGCCGCGGTGCAGGTCGTCGCGCCACGCACGGTGGAGTCCGATGTAGCGCGCCAGGATCTCGTACTCCCCCTCCGTCAGGTCGGAGATGTCCCACTCGATGCCGTAATGGCCGAAGATAGCCGTGCCGGCGCGGAACGGCAACGAATGGGCGCGGCCCGTGGAGTGCGAGGCAGGGCCGCCGATGTGCATTCCCATGAGTTCGGGCGGGACGACGAGCCCGGTGTACTTCTGGTTGACGAGCCGCTCGATCGGATCGATGCAGTCACTCGTCCAGATCCGGTCCGTACGGGCGAGGATGCCGAGATCGACGCGGGCCCCGCCAGACGCGCAGGACTCGATCTCGAGGTCGGGATGGCGGGTCCGGAGTTCGTCGAGCAAGCGGTAGAGCGCCTCGACATGACGGTGGACTGCTGCCCGGCCGGTGCGCGCGTCGGCGGCCTCGAGCAAGTCCCTGTTGTGATCCCACTTCACGTACGCGATGTCGTTGGCCGTGAGGATGTCATCGAGGCGCTCGAGGATGTACGCGTAGGCATCAGGATGGCCGAGGTTCAGCACCTGCTGTTGCCTCCCGGGAAGCGGTAGCCGCCCCTCGGGCTGCAGGATCCACTCCGGGTGCGCACGCGCGAGGTCGGAGTCCGGATTGACCATCTCGGGCTCGAACCAGAGCCCGAATTCCATGCCGAGTCCGCGCACATGGTCGATGATCGGCGTCAGGCCGTCCGGCCACACCGTCTCGTCCACGTACCAGTCTCCAAGGCTCGACGTGTCATCACGCCGCCCACGGAACCATCCGTCGTCCAGGACGAATCGCTCGACGCCGAGGGCCGCAGCCCTGTCGGCGAGGGCCCGCAGACGCGTGATGTCGAGGTCGAAGTAGACGGCCTCCCAGGTGTTGAGCGTGACGGGCCGTGGCCGCCGGGGATGAACCGGCCGAGACCGCAGGTGCCGGTGGAAGCGGCCGGACAGCTCGTTCAGCCCGTCACCCCAGGAGCCGATGACCTCCGGGGTGGAGTAGCTCTCCCCCGGAGCGAGCACGACCTCCCGTGGCGCAAGCAGCTCGCCGGCAGCCAGGAAGGCATCTCCAGCCGGCGTCTTCTCGGCCAGGACGTGCTGGTTACCACTCCATGCGATGTGTATTCCCTGCACCAAGCCCTGCTCGAAGCCGAAACCCCTGATGCCTGCCGCAAGGAGCACGGTGGCATCCGCTCCCGGTCGTCCGCGCCGGCTCGTCCGTGCGTACGTGCCGACGGTGAGGTCGTGGCGTTGCGGTGAACGCTCCCGCAGGTGCCGCCCAGTGGTGTCGAGAACCTCAGCGGCCGCATGGCACAACGGGAACGAGAGATTGAGGGATCTGACCTCGTAGTCGTCATGGCCCGTGTTGGTCACGACCAGCCGCTGCGTGAAGAGGCCTGATTCACTCAGGCCCACGTGCGCGCTCAGTGCGAGTCCGGCGTCGTCGTCCCTAGCCTCGATCGTCGCGGCTGCCCCACCGACGCCGGCCGCCATCGAGACGACGGTGAAGCGCGGGTAGAGGTGGGTTCCCGCGCGGTCACCGGTCAGGCCCGGCGTCCCCTGCCAACCCGCGGACTCGAGGGGCAGGAGGGTCAGCCTCGCGGGGACATCGATACCACCGGAGACACGCTGCGGCCGCTGCGCGGCTGTGAGCGCCGCCAGCTGATCGGCGTCGAGGTCGCCCAGATCGGGCCCCCAATAAGCGAGGACCGGCAGTCCGTACTGGTGGGGATCGAGCACCACGCTGGTGCCGCCGCGGGAAAGGTGGAGGGGGGTGATCGTCACTGATTATTTTTATCGTGTAACTAACTGTCCGGCAAGCCGTCAGCCGCCTACCGCTGCCGGTTGTCCCGCCGCAGCAGGCCGACGATGAGGCACAGAAGACCGAGCAGGAGTGGAACCAGCGTGAAAAGGGTGTGGGTGCCACCCAGATAGCTCATCACGAAGATATAGGCGAACGTGCCGCCCACCAGGATCCAGCCGAGCACGATCAGACCTCGACCCCTGTTGGGCGGTGGCAGTGGCGGGAGCCACCCCGGCGGCCTGTCAGTCCAACTCATCGCCCAAGTCTAGTTGTCCGGTGGGCCGACGGACGGGGTGCTCGGAGCAAACGCGATACTCGCTGCCGCCCCGGTCTCGGAAGCCGACACCAGGCACGCTGCAGACGACACAGCGCCCCGTCGGAGTCCGACGGAGCGCTGTGAGGTTGTGGAGATGGCGGGAATTGAACCCGCGTCCGATGCAGTGTAGTCAGGGCTTCTCCGGGCGCAGTTTGCGTCGGTTTTTCTCGGCTTCAGCCATCGTGCAAACAAGTGGCTGCCAAGCCCAGTTGTATAAAAGTCCCCCCGGTCCCTACAACGAGGACCGGGAGCAGTGGCCCTCTAAATGACGCCAGTATCCGGGGCGAGAGCAAACCCGGGCTGACGGACTAGCTAGGCTGCTTTAGGCAGCGAGAGCGAAGTCAGTGCGCTTTTGTTCGGCACTTATTGTTTTACAAGGAGCGTTTACGAGATAACCCTGTATCCTCGGCCCGCTTCCCCTGTCGCGACTAACATCGTCGAAACCTGTCATCCCCATGTTCAGTTATCAAGTGATTCCTGCTTCAACCGGCCCAGCGGCCGATCGACCTTCATTCTAGCGCACCTTCCCCGCCCGTCCACGTGCTTCGCCCACGGAGAACGGGCGCACTACTGACCGACGGTGATTCCGAGGATCACGATCGGGGACTGCCACAGGCGCACGACGACGAACGCGAGGGTCACGAACGCGATGCCGAGGGCTGCAAGAGCCGTGGTGCCGGCCTGCTTGCGGCGGAAGCTCCACCAGAAGATGGCGATGTTCAGCAGTAGCATCACCGGCGAGATCCAGACGAGCAGCTGCGCGAAGTAGACATAGACGAGGAACACGAACGGAATGAGGGAGAGGATTCCGACGGGCACCACGACCAGGAGCAGGATCAGATCGACCAGCGCGCCGGCCGTTACCCACCAGGGGCGCTTGTAGGTCAGCTCCGACGGCTCAGGCTCGCCGTCCTCCTGTGCCTCCCAGAAGACATCGCTCACGCGCCGAGGTTCTTCTCGCGCATGGCGCGCAGCGCCTCCCGGTTGTCCTGCTTCTCCCGCAGCGTCTGACGCTTGTCGTAGTCACGCTTGCCCCGGGCCACCGCGATCTCGACCTTGGCCTTGCCGTTCGAGAAGTAGAGCTGCAACGGCACGAGGGTGAAGCCGGATTCGCGGATTTTCTGCGAGATCTTCGTGAGTTCCTCGCGGTGCAGGAGGAGCTTCCTCCTCCGACGCGCGGCATGGTTCGTCCAGCTGCCCTGCGAGTACTCGGAGATGTGGATGCCCTCGAGCCAGAGTTCGTCCCCGTAGAAGATGGCATAACCGTCGAGGAGCGATGCCTGTCCCGCGCGCAGCGACTTCACCTCGGTACCCATCAACGCGATGCCGGCCTCGTAGGTGTCGAGCACCGCGTAGTCGTGGAAAGCCTTCCGATTGGTGGCCACCACTTTCCGGCCACTTTCCTTCGGCACGGCACAACTCCTTCGACGACGCTGCTGCGGACGGCAGTCCGCTGGACGGCAGTGCCTTCCATCCTACGACCTAGAGCAGGCCCATCGGGTCCACCAACGTACCGTTCAGCATCGTCTCGAAGTGGAGATGGCATCCGGTGGAATTGCCCGTGGTGCCGGTGTAGCCGATGAGCTGGCCCGCACTCACGCGCTGACCGACCGACACGAGGTAACTCGTCAGGTGGTAGTAGTTCGTGGCGAGGGCGTTGCCGCCGACCACTCCGTGGTTGAGGACGATCCGGTTGCCCGCGCCCGGCAGGACGTTGGAGTCCGCGTACCAGACCTCACCGGCCGCGGGTGCGTAGAGAGGCGTACCGCATCCGACGCCGTAGTCGATACCGGTGTGCATGTAACCGCCGGTGCCGTTGAAGTCGATGGTGCCGACCGGCGTCGGACGCCAGCCGAAGCCCGAGCTGATGGGAGCGTTGACAGGCGCGCGAAGGCCGAACGAGCTGGGGTTCGATGGCGGCGCCGCCGGGGGCGCCGCGACCACGGGGGCAACCGGTGCAACCGGCGCGGGCCGGACCGGCGCAGGAGCCGGTCGGTTCGCCGCTGCGGCTTCTGCTGCCCGCCGCGCCGTCTCGGCGGCTGCCGCGGCTTCCGCTTCAGCCTGGCGGCGGGCCTGCTCAGCGGCTGCCGCGGCTTCCGCTTCAGCCCGGAGCCGCTCCTGCTCCGCCTTCTGGCGGGCTTCCTCGGCCTTGCGTGCTTCCTCGATCTGGCGCCGCTGGCGCTCGGCGATGTCCGCGTTCACCTGCTGGTGGGCATTCTCGACGCTTGCCAGCTTGGCTTCGATGACGGGTTTCTGTTCCTGCAGCTTGGCCGACAATGCAGAGGTGTCGGCCACGAGCTTGTCCACCTTGACCTTCTCGCTTGCGGCCGCGTCGCGCGCCGACTGCTCGGCGGCCAGCGCGTCGTCGGCCTTCTGCTTGAGCTTGGTGATCTCGGCCTCGACGGCGACGAGACGGGCCTGGCTGTTCGCGTTCGTCGCGTTCTGCTCCGACAGGCGCTCCATCGCGGCGTTCTGGCTCCGCAGTGCCTGGTCCACCATGTCCATCGACTCGGTGAAGTCCTCGACGCCCTCGGCTCCCAGAAGCAGCGAGACGTTCGTCGGCACGCCACCGTTCTTGTAGGCTTCCGTGGCGATCTGCCCGATGACCCTGCGCGTCTCGTCCATCTTCTGCTCGTCGGCGCGGAGTTCCTCGGTGATCTTCGTCTTCGTCTCCTGCGCCAGGTCGACCCGGACCGCAAGTGCACCCACTTCGTCGGTCGCCGCTTCCACCCTGCCCTGGGCGTCCGCGAGCGCCTGCTGGGCGCCGGGGAGCTGGCCCTGATAGGTCTTCAGTGCGCCGATGGTCTCCGCGATGTCGCTGTCAAGGTACTCCATCGACTGCTGGACCTCGGCGATCTCGTTCTCGAGCGCACTCTTGCGGTCGTCGAGTTCGTCCGCAACCACGGGCGTGCTGAACCCGAGGGCGAGAGCGACGACGAGAGCAACCGACGTGCCGGCGGTGCCCCGCACGACGAAAGCCTTCTTGTCCTGCCGGGACCACCAGGTTGCTGGGTGGCGCACGTGTCCCCTGGCGCTGAGCGGCATCGTTTTAGACCTTTACGTATCGTCGGAGAGTGAGCAGGGACGAGAGTCCCGCAAGAATTGCTCCCAGAAGGATGAGAGCGGGAACCAGCAGCAGCACTTGCTGGGAGGAGATGAACGCCGTCTGTGGGAAGGTGTTGACGAGCCAGCCGTCGATCAGGAATCTCGACGTCCCCCACAGCGTGACCGACGCGAGGACCGCGCCGATGACTGCAGCGATAACTCCCTCCAAGATGAACGGCAGCTGGATCACGGCCTTCGAAGCGCCGACGAGGCGCATGATGCCCGTCTCCCTGCGGCGGCTGAACGCGGAGAGCCGGATGGTGGTCGCGATCAGCAGGATGGCGCAGAAGGTCATGATGCCGGCGATCACGAGCGCGACGACGGAGGCCCAGTTCATGTAGCGGAAGATCGCCTCGAGGAAGTCGCGCTGGTCGCTCACCGCGTCGACGCCCGGCTCCGAGGAGAACGCTTCGTTGATGACCTCGTACTTCTCGGCATCCACCAGGCTCACGCGGAATGACTCGGGGAGCTGGTCCGCGGTGACCGAGTCGACGATCGGGGAGTTCGCGAACTGGTCCCGGAAGTGGCCCAGCGCCTCCTCCTGCGACTCGTAGGACACGGTGTCCACGTACGGAGCGAACTGCTCGGACTCTAGCTTGGCCTGGATCGCGGCGCGTTGCTCCTCGGTCACCGGGCCCGTGGCGCAACTCGTCTCCGACGAGTTGTCGACGCAAAGGTAGATGGTGACCTGAACGCGGTCGTACCAGTACCCCTTCATCTGGTTGATCTGCAGTTGGAACAGGCCGGCTGCGCCGACGAAGGTCAGCGAGATGAAGGTCACCAGGATCACGGAGGTGACCATGGACAGGTTGCGGCGGATGCCCGAACCGATCTCGGACAGGATGAACGCGAGCCTCATTCGGCCAACGCTCCTGCTTCTCCCACGTAGATGCCATGCGCGTCGTCGCGCACGACCGAGCCATTGTGGAGTTCGACGACGCGCTTGCGCATCGTGTTGACGATGTCGTCATCGTGCGTCGCCATGACCACCGTGGTGCCGTTCTGATTGATCCTGTCGAGGACCTTCATGATCCCCATCGACGTCGTCGGATCGAGGTTTCCCGTGGGCTCGTCGGCGAGCAGGATCCCGGGCCGGTTGACGATGGCGCGCGCAATCGCGACGCGCTGCTGCTCACCGCCGGAGAGTTCGTGCGGCATGCGGTTGTTCTTGCCCTCCAGGCCGACCGTCGCGAGTACATCCGGGACGGTCTCGCGGATAACGGCCCGGCTCCTGCCGATCACCTGCATCGCGAAGGCGACGTTGGAGAACACCGTCTTGTTGGGGAGCAGCCGGAAATCCTGGAACACGACGCCGATTCCACGGCGAAGACGGGGAACGCGCCAGCTGGGGATGTTCGCGACGTTCTGGCCGGCCACGTAAACCGCGCCCTTCGACGCCTGGTCCTCCTTGAGGACGAGGCGGATGAAGGTCGACTTGCCCGAGCCCGAAGCACCGACGAGGAAGACGAACTCGCCGCGGTCGACGTCGAGGGAGACGGCATCGAGGGCAGGCTGCGACTTCTGGTCGTAGGTCTTCGTGACGTTGTCGAATCTGATCATGATCACTCTGCGCCCATGTGTCCGCCGGGGCACGGGCATCTGTTGGGGGAAGGAAGCACCGGCTCCTCGACTATAACGACGCCGTCACGATGCGCCCGCTACCCCGGCGGGTGTGTCGCACGCAAGGACGGATCTCACGCCCGCGCAGGGCCGACAGGCGGACCCGACGTCGATCAGGCGGCCGTGCGATCGCCCGGATACGTCGCCGGACGGCCGGGAGGCTTCGCTACGACACGTCGTTGCGATTGTTGGTGCGCCAGCGGATACCGGCATCAATGAAGTCGTCGATCTCGCCGTCGAACACGGCAGAGGTGTTGCCCACCTCGTGGTTCGTGCGGAGGTCCTTGACCATCTGGTACGGGTTGAGCACGTAGGAACGCATCTGGTCACCCCAGGATGCCTTCACGTCACCGGCAAACGCCTTCTTCTCCGCGTTCTCCTGCTCCTTCTTCAACAGCAGGAGGCGGGACTGGAGGACACGCATGGCAGCGGCGCGGTTCTGGATCTGCGACTTCTCGTTCTGCATCGACACCACCAGTCCCGTGGGCAGGTGCGTGAGGCGGACTGCGGAGTCGGTGGTGTTGACCGACTGTCCACCCGGTCCGGATGAGCGGAACACATCGACGCGAATCTCGTTGTCCGGCACCTCGATGACATCCGTCTGTTCGATGAGGGGGATCACCTCGACGGCGGCGAACGAGGTCTGCCGCCTGCCCTGGTTGTCGAAGGGACTGATCCGGACAAGGCGGTGGGTTCCGGCCTCGACCGAGAGGGTGCCGAACGCGTAGGGGGCCTTGACCTCGAAGGTCGCGGACTTCAGTCCCGCTTCCTCCGCGTAGGACGTGTCGAGGACCTGGGTCGGATAGCCGTGGCGTTCGGCCCAGCGCAGGTACATGCGCAGCAGCATCTCGGCGAAGTCGGCTGCGTCCACTCCCCCGGCTCCCGATCGGATCGTGACAACCGCCTCGCGCTCGTCCCACTCACCGGCGAGGAGCGTCACGATCTCCAGATCGTCCAGGGACCTGCTCAGCGACACGAGTTCCTTCTCGGCCTCCGCGAGCGAGTCCTCGTCGCCTTCGTCCTGGGCCAACTCCACGAGCACCTCGAGGTCGTCGATGCGGCCCTCGAGGGTCTCGAGGCGCTCGAGTGCCGACTGCCGGTGCGACAGCTTCGACGTCACCTTCTGGGCTGCTGCGGGATCATCCCACAGGTCCGGCGCGCCGGCTTCCTCGCTCAGCTCGTCGATGTCCTTGCGGATCCCCTCGATGTCCGAAACCTGCACGATGGACTGGTACTTCGCGCGGAGGGCGCGGATTTCTGCGGGAAAATCAGTGGTTGCCATGGTGATTCCAGCCTACGTCATGGCCGTGGGATGGCAGCGGGGGGCACCAGAACGGGCGGATTCGTCCGCGGGCGCACTGCTCACGATCACACCCCCATACGCAGACAAAGCCCCTTGTGCCGGTGTCCGGTCAGCCTGGCGGGTGCCGGTCCTGTCTCCCGTCCTGCAGCTGGACGCACCGGAGGCCGCGGCAGGGTGGGTTCGTCCCCTCCGGTCACCGGGTGAGCTGCGCGCGCGCGTTGGCCGTCGCAACGATGGGGATACCGTCCGGCACGAGGACGTTGACGATGGGCGGGCGCACGACGGCGGTGAGGACGACGCGGGCTGTCCGACCGTCAGGTGCCCCGGTGGCCGGATCGATGGAGAGCATCTCGAAACGGGTACCAGCACCTGTTGCGGCAAGGTAGCCCTCGGCCGACTGCTCGACCCCCGCGTCGCGCAGCGTAGGTTTGGGCGTCGTCGCGGTGCCGCCCACGGTTCCGATGTCGATGCTGTAGTCATCGGCGGCAGCGAGCGCTGCACCGTCCGCCGCCGAGAGCAGCTTCTTGTGCTCGATATAGACAGCGGTGACCGCGAGGACGACGGTGAGAACGAGCAGTGATACCAGCAGGTAACCGATCACCAGGATCCCGACCTGTCCGGCGTCACGGTGCCCGTCCCCAGCGTCATCCCCGGAGTCCCATGCACCCGAAGATACGGCCTGCTCCGGTTTCCGCCACGGGGCCGAACTCACCATCCTGTCCGGCATCAGCCGAACCGCTCGACGACCTGGGTCGCCACCGCATCCACGGTCACTGCCGAGGGGTAGGAACCGGCGACGGTGGGCATCAGTGGAAGGGGGACGTCGAGGCGCACTGTCACGGTCACGGTGGAACCCGGTGCAAGGCACTCGGAGGTGCACGCTATATCGAGCAGCGCCTGGCCTTGACTGAAACCGAAGTCGGACAGGGCGATGTCCGTGGCTTCCCGAGCCCTCGCCTCCGCCTCTTGGGGGGTCGGGGCATCGACATACACCTTGGCAGCCTGATCGGCGGCACCCACGACGGCGAACGAACCGGCCTGAAGCTGACCGACGGCCAGGACAAGGTACACGACCGGCACCAGCAGCAGGACACCGAGGAACACGAACTCGACGACCGCGCTTCCCGATTCATCGCTGCGCCGTGTGGCGCAGACCATCCGTCGCAGTAGGCCCATCCCGGCCGACTCATGATGCTGCGTATCCTGGTCAGCACGGAAGTGCTGCATGTCCACGCACCTCCATGATCCCCGCGGGACCGATGAAGCCGATGACGGGCAGTGGCGCGCGGACGACGACCTCCAGCGTCCTGACGCCGGCGACGGTGCTCTCGCCAACGGAGATGTCGGACCCGTAGGAATCGGCGAGTGAACCGCGGATCAACTCCTCCGTGCGACCGAGGGCGTCCTGCGGGTTACGGTCGGCCAGCGTGCCGTAGCGCGCACCCGACGCAGCCGCATCGATCAGGGTGTTCCGCACGTGCAGCACGAGCGTCAACTGGATGATGGCGATGAAGGTGACCGTCAGGAGCCCTCCGATCAGCGCGAAGTCGACGACGGCGGCACCCCGCTCACTGTCGCTCGGCGCGCTGTCCCCCTGCCTGGCCTTGGTGTGCGCCCTTCCCCACGGCAGCTTCACCTAGGGCGAGACCTGATCGATCGCCTGGTTGAAGAGCCCTTCCAGGGCCGGCCCGGCGATCGCCAGCAGTGCCGCTACGAGGACGGCCGACATCAACGTGATCATCACCCAACCGGGGACGTCGCCCCGTTCGGGATCATCGGGTGCGCGAAGCACCGCCGCTGCGAAGGCGAGGAGCGGCAGGATGCGGCGCACTGTGCTGGTCATGATTCTCATACTGGTTCCCCCGTTGTTGTGATGGTCGAAAGTTCAGAAGCCGAGGTTGATCAGGGCGATTCCCGGATAGACCGCGAACAGGACTGTCAGCGGAAGGACGCCGAAGACGAGTGGCACCATCATCGCGATCTCCTTCTTGCCCGCGGACTCCATCAGATCCCGCTTCGCCAGATCCCGGACATCCTGCGCCTGCGCCCGCAGCACGTCGGCGAGAGGAGTGCCGCGTTGAACGGCAACCGTGATGCCGTCCACGAATCGCGCGAGCGGAGCGAGGCGGGTCCGGTCGGAGAGGTTCTGGAGTGCGTCGACGAGTGGAACGCCCGCCCGCGTGGCTGCGAGGACGAGGGTGAATTCTTTTGCCAGCTCGCCGTTCGCCGTCCTGCAGATACGTTCGAGCGCCCCGGTCGTGCTCTCGCCTGCAGAGACCGCGAGCGCCATCAGTTCGGCGAGGCTCGGGAATTCTGCGAGCATGCGCGTCTCGCGCCGTTTGATGTCGCTGGAGAGGGCATAATCCCTTCCGGCGAAACCGAATACGGTGCTGGCCAGGACGATCACAACCGCCAGCGGCAGGTTGGCGGAACCGGATGCCGCCAGGACCACCATGACCAACGTGGAACCGGCCATACCACCTGCCGCCCAGAGGAGTTGCTGGGCCCTGAAATCACTCGTCGTCTGTCCCTGGCTCCCTTGAGCGAGGCGGCGCGCAAGAGCGGCACTCGCAGGGTTGAACCGGTGCGACCAGGACACGGCATCGGCCAGCAGGGGTTTCATGATCCTCTCGAGCGGACCGAAGGGAGTGACGTTCGCGGGGGCATCAGTCAGCAGTCTCGATTGGAGGTCGACCGCTCTCAACTGCGGCCGGACCCGTTCCGTCAGGGAGATCGCCCGCAGGGCGGGCAGGCGAGCGATGAACAGCCATAGACCCACGCCGAGAACCAGCCCGCAGAGCGCCGCGAGAGCGAGAACCGGATTCACCTGAGTACCCGCTCGTCATTCGGCAGGGCGCCGATGCGCAGCATGACGCGATAGCAGACGACGGAAACGACGAGTCCGCCGAGCAGTACGGCAGCTCCGGCTGCCGAGTTGTATGCACGGATCGCCTCCGGTCGGGTCGCCAGCAGCGTGAGCACGAGCCAGGGAGCGGCGACGGCGAGCCGTGCAGCGTTGACGGTCCATGATTGCCGAGCCTCGAGTTCGCTGCGTGTTCGTGCAGCATCCCGCAGGAATTCCGATAGCGTCCCGAGCAGCCGGCCCAGGTCCGACCCTCCCACCTCGCGCGTCATCCGCAGCGCCTCGACGATCCGGTCGGCGACCGGATCGGCCAGCCGCTGTTTCAACCGGTTGAGCGCGTCGTCGAAACGGCCACCGGCGCGGTAATCGGATCCGAAGGCGCGGAAGGCGGGGCGCAGTTCGAGGGGACCCTTGTCACCCAGTTGTATGAGCGCCTCTGGGAGTGAGAGACCCGCCCTGATGGCAGAACGGAGGTGATCTACTGCATCGGGCCACAGCTCGCGGAGAGAAGCCGTCCGTTTCACTGCTCTCCACCTGACGATGGAGAGCGGCAATATTCCACCGAAGAGTGCGAAGCAGAATGCGATCGGCGCGGAACCCGTCAGAACGAAGCCGAGCAACAGGACGAACGTGCCTACCCCTCCGCACGAAGCGATGAGCCCGAGCGACGATACCCGTTCGACGCCGGCTCGCAGGAGGAGTTCGTCGACTCTCCGTCGTCGAGCAGGTGCCCGCCGCCCCTTGACCGGACGCTCCCAGCAGGACCACCACATCAGGAAGAATCCTGCACCGAGGCCCACCCCGAGCGCCGTGCTCATGCTCGGGCGCCGAGCAAGGTGGACACGTCGACACCCGCGGCGCTGAACTTATCCTCTGCCGGCATTCCGCTCGCTGTTACCTGGAGGCCTCCGTCGATGCGCCGGAACACGTGGGAGGACTCGATGACGCCGTTCTCCACCCGGCGTCCCAGTGCCACGATCTCCACCACCTTCCGCTGGCCCCCAGGGAGCCGCGCGCAGTGGACGACAAGGTCGATACAGGAAGCGACCGTCGGCACGACGAAACTGCTCGAGATGTTCGCGCCAGCAAGAAGCGGGAGCGTACAGATCTTCGTGATCGCGTCATGCGCGCTATTGGCGTGGACACTGCACATGCCAGGCAAGCCCGGACTACGGTCAAACGCACCTCAACTTTGAGTGCATGCTCCCCGCTGAACAGCCGACGAGGCGACCGACCGTTCGGGCGCGGCCGAGGTGTCATTACGCACAGAGCACCTCACGACTTTGCACCAGATGACACCCCATGGTGTTTGTGTAGTAGGTGTCACCCGAACTAAGCGCTGGAGCGAGAAAGACCCGGCAGGCGTAGTCGGTCGCCGAACCGGGTACGCCTGGTTCTTGGTCCTATCTGCAGCAATGACCCTCACACGGCCATCTACCCAGCACAGCAAATCCCCGGACTGGTCGGCGGTTCGCTCGACGTCCCACCGTGGTCACCGGCCTTCGCACACGCCAGGCCGCCCCGGCCGTTCAACGCTACCCAAAGGCGTCGGCGGGGTCGCCCACGTACGTCAGCTCGAACTAGGCGATGTTGGCATTAGGTCGTCCACCACGTGTGGACTCTGGCCGCTGCTAGCGCCTTAGGTCCCGTGTGTCGAAAGCAGAACTGCTGATGCTTTTTCGAACGCTTCAGCCCTAATTTCTTCGGGTTCTCCTTTAAGCGCCATTGCTCGAGCCGAAGCTTCGAGAGGTTCTCTGTAACGCTCAGGCGTGGACCATTCAGCGTCACCAACCCTGACTGAAGTGGCGAAATACGTGATTAGGCCCTCGCCAAGAGCGGCGACATTAGCGATACTTTGCAGTGATTTAGGAATACTCACGGAAGAACCGGTGCTTACGTGACCCTCGCGCAACAATCTCGCGTGTAGACGAACTTGATGCAGATAGTCCCGTTTTGCCGCTGTGCTAGTCGAGCGCATCGCGGCTTCCACCAGAGAGATGATGTCTTCGGCTATGACTGTGCGGACCAGAAGTTCTACGGGCTGCGCTTCCTTCGTGGACCGCTGTATTTCCACACAGCGCCTGGCGATGCGCAACAGTTCACGGGGAAGCCCACCCGACCAGGCGTGGCAAAACGCGCTTACGAGAGGCGGGAAGCCTTCCGCTCGAGCAGAGATAACTTGAAGCGACTCGTCCAGGCTGAGAGCGCGGACGGGAACGATAGTATCGAAAGAGGAATCGAAAGCATCTCTCGCAACTAGCCCCCGCTGTTCAAAGCTAAGCAAAGCGTCCGTTGAAACTGAGACAATGAAATGAACTCCCTCAATATGAAACAAGTCTTTGAGATCGTTAACAGTATCAACCAAATCCGTTGTTAGACTGATCTTGTCGAGTTCATCAATGACGATAATCACCGGCTTGCTATCTTCTTCTTCAGCGAAAGCTTGCAGAAGCTTGCGTAGCTCGCTGATAAGGTCCGCGTGTGAAAGTGCGCGATCCTTGAGCGTCACTGAGTTCTCATCTTCAAGGGCGAGACTTCCGCCGAGAAACTTTGCTACGTTCTTACTTTTGGTATTAGTCTCCCTGTCGAAGGAGAGTCGGGTGATGGCTTCCCGGGCTAGGAAAGCCGCGTAACCCTGCTGTCCAGTCACCCCTCCTCCGAAGACATACGACCGTCTAGTCAAACTCGCCACTGCCCCCAGAAGAACTACGAGTAGCCCACTCGTAAAGAGTATCATTCCGGCAACCCCTGTGGCACTAAAGGCTGGTTGGGAAAAAATCTCGCCCCCGTAGGAATCGTAGAAAATCAACGCAAAGCCGATCGTGAATAAGATGGCACCGATAATAGTACGACCGATCAGCACCGACGAATACCTTCGTCGCCGCAAGCTCCTAAGTTCGCCGCCGTTTCTTTCATCGACTTTCTTTGCAACTTCAAGATACAGTCGTCGAACGAAGTCGACGGAATCGTAGCGAACGGGCGCGGTAAGCCACACGGACCTGTCGATGTGTTCCGCATCTGAGGTCAAGCCCCGCATCAGCGTAGATTTACCGCTGCCCCTAGGTCCAGCAATGCCTATGGCCGAAGATTCGTGACCTTCCACAAAGTTCTTGAGAAAAGTAGCAGTGCTTGATGGCACAACAGCGGAGGTGTTGAGTTCTACCAGACGTGGGGCGACGGTCGGAAAAGGCAGCATGTTCTCTGGGCCGAGCGTCTCGTTTAGAACCCTAGTGAATGCTTGCTTGACGGACGCGTTAGTCCTGCGCTCCAATTGAACCTCAAGTGCTTTGCTTTCCGCTTCAATCCGAAGTGCTACAGATCGTGCCCGTGCTCGGAAAGCCGAGGTTACCGCCGCTGCAACCGCGAAGGAGATCGTCACCAGTAGCAGCAGCCATTGGTCGCTAGCGGCTCCGGTGCTCCAGATCACCGCTCCTGAGACTACGGTCAGAATCAGCGCCAGCGCCGTTACAATCGCAAGCGACCGACTGTTCTTTCGGGCGCTCCTATGAATACTCTGATAGTCGGTTAGCTCAGATGCGAGCGAACCATGGAAGGCGTTTAAGTCCTCAACGATTCCTGGCATTAGGATCTCCATGCCGGCATCGATACGCTGCCTAAACGAATCGTAATGCTGATAGTGGCTAGATTTCGCCAGCTTCACGTACTCCCCGCGCACTTTGTTGATGTCCGGTGGAGAAAAGCCAATACTCATCAGTGCCGCTTTCGTCTAGAATCATGTCCAGCCAACCATCGCCGTCACGGCTTAGGTAACTCTATCTAAGGGATCGGAGCCATGGCGGCTCATATTGCAAGGATGCAGCAGTCAGAGTTAAGCTCTGTCGCCAAGGAATAGCTCAAGAACGGGCCCGTCCGCTCGTCATCCTCTCACGTCAAGTCGCGCGCGCCGGGCGCATCCAGGAAAGCACCGGTCGATGTTCAATAGCACTTCACCTCAGGCTCAAGATCCTGCTGACGGTCTGGTGAGCCTGTCATCTTTGGTAGTCCGGGGTTCAGGCTGCTTCTAAGATGCATTCAGGGCCGTTACCGGATCTGAACGGCCGAGCAGATCAAACAGGCGGCACGACCGCGAAGCCCTCTGTGTCCGTTAGCGGGTGGGCGAGGGTTATGCCCACGGAATGGATAAGCTCGACGAGATCGCCCGCTGGCGCGGCCGGAAACAGGACGACCGGTGTTGCGTCGATGCTGAAGCGTCGCGCTACGTGCACGTAGTCGAGAACCTGACCGATTGCGGTACGGACATGAGCCCGGCTGACTGAGCGTTTGGCCTCCACGATCCAGCCCTGGGTGGGCACGTACAAGTCAGGCTCAATAGCAGAGCCATCGATCGGCAAACTGAGGCGCTTGGGCGCGTGTCCCGTTGTCGTCAGCCATTGGCCGAAGCCACTCTGAAGCTTGAACTCAGTCCGGGAAACAGTACGCCCCTCAGGCCCGACCGGGAGCTCACCGCCCTCCACGACTATGTCTGAGAAGTTGGGAGGGAACCAGTCCCTCATCGCGGGCGACGTAAGTTCCTCGCCGCCGTATGCCGGCAACAGCTGCGTGTCGGCATCGATGGGTTCGAGGTTGAAGATGTACCCGCGGCGATCATCACCATTGATGTCCGGAATTGTGGACTCCCAGTAAGCGGGTTCGCCCAGAGTGAAAGAACCGACATAGGTGGCATAGGTCTTTTTCGTGCGGAACAGGCGGATGATGCGCCCTTGCGCAGCGGACCGAATAAGCGCGGCATTTCCGCGCTTATCGATCACTTGGTCGCCGACCTGGCCCTCTCCGGTGTAGGAATAGTTTCCGTCTTCGCGGAGACCCTCGAACTTGTCATACCCGTACCTCGCACCCTTGTCGGGGTCGGTGAAGATGAACACGTCAGAAGTGGACTTGGGGGTTGAAATTCCTCCTTGCTCCTGCCCTCCGAAGGCGGCATGAAGAGAAACGCGCAGGACCTCATCGCCCGGCTGAAGAACCCACTTCCGCTTACCAGAGTGGGCGCCTACACGAGCACGGACTGCGTCGGCCTGATCTGTGTCGAGTAGCCAGCGAGTTTTCTCGGGCGGGAGTTTATCGAAGTGTTCACGCAACAGGGCGCGGACATACCTGTCAGTGACGTTGAGCTCAAGGGCGAGCTGCGCGGGAGTGATCATGACTTCCTCTGGGTAATAGCTGCTAACGCGATGCTGCAGCGGCGGCGACACCATCGGATGAAACCTGACCGGCCGAGATCTGCGCTTCCGCTGCCGGAGCCCCATCCAAATGAGGACTCTGACGAGCTGATCCTCCTTTGCTGCGTCTGAGCTGCCGGTACATCGTATGCGGGGGAAGGCGCACAAACAGATAGGACGTGGCGCCGCTGCGCGTCGCACAAAGCGGGCTCGACTAACTCTCGAGCCTCTCATCGCTGCTGGCAGTTTCGCATTTCCGGCAGCCCGAAGATTGCTTAGGCGCGCTTCACGCAAGGAGCCGACGGCAGGGCGCTATCGCGCCAGCCCGAGAGATGAGCGCATCCTCAGCGGTGGTCGTCGCGTTCTCCTTTCTCAACTTTATGCGTAAGACAAGCCGCCTTCGTGGGCCTCTTACGTCGCATACGATGACCGAGTGAGCGTCTCAACTCTTGATGAACAAGCACGTGCCCTTATTGCCTCGTACCGCGCCGACGCCGACAGGTATCGAGATCGGGCGCGAGCCGTCGCCACTTTGCTTGCCACCGCCGCAGGAGCTCTGGCAGCGGGCCTCGTTTTCTCCGCCGAGGGCCAATCACTCCCGACGGCAGTGAGGCTAGCCGGCTATGTCGGGATCGTCCTCCTCTCCATCGCCGTCTGCTTGTTTCTCAGTGCATCCATGTACAGCCTCCGCGCAAAGAGTGGGGACGGAAGGCCGTCACCCGATACAGTCGCTGGAGAGTCAACCCAGCAAACAATCGATTCTTCCGAGGAAAATGTCGTCAAGGTAGTAAACGCCATTTCGCGTCGAATGAATTTTGGAAAGTTTTTCGGGCTTGCTGGACTACTAGCATTGATTCTGATGCCGCCGATTGGCGCCGTCTTCCCCGACGACCAAATCAATGTTTCCATCCAAATCACCGAACTCCCTCCGGATGCTTCGGAGACATGCCCAGCGATCACAGACAATATCGACGGCACAGTAGCTCGCGATGACCTAAAAGGTATAGCAGCACTCATTCCTATCGAGGTCAGCTCTCAAGAATGCGGCAATCCTGAACACGACTCGAAAGCGGTGCTATACCTCGATCGGAGCAAGGTCATTGTGACGGTCTTGGCGGAATCGTGACAAGCTCTAGGCCGATTGTCCACTATCGCGTCCTACTTATGCTCGGGATAGAGTGGGAGGAAGCAATGGAAGATGCGGCCGCAGTTGTTCAATCAGACGTCCATCCAATAAAGCTGGACTCGCAGACGGGACGAAACGCTATTCTGCACTTTCTTCTCTACCCGGCCAGCACTCACGATACGATTGCTAGTGGCAGTTATCTAGAGGATGCTCTAAGTCATTTTGATTTGGAGTCTCAGGCACGCGTCGTATTGGTTGCATGCCAGCCCGCCTATCCTTCGCTAGAGGAAGATTCCATTGCTGCCTTGGCACACACGAAACTTAGCCACGTGATCAAGAAAAATGTTCTTCGAGTTCTAGAGCCACAGCAGATGAAAGTACAGGCAGAAAAACACATTCGACTAGCCCTACGTCAACTCGGCACGGTGAGCGCACAGTCGAGTGAAACACAAAGCATAGAAGAGGACTACGTTTCACTGATGGGTTATGAGAGGGCACCATGGAGAATTTAGGAGACGGAGCATGGATCGCTGCTATCGCTGCACCGTGGGCGATAGCCCCGCATCCGAACTTCTCCGACGAGACAGTTACTGGTCCAAGTCTTTTGGCCTTGGTGGCTCAATCCAGACTGGTAGATCTCGACCAACATAGGAGTCGACTATCCGAAGGGCATGCGGGCTGGATGCTCGAACTAGTCGACGCTGCACAAAGGTCGGTCAAGTACAACACCGTCCGCAGCGGCGCCGATGATCTCTGGATACTTGCTGAGAACGAGACGATTACACCAGGCGGCCGCATAGGAGCGGCCCTGTTCGCCGCCGTCGCTGAGGTAGAGCTAGATGAGCTTGGTGTCGCAATTGAGCGGCTGCAGTCGCTCGCCGCCGGTCTGCAAGATGTCCCATCGTCCAAGAGTTCCGCTCTCGCCTTAGCCTTGTTGCACCAGCAAATTGCTGCGCGTCAATTCGAGCTATTTGACTACGCCGAGGCAATGGAGACTCTTAGAAAAATAGACATCTTCCTCGGGGTGGAGGGCGAATGGGACGCCTATTTGGTGTCACTGGGCATCAGTTGGGACTCTTCGCGAGTTCAGGATGACATCCATCGTTCCATAACGGCGCACAGCACACAGTTGCGTGCTCGTATGGAGGGTTTTCAAGGAACCACCTGGGTAGACGTCGTTAAAGCGCGATCCACCTGGCCCGACCACCGAGTGGCGCTAGCGGCCGGAACTCGTGACCGTAAATTCGTCGAGCAGATGTTCGAACAGGCAATCGGATCTCAAGTTAAGCGACGCACTTGGTCTACTACCGACCCTGTACTCTCGCCCGCCCTCGAGACGCTCCTCGTTTCGGAATTGTCCGGCGACGCTAATGCGTTCATGAGAGGGAGGGAGGCCCTCGCCCAGCATAGAATTCTACAAATCCTTCGTAATCCCACAGATGACGCCCCCTGGGCTGTACAGGACGCAATCCGATTATTTAGAAGAGCGAGGGCTAAAGACAGCTTAAAGCGCGTGCTGGAATGGATCTATCTTCAAGGACCAGAGGCTGCATTGTTCAATGATGCTTCCATGATCCTTGAACGTAGAGATTTTCCCCGAGACGCATCGGCTTTGGACTTCATGGTACTTTCTTGGGCAGCGCAATATTTGTCTACCGACATGTTAAGCAGAGCTTTAGGCGGGGCGTTCGAATATATTCGGGCGCCTAAGGGCACCCCTGGCGCCCAGTCCGAGAACGAACGGATTGTTTGGAGCGCCATCGTCAAACTCCTACCGGGCAGCGGAAAGGATAATGAAACGGCTCAGGTGGCATTTGACGCCACCAAACAGACATCTTCCCTCGAGTTGGTTGAGAGAGACTTTGTCAGGCTAATGGATCTAATTGACTGGGACGAAGTGGACCCAGATCTGATTTCCGCATGGAGAACCTGGGGTGCACAAAACGTCGAACGGTTCGCTGTGCGAGATCTAGCCCGCCGGGCCCGCGGACTGCAGGACACACTCGATCACGAAGAGATCATTAGCGAACTGACCGGTCAAGATCTAGTCCTTTATTTGGTCAATGGTAATGTGGGCGCTGCCTCACTTACGGCAGAAACGCTGTTATCTGCTGATGCAACTTGCATAAAGGACCTTGATAGGACGCGTGAAAGCGCTAGTAAAGGAACCTTCTCCTATGGTGGTGTGGACACTGGAGAGTTGAGCATTGTTTATGCAAAGACTTATGCTCGGCCAGCAGTATGGGATTCTTTAACCTCATTCTTGACTGACCCGAACGTCCCGCGTGAGTTCAAGGCGAGATCTCTTAGCCGCGTTGCTGAGTATGGCATGGAAGGCGTGCCGGACAGCGTTAGGTCAAGTTTGGCGTCTACTTGGCACGCTGTCGTTGCGTCGAGCCAAGTGGATATGTTTTCGGATCCAGACCCTCGCTCCAAGTTTAGTGAGGCTCTCCGCGCTGGGGCTGTCCTCGGTATTCTAAGTCGAGATGAAGCCTTGGCTTCGGCTACCGAATTGGCGGGAAGCACATTGTCTGAGGAACGAATTGCTGCTTGTGGGATGCTGCCCGACGTCGCTGCCTTCCACGGGTCATGGGAGTGGGCGCAGCTACTACTGCTTCATCTGACTCAAGACGCTGATGCGACTGTGCGTTCAGAGGCTGCTAAACAACTAGCATTTGTCGGCAATATACCTACTGGCATCAGATCCCTCGTGCACGCCGCAATACTCAAGGCGTTGGGTAGCGGCGGCGTCCGGACTCCGTTGCTAACGCTTCACGGGTTGCAGAAGCTCTCGAAGGATGAGGACTGGAGGCAGTATGGGGCGGAGGTCGCCTGTGTAGTCGAGGCGTTGGCGACAAAACATCGTGCTCGTGTAATCAGGGAAGCGGCGGGTCACCTGATCGCCTCCTGAGTTTAAGTTGGCACCACTGAAGACACCGAGTTCTGAACACCTGGACCCCGTTGGCGCCACAGACTCTCAAGAACGGCAGCCTAGGACCTACTGCAGCACACTCAAAATAGGCTAACGAACCTCCAGAACTACTCTCCCGATAGGGCTTCCGCGGCCTTGATTACCCTATTGCACCTCCGCATCGTGCCAGCCACGCTCAGTCTTTGGAGAGCGTCGCAGGCGCCAGGGCTGGCGGTAGCAGCATTCGGCATCGCACTACTCAGCTTCGTCAGGAGCGTAATCGGCACGCTCCTTCGTTTTTCTTACATCCACGTGGCAGCTTCGCCGAATGCTTGGTAAACGCCAAAGCCGTCAAGTGCACCCCCGACCTAATCGTAAGTAACACCGGGGCGGAGTATGCCCCCCACTCCTCCTAGGCCCGCCAGGTGACGTTATCTCGGATGTTAGTGATCACCGTTTTCGTCACACCGTACTCCCGAGCAAGGCGCGCGATCGTTCCACGGGGGCCGGGCAGTTGAGCGCGGATTGCCCTAGCCTTCTCCTGCGTTAGTTTCGCGTTGGCGTGATTTTCACCTCTCGGCACTGTTCCGTGCCGCAACCTGTCGCGCCCTATGTTCTCCAAGGGTGTGGCCCAACGAAGGTTGTCAGCTCTGTTATCCAGCGGGTTCCCATTGTAGTGGGCAGCGTGCATCCCAGGTGCGGGGGGCGGACCGTGCCATGCTTCGCATACGAGCGCATGTACCCCCTTTGGGTTTGAACGCCCGCAGTGCACAACCGCGTAGCCGGCTACAGTGATGTAAGGCTTGAGGACCGTTTTCGTCCGACCGCGAACCCGCCCGAGGGAACTGACCCAATATCCGTCAAACCGAGTTTGCCGCCACTCTTCCCCCTCGATCTCATCCTCTGGATGGATAGTCGCGGTGATTTCGACAATCCGGGTTCGGCGGGCCTGAGCCTTGGTCTTCTGCTCCAAATTGGCCAGCACGTGTTGTGAGGGAACTGTCGTTGGTTTAGACCTCAGCTTCCCCTCGGCAATCAAGCGCACGTAGCCTCGAGTGCACTCGAACATTCCGGCGATGTCCCCAAAATCAACTCCGCGGCCAATCATGCTTCGTATGTGGGCGACGTCTTCGTCACTGAATCGGGCAAAGGGGTTGTTCGCTCCCCGGGATGTGTTGTAGTGGCCTCGGGCCTTTCTGTCCGCCATGTTCTCCTCGTGTGTTCCTATCCTCAGGTGCGTAATTTCTACGCAGAGGCGGGTGTCACAGGAGTGCAGCACGAATTGGTCGGAAGACAGCACTTCGCCGTGCGTCAACATCCATGCAGCTCGATGGGCTGAAATCGTCTTCCCATGCAGCGAAAATTTCCCATACCCCGCAGTGGTTACACCGGCAGTCCACAGCAGGCAGCCGCTCTCCGCAGGGGAAGTCTTTTCGTAGAACCGAGCCCGGTCCGAAGCGCTGAACTGGTTCGCCCCGGGGATCTCGCTTGACCGGGGTGCAATCTCGCAGTCTTCCGCATCCCTGCCCGATCTCGTCGAGGAGACGGAGTCGGGACCTACGGACACGGTTGCCTTCACTTGACCGGTTTCCATCGTTTGCACCCGACCTTACGCTCCGCTCGCACCTGATGCGCCTGCCTGTGGCACTAGTAGAGCAGAGGGGTCCGACACTATCCGCTGACACAGGTTGAGGCCCTCCGCCCGCACCAGTCTTACAAGGAGCAAACACGCAAGTGGGCAACGGAGAAAACCTGTGACGTGAGTCGAGTAGCGGCGAATCGCTTGCGCCCCTTGTGCCGACCTGTCTCGCATCGTGAGACTTTTCGGGGTGATGTTCTGTTTCCGAGTTCTGAACAGTATTTACCTATTGACAGCAGCTGCCTACGGGCGAGTGCTGTGGCCTGCGTTAGACAACCGAGAACAACAAACTTGAGAGGAGGAACCCTCGTTGCCATCACTACGGGGTGAGTCTCACCCGTCCGCGAAACTCTCGGATGACGCCGTGCGTGCGATCCGCGGGAGCTATAGCCCAGGGCTGATCAGTCAGCGCGACCTTGCCGAACTGTTCGGCGTCACACAGCAGATGATTGCCCGGATTCTGACCGGGCGTGCGTGGGCCCACGTGTCCTAAGCGCTGCACGTTCTACTGCCACTACTGGCCGGGTTCCTCCGCTGAGGAGCCGGCCTTTTTTATGCCTTCAACTTGACCAGGAGCAACCATCACGATGTTCACCAACGACTACCGGGACCGCTGGCGCGCCGCCGTGTGCGGTGATCCCACCCTCTCCCCGGCGATAGAGTCGGTCGCCTCCGTCCTGGCCGCGGCGACTGCCACAGGGACTATCGCCATGACCAACTTCCGGCGATGCAATCAGGCACTAGGACGGCCACACAATGATGGGGCCGTGTTCTCGTCCGTGCGAGAGCTACGCGACGCAGGCTATCTCGGTTCCTACCGGTCCTCGGGACCGGGGTACAGCAACGGCTGGGAACTGACCCTGCCAATGGAGCAGTGACAGAGGCACCGCTGAAGACTCGTGTTGCCCGGTACTGCCCCGAGCGATACCTTGCCATAGTCCAGGGTTCTCCTGTCTCACCGTCCGTGCAGCGGACGCTGACCGCGTTGATCAACTATGCCGACCGTTCCGGGGAAACGTTCGTAAGTCGCGAGACGGTAGCGCGGAGCGTGGGTCTCACCAGCGTCCGCACAATCACACGGCATTGGGATGCCGCCCGGGACGCAGGACTCTTGCAGAGCACTCCACGGTTCAACTCCAGCAGTATCCACGTCCTCGTTATACGGGAAGCCGTTCCCGATGGTGAGACGATCACGGGCTGTTTGGGACTGGATTGGTTTGTAGAGAACCCCGGGTGGTTCAACACCGACACGTGGACACTCCCCGGTAAGCACGACCCGATCCCGCCATGGATCACGGACCAGGGTGCCCCGCCGTTCTGACCGGCGGTCACACCGAATGTCCTCCTATCTATAAAGACCTAAACGGCTCACTCTCGCTCGCCGAGGCTGGCCCCCAAGGCCAGCCCTTCCCGTGCAGAGGCTGGCCCGCAGGCCAGCGTTCTGCTGGCTCGTCCCTCACCTACCAGAACCAGGGAAACGGCGGCATCACCGCCGCTACTCCGCTTGGGCTCCGTAACGGCTGAGGTAGAAGCCTGAGACGTCATTCGCCTACGCCTTGAGGGCTCCGACCGTGACCACGTAGGAGCCAAGCGGAGCGCCGCGTAGCCCGCAGGGCGGAGCAAGCTCCGCGTCTCTCACCGATCTTCCTTCCATCACTCAACCTGAGAGGGTCCTATGACCAACCCCAAAAACACCAGCACGCTCAGCGCCGCACGCGAGTGGGACAAGACCAAAGCTCATTACATGCGTCTTGGTCTAGACAGCCGTTGTGCGGCCCAAGCCGCTTACGGCTCCCAGGACGGGTTTGCCGAGATTCATCCTCCGTGTGGAACCTGTCTCTCCGTCGTCAGCACCTTCCCCACCAAGGAGCCGGGGCTATGGCGCAGCCACAGCCGTAGGCACAGTCGTAGGCACGGCAGGGCAATGCCCCGGATCATGCCGTCAACGCCCGAGGGCTCGTACTTTAAGGGTGGACGTTACGCCTCCCCCCTCCCACCACCCCACTAACGCCCAGTCCACCCTCATTTCCCCATACCTCACCAACTTGGTGGCTGAAGATAATCACCAAGACGACCGGCGTGAGGTTGATCCTCGCGAGATCAACTGCCGGGGCTCGTCGTGGAAGATCTCCTACGTGGGACCGACTCGTGCACGAGTCGGTCCCCAAGGCGCTAAGGGCTCCCCCTAGCGCCGTCCGTTCCATCGGACGAAGAGTCTGGCAGGACCGTCGGCTTCGGGCCAGTGCTTCCGCCCATCCATACACGTGCCAGGGAGCCCGAAAACTTTTCATCCTGTAAGCGACCGGAGCGGCTAGGACGGCCGGGGCCAGCGGGTGATCGAGGGGGGTGTACCCCCCCCTCCTAAATGGGCCGTTCGACAGAACGATCCCTTCCCTGGTTGCCCATACCATCTGTCTTTCAACCCAAGAGAACTGAGACACTTTGGTTAAGAGACAGATATGCCCTGAGGGTAGGCCCGAAAGCGTCTCGCTGGACTGTCTCGCAAGTTCTTGCTACGTTCGGTGTAGTCGAACACTGTTGCGAGACACATCAAGGAGGAGCGGGCATGGGAAAGCTCATCGGGTACGCGAGGGTATCAACCCGGGCGCAGGACACGGATCGACAGGAGAGCGACCTGCTGGCCGCTGGTGTGCGGCGAGACGATCTCTACGTGGATCACGGCGTCAGTGGTGCGAAGGCCTCTCGGGTGGCGCTCGATAAGGCGTTGGCTGCCCTGCACGAGGGAGACACTCTGGTCATTACAACGCTGGACCGCTTGGGGCGCTCCACTGGAAACATGCTGGCGCTGGCTGAGGAGATTAGGGACAGGAGCGCAGGGCTCCGCGTACTGAATCTCGGCGGGGGTGACGTAGACACCGGCACGCCGATGGGTGGCATGGTTTTCACAGTGCTGGCGGCGCTGGCTCAAATGGAGTTGGAGATCAAGAAGGAGCGGATCACGGACAGCGTGTCCAAGCGACGTGCGGCGGGCAAGGATCTCGGTGGACGTAAGGCCAAGTTCACGGACTCGCAGATCAAGAAGGCGGCACGCCTGATCGCATCCGGCGAATCAGCGGCAGGGGTGGCACGTGATCTAGGAATGTCCAGGGCAACCCTGTATCGACGCCTGGATGCCCTCGAAGCGAAGGCAGGGGCATAACTGCGGGGCGGGCTCGACAGCCCACCTAACACGCCCCCACTGCCCCTGCAGGGGGCCTAGGAACGCTCAGGCCCCCTGCCCTTCATGGGACAGCGGAAGGCTATGTGCGGCCCTCTACGGGGCGTACATGGCGATCGGTAGGGCTGTAACAGCTTATTCCCTGCGCCCCGCGTCGCCTGAGCGCGCAACGAACGTCAGCCCTTGAAACAACTCAGAGCCAGAAGGGGGCGGCTGGTTGACGCCATCGTCCAGACGATAGGTGAATTCCTCGCCGTCTCCGTGGAAGGTGATGAAGACGCCGTCGCCTACACCCCTGAAGTTCTCCCTTCTGGTCCTCAGTCGCTGAATCTGACGCTCCTCCAGAGGCCCCTGGCCCTCCCCCGGGGCCTTCACTACTACCTGTACGGTATCGCGATCAAAAACCTTCGTAGAGCTCTTCCCATGTGGAAGTAACACGACGTTGCAGACGCGGCGCAGGTAGTCCTTGCGGTCATCAATGTGCATGCTTATCCACTCCGCAGCTTCGGGGCTGTTCATGGAGACTGGGCGAATGTCTTCCTCTGCTGGCACATGACGAGCCGCGGCCTCCTCCAAACGGACCATCGCCGCCGTCACAGCCTCCAGTTCCCTTTCTATGACGGCGTTGATGCTTCCAAGCATCTGCATCGGTATCTGTCCCAGCGCAGCCTGGACCCCTGCCTCTTCTTGGCGCTTGCGAAGCGCCGTAGCTTCTACCTGCAGTTGTTCGGCTTCCGGGTCCGGTCCAGTCGGGGCTTTCTTCGTCGCGGCCTCTGCGGCCCTTACTGCGATGATCGCCGTGTTTACGACGTCATCGACGAAAGCTACCCGCTTACTCACATGTCCGGAGCCTCGCACCGGGCATCGGTAGATCTTGTGCCGCGTGCCGTCGCGTGCAGTAACACCAGCCGTCCGAACGTAAGCACCACAGTGGCATTGGGCTATGCCTGCCAGTAGGTGTACTGCTTTGTTGGACTGCGAGCGCCTTCGAGCAGGATCGCGAAGGACAGCGCAGACTCCCCGCCATACGTTCTCGGACACGATCGCCGGGAAGGTCGACTCTCCAACAATCTCCCCGTGGTAGGACGCTAAACCAGCGTTCCGGGGGCGCTCCAGCGCCTGAGCTAGCTGTGCGTATCCCCACGGTTTTCCCCGTGTGGTGGTCAAGCCTTGATCGTTCATCTCCCGAATGATCGACCCTAAGCTGTCCCCCCTGAGCACGCGAGCGCAGGCGCTTGCGATCGCGGCAGACTCCTCAGGATGCAGCGCAGGAGTGCCATCCGTTATCGTCCAGCCGAAAGGGCGCGTGCCACCCGTCCATTTCCCTGCTCGGGTCGCTTGCTCCGAGGCTCTGCGAATCCTCGTCGCCTTCGTATCCGATTCATACCTTGCCGCAGCCCCAAGCATCCTCGCTATCATCTGCCCCGCGTCCGTAGCGAGGTCCATCTCACCGGCTTTCACGGACAGCGTGATCGCCTTGCCGTCACGGCATGCGTCTATGTAAGCCTCCAGTTCGACCGGACGCCTATGGAGCCGGTCAGGGTGCCAACACAGCACAGCGTCCACCTCGCCAGTCGCAACCCGTGCCACCATCGCTGAATACTCCGGACGGGCCTTGCCTGAGTAGGCACTGATGTCGTTGTCCTGAAAGACGCGAACTACCTCGTAGCCCTTCTCCTCCGCCAGTGCCCGGCAATCCTCCTCCTGGCGCTGCACGCCAAGCTTCTCCCCTGTCTTGTCGTCACTGATCCGGCAGTAGATGAAGGCTTTTGACCGCATTGGAGCAGCTTACTTTGTGCTGTGTGTGAGACATAATCGGGAACCCGCTGTTCAGGGCGATCAGCATGTCGAGGCTCTCGGCCTCGCGGACCTCGCCGACGATCAGCCGGTCGGGACGCATCCTGAGCGCCTCCTTCACGAGTCGCCGCAGTGGTATCTCTCCGTGGCCTTCGAGGTTGGGTTGCCGACACTGCAGTCCGACGACGTCCCGCAGCGGCAGTTGCAGTTCGAAGATCTCTTCGACGGTGATGACCCGCTCGCGGGGCCCGATGGACGCGCCGAGGCAGTTCAACAGGGTGGTCTTGCCAGCCTGCGTAGCCCCCGAGACGAGGATGTTGAGCCCGCTCGCGACCGCAGCTCCCAGGAATCGCGCCGCTTGGGGGGACAGCGATCCCAGCTCCACGAGGTGCTCGAGCCTCGAGGCACGTGCAATGAACTTCCTGATGTTCACCGACCAGTGGTTGCGTGTGATGTCGGGAATCACGACGTGCAGGCGCGAGCCGTCAGGAAGGGACGCATCGACGAACGGCGACGACAGGTCGAGGCGACGCCCGGACGACTTCAGCATCTTCTCGACCAGATCACGGACCTGCTGATCGGTCAGGGAGAGGGTCGTGAGCTCCGATTCGCCGTTTCGGGCGATGTACACCTCAGCAGGAGCGTTGATCCAGATCTCCTCGACAGTCGAGTCGTCGAGGAACGGCTGCAGTGCGCCGAAGCCAGCAACGGCGTCGTATATCTGTTTCCGTGCGAGATCGAGCCTGCCCAGGGGCGGAAGAACGCCGAGCGCCGATCGTTCCTCGTAGTCGGCTACGGCGTCGTTCACGAGGAGTTGCACCTCGGTCATCTCGCGGGCGGGGTCCAGTCCGCGTCTTCGGACGAGCTCACGCACCTCGCCCTCGACCAAGCGCACTGCATCCATCGATGTCCCCCAACATGTCTGCGCGCTGCGGTCGGCATGGTGCCGTTGCCCCGTCAGCTTCTGCTGCCACCACCCTACTGATGGTCACCCTCCACGACCAGAGTGCAGGCGCCCTGTGCATAAGTGCTCGAATCTCACGAACGCAGGGGCATGAGGGCTTGCGGCGACGCGACACGCGCAGCGAAATACTGCGACACGCGCAGGTTTTACTTAAGATTCCTCTTTCACTTCCGAATCGTTAGTCACACCAGTAACAGGAATGTAGGCTTCTCGGGATTCACTCAGCTGGCTGACGCCCGGATTTCGCTGGAGAAACCTCGTGACCTTGCCCTTCCCCGCCCGGCTTCTTTATGCCGCTGCGCTGTCCTTCGGTCTCCTGGCCGGCGCAGTGCCTGCAGTGGCGAATGACGCGGTACCTGCACCCTCACCCTCCGCGACCGCTGCGCCTCTTGCCCCCGCCGAGCAGGAGCCCACCGCTGCGCCGGAAACTGCGCCGACCGCTCCGAGCAAGGCGCCCGAGGCCCACGTCGGCGGAGAGAGCACCGCGTCGACCTCTGAAGAGCCTGCTACCGAGCCCGCGCCGACTTCCGCAGCGCAGGACGACGTCACTTCCTTCGTTCCTGACCTGAACTGGAACCCGCTGGACGACCCGAATTCGAATGCACGGTATGGCGAGCACTTCGCGCAGCCCGTGACCCCGATGAAAGCGGCCTCGCCACTGGCTACCGACGGCAGCATGGGAACCGCAGCCATCGGTCCCCGCACAGGGGACTTCAAAGTCACCCTCGTCACTGTGCAACTCTCCGGTAAGACGGTCGCTGATACAGACGCCATCAACATGACAGCGGCGCGCAACTCGATCACCAGCGCGAGTGCGTACTGGAAGTCGGTGTCGGACAACCGGCTATCGATGACCAAGGTGAATGAATACCGTCATGTGTCCGCGGCCAGGATCACCGATTCGTACGGAACGATCATGGCCACTGTGACGCGTGAGCTGAACTGGCAGTACCGTCCCTACGAAGCCCTCGTCATCTTCGTTCCGCATGCGGACCTGAACTACAACGGCTCCTGGGGCATCCTCGGTGGAGGCTTCACGGACAGCGCGACCAGCGGCCGCGTGATCATGCCCTACCCGTCGGCGCTGACCAACAATGTTGTTACCCATGAGTTCGGCCACGTCCTCGGACTGCACCACGCGAACTCCCTCGCCTGTTCCAACGGCCGTTTCGACGTCGCGCGGTCCGGCGCCTCCTGGGCCGACACCGCCTGCTACTCCTCGGAATACGGCGACACGACCGATCTCATGGGATTCGCACAGATCAGTTCGCCCGTGATCAACGCGTTCATGTGGGAATACGGCGGATTCGGCCGCGGCGACGAGATCCGCAACCTGGGAGATGCGTCGGGATCGGTACAGCACGTTCTGAGGCCCTGGGCCGGAACGGAGCCTGGTCGGGCCGTGAAGTTCACCGACCCGGTCAGCAAGGAGGTCTACTACCTGGAGCACCGCGCACCGGTGGGGTATGACGCGGCGACGGCCAAGAACGGCAATCAGGGCGTCAAGATCACCAAGAAGGACATTCTCGGCTGGAGCGGCAACGCGTCGGTGGTCCTCACTCCGAACAGCAAGGTCTCCGGATACAACAACCCGAACCTCACCTGGCAGGCCGGCCAGACCTTCACCACGCACAGCGGCACGAAAGTGCGCGTCGATTCGGTCGACGGCGCCAGCGCCCGCGTGACTGTCACAGCACCTGGAGCCAGCGCTTCGAATGGTAGTGCTGAGATTGCTGCTGTGGCTGCGCGTACTTCTGGTCTGGGTGCGGCTACCTCGGGCGTGGTGTGCGGACTCGTCAACGGCGGGTGCTTCCAGGACTACAGTGGCGGCGCGGTCATCTGGTCCCCCGCGACAGGAGCGCACGCGAGCCTGAACGGCGGCATCCGCTCCACGTGGAAGAACACAGGCTATGAGACCGGGCCCCTCGGCTACCCCACCGGAGCCCAGGTCTGCGGCATCCGAGACGGCGGCTGCTACCAGAACTTCCAGGGCGGGGCAATCCTGTGGTCTCCCGCAACAGGAGCCCACATCAGCACCAACGGAGCGATCCGCACCGCCTACCAGGGCAGCGGCTTCGAGAACGGGCCCCTGGGCTACCCGACCGGTAGCCAGGTCTGCGGGATCCGCGGCGGCGGGTGCTACCAGAACTACCAACGCGGAGCGATCCTCTGGTCAGCCTCTACCGGAGCCCAGATCAGCCCCAACGGCCCTATCCGCACCACCTACGCCGCGAACGGGTACGAAAACGGCGGTCTCGGCTACCCCACCGGACCCCAGATCTGCGGCATCACCGCCAATGGCTGCTATCAGGACTTCCAGGGCGGCGCCATCCACTGGACCGCGGCCACCGGAGCACACGCAACCGGCGGAGAGATCCGCCGAGCCTGGGCCCGGACCGGCTTCGAAACAGGCAACCTCGGATTCCCCACCAGCGCCGAGACCTGCGGACTGATCAATGGCGGCTGCTCCCAGAACTTCCAGGGCGGCGCCATCCACTGGACCCCGACCACCGGAGCCCACGCCACCGTCGGAGACATCCGCCGCACCTGGGCCAGTACCGGCTACCAGAACGGAACCCTCGGCTACCCCACCGGACCGGAAACCTGCGGCATCCGCGGCGGCGGCTGCTTCCAGAACTACCAGCACGGAGCCATCCTATGGTCTCCCGCTACCGGAGCCCAGATAAGCCCCACGGGCCCCATCCGCACCGCCTACCAGGCAACCGGATTCGAAGCAGGGAACCTCGGCTACCCCACCGGCCCCCAAACCTGCGGCATCAAGAACAACGGCTGCTACCAGAACTTCCAAGGCGGAGCAATCACCTGGAACCCCACCGCAGGAGCACACCCCACCGGCGGAGAAATACGCCGCACCTGGGCATCCACCGGCTACGAAAACGGACGACTCGGCTACCCCACCACCAACGAAACCTGCACCACAACCACAACCACAACCCGCTGCACCCAAACCTTCGACGGCGGCACCATCACCTGGACACCCACCACCGGAGCCACCATCCAATACACCTGAACCACCCCATGAGCCCGACCAGAACCCCTCAATCAGCCAGAACCCGCACCGCACACTTGGAGATCCTCGTGACACCCTTCAAAGTCAGGACAGCCGCAGCGCTCGTTGCATTGAGCGCTGCGATCATCCTCGGACCCAGCCCGGCGGTCGCGCAGACGCAACCTTCGCCAGCTCCAAGCAACGGCGATCAGACTGCACCACCAGCCGCTCCAGTCGATCCGACCAAACAGGCGATTCCTCCGGCCTCACCGCAACCGGCCGCCACGTCGGTTACTGAGGCCCCTAGCGCATCCACGAATACGAATACAGAGGGACCGGAAGGCGCGCTCTCCGACGAGCAAATGCTCGCAAACAAACGCGCGGTTGCCAGCCAGATAGGTTCCGACGGTGCTTCCTTGGGTCAGGGCGTCCTGCGATTGTCACGGACGGGTGATCCTCAGGTTCCCGCCCCCGAGGAAGAAGGCTCCACAGCGATCGAGGAAGACGGCGGGGGCGGTCTGGCCGCAGTCAATTACTGGAAACCCAGCGGTGTGCTAGGGGTGGACGTCAGCAGCCACCAGGGCACCGTCAACTGGCAGGCAGCGTGGAATGAAGGCGCCCGCTTCGCTTACACCAAAGCGACGGAATCGACCAACTACCGAAATCCCTTCTTCGGCGAGCAATACCAGGGCTCGACGAACGTCGGGATGCTTCGCGGCGCCTACCACTTCGCGATACCGAGTGTGAGCTCAGGAGCCGAACAAGCCAACTACTTCGTCAACAACGGCGGAGGCTGGTCGGCAGATGGAAAGACCCTTCCTCCCCTGCTCGACGTCGAGTACAACCCCTACTCAACGCTCGGCAACTCCTGCTACAACATGTCACCGGTTCAGATGGTGAACTGGATCCGCGATTTCTCCAACACGGTGCTCGCGCGCACGGGACGCGTTCCCATGATCTACACGACGGCCGACTGGTGGAACACCTGCACAGGCCGCTCCACAGCTTTCGGGAACCATCCCCTGCATCTTGCGAGTTACAGCAACGCCGCTCCGACCACCATGCCTGCAGGATGGTCGGGCTACGAGCTGTGGCAATACACGAGCCAGGGGCCTGTCGTCGGTGACTGGAACCAGTGGCCAGGCACTCTTTCCGCACTTCAAGCTTTCGCGCGGAACAATCAGGCGGCCGCTTCGAATGGTAGTGCTGAGATTGCTGCTGTGGCTGCGCGTACTTCTGGTCTGGGTGCGGCTACCTCGGGCGTGGTGTGCGGACTCGTCAACGGCGGGTGCTTCCAGGACTACAGTGGCGGCGCGGTCATCTGGTCCCCCGCGACAGGAGCGCACGCGAGCCTGAACGGCGGCATCCGCTCCACGTGGAAGAACACAGGCTATGAGACCGGGCCCCTCGGCTACCCCACCGGAGCCCAGGTCTGCGGCATCCGAGACGGCGGCTGCTACCAGAACTTCCAGGGCGGGGCAATCCTGTGGTCTCCCGCAACAGGAGCCCACATCAGCACCAACGGAGCGATCCGCACCGCCTACCAGGGCAGCGGCTTCGAGAACGGGCCCCTGGGCTACCCGACCGGTAGCCAGGTCTGCGGGATCCGCGGCGGCGGGTGCTACCAGAACTACCAACGCGGAGCGATCCTCTGGTCAGCCTCTACCGGAGCCCAGATCAGCCCCAACGGCCCTATCCGCACCACCTACGCCGCGAACGGGTACGAAAACGGCGGTCTCGGCTACCCCACCGGACCCCAGATCTGCGGCATCACCGCCAATGGCTGCTATCAGGACTTCCAGGGCGGCGCCATCCACTGGACCGCGGCCACCGGAGCACACGCAACCGGCGGAGAGATCCGCCGAGCCTGGGCCCGGACCGGCTTCGAAACAGGCAACCTCGGATTCCCCACCAGCGCCGAGACCTGCGGACTGATCAATGGCGGCTGCTCCCAGAACTTCCAGGGCGGCGCCATCCACTGGACCCCGACCACCGGAGCCCACGCCACCGTCGGAGACATCCGCCGCACCTGGGCCAGTACCGGCTACCAGAACGGAACCCTCGGCTACCCCACCGGACCGGAAACCTGCGGCATCCGCGGCGGCGGCTGCTTCCAGAACTACCAGCACGGAGCCATCCTATGGTCTCCCGCTACCGGAGCCCAGATAAGCCCCACGGGCCCCATCCGCACCGCCTACCAGGCAACCGGATTCGAAGCAGGGAACCTCGGCTACCCCACCGGCCCCCAAACCTGCGGCATCAAGAACAACGGCTGCTACCAGAACTTCCAAGGCGGAGCAATCACCTGGAACCCCACCGCAGGAGCACACCCCACCGGCGGAGAAATACGCCGCACCTGGGCATCCACCGGCTACGAAAACGGACGACTCGGCTACCCCACCACCAACGAAACCTGCACCACAACCACAACCACAACCCGCTGCACCCAAACCTTCGACGGCGGCACCATCACCTGGACACCCACCACCGGAGCCACCATCCAATACACCTGAACCACCCCATGAGCCCGACCAGAACCCCTCAATCAGCCAGAACCCGCACTGCACGATTTTTGAGCGCCTTCCGCTTGTTCGGTAGGCATCAGGTCTGCGCTAACTGCTAGTAAACTGCTAGTAGTAGGGGAGGAGGGCTTGAGGGGACAAGCACTGCCCCTGCCCGCGGCTACAACGGAGACCTCCGAAGACAACGCTTGAACGGAGGTCTCCGATAACACAGGCTGGCACATGTGGGACCTGCGCCTCGTCCATTCTTTAGGGCACGCATCATCGGCAATAGGAAGTGCCTGCATCATCTCGACGGACTCCGGGAGACAGGGACTAGGCCGGGCGCAGTACCGAAGCTGCTCGCTTCGTAGGTGGTCGCTGTGCGGACGGGATCTGTAAATGCCATTTTGCTGCATCGCATATAGGCGCTCCGCCTAGCACGACTCCTTGCGACGCTGCTGCCGGAACCCGCGCGCACAACACCGTTGGCAAGCCACGCTCAGAACGGTGGCCGGCACCCCCTGCACCGTCTAACAATCGGAGCACCTAGCGCAGCCCCCACCGTGACTTTGGATGAAGCACCCAGCGGGAGACGTCTGTGCCGGAAACACGATCAGGGAAGAATTTCAGATCGGCGATGCGCAGGAAGCGACCGAACGAGCGACCCGACCGGCTCTTCACGGGGTTTGCGGAAGAGCGCTTCGAAAATACCCTTGGCAATCGATCTGGCCCATAGCCCCTTGTCCGCGGCGTGCGGACCTTGCCCCAAGGCATGGACAACGTAGAACGTCGAATCGAAGATTTTCCGCGGAAGTGACAGTTCCGGGTTGCTCTTGATTACCCAGATCTGATTCCGAAGGTGGTAGAAGAGGCGGCCCTTCATGTCCTTCGAGCCGCCGGCGTTCATTGGGTGCTTGATAGTGCTCTTGCTGACCATCACTGCGGGAGCAAGTCGCGATAGCCTCAGCGTGTACTCCATGTCATCGATCCAGATGAAGTAATCGCGCTGCGGCAGGTGTGTCGTGCGGGCGACTGCCACATTGACGAGAACTCCCACGAAGGTTGCAGCGCGGACCGCAATGGTACCGTTCCTCTGCGCCTTCAGCTGATGCTGCATGTCAGTGCTCAGCACCGGGAGGTTCCCGACATTCGGTGTGCCCGTGTCATGAGTAGTGACCATTGAGGCAGCGAACGAGAGAGTGTCGTCACTGGTTTCCACTGCCGCCATCAACTCCTCGAACGAGTTGAGATCGGGCTCTCCATCGTCATCCATGAGCCAGACGTAGTCGTGCCCTCGTTCAGCCGCGAGCTCTACGCCCCAGGCAAAACCCCCTGCCCCGCCCAGATTCGCCCCGGTCTCGAAGAGGAAGACTCCAGGATATAGCTTTCGCACCATGTCTGGACCACCATCGGTCGATCCGTTGTCGACGACAATGATCTCGTCGAGCGGGCGCGTCTGCTGTGTGAGAGCCGATATACACTTCTCAAGCAGTTCTCTCCGGTTGTAGGAGACAACAACTGCTGCGTTCGACATAATTTCCTTCGCTTTTCCCTTGCATCAACGCTTCGATACTAACGGGCTGAGGGCGCGCACGGCGCCACCGCCGGGCACACCGGGTCGACAGGTGCGCGCATACTGCTACTGCGACAGAAGGCTCATCAAATACTGCCCATAGCCGCTTTTCACCAGCGGCCTCGCACGTTCCAGGAGTTCGTCGTCCGAAAGGTTGCCGAGGCGCCAGCTGATCTCTTCAGGACAGCCGATGGACAACCCTTGGCGTTTTTGGACCGTTCTGATGAAGTCCGATGCTTCGTTCAGGGAATCGAAAGTGCCGGTATCGAGCCAGGCAGTACCTCTGGGCAGGATCTCCACGTGCAACGCGCCCCGGTCGAGGTACGCTCGGTTGATGTCGGTGATTTCCAGTTCCCCACGGGGGGACGGTTTGAGATTCGCCGCTATGTCGATGACGTCGTTGTCATAGAAGTAGAGTCCAGGAACTGCGAAATGGCTCTTGGGGTGCTCCGGCTTTTCTTCCAGCGATACCGCTCGCCCCTCGGCATTGAACTCAACGACACCGTATGCTGTCGGGTCCGCAACCCAGTAGCCGAAGATTGCTCCGCCGTCGATATCGGCGAACCGGCGGAGCTGCGTTCCCATGCCCTGACCGTAGAAGATGTTATCGCCAAGCACGAGGGCGACCGGACCGGATCCGATGTGATCCGCCCCAAGCACGAACGCTTGGGCCAAGCCGTCAGGGGAAGGCTGCTTCATGTAGGTAAGGCTTACGCCGAAGCGGCTGCCATCCCCCAGCAATCTCTCAAACTGCTCGGCGTCGTGGGGCGTCGTGATGATCAGGATGTCCTTGATGCCTGCGAGAATCAGCGTGGACAGCGGATAGTAGATCATCGGCTTGTCGTAAACAGGAACCAGCTGCTTGCTGACGCCTAGTGTGATGGGGTGCAGCCGGGACCCTGTTCCGCCGGCAAGGATGATTCCACGCATAGCCGCCATCATTCCGGTGAAGGAGCACTAACAGCAAGTCGCCACCAGCAGAGGGCTGCGGGTCATGGTCGCTAGGAACCAAGGAGCGACCGGGGACTACTGCCATGCGAGCTCCGTCCGAGCGGTCGCGCTGACGGCCAGATGAGGGCGATGTGGGATACTGAGGCAGTGAATCGCACCTGGGTCGTTATCCCGATGTACAACGAAGCAACTGTGGTCCGCTCGGTGATCGAAAGTCTCAGGCCAGTCTTCCCGAATGTCGTGTGCGTCGACGATGGAAGTTCTGATGGATCTCAGGAGATTGCTCGGGCAGCCGGAGCTGTGGTCGTGCAGCACCCCATCAATCTCGGGCAGGGGGCCGCCCTTCAAACCGGCATAGAGTTCGCCCTCCAGGATCCGGACACGCGAAATATTGTCACGTTCGACGCCGACGGCCAGCATCGCGTCGTCGATGCCGCGGCGATGGTTGCCAGGCTGGACGCAGGGGAAGCCGACATCATCCTCGGGTCTAGATTCCTGGACGACAGGACCCAGATCGGCCCCATGAAGAGGCTTGTGCTGAAGACAGCTGCCGTCCAATCCCGTCTGGCGACCGGACTGGATCTGACGGACGCCCACAACGGGCTGCGGGCTCTGAATCGTGACGTTGCATCGAAGATCCACCTCACGCAGAACCGCATGGCCCACGCGTCCGAACTGGTTCACCAGATCGCAGAGATCAAGCCTCGCTGGGCCGAGCACCCTGTCGAGATCATCTACACCGATTACTCGAAGTCCAAGGGTCAGTCGCTGCTCAACTCCGTCAATATCCTCGCCGAACTCTTCTTTAGGTGATCCCGTGCTGCTGATCGTCCAAATCGTCCTGGTACTCGCCGTCATCCTGGTGTCACTGGTGCTGATGCGCGGGGGGGCCAATGCCCGGCATCTGGCAATCCGCCGCATCATGCTCATGATCTTTGCCGTCGCTGCGGTCGCTTCGATCTTCCTCCCCGAAGTGCTGACAGCAGTGGCTTCGTTCCTCGGGGTGGGGCGAGGCACCGATCTGGTCCTCTACGCCACGATCGTGAGCTTCTTCGTTTTCATGGCAACGACCTACCAGCGCTTTCGGCATGCCGAGAACGCCCTGACAGCTTTGTCCCGCCGTATCGCACTGGACGAAGCCCCGAAGCCCTGGATCGACGGGCGTAGCTGAGACCGCGTACCACTGCCGGAACGACGGCGGTGGGAAGACTCAGCTGAGGACGTGACGCGTAAGGCTCGAAATCGATGCCTTGCGCCCCTTGAGGAGTGAGCTTGCGAGCAGCGACACCGCGTTCAGCCGCGAGGTAATGTGCAGCGATGCCGCTCGGGCTGCCTTGGGCCATCCGAGGGCCGCGAATCGCTCAGCCTCGATCTCGAAGAACCGGCGTTCCTCGTCGAACCGCCGGCCGTCGAGTGCCCGTACCGATGAGTCCGACCCGGAGTGGCGGCGGTACAGGAAGGCCAATTCGGGCTGTAGCACCATCGTCCCTCCGTCGGCTGCGATGTCGAGCAGTAGCGCAAGGTCCTGCACGACGTCGAACTCGGGACGGAAACCGATGCGCGTGATGGTCTCGGAGCGCCATGCAAGGGAGGGGAAGTAGTGCCAGCCCGCATGCAGCAGGCTCGTGGCGAGACGCTCGCCCTGCAGCACGGTCGGCGTCGTAGCGTTGGGCATCGCGATGCTCTTGACCCTATCCACGAGAGGCGCGACAACCGCTCCATTCTCGTCGATCACCTGCACGCCGGGCTGCACTACGTCGGCAGTGGGATAGGCGGAGAATGTGTCGACCACCGTCTGCAGGTAGTTCGGCAGCATCAGGTCGTCCGCGCCCATGATGACGGCGATGGGTGCCTCGACGAGCTCGAGTGCGCGCCTGTAGTTCCCGTTCGCGCCCAGATTCGACTCATTCCGCTGGTAGGAAACCCGCTCGTCGTGGATTTCCCCGAACCAACGGGCTGGTTCAGGATCGGGGTAGCCATCGTCCACCACAACCAGCCTCCAGTCCTGGAATTGCTGGCTCATCACGCTACGTGCGGCCTTCTTCATGAGATCGACATCCCCGTAGTAGGGAAACAGGACGTCAACGGAGGCCATGGCAATCTTTCTGCAGTGGGACGGCGGCGGGGACGGATGCGTCCCAACGACACCTCAACTATAGAGAGGCGGGTTGTGCGAAGTGAAAAAGCCGTTCGGTAGACTCGTTCGGGATCATTGGCAGCTAGGACGGGAATGGGCATGGGACCGGACACACACTCCGGCGATGAGCGCGTGATTCGCGCTAGCGTATGTATGGCCGTCTACAACGGCGCCGCTCATGTCACTGAACAGCTCGATTCCATCGTGGCGCAGCTGGGACCTGACGACGAGGTGATCGTCGTTGATGACGCCTCGACCGACTCGTCCCTCGACATCATCGAGGATTTCAAGGACGACCGGATCCGGCTCGTTCGCTCCGCGGTCAATCGCGGTTATGTCCGCACGTTCGAAGCGGCGCTGACAGCGAGCCGGGGCAGATACATCTTTCTCTCGGATCAGGACGATGTGTGGCTACCGGGACGGCTGGACGTCATGATCGATGCAATGAGCACGTCATCCGTCGTCGCGAGCAATTTCTCGTTCTTCGGTCAGCAGCCGAGATCCATAGAATCGCTGAGGTTGAGGGCGGTCGACAGCTCGAGGAAAAGGACAAATCTGCTGCTCCTGTGGGTTGGAGTACGCCCTTATTACGGGTGCGCAATGGCATTCCGTCGGGACGTCGCCCCGCTCATACTGCCGTTCCCTCAGTCCCTTTACGAGACACACGATCAGTGGATCGCTCTAGTGGGGAACCTGGCCGGCGAAATGCGTCACATCGAGCAGGACACGTTGTCCCGGCGCCTCCATGACACCAACACCACCCCGAAGAAAGCTCGATCCCCCTTCCTCATCGTGCGTTCCCGATTGATGCTTGCCCGAGCCTTCTTCGTAGCTGCCCGACGCATTCGCAAATATCGCAGCGGGGGAAACCCCAATGACTAGTGTCGGGTTCGGCTTCGGGATAGTGGCTCTTGCTGCTTACCAACCGCCTGCACAGCTTTTCGCCCGCCAGCTGTTGTCGATCCAAGCCCAGACGTACTCGAACTTCCGTTGCCTCATATCCGTGGACGGTGACCACGAGGATGTAGCTGCGACTGTCCGGAGCATCTGCGGGGACGACGATCGCTTCGAGGTTGTCGGCTTCGCCGAGCGCCTGGGATTTTACGGGAACTTCGAAAGGGTCCTCGCGGCAGTTCCGTCGACCGCACGTTGGATCGCTCTGAGCGACCAGGACGACTACTGGTATCCGGAGAAGCTGGCGACACTTCTTCCACACCTGGACGGACACTCGCTCGTGTCCGGCCAGGCACGTGTGACTAGAGACAACGGCGAAGTACTCACCGCAGGGACTGAACGACGTCAAGTGCCGCTTGTCGACCTCTTCAGCGAGAATCAGGTGACCGGTTCGCTCAGCGTGCTCCGGACCGAACTACTGTCCGTTGCGCTTCCATTCCCCCAACTGAACACGCCGGCGCAGTACCACGATCACTGGCTTGGGGTTTGCGCCGGGGCATCGCAGGGCTACTTCGTGGTCGAGACTCTCGTTCAGGACTACATTCAGCACCAGGACAACGTCGTCGGTGAGAATCGCACCGGCCTGAGGAACATCGCAGGCAGAGTGAGGACGCTGGCGCGCACCTTCGAGGGTTCGGCCTCGCCACCAGCGCTGGCTCGGTTCCTGTACAAGGCTGGCATCGGCTGGAGGAAGGTCATGGCCGACACTCTCGCCACAAGAACGCCAGCTGGTTCGGTTGAATTGGCCGGCGTGGTGGCGGCCTACTCGTCCAGTGCCGTGCCCGGAGCCGCGGCCGTCGCGGTAGTTCGTGGAGTCCGACGGAAGACAGTCCCGCTACGCCGAGCGGTCGAGCTCCTAGCCAGTCTCGCAGCAGCCGTCGCCGTCGGCCCTGGAAGGACGACCCCGTGAGCGATCCGGTCGTCGTCGCGGTGATCAGCAGCTTTCGTCCGTCTCTCGCGCTCGTCCATCGGTATACCGCCCTGGTCGGCCAGGTGTCCGCGGTCGTCGTTGCTGATGACGGGTCCGGGCCAGACGCAGAAGCAGTTCTCTCCCGATTGGAAGCACTCGGAGCCCATGTCATCCGGCGCGGTAGCAATGACGGGATCGCGGTCACGCTCAACGAGGGCATTGCGTGGGCGCGCGAGTACCATGCCGAATTCGTTCTGACCCTCGATCAGGACACCGACCTCGAACCCGGGTACGTCGATCACCTCCTGGACACCGCACACGAAGCGCGCAGGGCCGGGCTACCCGTAGGGACGGTCTCCTATGCTCGACAGAACCAGCGGCCAGTAGCCCTCTCAGGAGCGGAGCGAGGATTCGGCCTCGCCTACGATCCGATGCAGTCGGGCCTCCTGATCCCGGCGTCCACCCTCGACGCTGTCGGAGCGCTCCGCGACGACCTATTCATCGACTGGGTGGATACGGAATTCAACGAACGCGTGCGCGCAGCTGGTCTTTTCACCCTCGTCGCCGCCGGCACCAATCTGGAACATTCCCTCGGCTCCATGCGCCCACTGACCATTCTTGGACGGCCGCTGAGCCGGGCCGGGAGACAGCTGTCGATCGCCTACCATCCGCCCTTCAGAACCTATTACATCGCCCGCAACGGTGTACTGGTTGCGCGAGAGTCGTTTCGGCGCGCTCCTGGCTGGACCTTCTCGCGGCTTGGCCATGATGTCGTCGGGCACCTAGCCAGGGTGGCTCTAGGCCCGCAGCGCGGCAAGCACGTCCTCGCCCTCGCTCGCGGCACCGCGGACGGAGTGCGGGGCCGGACCGGAAAATTGCCTGGACATCTGCAGCGTCGCTTGACCTGACCGGCTCCAGGGCGCACAGACAAGGCAACGCCATATTCAGCACTATGAAGGGCACTCTGTGGGAGGGTTGATAGCGCGGCTTGGCTCCTATACCGCGGCCGTTGCGATCACGAGCATCATCGGGCTGCTTGCTATACCCGTCGTCGTCACGCAAGCAGGCGACGACGTGTGGGGCATCATTGCCGTCGCGCAAACACTTGCCGCGCTTCTGGGTGTCCTGGTGTCATTCGGTTGGGGCACGACGGGCCCGGCCATGGTTGCGGGGATGCCAGCCGAGGACCGGCCCCGGATGTTTCTCGATTCCTTAGTGTCCAGAGTGTATCTGGCAGCCCTCGTCGCTCCTTTCGCGGTATTGATACCGTTCGGTCTGACGACCGCGGAGTATCGCAGCGAGATGATCGTGGGATGCCTCGTCTACCTTCTGCCCTTCCTCGGAGGTACCTGGTATTTCGTGGGCGAGGCACGTCCGAAGCGGCTGATCCTCTGCGACGCGCTTCCCATAAGCATCGGTACCCTCGCCGGCGTAGCGGGCATCCTACTGACCCAGAACGTGTTCGTCTTTCTCGCTTGTCAGGGAGTCTTCAACCTGATCGCCGTCGTGGCCACCGCCCTGGTCATCAGCAATTCGGCACGTGAGAAACGGTCACCCGATCTGTCTGTTGCCGCAGCCTTCAGGCGTTTGCCCTCGCAACTCCACGGCGTCATCACGGCTGCCACGTCCTCGCTCTACGTCGGCGCACCACTGATCATGATCTCGGCATTCCTTCCCTCGGCGCGTGAAGTTTACGCCATGGCTGACAGGTTCATCCGGTACGGCCAGATCGCACTCGGGCCGGTAGTGCAGGTGCTGCAGGGCGCGATAGCCTCTCCTGACAAGGCTGTCCAGCGCCACCGCATCAAGCGGACAACCCTGATGGCGCCCTTCATAGGACTACTGGGCGGCGCCGGTCTTGCGGTCGTCCTGCCCTCGGGGAGCCGGCTCTTGTCCAACGGTCGCATCATCGTCGATTTCAGTCTCAGCGTTCCTGTAGGAGCGGTATTCGCTGGTATCGCGGTGTCCTCCGTCGTCGGCCTCGCCTGCCTGATCCCGCTTGGCCAAGGACGTGCGCTCGCTGCCTCGACAGTGCTGGGAGCTGCCGTCGGCGTTCCGCTGATCATCGTCGCCGCGGTGTTCGTGGGTCCAGTTATGGTCGCCTGGGCCGTTGCGGTCTCGGAACTGGTAGTCGCGTCCTATCAGTTAGCAGTTGTCCGTCGCGCTCTCGACGAGGGAACCCCACGGTAGACGACCTCTTTCATCCGGCATGCCAGCGCAACTCGCAGCCGCCACAGTGCCGAATCAGTCGACGCCACATGCTGTCACCTGGTAGAGCTTGGCTCTCCCGACGGACTCAACAAGCTCGACCGCATCACTCGTTTCGAGTTCTTCGAGGCCTGGGTGAGCGTGGTATCCGCCGTGCACCTCCCGATCACCGAAGTCCAGCACGTACTCGACTCCCTCCTCGAGAATTGCTGCACACGCTTCTGGATCCGTATCGGCGTCTCGCAGATCAGCGTAGACCTCCAGCGCCTCGGGCGGCAGTATCGCCAAGGTGTGGAGCTGCAGGGGACGGCGATCCGCGAAGGCGTATGCAAGGGAGCTCCCGGTCCAAGGATTGCCCGCGATCACCGCATCCTCCGGAATCAACTCGTCGAGTCGCTGCATCAGCTCGTACTCGTCGGACGAGACCAAGAGCGAGTCGGACGTCAGCTGGTATCCGGCCGCCGCGCTCCGAGCCGCCGCTCGGATGTTCTCGCCTTGCGTGAGGAGAGTCCCTGTCGCTACCAGAACACCGGCTGCAGCGACTGAGACGGCCACTTGCCAACGTCCCTCCGGACGGGGCGCATCGACACGGCGCCAGATTGAGATTGCCCACTCCACAAGTAGCCCTGCAATCGCGCCTCCTCCCACCGCCGCGATCGGGATGGTGACAATCGGCAGGAGCGACGCGAGCCGAACGGTATCGGTGTACCAGGCGCCAGTGATCAGGTCCCGGAAATCTCCATCAGGAGCCCCAGTGGCCACCACGAAGAGCCCGGCGCCCACGATATAGACACCAACCATCCACAGATGCCTCACCTGCGAGATCAGAACGCCGAGCCCGACCGCGGTCATGACGGCCACAGCCCAGATAGGGGGTGCTCCCAGCGGCCCAGCCAGCAGGAACTCCCCCACAGCCTGAGGCTGGGTCTGTACCGGCAGCCAGATCAACGACTCCTCCGCAGGCCGCAGGAGACCCCACACGATTGTCAGGAGGTACCAGAACACGGCGAGTGAAGCGACAGCGACCAGGGCGGAGACCAGGGACCGGCGGCGGGTAGAGCGCTGACGTAGCAGGGCCTTGGCGAAGACGACCAGAGCGAGTGGAACGGAGAACGCGATCAGGGCCGCGACAGCACTCGGGTGGGACAGGGCCAACCCCGGTAGCGAGGCCAGGAACAGGACCCACACGATCACACGCGGAGTTGCACCGGATGCGAGGCCAAGAGCATTGACCAGCAGAGCCAGGACGGCCGGAAGGAGGCAGACGCCGAGGAAGTTCGGGTAGAGCACGCCGAAATCCAATAGCAGGAGCGGGAAAGAGCCGAATGCGGCCGACAGGACACCCGTCAGCAGGAGCGTCGCCCACCGTGCCCCGACCATCGACTGCACCAGGTACAGACACCCTGCAGGCCAGACCACAGCGGCGACCACGAGGTTCACGGCGTTGACGCTGACGGGAATCGAACTTCCCGCGAGCATGTGCACAAGGGAGACGACGCCGTGCCAGCCAGCGGGGTAGAAATCGATGCCGGTCATGTCGCCGAGCGTCAGGGAAGAAGCTGATTTTGTCTGCGCGATGTACTGGATCGCGTTCAGATGAAAGATGTTGTCGAAGGTCTGCGAGAAGTTCTCGGGGCTGCCGAATGCGAAGAACAGCCGGCGTGCCAGGAGGAACACGGCGACTGCCAATCCCGCGAGGGGTAGGAGAAGATCACGACCGCTCAATGCTTCGCGCGGTTTCTCTGTCTTCCGGAGTGCCAGCAGAGGAACCAAGCCGACGAGCAGCGCAACGACCATCAGCACGACGACCGGCAGGAGAGACCAGTCGATGCCCGCAAGATCGGCCGCGATTGCCCCCAGTGCGATGAAGGACATCGACAGCAGTGGCGCCACCGCGAGGGCATTGAAGCCACGAAGACCGAAACCTGCGACGCCGACCGTCAGTCCCGGGAGGAAAAGGACTCCCAGAGCCAGGAGTATCTCCGGTACCGCTGCGGCCCACATGCCGTTCCCCATTCATTAGCTCATCGTTACTACCTGCCGTTTGACCCTGCTAGGTCCCTGTGCCGCCGTGCGACCGATGGCCGCGGCGCTTCAGTCGTTTCCGCGCAGCCTTGCGACGACCTCGTCGACCGGCCCATCCATCAGGAGGCGGCCGTGCTCCAGAAGGACGCCACGCTTGCAGATCTGCGCCACCAGGTCGAGGTCGTGGCTGACTACCACCAGCGTCTTGCCGTCGTCCGCCAGTTCTTTGATGCGGGCGATGCACTTCTTCTGGAACGGCTCGTCCCCTACCGCGAGGATCTCGTCGACGAGGAACACTTCGGGATTCGTATGGACCGCTACCGAGAACGCAAGCCGAAGATACATTCCGGAGGAGTAGAACTTCACCTCGGTGTCGATGAACTGCCCGATCTCGGAGAATTCGAGGATGTCATCAAAGCGCTCCTCGATCTGCTCCTCACTCATGCCCAGGATGGCGCCGTTGAGGTACACGTTGTCGCGACCCGACAGGTCAGGATGGAAACCGGCACCGACCTCGATCAGCCCTGCAACCCTTCCCCTGGTCTGCACCGTTCCCACGTCCGGCAGCATCACTCCGGAGATGTGCTTGAGTAGCGTGGATTTTCCCGATCCGTTCAGACCGAGCAATGCGACGGACTCGCCCTGCTCGATGGTCAGGCTCACGTCGCTGAGCGCATGGAACTTCTTGGAGAGATCCCCCTTGCGCCCCTTCATGATCCACACGAAGGCTTCCTTGATGGAGCGGGTATGCCTCAGGACGAATTCCTTCGATATCCCCCTGACCTCTATTGCCGTCGTCATAGTCAGAGCTCCTGAGCGAAACGGCCCTCGAGCCGCCTGAAGGTGAACTGGCCGAGGACGATCACGAGGACCGAGATCACGACCCCGATGGGCATCCATAGGTCGAGCAGGTTCGGCGGGACGGCTGTCAGCGGATCTGTCACGCCGCTCGTGGTCGGCATCCAGAAGGCGAAGTGGAACAGTTCCACAGCGATGGTGAGCGGGTTGACCTGGTAGATGGTGTGCAGGATTCCGCCGGTCCCCGCGCCGAAAGCATCGAAGAGTCCGTCCCGAACCATCGTCCACGAGTAAAGGACTGGCGACGCCCAGGTCGCGATCATCAACAACATGTCGACGAAGTTCTCGGAATCGCGGAAGTAGACATTGACGGAGCCGAAGAACAGTCCGAGGCCGATCGCCAACAGCGCGACGATGAGGAAACCGATAACAGCTGCACCGATCTGCACTACCCCTGGTGTCCAGCCCGCGATGAAGCAGGCAACGAGCAGGACGAACAGTTGCGGCACGAAGTGAATTGCGGATACCCAGACAGAGGCCACCGGGAACAACTCCCGGGGAAGATATATCTTCTTGATCAACCCGCCGTTGCCGACGATGGATCGAGACGCGTTGCTCAACGCTTCGTTGAAGAAGTTGATCAGGACGATGCCGGAGAACAGGTAGATCGGGTAGTTCTCCGTGTTGCGATTCATTCCCAAGAAGATTCCGAGGGCGAACCAGAACACGACGAACTGCACGCCCGGTTTCACATAGGACCACAGCAGACCGAGGACCGAGCCTCGGTAGCGAACCTTCAACTCCTTCTGCACCAGGAGCTTCAGTAGGTACCGCGACCGCAGCACATCCTTGAGACCACCTCCCAGGCCGGGGGTGGTCAGGTCGATCGTGCTCAATCTACTTGCCTTCCCCGGAATGCTGGTCGAAGGTCTTCTTCCAGGACTCGAAGGACGTGATGTCGTCGAGCGACGCCCGGTATTGTTCCCGGAGTTGTGGCCACTTCCTGAGGATCTCCGCATTCAGCCGACCAGCCTCAGCGAGGAGTGCACGAAGCTGCTGCGGGTCCCTGCGGTACCAGGACGCCCCGGTTCCTTCAGCATTCGAGACGATCGCGCTGTCGTATTGCGACATCCGCCACCACTTGTTGTCCTGGTGCGCGACGAATGCCTGGGGCCGCTCCTTGCTCTCCGAAGCGACCGGCTTGCTCAACTGGCGCGCAATCGTCTTCACTGCCCACGGCACGAGTGTCGTGTAGGAAGGAGCCTTGAAACCCTGTCCGTGACGCGGCGGTTTGTCCATTTTCGGAGCCGGAAAGTCGTCGGGGTTCGGCTTGAGCTGCGCATCGGAGTGCCCCTTACTCAGGGCCCGGATCTCGGGAAGCTTCGTCGCGAGAATGGCGTGCAGCTGATCGGGACCACGCAGGACATCGCGCATGGCCATCACGCGGCCACGAGCTGTGTAGTACTGCATCGACACGAGGTGCTTCACGTCCGAGTACCCGGACTCGCGGATCACCCTGCCCCCCCGTTCGTACGGGCTGTGGATCAAGGCCGCGATCATGCGGTTGCGAGTGTGGAAGTAAGCCTGCCACCCCACCATGTCGTCCTTGTCGATCCAGGAGACGTGCCAGACTGCCGATCCTGGCATCGACACGGTGGGATACCCTGCCTTCTTCGCCCGCAGGCCGTACTCCGCGTCATCCCACTTGATGAAAACCGGCAGCGACAGACCGATCTCGCGGATCACCTGAGTCGGAATGAGGCACATCCACCAACCGTTGTAGTCGACGTCGATCCGCCGGTGCAGCCACGGCGTGTGGCGGAGATTCGAGCGCATGAAGTCGTGCCCCAAAGTCTGCTCGGCGACAGGCTGGTCCGGCTGGAACCGGTAGGGGTTCACGATCTCGCCGAACGTATGCAGTACCGTCCGGTTGTAGAGGTCGAACATGTGACCGCCGACGATCGTCGGAGTCTTGCAGTGGTCGGCGAAGGCCAGGAGCCTGGTGATGCTCTCCGGCTCCATCACGACGTCGTCATCAAGGAGCAGCGCGTAGTCGCTGCCGTTCTCCACCGCCTCGTACATGCCCCGGGCGAAGCCGCCGGAACCACCTAGGTTCGCTTGGTCGATAATCCTCAGTTTGCCTTCGAGGGCGGCACTGATGCTCGCGAAGTTCGCTTCGTCGGCGACCTTCTTCGTGCCTTGGTCGACGATCAGCACTTCCTGCACGTTCTCGAGCACGTCCACATTCTCGGCAAGTATCGAGAGGTTGTTCGCGCAGAAGTCGGGCTTGTTCAGGGTCGTGATCTCGAGCGTGATCTTGCCGGGTGCCGGGGACTCTCCCGGAGCAAGCCATTCTGCATGATTGAGTACGAGCGGGGTCGATCCGGCCACCAGGTCGAACCAGTACCACCCACCGTCGCCGAAGGGCTCCAGTGAGAGGTCGAAGGTACTCGTGGCGGCGTCGGACACGCGCTTGGTCTCGACGTGTTGCAGTGAGCCGCGCGCGTTCGACTTGTAGACGCTGATGCCACCCGCGCCGCGTGTCTCGATGGACAGCCTCACGTTCCGAACAGTGGTCCAGCGACGCCAGTAGCTCGCAGGAAACGCGTTGAAGTACGTGCCGAAGGAGACCCGCTCTCCCGGACGAACGGACGTCGACCGCCTGGAGCGGAAGTCCTCGACATGGAGCTCCTGGCCGGGCGCGGCGAGACTCGTGACGTTCGACTGGGTGCTCGTGCTGCCATCTGTGGTGTTTACCTGGACACCGACCGCGCTGCCCGTGTCGACGTAGAGGGCCGCCGTGTCCATCTGGTTCTGATTCGGAAGAACCACCCGCTGGATGGCATGCCACGCCTGGGCGCTCTGGATCTGCTCGGCTGCGGCATCGGTCAGCGTGGCCTCACTCATGCGGCCACTCCCCCGCTCTCGAGCTTCTGCCCGCCCCTGAAGTGAGGCGTGATCTTGTTGTCGAACATGGACAGGGCTGATCCGATCGCCATGTGCATGTCGAGATACTTGTAGGTCCCGAGGCGTCCGCCGAAGAGCACCGACTTCTCGCCCTTCGCCAGGTCACGGTAGGCGAGCAGCTTGGCGCGGTCGTCGGAGGTGTTGATCGGGTAGTACGGCTCGTCGTCCTTCTCCGCGAAGCGCGAGTACTCCCGCATGATGACGGTCGCGTCCTTCGTGTAATCGCGTTCCGGGTGGAAGTGTCGGAACTCGTGGATGCGAGTGAAGGCTGCGTCCTCATCCGGGTAGTTCATGACGGAACAGCCCTGGAAGTCCTCGATCGGCAACACTTCCTCCTCGAGGTCGATCGTGCGCCAGGAGAGGTCGCCTTCTGCGAAATCGAAGTACCTGTCGACGGGGCCCGTGTAGATGACCGGCACCTGTCCCAGCGTCGTCGAGCGCGAGTACTCGTGGCCCTCGTCGAAGAAGTCCGTGTTCAGGTGGACGTCGATGTTCGGGTGATCGGCCATGCGCTCGATCCACGCCGTGTAGCCGTTGACGGGGAGGCCCTCGTACTTGTCGTTGAAGTACCGGTTGTCGTAGGTGTACCGGACGGGGAGCCGGGAAATGATCTCCGCGGGCAGGTCCTTGGGGTCGGTCTGCCACTGCTTGCCCGTGTAGTACTTGATGAAGGCTTCGTACAGGGGCCGCCCGATGAGCTGGATGCCCTTGTCGTTGAGGTTCTGAGGATCCGTGCCGGCGAGCTCGCCGGCCTGCTCCTGGATCAGGGCGCGCGCTTCCGTCGGCCCGAGGGCTGTCCGGAAGAACTGGTTGATGGTCCCGAGGTTGATCGGCATCGGGTACACCTCACCCTTGTGACGGGTGTAGACCTTGTGCACGTACTGAGTGAACTCGGTGAAGTTGTGGACATAGTCCCAAACGCGCTCGTTCGACGTATGGAAGAGGTGAGCTCCGTAGCGGTGCACCTCGATTCCCGTGCGCGCTTCGTTCTCGCTGTATGCATTGCCCCCTATGTGGTGACGCCGATCGAGCACGGCCACTTTGAGACCGAGCTGGGTAGCCGCCCGTTCAGCTATGGTCAGGCCGAAAAAGCCCGATCCAACGACAACGAGGTCAACGTTCACAGATGCTCCTGAATTTGATCCGAACAACAGACATGCGGGCTTAAGGCTACCCGACCTCAGGTGTAGCCCCTCCACCGCCGCGGAAGGAGGCCGATGAAGTCACTCGTCGACCGCACCGCCGCGAGCCCTCACGTCGTTCCGCACCCGCACTGTTGCCGGCGTGGTGACTGCCGGATGTCGGGAACGTGGGCTCACTTCACCGTCAGGTGTGACGACTCTCTCCGGGTGACGGCGGCGGCGTTATCCACAAGGAGCGTGCCACACCTCTCCGTGCGTCGCTGCACCCCTAGCCTCGGAAGCAGTCGTCGAACCAGGAGGCTCCGATGGAACTGCACGTCACGCTCGCGAGCGCTCCCCCGTCGGCTTTCCCCACTCGGGAGATCGTCGTAGACACCGACGTTCTGACCACCGGCGAGGCACTCACTCGTCAACTGGAAGCTGACGGGTACATTCACCCCTTCACCGTCGACGGCCTCCCGCTTGCCGAGTTGGTTCCTTTCGGCGGCGCGCTGTGCGACGGTGCAATCATCGTTTCCGGGAAGCACCAGCAGCCTGAGACCGCCCCTCGGATGCCCCACCTCCTGTTCGTCGTTCATTCGGGTCCGGACGCCGGTCAGGTGTTTCCCCTGGCCAGAGGCACCTACACCATCGGGCGCGCCGCCAGCGACATCGTGGTGTCCGATTCCGCGCTTTCCCGAAGCCATGCGCGCCTCACGGTGACCGAGGATGCGATTCTGCTCGAGGATCTCCAGTCCGCGAACGGAACGTTCGTGGACGGTGAGAGCATCAGTACAGCAGCCATCACCGTCTCCACGGCAGTTCGGCTGGGGGCGAGCCGATGCCGCATCGAACTGCTCGACGACGGCGCCTGGGACGACACCGCTCACGCGGAACTGCTCGAGGCACTCTCCGTAGACCAAGCAGTGCCCCGAAAGCCATCCCGGATCCTCATACTCACGGCCCTGCTGCCACTCGTACTCGGCGTCGCGCTCGCGCTCACCACTGGCATGTGGTTCTTCCTCGCCTTCAGTGCCTTGTCGGCGGTGACCGGCCTCGTGCCCCTCGTCACCTACCGGCGCAATGCCCACACCTTCACCAGCGCTGTGGCTAGGACCGCCGTCCAGGATAGGAGCCGCCGAGTGCACGGCGTCCCCGATCCCGGCCACATCGCCCTCGATGCTCTCCGGGCGCGGCCCGCCGTGGCGCCACGCCCCACACGCGGCAGGACCTCCCCGGACAGGGTCCTGCTCAGGCTGGGCACGGCCGATCAGCCCGCCAACATGACCGCCCAAAGGAGTGACGAGCCCTTTGTTCCTCCACTGCTCCTCGATGTGCCACTCGTCCTTGTTTGCCATGCAAGAGGCGAGGGAACCAGCGAGCGCAGCTTCATGATCACAGGCGAGGACGGCGCGGCGCGGAGCCTCGTTCGGGCGCTCCTGCTCCAGGTGTCCCAGCCATACATCGACACGCCACTGGTGGTTCTCTGGGGGCATGCTCACGAGGTTCCGCTCCAGGCCCGGTTCCTCCCCAATGTCCGCCTCACGATGGATGCACGGATCCTCACCTCGATCCTCACGCGATCGGGAGTCACCGTGGTCTTCCAGTTCTCCGACGGCTTGCCGGATCTGAGTGACACGGCGGGCGTTCTCGTGATCAGGATCTCCACCGGCCGCAGGACACCTGCCGGATCCGGTCCGATGATCGCCACGACGGCTGGGGCAGGAATGGTCGTCCACGCCGACAACAGTGCCCGGGCGCGCATCGCCGGGCAGGAGTTCGAGGTCACTCCCGATGGAGTGGCCGATGGAACGTTCGACCGCACGGTGAGAGCGCTGGCCCGGGCCGGAGCCCGCGGCGGGGCCCCCGACCGCGCCAACCCTTCGCCTTTCAGCGAGGACGCACCGCCGTCGTCCGCCTCCGTGTGGTCGGTAGAACTGGCGCCCGACAGCCTCACCGAATCCGTGTCCGCCCGATGGGCATCGTCCGACCCGGACCACCCCTCGGCGCTCGTGGGTGACTCGGGAACCGGCCACGTCTTCATAGATCTCGTGGACGACGGTCCCCATCTGCTGGTCGCCGGCACGACGGGGTCCGGTAAATCCGAGTTCCTTCGGACCCTGGTGCTCGGACTCGCCATGGATCAACCACCCGAGCATCTGGCGCTGCTCCTGATCGACTACAAAGGCGGCTCCGGCCTCGGCGTGCTCGCCGGTCTTCCCCACTGCGTCGGTAACCTCAGCGACCTCTCGTCCGAGTCGACTGCACGAGCGCTCGTGTCCCTGCGCGCGGAGCTTCGCCGGCGCGAGCACCTCTGCGCGGAGCACGGCGCGCACGACGTCGTCGAACTGCGCCGCGTGGCGCCCTCGTCATGTCCACCACGCCTCGTCGTCGTCATCGACGAATTCAGGATGCTGGGCGACGAGGTTCCGTCCGCGGTGCCCGACCTCATGAAGATCGCCGCACTGGGTCGCTCCCTGGGCGTCCATCTGGTGCTCGCGACCCAAAGGCCGCAGGGCGCGGTGACACCGGACATGAGAGCGAACATCACCTCGTCGATCCTCCTGAGGGTTCAGACCGCGATGGAATCGCAGGACCTGCTCGGATCCGGGTTGGCAGCAGACATACCGATCGACCTCCCCGGCAGGGCGTTCCTACGACGCGGGGCGGAGGCACCTGTCGCCTTCCAGGTTGCGTCCTGCAGCGAGCTGCCTCCGCCACGCACTACCCGTGGGTGGCAGGACATCACCACGTACCTCGGAGACGATCCCGCCCTTGCTGTCGAAGGTGACCCGCACACCCCCAGTCCGGAGCCGTACACACCCACTCGTTCCAGCACGGTCACGGCCAATCGCACGCCGGTCTCCCCCGACAGCGGCCTCCCTGCCGCTGCATCCTTGAGCAGAGAACGATCTGGATCAACCGACGAGGCCGCGACGGGACGTGAGCGGGTCGCGCAGAGCGTCCTGCAACGAGCGACAGCCGCGCTGCGTGGTGCAGCTGATGGTGTTGACTCCAGTGATCCTTTCGTTCCCGTCCTTCCGCCGCTGGCCGCGGTGCTCCCGTCGGCGGCATGTCGCGCCTTCCTGCCTGCGGACCCGGAGCCGCCTGTGCCATCGGCCGTGCGTCGTTCGGCCGGTGCTGGTACCCATGCCGTCGCCCTGGGCGTTGCCGATTACCCGGAGCACCAGGAACAGCGTCTGCTGCAATGGCGTCCCCAGGACCACTCCCATCTCGCGCTGGTCGGCCTTCCGGGGTGCGGTAGCGGGGCATCCCTTGCGTCCGTCATCTCCACGCTGCCTGTGGCCGACCCGGAGGTTCATCTGTATCTACTCGACGGAGACGGGAGCCTGGAGCGCGTTCCGCTCGGCGCGCACCTCGGTGCATATGTTGCGTCGCACGAGACGAAGAGGGCGGGGCGCGTGCTGGAACGACTCACTGCACTGCCTTCCGTGTCGACGCGAGATGCACCGCAGATCGTTCTGGCCATCTCGGGGTGGGGGCGATGGGTGAGCCAATTCCGGAACCTGCGCTCCTCGAGAGCGGAGGAGGACCTCTACTCACTCGTCCGTGACGGCGCCCGCCGCGGCGTCAGCGTCGTGATCACGGGAGACCGGGAACTGACGACGGCACGATTCTTTCCGCTGATGCCGAATCGAATCTATCTGCCCCTCGGTGCGCATCAGGAGACCATCATGACCTGGCCGAAGATCCCGAGTCTGGATGCAGTCGCCGGGCGGGGCTTCGCGCAGGGCCGCATTACGGGGAGCTCGGGGGACGGAGTGTGCCAATTGGTGCTGGAAGCGGCCTCGGCCGAAGCCCCGGAACGCATTCCGGCCCGCTTGCCCTTCCCCGTACATCCCCTTCCGCATTCCGTTCCAATCACCCGGCTCCTTCCAGCCATGACGGGTGCACCGGCAGGAGACGATGTCGTGCTGGGCGTGCAGGGCGACGATCTGCGCCCCTACACCATCCCGCTCCGCGCGGGTGAGACCTATCTCGTACTGGGCCATCGTTCGTCGGGGCGCAGCAACGCCCTCCGCGTGATCGCCGAGGCTGCACAGGTTCTCAAGAGGCGCGATGTCCTGGCGCCACCGCCCACCGCTGCCGGTTCCGGCATCGCAGAGTACTGGCGGCGACTCGCCGAGCAGTACGCCGCGACGAGCACCCTTGATCGATGCATCCTTGTCGTCGACGATGCGGACGATCTTCCCGGTGACGTCCAGCAGATACTGTCGAAATTCGTAGCCCGGGGCGCCGCTGCCGCCCTGTCGGCCGTACCCGGTCCCACGCTCATGACGCGCGTACCGCTTTCCCTGCAGTCCCGCAGCTCCGGCCGCGGGTTCGTCCTTTCACCGAAGTCGCCCTCGGACGGCGACATCTTCGGGGTACGGCTCGATCAGGACGGAACAACCATCCAGGGACGCGGATATGCGTGCGCACCGGCGGGGGTTTTAGAAGTCCAGATAGCGCGTGCGACGGGCAATGGGGAGGCAGGACCCGGAATCCATCGACCCGGGGCACCCAGCGCTACAGCGTTCTTGCGCTCCCTGTAGTCCGCACCGTGAAGTCCACGACCGGTTTCGAGAACAGGAGCACGATGACGCCCGCGGCGGGGACTATCAGCAACACGCCGATCAGCGGATCGCCGGCTGTGAAATAGGGGAACGCGAGGATCACCAGAAACAGCTGGACGACGAGGGACGGCGAGCGCGGCCACCGAAAGCCCACGGCAAGCTTCCTCGCCATCACGACCAGGGCCGACGCGACCAGCAGCAGCAGAACCGCCATGAAGACCGAACCTCCGACGGAGACGGGATCCACGCCGAAGATCGTGATGGCGAAGCCCACGGCGGTGACGACCAGCGCGACCGCCTCGAGTATCAGGACGACGCTGATCAGGAGAACGCCGAGCGGTCGGCTCGTGCCATCTGGCACTGGATTCGCAGCCACCCTCGAACCCTACCGGACCACTCCTGCCGGGCCCCGACACGTGGGCTGGTGCGTTGCTGTGACAAACCCCTCATCCACAGGGCCAATTGAAGCTGTAAAACCCTTGTTTACCGGTTGGTAACGTGACAGCCTTAAATGCAGTGCAAACCCGGGGGCCGAAGTCGGCCCCTTTACTATGAGCCCCCTCGTGAATGTTTTCACAAATCACGAGAAGCGAGGCTAGAGGAGAATGTGATCACCATGGATTGGCGTAGTCGCGCAGCCTGTCTGGACAAGGACCCGGAGCTGTTCTTTCCGGTCGGCAACACCGGGCCGGCGCTTCTTCAGATCGAAGAGGCCAAGAGCGTGTGCCGTCGCTGCCAGGTGCAGGATACCTGTCTGCAGTGGGCCATCGAATCCGGACAGGACGCTGGAGTATGGGGCGGACTGAGTGAGGATGAGCGCCGCGCGCTCAAGCGCCGGGCTGCAAGGGCCCGCCGCGCTTCCTGACGAAGGCCGGTACAGACACCAGGCACGCATCGAGAGGTCGGATCCCAGTTCCGGCGCAATGACGAAGGGCCGCCCATGGGCGGCCCTTCGTCGTTCGGCCCCTGTCCGGGCCCCGCTCAGCTCGACTGGTTCACATGCAAACCAAGCTCGAGCGTGACCGACGTGCCGCCGCCCGGCCGGGTGCTCCACTCGATCGTTCCCCCGAGTTCGCTCGTCACCAGGGTCCGGACGATCTGCAGACCGAGGCCTTCGGCGTGACCTCCGGCAGGTAGCCCGACCCCGTCGTCAGCAATCGTGACACGGAGTATCTCCTCGCCGTCGGCCTCCGTCCGCCGGTTGGCCATCAACCAGACTGTTCCGGTTCTGCCCGACAATCCGTGCTCGACGGCGTTCGTCACCAGCTCGTTGATCACCAGGGCCAATGGAGTCGCAAGATCGCTCGGCAACTCCCCGAAGTCTCCACTGCGCTCCGTGCGCACGGCTTGTGCGGGCGACGCCACTTCCGCGGACAACCGGAACTGTCGAGAGATCAGTTCATCGAAGTCGACGCTCTGCGCGAGGCCCTGCGAGAGCGTCTCATGCACCAGTGCGATGGTGGACACCCGGCGCATCGCCTGCTCCAGCCCGAGCTTGCCTTCCTCGCTGACCATCCTGCGCGATTGCATCCGGAGCAGTGCGGCCACTGTCTGCAAGTTGTTCTTCACCCGATGGTGGATCTCACGGATGGTCGCGTCCTTCGAAACGAGCTCCATCTCGCGACGCCGGAGTTCGGACACGTCCCTGCAGAGCACGAGCGCGCCGAACCGTTCCTTCTCATCGCGCAGGGGGATGGCCCGCAGCGAGAGGCTGACGCCCCGCGATCCGATTTCGGTGCGCCAGGGCATGCGTCCCGTGACGACCAGTGGCAGTGTCTCATCGACCATCCGTCGATCCTTCAGGAGTGCCGTCGTGATCTCGGCCAGCGGACGCCCTTCGAGGGTTTCGACGTCTCCGAGCCGCCGGAAGGCCGACACACCGTTCGGGCTCGCATACTGCACGATCCCGTCGACATCCAGGCGGATCAAGCCGTCTCCTACACGAGGAGCCCCCCTGCGGGAGCCCGTCGGCGTCGCGAAGTCCGGCCACAGTCCCAGCGTCCCCATGCGCAGAAGATCGTAGGCACACTGCCGGTAGGTCAACTCCAACCGGGACGGCATTCGTGAACTCGAAAGGTCCATATGCGTCGTCACGACGGCGAGAGTCCGCCCGTTACGCACCATGGGTACCGCCTCGACGCGCATCGCCATCTCAGTGGTCCAGTTCGTCTCACCGGACCGCTCGATCTTCTGGGAGGCCCATGCGAGATCGACGAGTGGCTGCAGGTCCGCGCGGATACGTTCTCCGACGAAGTCGCTATGGAACACGGTGTGCGACGTCGACGGCCGGGCATGGGCGAGCGCCACATAGCCACCACCATCCAGCGGGAACCACAGCGCAAGGTCAGCGAAGGCCAGGTCCGCCACCATCTGCCAGTCCCCCACCAGAAGGTGGAGCCACTCGGCGTCGCCGGGTTCGAACCCGGCGTACTCGCGGATGGGATCAGTGAAGATAGCCATGAAATCTCTCTGTAGCTCGGCAGCGACTCGTCGGCATGGCATGCACGCTCCGGACAGACCGGACCACGGGCGCAATGCCACCAGGTCCAGTCTGTCACCCTCGCCCCTGGGTCGGGAGACAGCAGCGGCCCGGCGCTACCGCACGATGGACCGCAGGAGCCGCAGTGCCACCGACAGGGAGGAGATGTCGTCCTGCTCCAGTTGATTCACCTCGGCGAACATGTTGCTGGCCCGTTGCAGCTGGTCCGCGTTCTGCTCCTGCCATGCCAGCAGTCGCGCGCCGGCGTCACGGTCCTTCAGCTCGCGGGAGGCACGCATGACCGCCACCGTGATGTCGGCCACCGTGGAGTAGAGATCATCACGCAGGGCCGCCCGCGCCAGCGCCTGCCAGCGATCCGTTCTCGGGAGCTTGGTGATCCGCTCGAGCAGGTTGTCCACCTCGAACCTGTCGTACACCGCGTAGTACACCTTCGCGATGTTCTCGACCGGCTCGTCCACCCTGCGAGTGCTGTACGCGATATCGAGCAGGGCGAAGGACTCGAACTGCTCGGCCCAGTGCCTGCCGAGCTCCTCCGGAAGCTGCCAGGCCTTCGCTGTCTCCATCGCATCCTGGGCACGCTCGAGGTCGCAGCCGCGCAGGTACTCGGACAGACGAGCCCGGAAGGGGGCGACGAGCGGCTTGAAAGCGGCGATGTCCTCATCGACCGATGTCCCCGGCTCGACGTGATGCACGAACCAGCGGACTGCCCGATCCAGGAGCCGACGCAGATCCAGGTGGACCGTCGTCCAGCGATCGGTCGGGAAACCGGCCGGAAGCGCAGCGAGGGTCTCGACGGTCTCGTCCAGCGAGTAGATCTCCCGCAGTGCCACGAAGGCACGCGCGACGACGGGCTCGGGAACCGAGGTCTCCTCCATGACCCTGAAGGCGAACGTGATACCCCCGAGGTTGATGATGTCGTTGGCGATGACGGTCGATATGATCTCCCGCCTCAGAGGATGCGTGTCGAGCAGGTCATCGAACCGCTCGACGAGCTGCTGCGGAAAGTAACGGCGGAGGGTCCCACTGAAGTACGGATCGTCCGCGAGGCTGCTGGCGGACAGGACCCGGGTCAGCTCGATCTTCGCGTAGGCCGCGAGCACCGACAGTTCCGGCGATGTGAGTCCCTGTCCGGCATCGATCCTTCGCCGTAGCTCGGCGGTCGTGGGCAGCGCCTCGAGGTTCCGGTCGAGGTCACCCTTCTTCTCCAGCCAGTCCATCATCCGCTCGTAGCTGGGACTCCACTCGACCACTCTCTGGCGGTCGTTGAGCAGGAGCACGTTCTGATCGATGTTGTCCTGCAGCACGAGGCGTCCGACCTCGTCGGTCATCGAGTGCAGGAACTCGGACCGTTCCTCGGGCTGCAGCCGCCCTGCCCGGACCATCCGGTCGACGAAGATCTTGATGTTCACCTCGTGGTCCGAGCAGTCCACACCGGCGCTGTTGTCGATCGCGTCGGTGTTGAGAATGACCCCGGACAGGGCAGCCTCGACGCGGCCCCGCTGCGTCATTCCGAGGTTGCCGCCCTCGCCGACGACACGCGCGCGCAGTTCGTTCCCGTTCACGCGGATGGAATCGTTCGCACGGTCTCCGACTTCGGCGTTCGACTCGGCCGTAGCCTTGACATACGTGCCGATGCCACCGTTGTAGAGCAGGTCTGCCGGCGCGCGCAGAATGGCCCGAAGCATCTCCGGCGGACTCAGCTTGGTGACGTCGGCCTCGAGACCGAGTGCCTCGCGCACTTCGGGCGATACCGGGATGGACTTCGCCTGCCGTGGGTATACCCCGCCGCCCTTGCTGATGAGCGAGCTGTCGTAATCCTCCCAGCTGGACCTCGGCAGCTCGAAGAGGCGCCGCCGCTCTGCGAACGACGTCGCTGCGTCGGGGTTCGGATCGAGGAAGATGTGTCGGTGGTCGAAAGCCGCCAGCAGGCGGATGTGCTCAGCCAGCAGCATGCCGTTCCCGAAGACGTCGCCGCTCATGTCACCGACACCGACGACGGTGAAGTCATCGGTCTGCGTGTCGACGTTGAACTCGCTGAAATGCCGCTTGACGGACTCCCATGCACCCCGAGCGGTGATTCCCATGGCCTTGTGGTCGTAGCCCACGGACCCACCGGAGGCGAAGGCATCCCCGAGCCAGAAGCCGTACTCGGCGGAGAGCTCATTGGCGATATCGGAGAATGACGCCGTTCCCTTGTCCGCGGCCACGACCAGGTAGGTGTCGTCGTCGTCGTGCCGGACGACGCGGTCTGGCGGCACCACCGACTCGGTGGTGCCGTTCGTGGTGACATTGTCCGTGATATCGAGTAGACCCCGGATGAAGGTCCGGTAACTGGCCTGCCCCTCGGTGAGCCATGCCTGGCGGTCGACGGCCGGGTCCGGGAGCTTTTTTGCGAAAAAGCCGCCTTTTGCTCCGGTCGGCACGATCACGGCGTTCTTCACGGTCTGCGCCTTCACCAGACCCAGTATCTCCGTACGGAAGTCCTCCCGCCGGTCCGACCAACGCAATCCCCCGCGCGCGACCTTGCCGAAGCGGAGGTGGACACCCTCGATCTGGGGCGAATACACCCAGATCTCGAACTTCGGGCGGGGAAAGGGTGCGCCGTCGATGCGCGACGTGTCGAACTTGAAGCTGACGTGGCGCTTGTCCTGGAAGTAGTTCGTCCGAAGTGTCGCCTCGATGAGGTTGGCGAACGTGCGCAGCACCCGGTCGGCGTCGAGGGTCGGTACTCCCTCGAGTCCCTCGTCGAGCGCAGTACGGGCCGCTGCCGAGGCCTCTGCGCGGTCGCCCTCGAGGTCCGGGTCGAATCGCGCCGAGAAGAGCGCGACGAGCGCACGGCTGACCGCGGGGTTCCTCAGCAGGGTGTCCGCGACAAAGCCGTAGGAATTCGTGTTCCCCATCTGTCGCATGTACTTGGCGTAGGCACGAAGAATCAGCACCTGGCGCCAGCCGAGCTCCTCCCGCAGGACGAGCCGGTCGAATGGATCCGATTCACTGTTACCGACGACTGCGGCCCGGAAGGCATCCTGCAGCAGCGACGCCGTCGCGAGGGGCTCGATCCCTTTCGGGTACTTCAGGCCCAGGTCGTACAGGAAGAAGGAACGATCGTCGGCACGCGTGATCTCGAAAGGCCGCTCGTCGAGCACCTCGAGCCCCAGATTGTGGAAGTACGGAAGGATCTGCGTGAGGCTCTTCGCCCCGGTCAGGTAGAGCTTGAGGCGGGCGTCCTCCGCACCATCCGCTTCCTTCCGCTCAGGCACGTAGACGTGCAGCTGCGGCACTCCTGCACCCGCCGCGGCGAGCTGTTCGAACCGGGCGATGTCCTCCAGGGCATCCTCGACCTCGTAGTCGACGCGGTAGCTGGGAGGAAAGGACTCGGCCCAGAGCCTGGCCAGGCGCTGTGCCGTATCCTGCTCGAACCTCTGTTGCGCGACTTCCACGATGCCCTCTGACCACGAGCGCGCCGCGCGCACCAGGCGTTCTTCGAGCTGCACCGCATCTACGGCAGGGATTTCCGCGCCTTTCTGAAGCCTGATGCGGAAGAACAGTCGCGCGAGGGCCGACTCGCTCATCCGCGCCTCGAAGTCGATCGAATCGGCGTTCAGCGCCGTCCGCAACTCCTCCTCGATACGCAGCCGCACGCTCGTCGTGTATCGGTCGCGCGGCAGGTAGACGAGAGCGGACATGAAACGTCCGTAGACGTCGGGACGCAGGAACAGCCGGGTGCGTCGTCGCTCCTGCAGCCTGAGGATTCCGAGCGCCGTGGTCACGAGATCGGAGACCTCGATCTGGAACAGTTCGTCACGCGGGTAGGTCTCGAGGATGGACAACAGGTCTTTCCCGGAGTGCGAGTCGGAGGGGAACCCGCAGCGGCGCAGCACCTCTGTGACCTTGTCCCGTACCAGGGGCACGTTGCGGACAGAACCCGTGTAGGCACTCGTCGCGAAGAGTCCGATGAAGCGGCGCTCGCCACTGACATTCCCCTGGGCGTCGAACGTCTTGACGCCGATGTAGTCGAGGTAGGCGGCGCGGTGCACGGTCGAGCGGGAGTTCGCCTTCGTGATGACGAGGACGCGACGCTCGCGGGCCTTCGCCCGCCCCGCTGCTGTGAGCTGCTGCAGGTGACCTCCACCGCTGCCGTGCCTCAGCAGACCGAGGCCGCTGCCTTCGCGCACGAGGAGGGCATCACCACCGTGCTCATCCGTCACGAGGTCGTATTCCTTGTACCCCAGGAAGGTGAAGTTGCCGTTGTCGAGCCACTGCAGGAGTTCCTGCGCCTGCCACAGGTCGGGAATGTCCTCGGCACCGGCGATGGACCCGAGGGAAGCCTCGATGGAACGAACCGTGTCCCGCATGGCCGGCCAGTCCTCGACCGCCGAACGGACGTCACGCAGCACCCGCTGGAGACCGTCGATGACCGACTGCTTCGCCTGGCTGTCCGGGAGGCGCGTGATCTCGACCGAGATCCAGGACTCGATATGCGCAGTGCGACCCGTCTGACCGACGAGAGCACCGATGTCGGGCAGCGCCGCGGTGTCTCCACTGGAGGCGCCGGCCGTCGACGGCACTCGCTTGAGGGCTGCGAGGGCGTGGGACTCGTCCTCACGCAACGCCAGGAACGTCGGATGGACCACCAGCTGGATCGCGGCGTTCTGGCGCACCAGCTCAGCAGTCACGGAATCGACGAGGAAGGGCATGTCATCCGTGACGATCATGACCACGCTCGACGCACCCTGGTCCATGATTCCGACCACCGCTGTCCCCGGTTCACGCGCTTCCGCCAGGTCGCGGTGAGCGAACGCCCGCTGGCGCAGGTCCGTCCGGAGATACCCCAGGGCATCCTCGCGGGCGAGGTGCTCGAAGTAGTGCTCTACGAAATCCTCCCGTGAAGTGTCCGAGCTTGACTGATCCGTTGTCCTGGATCGAGACGACATGGGGAGGGCCTCCGTAACGAAATGAAAGGCCGCTCCATTGCGACCTCTTACCGTGGAAGCCTAGCCTTGTTGCCTGAAAACTTCACGTTGCGCAGGCGCACCACAGGGGCACGACGACGCCGTTCGCCGCCGGGTACCTCGGCGAGCTCGGCGATGGCGAGTCGAAGTGGGGAAGCAGGCGCTGTCTCAAGTAGGGCGCTACCCGCCAGGAGGGCCTGATCGGCGGCAGCGAAGTCAGCGGGCAGGAAGGCGGCGATGCCCGCCGTGGGGCCGAAACGCTCCCATGCCTCGCGTAGCTGGGCCTCGGGCGAGCGACCGACAGCAGCGGCCCGCACCTTGTTGAACACAACGCGCGCCGCGGCTGTGGGGATGGCGTCGGAAAGAGCGCTGAGTGCCTTGACCATACGCGGCACACCGATAGCGTCCGCCCCGCCCACAGCGATGACGGAGTCTGCTGCCTCCAGGCACGTCAGCGTGGCACCATTGCGGCGCGGCGCAAGGGTGTCGAAACTCAGTTCCTCATCGGCTTCGAGGCAGAAGCCACAGTCCACGATAATGACCTCGGCGAGGGAACGAGCGGCAGCCAGTACCTGGCGGAGCGCAGCCGGTCGCAGTTCCGGCCAGCGGTCCGCCCTCGTGATGCCGGTGAGCACACGGAGCCGCCCGCCCTTCAGCGCGACGCTCACCGCTACCCGCTCCAGTGCCTCAAATCCGAATTCACCCTGGTCAGCGAGACGGCAGGCATGTGCAAGCCCAGCCGATTCGTCCAGGAGTCCGAGCGAAGCACCGATGCTCGCTCCGTAGGTGTCAGCGTCGACGAGCAGGACGGATGCTCCCGCTGCCGCCAGTTCCGCGGCGATGTTGACGGCCACGGTAGTGCGGCCTGGCGCGCCGACCGGTCCCCACACCGCGGTGATGCGCCCTTTTCCTGGATCCTGACTGCTCTGAGCCGGTGCTGGAACGGCAGGCTCAGGCAGGACCATAGGATCCGCATAGGCCAGGGAGCCGCGCTCGTGGGCAGCCATGGAGTCGAACCGTTCAACCGCGCGTGAAACTGCCTCCGCCAGTCCCGCAGGCTCGATCGACGACTCTACGTACTCGATCCCGACAATGCCGGCCGTGCGCCCCCCGGAATCGCTGTCGGCCAGTGCAACCACCACGACGCCCGCGAATCGGAGCCTGTCCACCATGGACGCCGAGATCTCGGCGTCAGGATCGACGATCGCGGCGCGGGCAATACCCGTCTGGCAGGCGGCGACCAGCTCCGGCAACTGCTCACACCTGCGCACGACAGTCACCGGCCCACGAAGTTGCTCGAGGCCTGGCACGTAGGCACTCGCCACCGCTCCGAGGGTGATCACGGGAATGCTCACGAACCTGCACCCGGGTTCAGCACGACGGCTATGTGGGCGTCATTCGAAAGAGCATTGAGCAGCTCGGGCATCGCGTCATCATCGACGAGGACCTGTACCAACGTCGAGTCACTCGCTCCGAGTGCGGATTCCCCTACCGTCAGTTCAGCGACCTCGGCCGCCTCCAAGAGCAATCGTGGTTGCTCGAAGGTGTTGGTATCGGCGCGCAGGGAAACCCAGACATCGACGCGATCGCCTGCCGTCGTTCCCGTGGGCAGTGGATCGTCGACGGTTAGGCCGACCGGTTTCCGGTCGAGGCCGTCGGCGCTTCCGACGGCGGCCGCCGGTATCAGTTCACCCTCCGTGATCAACCTCGTTGCCACCGCATCGGCGGGCACACCCCCTGAGACCGGCAGGTATGCATCCGCCGAATCGCCGAGGCGCACGGGGACGCGGGTGAAGTCCTCAGGAGACAGGGCAGACCCGACGGCGATATCCGCGCGCGCGGAGTACACCTCGGTCGTGGTGTTCTGACTCTCCAGCAGCGCGATCGTGCCTGCGGTCGAAGCGAGCACCAGCAGCAGGCCGATGAGGAGACGTGGATCCTTCCACGAAGGCTTCCTCAGCCGCGGCGCCTCGCCTGGCGGCTGCGCCGCTCGCATATCCGAACTCACTGTCGTCCCCCATAAGACCTGCGCCACCCTGAGCGGGCAACACTCCCGCGGCAATTCTCATGCACAGCTCGCACTAAGGGAACCGGCTGGCCACAAACCGGGACAAAGTGTGGATATCACCTGCAAACGACGGGCTGGGTGGCAGACTGGATTCGAGCAACACAGATCAGGAAGGGCGGACCCGTGGCCGAGCGGCGATTTCTCACTCTCGCGGATGTCGGAGAGGTGCTGAACATCAGCTCGTCACAGACGTACGCGCTCGTACGGTCCGGGGAGCTACCCGCAATACAGGTCGGTGGTCGCGGTCAGTGGCGCGTGGAGACGCGGGTGCTCGAGGAATACATTGCCAAGGCCTACGAGAGAACTGCCTCCGCGCTGAGGAACGAGTCGGAGAGCACTCCCCTCCTCTGACCGGCACCGATGAAGCACCTCTGACCGGCACTGATCAATCACGGGGACGCCTTCGGTCACTCCAGCGGAACTGCTGAGTCGACCGTGTCGATCGAAGCGAACGGCACAGTCAGTACTTCCCGGACGCTGCCCGTGCGTCGCTCATCGCCCGCTGCTACCGAACCGAGCTCCAGGAAGTCGGCGCCGACCCGATCCACGACCCCGGAACAGCGAGTCGCGGGGAGTCCCAGCCAGAGCGACACCTGTGCGCGGTCACGAGACAGCTCCCGCAGGACCGACCCCAGGCCGAGCCTCGCCTGAACTCCGGATAGCGGTTGACCCACCTCGCGCCGCAGCCCCCGCAGCACCTGGATGGAAGCCAGCGGAACGATCACCGTACGGTTCTCGACTCCCATCGCGATCCACTGCGATCCGACGTGAGCCAGAGCGCCGAAGAGTGACCGGCCGCCTCTCGTGACCACCCCGAGCGGATTTCCACGCTGCCCGTCAAGACGCTGGACGAGCGTGAGGCGCGACTGCTCCGAGCGCGTCCGTTCCCTGATCTCGCTCTCCTCTTCATCCGAAGACATCGATCGCAACTGCGATTCGAGATCGTTGAAGAGGGATTCCCATCGCACCTGCTCAACGTAGAACCTGCAGGCGGACAGGTCAACACGATCCAAATGCACAGGGGGCCGCCGGGTATGTACAAACGGTGTCAAAATGCATCAAACTAACTCAAAGAGGAGGTAGTCGCTATGAGAAGCTCGGATGCACTACAGGCGGGTCTGGTTCTGGCCTGCGGGATCGTGATGACGGTGGCGGGCCATGTTCTGACTCACACGCAAACGTCCGGAGGCGTGCGGGGACTGGACCACCTCCTCGGCGTGATTCTGTCGATCGTCGGTGTCGTTTTGACCGTGTTGTGGCTTCTCGCCCTGGCCGCCGCCCTTGTCGCCGGATGCCTCCAGCAAGGAGGTCGGCTGACCGCTGCCCGGTTCACCGGCGGGTGGACGCCTGCAGTCATGCGCCGCCTGGCCGCAGCGCTGCTCGGCGTCAACCTGCTGGCGGTGCCGGCGATGGCCAATGCGGCTCCTCAGACGCCCGGCGCCGGTGCCGCCTCCGCTGCTGCTGCTGCTGCTGCTGCTGCTGCTGCTGCCACCAGCTCTACCGTGAGCCATGCTGCGCCGCGAGCATTTTACGAATCTATTGCAGTACAGCCCGGAAGCGCGGGCGGAACCACTGCAGGCGCACCCGCTTCTCCGTATTGGTCACCACGGCTCGCCGAGGCGGGGAGTGCGGAGGGCCAAGAGTCACCGACGAGCCACCCTGTGTCGCCGGACGAGACGCACAGCGAGGCGCCGAACGAATCGCCGAACGTATCGCCCGACGTGTCACCGGCATGGGAGCCCGCCCCGGTGCCGCCTGATGGCGGGCTCCTGGTGCGGCCCGAGGCCAGGAAGACCGTGGACGTGCGGGAGGTGGTCGTCGGCCCGGGCGATTCCCTGTGGTCCATCGCGGCACAGCATCTGGGCCCACTGGCTACCGCAGCCGACGTGGCAGAAGCATGGCCCGCCTGGTATCAGGCGAATCGCAGCACGATCGGTGAGGATGCCTCCCTCCTTGTTCCGGGACAGCTCCTACGCGCGCCCACCCACTGAACCGAGTTCCCGGGCTGCGGTCCGATTCCTCATCCTTCGACCATGCACCAGCGCGGAGACGACTCCTCGCGCCCATCCGTCGCTCCGACGCGCACCTCTCAGTCGCTGGCCGAGCGCTGCCCGAGCGCTCGCCCAGCACCCAGCCAACACCTCAGCGCCTCAGCACCTCCGGCACCTATCCAGCACCAGGAAGGAATCGCATGTCCTCCGTAACCCAGCTTCGCCGCAACGCAACCGCCCGTCTCGCCGAGGTCAGCGGAGCCCCTCGCCCAGTCCTTACCCCGACAGCACGGGCGGTGGCTTCCGAGCCTGCACAGGTCATCCCGCTTCGCTCCGGGTCCGGCCTTTCCGGCGTGACCGACGAGCCGACGGGTCCCACCGAGGCGCTGGGACAGCAGGCGCCGGCAGCCTCCGAGCAACTCCGTGGCGCTCCCTCGGCGAGGACGGACGAGGCGAGCTCCTTGCGCATCTCCGGCATAGCCCGGTCGGTCACTCAAGGCGCACTCGAAGTCCTGGCCGGCACGAGGCCGCTGCAACAGATGGCGCGTTGGCTGGATCCCGAGAACTATGAGCGGCTTCAGCTCCGCGCCAACCTCGTGCGCTGCATCGACGCACCGGAGCTCCCGCGCGGGAAACCCCGCACGACAGCACACCGTCACGTCGTCGTCCGCTCCGCCCGCGTGTGCCCCGTCAGCCCGGGTGTCTACGAGGCATCGGTCGTCGCCTACGACCAGAAACGCATCCGCGCCGTCGCTCTTCGTATCGAGCAACGGCGCGGAGCATGGCGTGTGACGGCCCTTGAGATCGGCTGACTACTTCTTCTTGGCTTTCCTGCCGGTCGCCGGTACCGCCTGCGACTTGTCCCGCTCCACATGCACCTCTGCGTCACCCTGAGCGTTCGGGGCCGTGAAGTTCAGCGTGGCAGGCTTCGCGGGCGCGTCGAGTCCGGCCGCCTTGATGGTGGGCGCCTGGACGATCCCCCGCCCGTCGGTCACACCCGGAAGACCCGTCTGGGCCGGCGCCGAGACCTCGACCTCCAGATTGAACAGGTAGCCGATGCTCTCCTCACGAATGGACTCCATCATCGCCTGGAACAGAATGAAGCCTTCCCGCTGGTACTCGACGAGCGGGTCCCGTTGCGCCATGGCCCGAAGCCCGATGCCCTCCTTGAGGTAGTCCATCTCGTACAGGTGCTCCTGCCACTTCCTGCCGATGACCGAGAGAACCACTCGGCGCTCCAGCTCGCGCATCGTCTGCTCGCCGAGAGCCTCCTCTCGGGCCTGGTACGCAAGCTTGGCATCGGACAAGATCTCATCGTGCAGGAAGTCCCTGGTCAGCTTGGACTTGCCGCCTGCCTCCTCGATCACTTCGTCTGCCGTCAGCGTGATCGGGTACAGCGTCTTGAGATTCGTCCACAGGAGCTCGTAGTCCCAATCGTCGCCGTGGCCCTGTTGCGTGGCCTCGTCGACCATTGCGGTGATGACGTCCTCTAGGAAGAACTGCACCTTCTCCTTGAGGTCGCCGCCCTCGAGGATCCTGCGACGATCGCCGTAGATGGCCTCGCGCTGGCGGTTGAGGACGTCGTCGTACTTCAGCACGTTCTTGCGCTGCTCTGCGTTCCGGCCTTCGACCTGGCCCTGCGCGTTCTCGATCGCCTTGGATACCAGCTTCGATTCCAGCGCCACGTCGTCGGGCATGGTCGCACTGTTCATGATGCGCTCGGCGCCACCTGAGTTGAACAGCCGCATCAGATCGTCAGTCAGCGAGAGGTAGAAACGCGATCGGCCGGGATCGCCCTGGCGTCCGGAGCGCCCCCGCAGCTGGTTGTCGATGCGCCGCGATTCGTGCCGCTCGGTGCCGAGTACGTACAGGCCTCCGAGGTCGCGGACTTCCTCCTGCTCGGCCTTGACGGCTTCCCTCGCCGCCTCGAGAGCTTCAGGCCACCTGGCCTCGTACTCCTCGGGGTTGTCCGCCGGATCGAGACCCGCCTTCTCCAGTGCCGCGACTGCGTTGAACTCCGCGTTGCCTCCGAGCATGATGTCGGTACCTCGACCGGCCATGTTCGTTGCAACGGTGACCGCGCCCTTGCGTCCGGCCTGCGCGATGATCGCTGCTTCCCGTGCATGGTTCTTCGCGTTCAGCACCTCGTGGCGTACCCCGGCCTTGGCCAGCTGCTTCGACAGGTACTCGCTCTTCTCGACGCTCGTGGTGCCGACGAGGACTGGCTGGCCCGTCTCGTGACGCTCGACGATATCCTTCACGACGGCGTCGAATTTGGCGACCTCGTTCTTGTAGATGAGGTCGGAGAGGTCCTGGCGGGCCATCTCCTTGTTCGTGGGGATGGGAACGACGCCGAGCTTGTAGGTCGACATGAACTCGGCGGCCTCCGTCTCGGCGGTACCGGTCATGCCCGAGAGCTTCCCGTACAGGCGGAAGTAGTTCTGCAGCGTGACGGTGGCGAGAGTCTGGTTCTCGGCCTTGATCTCGACACCCTCCTTCGCCTCGATGGCCTGGTGCATGCCCTCGTTGTATCGACGGCCCGCGAGGATGCGCCCCGTGTGCTCGTCGACGATCATGACCTCGCCGTTGAGTACCACGTAGTCCTTGTCCCGCTTGAACAGCTCCTTGGCCTTGATGGCATTGTTAAGGAAGCCGATGAGCGGGGTGTTGGCGGACTCATAGAGGTTGTGGATGCCGAGGTAGTCCTCGACCTTCTCGATCCCGTCCTCGAGTACGCCTACGGTGCGCTTCTTCTCGTCCACCTCGTAGTCGCTATCGGGAGAGAGCTTCTGCACGACCTTTGCGAACTCGTTGTACCAGCGATTGACATCGCCAGAGGCCTGGCCGCTGATGATGAGCGGAGTACGGGCCTCGTCGATGAGGATCGAATCGACCTCGTCGACGATCGCGAAGTTGTGGCCGCGCTGGACGAGTTCGGCTGCGCTCCACGCCATGTTGTCGCGCAGGTAGTCGAAGCCGAACTCGTTGTTCGTGCCATAGGTGATGTCTGCGGCGTACTGCTCGCGACGCGTCGCGGGATCCTGCTTCGAGAGGATGCAGCCGCTCGTGAGTCCGAGGAAGCGGTACACGCGGCCCATGAGGTCCGACTGGTATTCGGCCAGGTAGTCGTTGACGGTCACGACATGGACGCCCTTGCCGGTCAGGGCATTCAGGTAGGCGGGCGCTGTCGCGACGAGCGTCTTTCCCTCACCCGTCTTCATCTCGGCGATGTTTCCGAGGTGAAGGGCCGCGCCGCCCATGAGCTGCACGTCGAAGTGGCGTAGGCCCAATGTTCTGCTCGACGCCTCGCGCACGGCCGCGAAGGCTTCGGGGAGGAGTTCGTCGAGCGTCGCGCCGTCTGCGTAGCGCTGCTTCAGCCGATCGGTTTCGCCACGCAGCTCTGCGTCGGACATCTCGCGGAACTCGTCCTCGAGGACGTTGATCGCGTCGGCGTAGTTGCGGAGTCGCTTCAGTGTCTTCTTATCGCCGGTGCGAAGTACTCGTTCAAGAAGTGATGGCACTGGTATCTGCTCCCAATCTGATGCTGCCCAAAGATGGCGTGTCTAGTCTACGTCGACGTTCGGGCCCCCCGTTCGGTTCCCTGCGGCACAGGAGCAACGACGCGGAACTCCGTGTCCGCTCAGACTAGCCTGCCGACCTCCGGAGCGAGCGCCGACGCGAGGTTTCCCCGCTCCTCGACGACGACGTCGGCCAGGCCGAGCCAGCCGGCGAGGAGCCGGAGTTCGTCCGCGAGTTCGGCGGCGGTATCTGCTGGCGCCCCGGGTTCTGCGTGGCTGGCCCGCACGATGAGTCGGCCGGCGGCGCGGTCCGCCTTGAGGTCCACCCGCGCGACGATCGAATCCCGGAGGAGGAACGGAAGGACGTAGTAGCCGTGGATGCGCCGCTCTGCCGGGGTGTAGATCTCGATGCGGTAGTGGACGTCGAAGAGCCTGTGCAGGCGGTCCCGGTCGAAGACGAGCGAGTCGAACGGGCTCAGCAGGGCCCTGCCACGTGCTTTGCGCGGCAACACCGCCGACGGATGCAGATACCAGGGCTCGATCCCGTCGTCGACGATCGCCGTTTCCAGGCGTCCGACTGCGACGAGGCCGTCGAGCGCGGCCCTGGTCTCGCGCACCGGGGTTCGGAAGTAGTCGGCAATGGATCGGGCGGGTGCGACGCCGAGGGCGCCCGCCGCGCGCTCGGCCAGTACGGCGAGAGCCTCCGTCGTGTCCGTGTGGCCGAGGGCCAGGGCGGCGCCGGGCAGCACGTCGCCTATGGGCGCGTAGAGCCGCTCGAACTGGGCCGTACGGCCCGCCGACCCTACCTCACCCCGGGCGAAGAGGTCCTCGAGGATGCGCTTCGAGGCCGTCCACCGCCAGCCCCACCCTTCGGCGGGGCGCTCGGCGCCACCGCCGAGCATCGCCTGGACGCTCGACGCCGTCAGGGGCCGGCCGCGCTCGAGGAGCTCCAGGATCGATGCCTCGAGCGGTCCGCGCAGCTCTGCAGGAACACCCGACGCACCCATCCAGGTGCGGCGCTGCCACACGCGCAGGTGCGGGAACAGCTCGGGAGGCACAAGGCTCGCCTCGTGCGCCCAGTACTCGACCAACCGGCGCGGCGCCTTCGAGTACAACGCATTGAGATCCGCCCGATCATAGGAACCGAGTCGGGAGAACAGGGGCAGGTAGTGGGACCGGACGAGGACGTTGACCGAATCGATCTGGAGAAGCTGCAGCCGCTGCACCGCGGCATTGACGGCGCGGCGCGAACTCGCCGCCGCGAGGCGGGGGCGGTGCAACCCTTGGGCGGCGAGGACGATGCGCCTGGCCTGGGCGGTGGTGAAAGACGGCAAGACGCTCCTGCGCGGAACTGCCTCCGCACCCTGTGCGGAGGCAGTTCCTGGTGTAGGGGTTGAACGTCCGGTGGAGACCGGCGTCGTGAACTCGCTAGGCGGTGGCTGCTTCCTTGGCCCGGTAGGCCAGGAGTTCCTCGTGGGGTTCCTCCGTACCCTCGGCACATTTCGAGTCGAGGGTGATGACGCCGTAGGTCCATCCCTGTCGGCGGTAGACCACCGACGGGGCTCCCGTCGCGGAATCGACGAAGAGGTAGAAGTCGTGCCCGACGAGTTCCATGTTGTCCACGGCATCGTCCAGGCTCATCGGTATGCCCGAGAAGACCTTTCGGCGGATCAGGACAGGAGAGTCCCCGGCCGGGACGTCATCGGCCGAGGAGTAGGCATCGATTTCCTCGGGCTGGTTCTCCGGCTCATGCGAGGTCGGCTCGATGGTCGGCGTCTCGAGGTAGATCGGCTGGGCCGGGTCTGCGGGTTCGAGGTCTGCCGTGGCGACCGCGACGGCGACTGGTGTGTGCCGGCCGTGGTGGACCTTCCGCCGGTCACGAGCACGGCGCAGTCGCTCGAGGAGTTTCCCGTAGGCGAGGTCGAACGCGGCGAACTTGTCGGCCGCCGACGCTTCGGCGCGGATGACCGGGCCCTTGCACAGCACTGTCAACTCAACCGTGAGGGAGGTGTCCGCCGCGCGCGCACTGGCTTCCTTGGTGATCTTCGCGTCGACCCTCTGCACCTTGTCGCCGAGCTGCTCTATCTTGTCGATCTTCTCCGTCGCGTACTCACGGAAACGATCCGATACCGCCAGGTTGCGGCCGTTGATCACAAACTCCATGGTGCCCTCCACATCGCTAGGTGACACGACGGCGACCGGGCTGTCTGCTGAGCCACCGCCGACGGGTACGTGTCGTCACTGTGTGGTACCCGTACTTCACGGTAGATCACCCCTGTCCTTTATTCATCCCTTGGCGCTCCGAAATCTCCGGTAGTTCACTGGACGTCCGGAGGGGTGCCCGACCCGTGTCGTGTGCCCGCGTACCCGTCGCAGCGGCACCCCTTCCTGCAGGGGCGGCCGTTGCCGCGATGACGACGGCACCGAGGACCCGGGCGCCACTGGCGACCAGGACACGGTGCACCTCGGCGATGGTCGCTCCCGTCGTCAGGACGTCGTCGACGATGAGGCAGTCCCTGCCGGCGACGGCGGGCCGCGCTCGTGGGGACGGCTCCATCGAGTGCAGGACGTTCATACGGCGGCGGCGGCGTCCGAGTCCCTTCTGCCCGCCGCCGACGGCGGAGAAGGCCGCTGCGAGAGCGGTTCGGGCCCCCGAGGCTCCTCCCCCGCACCCGACTGCGGATGCCAGGCGGGCCGGCAGCGGACGATGCCGAACGGCGGGAACGAGCTCAGTGCCTGCGGGAAGGTGCCCGCTGCGCTTGAGCCGGGACAGGAGCAGCATCAGAGGATCGTAGCCGCGCCGCCGACGGGACGACGCCCTGGTGGGCACGGGGACGACCAGGACGGATTCTGCACCGGTGCGTCCGGTGCGGAATGCGGGGACTGCGTGATGCAGGGCCCCGACCAGAGCTGCTGCGACGGGCGGAGCCAGATCGACGTGGCCATGGTTCTTGTAGGCCAGCAGGACCACCGAGACGGCTCGTCCGTACCGGCCGGCCGCGATCACCGGCAGGGGGCCGTAGGGCGCTTCGCGGGACCCGGTCGGGTACCCGGCGTCCGCGGTGGTTCCGCGGAGGAGGTCGCCTGCCGTCCGCTCGACGTCGGGCAACGATTCAGCCTCGGTCTCTGCATGGAAGGGCCGCGCCGTCGCTGCTCGGAAGAGGGCCGAGCACTCCTGGCACAAGGACGTGTCCCAGGCTCCACAGATCACGCACGAACAGGGCATGACGAGAGCGCCGAAGGCAGCGAGCGCATCGGTCAGCCGCTGAAAGCTCCGGCTGAAGACGACGTCGTCGAGGAAGAACGCGAGGTTGGCACGGATCACCCGCTCAGCGGACCACGGGAGAGCTCGGACTCGGGTGGACGCGGGAGCTATGTGGACATCCCTATCCGGGGAAGGCGGGATCCCTGACGTCGAGCTGCTCGTCGACCCAGCTGTTGCCGATGCGCTTGTAGAGCGTCGTTCCGGCCTGCGCATAGAAGGTGTCCTCGGCGTCGGAGCCCGCGCTGATCGCGAGCACGCCGTCCAGGGCGGCCATCTCCTCCTGTTCGCCGTCGAGCTGCAGGATCACGGGAGTCGCCTCCTCGTTCGCTCCGGTGGACGAGGCCGCGATCGTACTCTGGCCGGCCCACACGGCCGTGTCGATGGCCCCTGTCGTCGGCAGTGCGAGGGGCGTGGTGAGGGACTGCGGAGCGCCTTCGGCGGAGCGCGTGATGCCCGCAAGCAGCACCTCGCTCGTGCCATCACGATCCGTGACGACCAGCGCACGGGAGCCGTCCCGGGAAACACGCAGTTCCTTCACGTTCCGGTCTCCCAGCCAACCCGCTGCCAGCACGGACGCGTTGGCCTCCGTTCCTCCGGGTGGGATCGCGAGGACCTCGCTGCGGCCCTCGGTGACCCTGCTCGTCCAGACCCAGTTCTCGGGGTCGAAGGACGGCTGCGTCAGCGCGTTGCCCCTGACGACGTCGCGGGCCTCGCTGCCGGGCGCCGTGACATAGAGCGCGGTCGCGTCCGCGTTCAGGAAGGCGTAGGCGCTGCCGGAGACCGACGTCGCCGGATCGCGAGGTGCGACGTCGGCGAGGGGCGCCAGTCCCTCGATCGGGACGATGGCGCCGTTCCGCACCCGCACCAGTTCACCCTGCGCGACGGCGACCTGTTCGCCCCCGACGTCGGGGGTCAGCTCGGGCACCACCAGCTCCGGCGAAGGGGCCCCGAGCTCGATGCGCTGGCCACTGGTCATCTCGACCGAGGTGACGTCGTTCAGGCCCAGGAGGTTGACCTGCAGTTGCTGGTCCATCTGCTGCAGCCCAAGATCCGTGGCGTTCTTGAGTATCTCGGAGGAGAGCTCGACGGACGCCGTACCGGACGTGATGGGCACGGAATCCCTGGCGAGCGTCACGCCCTCGGGGAAGGCGCTGGTCACCGACCCCTGGAGGTAGGGCGCAGGACCGGCGAGCATGGCACTGACGATCCTCGCCGTCACGCCGGTCCTGCGAACGAACCAGCGGGCGTCGGGCACCCAGAAGCGATAGTTGCTGCTGTAGAAGTACAGGCTGTGCGAGATCAGGAGGTCCTGCGCAGCGCTCTGGGCGATCATGATGCCGTCGGGCACCTCCGCTATCCGCCACTCCCCGTTGACCTGCTCCATCCGGACGCCGAGGGTCTCCGTCGCGGGAACTGCACTGTCGGTCCGCAATCCGCGCGCGTCGACCGTGCCCGTCGTCTCGAGCTGGATCTGGTACACCCCCTCGGTCTCGCGCTTCTCCACCCGCGGGTCCGACCGGAACAGGACGATGCGTTCCTCGGGCTTCCAGGTCTGCGCCAGATCCCGGGTGAGGAACTGGCGAGCGACGCTGTAACCGTCCCCCGCACCTGTGCCCGCCGTGATGAAGTCCCGAAGGATACGCTCGGGTGCGGCACCGGGCGCGGGACCCTCCGGCGAGAAGGCGGGCGCGTCGGCGTCGGCCTCCCCCTGCGCAGCCGGGATCACGCCGACCGGCCCTTTCTCGGGTATGGCCGAACACCCCGTGAGGACCACGAGGCAGACCGCGAGGAGTGCGGCGAGGACCGACGTCAGTGACCCGCGGAGGGAGGCGTGATGCCTGCCCTGAGCACGCGCCGTCGAACTACTGCGTCGCATCGCTGCCCCTCCTGTCGGCTCCGGTGTCGGTACCGGCAGTGCTTCGGGTGTCGGTTCCGGTAGTGCTTCGGGTGTCGGTCCACGCGTGCGGCGTCGCGTCCTGCCCGGAGAGCACAGCCGTACGTGCAGTGGACGACGGCGGCAGTGGCAGGGGCGACGACGTCAGGTCCGCACCCTGGTGCCGTGGCAGCGTCAGGCGGAAGCACGCTCCCTCACCGGGCATCCCCCAGGCTTCCAGCCACGCGCCGTGGAGCCGGGCATCCTCCGTCGCGATCGACAGTCCCAGACCGCTGCCACCCGTGGTGCGGGCACGCGCTGGATCAGCCCGCCAGAACCGGTCGAAGACGCGGGAGGCCTCCTCCGGCGTCATGCCGATGCCCTGGTCGCACACCGCGACGGCGGCAGCTTCCGGACTGCAGGCGATATGGATGTCCACGGGTCGTCCCTCCCCGTGCTCGAGGGCGTTGACGATCAGGTTGCGGAGAATCCGGTCGATCCGCCGGGCATCGGCGTCGACGATGCAGCGCGCCTCACCGGACACGACGCGCAGTTCCGATCCGAGCCGCTCCGCGAGGGGTCGGGCCCCGTCGATCGCGTGCGTCACGAGCTGCACGAGATCCACCGATTCCGCTTCCAGCACCGCCGCGCCGGCATCGAACCGGGAGATCTCCAGGAGGTCCGCGAGGAGTGCCTGGAAACGTTCGACCTGGTCGAAGAGGATCTCCGCGGATCGTTTGTTGACCGGGTTGAACTCCTCCCGGGCGTCGTGCAGGACCTCCGCGGCCATGCGGACGGTGGTCAGGGGCGTCCTCAGCTCGTGGGACACATCCGACACGAAACGCTGCTGCATCTGGGACAGCTGCGCGAGCTGGGTGATCTGGTCCTGCAGGCTGCCCGCCATGTGGTTGAACGACGCGCCGAGGCGAGCGACCTCGTCCTCGCCGGTGACCTCCATGCGTTCCTGCAACTGGCCCGATGCGAGCTTCTCGGACACGGACGCGGCGTAGCTGACCGGCCGCACGACACTTCGGGTGACGTACCAGGCGATCGCGCCGATCACGAGCAGCAGCACGAGGCCCACCAGCCAGAGCACTCCGTGGATGTAGTCCAGCGTGGACTGCATCGAGGACAGGTCGTAGTACACGTACAGCGCGTAGGGGCTGCGCTCGGGCGGGAGTGTCACCTGGGTCCCGAAGGCGATTCCCGGCGCGTCCTGCTCCCCGGTCTGCGTCACCGGGATGGTGATCGGCGCCCAGTAGATGTCCTGGCCGGCGGCCACGGCAGCCTGCAGGTCGTCCGGGAGCATGCCCTCCGTGACACCCTCCTGGCTGACGGTGGTCGGGATGATCAGGCCCTCACCTCCCGAGATGGACATCAGGATGGCCTGCCGGGGCGCTTCCGTCTCGTTCCCCACGAGTGCGTTCACGGAGTCCAGGACCAACCGGTTGGTGGTGTTGCGGTCCGTTGCGGAGGAGTCCCTGAACACTGCTTTCGTGGACGTCAACGCGCGGCCGGCCTCCGCGCTGAACTGGTCGAAACGCTCCTCGTACAGCGCGCTGGCGATCTGGTTGGACAGGACCCCCCCGACGGCCACGAAGGAAACGGACGTGAGCAGCATCGTCGCGACGACCGTGCGGAACTGGAGGGACCGGCGCCAGTGACTCGGCACCTCACGCATCAGGGTCCGGACCCGCACGACCACGAAGTGCAGCCGCGCTCCTAACGAGCCGGGCCGATGACGGCTCTCCGCCGGTGTTCCGCCGGTCGCCTGTGGTGCCTGGTCGCCGTCGGCGGCTACGACTTCGGCCACGACGACGCCGGACGCATCGGGGGCGCGGACGTCGGCGCCCTCCGCATCAGCCCTGTCCGGCTTTGTAGCCGACACCACGCACCGTCAGGACGATCTCGGGTGCTTCGGGGTCGCGCTCGATCTTGGAGCGGAGCCGCTGCACATGGACGTTGACCAGCCGGGTATCGGCCGCGTGGCGATACCCCCAGACCTGCTCGAGCAGCAGTTCGCGGGTGAAGACCTGCCAGGGCTTCCGGGCGAGGGCGACCAGCAGGTCGAACTCCAGCGGCGTCAGGGAGACCCGCTCGTTCCCCCGCGTGACCTCGTGCCCGGCGACGTCGATGCTCACCTCTCCGATACGCAGCGTCTCGGGAGCCTTCGAGTCGGCCGGACGGAGCCTTGCGCGCACCCGGGCCACGAGTTCGGCCGGCTTGAAGGGCTTCGGGACGTAGTCGTCGGCCCCCGACTCGAGTCCGCGCACGATGTCCGAGGTGTCCGACTTGGCGGTGAGCATCACGATCGGGACGTCGGACTCGCTGCGGATCTGCCGGCACACCTCGATGCCGTCCATGCCCGGGAGCATGAGGTCCAGCAGGACGAGGTCCGGATGGCTCGTACGGAAGACGCCGAGCGCTGCGGCACCGTCGGCGCAGAACACGGGGTCGAAGCCGTCGTTGCGGAGGACGATGCCGATCATTTCGGAAAGAGCCTGGTCGTCGTCGACGACCAGTATGCGAGCCTTCATACCCCAATACTGTCCCATCGTGCCCGCAAAGTCCCACCAGCCCCACCACGTATGGCACGGGAGGGGCAGCACGCACAGCTGCGCGACTGCCCGGAAAGGCGGTAGGCCTCACTATGATGCAGGGGGGACGCTGCTGGTATGCCTCCCGGAGTACCGACCGAGGGGACGCTATGAGTGATCAGGTGAATGGTCAGCCGGACGACAGGGCGACGCCCGACGGGGAGCTTGCCGGCGCAGCACCGTGGCAGTCGCCCGGCCCGCAGAACCCGCCCATCAACCCCTATGACACAGCCCGGCCCAGCCGTCCTGCCGAGTTCAATCCCTGGGAACAGCCCGATCGCCGGCCTCATGAGGCCGACCCGGCGAGGCCCGGCGACTACTTCGGCAGCCACGGCGCGAACCAGGGCCCTGCGCTCCCCCCGGGTGCGATCCCGCCGCCACCCTCCGGCCAGCAGAACCAGGGCTGGGGCTGGGACTCGACGTATCCGCCCCACGGGCAAGGATCCGGCGGCTTTCCCGGTGGCGGCGCCTTCGGTGCTGGTCCCTACGGTGCTGGTCCCTACGGTGCAGCCCCCCAGTACCAGGCCCCGCCGAAGCCGGGTGTCATTCCACTGCGCCCGCTGGGTCTCGGGGAGATCCTCGACGGCGCGTTCCAGGCCTGCCGCAGGAATCCCCTCGCGACCTTCGGTATCGCCGTCCTCCTCCAGGCGGTGGTGGCCCTCGTGACCGTCCTGCTCATCGGTAACGTCCTGTCCTCCTTCGAGGTGTTCGAGGCGCGGAATCCGACCCCCGACAGCATCATCGGCGCTTTCGCCAGCCTGGGCGTCTTCGCCTCGGTCGCAGGTGTCGTGTCCGCTGTCGCGTTGCTCGTCCTGCAGGGCATCCTCGTCATCCCGATCGCACGCGCCGTCATCAACCAGAGGACGTCCTTCGGACAGGCATGGCGGCTCGCGCGCCCGCGCTTCCTCTCCCTGCTCGGGTTTGGCCTCCTGTCCTTCGTGGCCGGCCTCGTGGGCCTCGTACTCCTCGTCGGGATCTCGACGCTGGCGATCCTGGGCCTCGACGAGTACTCGGTGGTGGTCATCCTCCCGCTCGTGATCGGCGCCGTCGTGCTCATGGTCTGGGTGACCGTCAAGCTCGTCGTAGCGCCGGCGGCCCTGATGCTGGAGGGCACCGGGCCATGGACCTCCGTCAAGCGTTCGTGGCTGCTGACCCGAGGCAACTGGTGGCGGACGTTCGGCATCGTGCTGCTGACGAGCATCATCGTCTCCATCATCGCGTCGGTCATCTCCACGCCGCTCACCTTCGCCGTGTCACTCATCTTCGGATTCAGCTCGACGTCGTCCACCGCGCCAGATGCCCTGGCTTCGCTGCCGATCCTCGTCGCGACCCAAGCGATCACCGCCCTGTTCACCGCCATCGGTTACGCCTTCCAGGCGGGCGTGACATCACTGCTGTACGTCGACCTCCGCATCCGCCGCGAAGGCTTCGACGTCGTGCTCATGCGTGAACACGAGCAGGCCGCGTCCGGACGGACGGACGTCCTCCCGGGCGGCACCGCCTCGTTCGGACACCGACCGGACGACGTCGGCTGATGCCGCACCACCCTGCCGACGGATCACCCGGCCCCGAGACCCCGTGGTCACCGTGACGGCCCCGCTGCCGGCACCCGTGATGACGCCGCCCACATCACCGTTCACGACACCGTTCACGACATCGTTCATGACACCGCGCCTGGTGCCGGACGCCGACGAGGCACGCACTCTCCTCGAACAGGAACTGGCCAAGCCGTCCTACGTCGAGGCGCAGCCCAGCATCTTCGAGCGCATCATCGGGGACGCGCTCCGAGGCCTCGCGAGACTGTTCGACGGGCTCGGCGGCCTGGGCGCCGGTCCGGGGACCCTCGTGGTCGCGGTCGGTGCTGCGCTCATCATCATCGTGGCCATCGTGCTCATCAAGCCACGCCTCAACGCCCGCGGAAAGCAGCAGGAGGAAGCAGTGTTCGACGACGGCGCGCGGCGATCGGCGAACCACCACCGCAGCCGTGCAGCAGCCCACGCCCACGCCGGGGAGTGGAACGGCGCCGTCGCCGAGCTGCTGAGGGCTGTCATCCGCTCGGCCGAGGAACGCGTCGTGATCGATGAGCAACCCGGCAGGACGGCGACGGAGGCGAGTCTTCAGCTCGGTGCCGTCTTTCCACCCGTGTCTCCGGACATCGAGTGGCTCGCCGACCTGTTCAACGAGACCCACTACGGCAGTGGCACCGCAACGGCGCAGGATTACCGCCGCGCGTCGGACGTCGATGCTCGCCTGTCCTCCGAACGTCCTGCCCAGAGCGCCAGTCCCACGACGTTGGCGGCGCCGCGGTGATCACCGGGAGTGGGAAGCCGCCCTCCGTACCGGCCGCAGCCACGGCCGGAACCACGCCCGCAGCGACGGCTGGAACCACGCCCGGAGCCACGGCCGGGCGCACGAGTGCAGGAAGTGTGCGTTCTCCGGGGGATCCGGGACGTCCGAGGGACGAGGTGATGGGCGACGGCAGCACTGCGCTGGCGACCGTCCGTTCCCGGCTGCGGCGCGCCGTCCCGCTCCTGGTCGGCGCCGTCGTCCTCGCCGTGGTGGTGCTGGTCAACCTGTTGTCCGGACAGGAGGAGGACGACCGCCCACTGTCCCCCGGCAACCCCGCTCCCGACGGTGCGCGCGCGGTGGCAGAGGTGCTCGAGTCGGAGGGGGTCGACGTCGTGCGTGTCCACACGTACGAGGAGGCGATCGAGGCCCTCGGCGACGGTTCCGCGACGTTGTTCCTGAACGACGCCCAGCAATACCTCAGCGCGGACCAGCTGTCCGAGCTGACGGCGGGCGCGGAGCGGGCCGTCCTCGCGGCGCCGGGCGAGCGGCAGTTGACCGCCCTCGACGAGGAGTTCGCCCTCGTCGGTGCCGTTCCTCTCGACTTCGCCGGTGAGGCGTCCGCAGTGGCCGCCGAGTGCTCCGATCCCGATGCCCTCGCAGCAGGCACACTCTCCGGGAACGGGACGGCCTATTCAGGCGCCGTCATGTGCTTCCCGTCGGCGGTCGACGGCGAGACGGGCGGCCTCTACATCACGGACACCGACGGTTCGGTGGCCGTTCTCGGGGCGCCGGAGATCCTGTCGAACGGCCTGATCTCGGACGAGGGGAACGCGGCCCTCGCCCTCAGGGCTCTCGGGTCCACCCCGACGCTCGTCTGGTACGAGCCCAGCGGGGCGGACGTCGCATCGACCGGCGAAGGCATCGATCCCCTGACGCTCCTGCCCGCATGGGTGGACTTCCTGCTCATCTCACTCCTCCTCTGTGCTGTCCTGGCGATGGTGTGGCGGGGACGCCGTGTGGGTCCCCTGGCCGTCGAGCCGTTGCCCGTCGTCGTCCGCGCCGCCGAGACAGCAGAGGGGCGAGCACGCCTGTACCAGGACTCCGGCTCGGTTGCGCATGCCGCTGCCACGCTTCGCGCAGCAACGCTCGCCCGCCTGGCCCAGCGCCTGCGGGTGGACCGCTCGGCGTCCCCCACCGAGGTCCTCCAGGCAGCTGCCCGTTCCAGCGGACGAAGCCAGGTGGAACTGGAGCAGAGGCTGCTGGGCCCGACACCGACCACGAACCGCGAGCTTGTGCTGTGGGCACAGGAGATCCTCGACCTCGAGAAGGAGATCACGTCATGAACCCATCCGACGGCTGGCAGGACGGCTCCCGGCAGGCGCCGCAGGCAGCACCGCAGGCAGCACCGCAGGCGACCCATTCGTCGACGCGCACGGAGGACCGTGGGCAGGAGGCAGGGCTGCCCGGGTCTCCCTCCCCCGACGGCGAAGGCGCCCGGGAGGCGCTCCTGCGGGTGCGCACCGAGGTCGGGAAGTCGATCGTCGGTCAGGACTCCGCGGTGACGGGACTCCTGATCGGGCTCCTCGCCGACGGGCACGTGCTGCTCGAAGGTGTCCCCGGCGTAGCCAAGACCCTGCTGGTGCGCACCCTCGCGGCCGCCCTGGACCTCGACACAAAGCGCGTCCAGTTCACGCCCGACCTCATGCCCGGTGACATCACGGGCTCGCTCATCTACGAATCGAAGACCTCGGAGTTCACTTTCCGGGAGGGCCCGGTCTTCACGAACATCCTCCTCGCCGATGAGATCAACCGCACGCCGCCCAAGACGCAGGCCTCGCTGCTGGAAGCCATGGAGGAACGACAGGTCTCCGTGGACGGCGTCTCACGGCGCCTTCCAGCGCCGTTCATCGTCGCGGCGACGCAGAATCCCGTCGAGTACGAGGGCACTTATCCCCTGCCGGAGGCCCAGCTGGACCGCTTCCTGCTCAAGCTCACCCTTCCGCTTCCTGGGCGCGACGACGAGATCGAGGTGGTCCGCCGTCACAGCGTCGGTTTCGATCCGCGCAACCTCCGCTCGGCCGGTGTGCGGGCCGTCGCCGGCGCAGAGGACCTCGCGAGGGCCAGGAGCGCAGTGTCGCGGGTGGCGATCGCGCCCGAAGTAGTCGCCTACATCGTGGATCTGGTCCGGGCAACCCGGGCCTCGCCGTCGTTCCAACTCGGCGTGTCCCCCAGGGGTGCGACGGCGCTGCTGAACACCTCCCGGGCCTGGGCATGGCTCTCGGGCCGCTCCTTCGTCACTCCCGACGACGTGAAGGCACTCACCCTGCCCGCACTGCGGCACCGTGTCGCGCTGAGGCCCGAGGCGCAGATGGACGGCATCGACGTGGACGACGTGCTCGGCGGCATCCTCAGCACCGTGCCCGTCCCGAGGTAGTGCCAGGCCCGAACGCACGATCCGGTCGATGCAACCACGCCGCCGGATCCGGAAGGAGAATTCGTGGTCATCACCGGGCGTCTCGTCCTGCTGGCGCTGATCGGCGTCGTTCCCGTCGTCCTGTACCCGGGCATCGTGTCGATCCTGCTGTGGGCCGGTCTCCTCGCAGCGGTGTGCGGCCTCGACGTCGCGCTCGCCGCTTCGCCCCGCCGGGTCGGGATCGTCCGTACCCTGCCGGACGGCGTCCGCCTGGGCGAGGGATGCAGCAGCACCATGGTGCTGCGCAATGACAGCCGACGCCCCCTGCGCGCCACGGTCCGCGAGGCGTGGCAGCCCTCGGCGGGGGCCACCGATCCCGAGCAGTTCGTGGCGGTCCCGGCGGGCGAGTCCCGGCGCCTGTCGGTGTCGCTGCGGCCCACACGGCGCGGCATACGCCGGGTGGAGACGGTGACGATCCGCAGCACAGGCCCCATGGGAGTGGCCGCCCGCCAGGTGACGGTTCCGGCTCCCGGCGTGCTGCGGGTCCTTCCACCGTTCAACTCCAAACGGCACCTGCCCTCGAAACTGCGCAGGCTGCGCGAACTCGACGGGCAATCGGCCGTCCAGATCAGGGGGGCGGGAACGGAGTTCGACTCCCTGCGCGACTACGTGCGCGGCGACGACGTGCGGTCCATCGACTGGCGCGCGACGGCTCGACGGCAGGAGACCGTCGTGCGGACGTGGCGTCCCGAGCGGGACCGGCGCGTCGTCGTCGTGCTCGATACCTCGCGCACCTCCGCAGCTCGGGTCCTCGACGAACCGCGGCTGGATACGGGCATCGAGGCCGCGCTCCTGCTGTCGGTCCTGGCCGAGCGCGGCGGCGACAAGGTGCACTTCCTCGCCTTCGACCGCAGGCTGCGGGCCCGTGTCGACTCCACTGCCAAGGGCAGTCTCCTGGGGGCCCTCGTCACCGCCATGGCACCCCTCGACGCCGAGCTGATCGAGGCCGACTGGTCAAGGCTTCCAGCGCATGTCCGGAGCGCGTCCGCACACCGCTCCCTCGTGGTGCTGCTGACGTCGCTCGATGCGGGGGCAGTGGAGGAAGGCCTGCTGCCTGCACTGCCGGCGCTGACCGAGCGCCACGTCGTCGTCGTCGCCTCCGTCCGGGACCCGCGGCTCGAGGAGTTGAGCATCGACCGCTCGACGGCCGCGGCGACGTTCCGCGCAGCGGCAGCCGAACGGGCGCTGCTCGACCGCGCTGCAGTGGCGAACCAGATCCGTCTCCTCGGCGCGGAGGTCGTCGATGCGGTTCCCGCGGACCTTCCGCCGCTGCTCGCGGATACCTACATCCGGCTGAAGGCGGCCGGGCGCCTGTAGCAGGAGCGAGGCCGCTGGTCCCGGCACGTCCGTCCCTCTGGCAGCACGGCCGGTTCCGCTCGCGTCATGGTTGACTGGTTGTCCGAGCGACGGAAGTGGGCGGAATGATCTCGATCTACCAGCAGGCGATGGGCAGTGCCTTCGGCCGCCTGCAGCCCGAGCTGCGCTCGTATTTCGGTCTGCATGCCGGAAGCGGGCTGTCCGGGCACGGGCGTGGCGTGTTCGAGGTCGCCGGATGTCCCGCCTGGTTCGCCCGCCCGGCCTTCCGGCTCACTGCTCGCGAGAACGCCTTCTTCCCCGAGTACGACAACGATGTGCCCTTCGAGATCAGGAACTACCCCCACGTCGATCCCTTCGGACGGCAGGCTCTCACCGCGCGTCGGGAACTCGACTTCGGCACCGCGCTGCGGGTGTTCGAGGACACGACATCGCTCCAGGACGGCATCCTGACGGACTACGTCGGCAAGCACCGGCGCATGGCCACCCTGCTGACCTGTTCGGCCACGGATGAAGGGCACATCCGGATGGTCTCTTCGCGGACCCGGGTGTTCGCCGGCCTGCGGCTGTCCGTGCCCGATGCCCTCGGAGCGCTCGCGTACGTCGAGCAATGGTGGGATGACGAGTCCGGGTCCTTCCGGATCAAGACCCGGGTGGTGCACCGCCAGCTCGGCACCCTGCTCGTGTATGCGGGCCGGTTCGACTACACGCTCGAGGAGTTCGACGGCGAGCTTCCGACCGACGCGCAGCCGCGGCGCTGGGAGCAGCGCGTCTGATCCGACGTCCCGCCGCACCGTCGTCGCGCTGTCATCCTTCGGCGCGGACCTGCTCCAGTGCATCGGCCACCTGCACCAGGCGTGCGAGAAGGCGCACGGCGTCGCCCTGCGATCGCGCCTCAAGCCCCGGCAGGGTGGTGACGGTCAACGCGCCGAGCGCCCGCACCGGCAGTCCGACACGCTGCCAGCCCGCCAGTACCGATTCCACGAGCGCGGTCACCTGCGGCAGGGGCGCGCCCGGGTCGACGACGGCCAGCTCCAGGCGGCGTCCGGCCTCGATGTCCTCCGCGAGATCCTCCCAGCGACGGTCGGAGATGCGATGCACGGCGAGGGACAGCGCCGACGCAGCACTCGTACGGGCCGCGTCGATCGCCACGTCTCCGGTGCCCGGCGCCACGACGGAACCGGTGGCTCCGGCCGCGACCGCCGATGCGGTCACGAGGTCCCATGCTTCGGTGGCCTCGCGCCGGTCGACGGCCCGGAGCGTGCGGTAGCCGCTCGCGGTGGGCACGCGGCCCGTCAGGACGTCGTCCGCCTCCGGTTCGTCTAGCTGCAGCAGGATCTCCGCGCCCCGTGCCACGGTGGACACGCGGCGCACGAGGTTCCCCACGCCAGCCGCCAGCGACTCGTAGAGCTCACGGCGCGCACCGTGGTCGACCAGGACGCGTTCGCCGCCGTGGAGGTGCGTGCCGGCGGCGAGCGACAGGGGCCCCTGCAGGTGCAGTCTCAGGCGCTGCGCGGGCTGTTCCTCCGCACCGGCTATGTCGCCGAGCGCGTTGATGTCGGAGGACAAGGCGGACTCCGCGCGCCGCTGATCCCTGCCCGGCCGTTGGACGAGGCGCCAGCCGTGCGGTTGAAGATCGAACGGCAGGTCGACGAGCACACCGAGGGTGCGCCCGACGGCGTCACTGCCGGGTCCCCGTGCGGGCAGGAACGGGAGGAACGGCAGATGTGCTCCTCCGAGTTCACCGCGCACCGCCCGGTTGGCTTCCAGAGGGTCCGTCCCGGGCCAGTCTCCGGCAGCCGTCGCTCCGACCGTCCGCGGTTGCAGATCGTCAGGCATGGGTGCCGCGGGCTTCCGTTCCTGATGGCGCCGAGGCCGACGGTGCGCCCTGCCGTGACGGATCGCCCGCAGGCCTCCGGTTCTCGGAGATCGCCTGATGGTGGCGGATCACCTCGGAGATGATGAAGTTCAGGAACTTCTCGGCGAAAGCAGGATCGAGCTGCGCCTCCTCAGCCAGCGCGCGGAGCCGGGCGATCTGCGCGGCCTCACGCTGCGGGTCACCGGCAGGCAGGCTGTGCTCGGCCTTGAGGTGTCCGACCCGCTGCGTCGCCTTGAAACGTTCGGCGAGGAGATACACGAGCGTCGCGTCGATATTGTCGATCGAGCTCCGCACCGAGAGCAGTTCGGCCATCACCTCGGGAGCCACGTCTCCTGCGAGTGAACTGGCTGCCGGGTCGAAGCCACTACGGGGATGCGTCATGACTCCAGTCAAGCAGAAGCCGGCGGGGCTCCGTGAACTGCGACTAGGCCTGCGTCGCCGCCAGTTCGGGCCGGAGCGCGGACCGTGCGGAGTCGATGGTCGCCTGACCCAGCACCCGCGTGCCCTGGTACAGCACCACCGTCTGACCCGGCGCAACTCCGCGCATCGGCTCGACGAGGCGTACCACGAGGTGCTGATTGCCGTCGTCGCCGACCTCGACCACTGCTCGCGCAGCTACGGGGTCCCCGTGCGCCCGGACCTGCGCCATGCAGTCGAACTCCGCACCGGTGCGCACCTCGTCGATGGGCAAGCCGGCCCAGGACACCTTGATCCCCCGCATCTCGTCGATGGCGAGCAGGTGCTCGGGCCCGACGACTACCTCGTTCTGCTTCGGCCGGATCTCGAGCACGAAGCGGGGCTTGCCGTCCGCAGCGGGAGTGCCCAGCTTGAGTCCTCGACGCTGGCCGACCGTGAAGGCGTTAGCGCCCGGATGGCTGCCGATCTTCTCGCCGTCGACGTCGAGGATGTCGCCCTCCGTCAGGTCGATGCGCTCCTCGAGCCACCCCCGCGTGTCGCCGTCCGGGATGAAGCAGATGTCGTGGCTGTCCGGCTTGTTGGCGACGGACAGTCCGCGCCGCTCCGCCTCGGCCCGGACCTCCGCCTTCGACGGCGTCTCGGCGAGCGGGAACATGGAGTGCTTGAGCTGTTCGTGCGTGAGCACCCCGAGGACATAGGACTGATCCTTCGCCCAGTCAGCGGCGCGGTGCAGTTCGGGGTTGCCGTCCGCATCCTCGACGACCTTCGCGTAGTGGCCCGTGCAGACGGCGTCGAAGCCCAGCGCGAGAGCTTTCTCGAGCAGCGCCGCGAACTTGATGCGCTCGTTGCAGCGCATGCACGGGTTCGGCGTGCGCCCGGCTGCGTACTCGGCGATGAAGTCGTCGACTACGTCCTCCTTGAACCGCTCGGAGAAGTCCCACACGTAGTACGGGATGCCCAGGATGTCGCATGCGCGCCACGCGTCCCGTGAATCCTCGATGGTGCAGCAGCCGCGACTGCCTGTACGGAGCGTCCCGGGCATACGCGAGAGCGCGAGGTGGACGCCGACGACGTCGTGACCCGCCTCGACCGCGCGCGCCGCTGCCACCGCGGAATCGACGCCGCCACTCATCGCTGCCAGTACCCTCATGATCCGAATCCCGTTCCTGCCGTCTGGATGGTTGATGCGTGTCCCGCCATACCCGCCTTGCGGGCACGGCGATAGGCCTCGCCGATGGCGCCCACCACCGCGTCAACGTCGTCGCGGGTCGATGTATGCCCCAGGCTGAAGCGCTGGGCTCCCCGGGCCTCGTCCTCCGTCAGGCCCATGGCCAGCAGGACGTGCGAAGGGCGCGGAACACCGGCGGTGCAGGCGGAGCCGGTGGAGGATTCGATACCGGCGAGGTCGAGGAGGAACAGGAGCGAGTCCCCCTCGCAGCCGGGGAAGGTGAAGTGCGCGTTGCCGGGGAGCCGCGCGCCTTCCGGCGCCGGGTGCGGGACGCCGCGCAGCACGGCCTCCGGCACCTCCCGGAGGATCCCCTCGATGAGTGCGTCCCTCAGGCCCGCGAGCCGGGGTGCCTCGATGGGTAGCTGCGCGGCGACGTCCTCGGCCGCAGCGGCGAACGCGGCGATGCCCGCGCCGTCGAGCGTGCCCGACCTAATGTCCCGCTCCTGGCCGCCGCCGTGCTGCACGGGCGTCAGGGCGACGGCGCGTCCGACGAGGAGGGCGCCGACCCCCACCGGGCCACCCATCTTGTGGGCGCTGATGGCCATGGTGGCCAGTCCGGACTCAGAGAAGGACACCGGAAGGGACCCGAAGGCCTGGACGGCGTCACTATGGACGGGGACGCCGTACCGCTTCGCTTCGGTCACGACGTCGCGCACCGGCTGTACTGTTCCCACCTCGTTGTTGGCCCACATCACGGTCACGAGCGCGACGCGCTCGGGCGCGTCGGCGAGTGCAGCACGAAGCGCGTCGAGGGACACGACCCCGGCCGGGTCGACGGGTAGCCAGACCACGTCGGCGCCCTCGTGGCGCTCGAGCCACTCGACGGTGTCCTGCACCGCGTGGTGCTCCACGGAACTGCAGATGATGCGGGTGCGTGCGGGGTCCTCGGCGCGTCGGGCCCAGTAGAGCCCCTTGATGGCGAGGTTGTCCGCCTCGGTGCCGCCCGAGGTGAAGATGACTTCCGAGGCGTGCGCTCCCGCCGCGGCGGCGATCGTCTCCCTGGCGTCCTCCACCGACCGCCGGGCGCGGCGGCCCGAGCCGTGGAGGGAGGACGGGTTTCCACTCCGGCTGAGTTCGCGGGTGAGGGCGGCGAGCGCCGGCGTCGAGATCGGCGTGGTCGCCGCGTGATCGACATACACGGGCATCCCTCAAATCTACCGGCGCCACGCCGCGGTGCCGATTCCGGTGGTGCCGGTCACGTGCGGTTCGATGCAGGGGGTGCGTCCAGCCCCCGGTGGTATGAATGCAGGGTGGACAGTCAAGCAGCGGATCCTTCCCCCTCGGGCACCTACAACCCCACGTTCCGGCACCCTGTGCATACCTTCGGCTCCAGGACCCTCGATTTCGACCACCAGGTAGCCCTGATGGCGGTGATCAACCGGACACCGGACTCGTTCTACGACGGCGGCGCGACCTTCGCGCTGCAATCCGCCGTCGACGCGGCCCTGAAAGCCGTGGACGACGGCGCCGACTGGGTCGATATCGGAGGAGCGCCGTTCTCGCCCGGTGACGCGATCCCGGCGGCCGAGGAAGCCGACCGGATCGTTCCCCTCATCGCCGCCGTACGTGCCACATCGGACGTGGTCATCTCCGCCGACACCTTCCTGCCCGACGTGGCCCGGCTTGCCCTTGCGGCCGGCGCCAACGTCATCAACGACACCACCGGGCTGCGGGACCCGGACATGGCGGCCGTGGTCGCCGAAGCAGGAGCGCACCTGGTCATCACCCACAGCCTGGCCGAGCCCCGCACGGTGTACCCGAGGCCCACGTATGGCGACGTGGTCCGGGAGATCGCGGACTTCCTGCTGCGCAAGGTGGACGACGCCGTTCGGCTGGGCATCCCTGAGGACCGGATCCTCCTCGACCCCGGGCACGACCTCAACAAGAACACCCTGCACTCCCTGGAGATCACGCGGCGATTCTCCGAGATAGCCGGCTTAGGCTTCCCCACCCTGGCAGCCGTCTCGAACAAGGACTTCATCGGCGAGACCCTCGACCGGCCGAAGCGCCAGCGCGTCGAGGGCTCCCTGGCCGCCGCCGTGATCTGCATCCTCGGCGGAGCCCGTGTCGTCCGGATGCACAACGTCGAAGCCTCACGCGCGGCGATCAACATCACCGAGGCAGTGCTGGGCTGGAGGGCCCCGGTCTACCTGCGGCACAACATGGGCGACTTCAACGAGCCGGTCGCTCCGTGATCACGTCCCTCCTGCCGACCTCCCCCGGCGCGCTCGACGACGACGCCCTGCACCGGCTCTACGCGTATCCCGCCGTCGAACGTCCGTATGTCCGGTTCAACTTCATTGCCGCCGCCGACGGCGCCGCGACGAGCGGAGGCCTGTCGGCAGGCCTCGGGAACGACGGCGACAAGCGCATCTTCGTCGTGCTGCGTCGCCTCGCCGATGTCGTGCTGGTGGGCGCCGGAACCGTTCGTGCGGAGGGTTACGAGGGCGACCTCGTCGACGACGCCGCGAAGTCCTGGCGATCCGCCCGGGGCCTCGCTGCGCACCCGGGAGTCGCCGTCATCTCCGGCAGCCTGGACCTCGACCCGACCGCCCGTTTCTTCCGCAAGGCCCCGGTCCGTCCGCTCATCCTCACCTGTGGGCGGGCTCCCGCGGGGAGACGGGCCGCGCTCGAAGCGGTCGCCGACGTCGTCGACTGCGGCAGGGACACCGTCGAAACCGCCGGAATCCTCGCGGAACTGGAGAGGCGCGGGCAGCGGCGGGTGATCTGCGAGGGCGGTCCGGCCGTGTTCGGGAACTTCACGCGCGCGGACGCCGTCGATGAGCTCTGCCTCTCGATCAGCCCGCTGCTCGCCGGCGGCGAGGGGCCCCGGATCTCGGTGGGCGGCGGCCCGGATCAACCACGGGCGTTGGCCCTGGTATCCCTGCTCACGGAGGACTCGGCCCTGTACACGCTGTACCGGAGGATTCCCTGACGGGACAGGTTCGGGATCGGCACGGGATCAGGACCGGGGCGGCACCACGGAGACGCGGCTGCGGACATCGGAGACGGCTGCCGTCAGCTGCTCGTCCGACGGGCAGGAGACGGTGACCGCCAGTCCCGTGCGCAGCTGGTGGAACAGTCGCAGCGACACGGCGCTGGCCGGTGCGGACCCGGTGGCGGGTTGGACGTACGTCAGGAACTCGATGCCCGCCGTGGACTCGCCGGGGTTCTCCCCCCACACCCAGGTCGTCGCCAGGAGGTACTCCGGCAGGATGCTCGGGTCGAGGAACTGGAAAAGCGCCTCGGTGGAGGCCCTGTCATCTCCTTCCACGACGAGCGGCGTCTGCAGGCCCGTGGAGCGCAGCGACGCGATGCACCCGGCTCCGTTCTCGTACACGGATTCGCCGTTGACCATCCTGGTGCGCTGCGACCACCCGTCAGACTGCGTCATATCGTCAGCGAGGACCAGGTTCGCCTCCGCTTCGATGTAGCCGCCGCGCGCGAACGTCATGTCCTCGCTCGTGATCTGGGCCCGGGTGAGCGGAGGCAGTTCCGGCTCGGCGACGGCGGACCCGGGGATCGATGCCGGGGTCTCCGAAGAGGCCGCGGATGGACCGGCTTCCGGAGTGGCGTTCGGTGCGAGCGGAACCTCGACGGTGCATGCGGACAGCAACAGTGCCAGCAGCGCCATGCTCCCCCAGCGCGCTTCGGTCCAACGGTCCTGCCGCACGTCCACCGTCCCCTCTCCCGCTCCCCCGCCACCCAACGGGGCGCCGTTCCAACTCTAGTGCCGCCCACCGGGGCACCAGGGGTGAGGTCTCCCCATCCGGCTGTGCGCACCCGACAGGCCGAGCGAACTTCCGGAACGCGTGCACCGTTGTACCCGGTAGGAGCCGCGTCCCACCCCTTCGGTGTCCGCTGCGCTCGGAGGCTTTGGATCAGACCCGCCTGTGCCTCTAGTCTCAGGTGGTATCGACGCGGGGCGACACCCTCCACAGCTGTGGAGCACCGTGCAGCAGCGAGCGGTTCCCCGCCCACACCGCTCTACCCAGGAAGGCCGGATGGATGGCAGAGGCACCACGGAAGTCGTACTACGACGTTCTCGGCGTGCCCGCGGAAGCCGATATCAAGGACATCAAGGATGCCTATCGTCGCGCAGCCCGCGCCTCGCACCCGGACCTCGGCGGCAGTGCTGCCCAGTTCCATGACGTGGCCGTCGCGTATGAGACGCTGAGCGACCCGCAGCGCCGCGAACGGTACGACGCCGAGACCGGGCGCGGCCGCCCCACCGCTGGCGGCTCGGCAAGGAACACCGCGGCAGGAAGCGCAGCGGGGGGACCAGGGCGGCCGGGATCGGCGGGAACGACACGGACGAGTGTCGAGGACGAGGACGCCGCGAAGTCCCCGCCTGTCTATCTGCCTCCGTTCTCACCGTCGAATCCACCGACGGTACCCCTGATCCTCGCGGGTCGGCACGTCCACGGAGAACCGCGACAGCCCGGCATGTTCGCCCGGTTGTCGTCCGGTGTCCGCTCCCGCGTCGACGGCGAACTGCGCACGTCCAACCTGATCGAACGTGCCCTGCTGCCTTCCTACCCTGCCGCGCGCCTGGTGAACGGGGTGCAGTTCGATGACAGGAACAGGACCTCGGCAGGGCATGTCCTGCTCGCCGGCTACCGGATGGCCGTCATCGACTCCTTCACCGGCCCGCCCGGCAACTTCTCCTGGGACGGCCGGTCGTTGCGACACCAGGGCAGGCCTGTCGATCTCCGACTGCCCACGACGTTGAGGGCCGTGCAGGAACTGTTTCCCGAATGCAACGTGGCCGGCTGGGTCGTGATCCATGGAGCACCCGACAACCCGTTCGCACCCGTCATCGACGTGCCGCCGGGCTTCGACCGGACCTCGCCCACCGTCACCCAGGTGGTCAATGCCGGCACCGCCGTGCGGACGATCCGCTCGTTCCTGTCCTCCGGCCCCTCGCCCAACGTGGTGCAGCTGCCCGTGCTTGCGCGTCTTCTCACTTCGGCCGGAAGCTAGGATGGAGCGGTGTTCCGCATCCTCTTCCACACTCCCGAGATACCCGGCAATACCGGGGCCGCCATCAGGCTCGCCGCGGTCGCAGGCGCGGAACTGCACCTCGTCGAGCCGTTGGGTTTCAGCCTCGAGGATTCGAAGCTGAAGCGGGCGGGCCTGGATTACCACGACCTCGCGGTGCTGCACGTCCATGCGAGCCTCGACGAGGCCTGGAGCGCGCTGAAGCCGGAGCGGGTGTTCGCCTACACCTCGGACGGGGACGTGTCCTACACGGACATCTCCTACCGCCCCACCGATGTGCTGATGTTCGGCCGTGAGTCCGACGGGCTGCCGCACGACGTCAAGCACGACACCCACGTCACCTCGCGGGTCCGTGTCCCCATGCTCCCCTCACGCCGTTCGCTCAATCTCGCCAACACCGCATCGATCGTCCTCTACGAAGCCTGGCGCCAACAGGGCTTTGCGGGCGCCCAGCGATGATCCACGCCTAGGAGCCCCAATGCCCGCTCGCCACGCCGCCGCCCTGCCCGACAGTGGCGCCGAGGACTACGACCGCCTTGCTCCCGCTGTGTGGAATCCCGTGAGCAACGCGGTCGTCGCCGCAGCGGACGTCCTCGTGGGTGAGCGCGTCCTGGACGTGTTCGCAGCGACGGGCTCCGGGACGATCCCCGCCGCTCAACTCGCCGGACCGAGCGGCCACGTCGACGCCGTGGACCGCTCATCGGCGATGCTCGACCTCGCCGAGGCCAAGGCGGAGGCGTTGGGCCTCGGCAATGTGTCCTTCCACCGGTCGGACCCGGCACGATGGGTGCCGGACGCCGCGTACGACGCGGCTGTCAGCTGCTACGGCGTCCTCCTGCTCGAGGAGATGGACGCCGGGATGGACCACATCGTCCGCATGCTGCGACCCGGCGGAAGGATCGCGATCAGCGTCTGGGACGAGGGCGCCCTCGACGCGTTCGAAGGCCTCCTCCTGGACAGCATCGCAGCGGGCCGGGACGGCGGCGAGTCGGGCTCGGACCGGATCGACGCGCCCGTCGTCGGGAATCGGGCGCGGTTGGCCTCGTCCGACCGGCTGCGGGACTGGCTCCAGGCGCGGGGCCTGACGGACGTCGCCGTGGAGAAGCTCGGGCTGACAGTGCCCCTCGAGCCCGGGCACGCCTGGTCCTTCGCCCTCGGCAGCGGCTACCGCCGGCTGCTCCCCGGCTCTGCGGACGCCCTGCAGCGCGTCCGCAGAGCCTTCGAGGAACGCCTGGGCGAGGACTTCGTACTGGATGCCGGTTCGCTCATCGCCGTCGGACACCACCAGCCCGACAGCTAGCGTCCGGCACGGGCCATCCGGTGGCCGTCCAGCTCCGAATATCAGGTGTCAGCGAAAAGCTCGAACCGATAGGGGTGTGGGATGGTGCTTCTGCAGCAGGGGCGCGTTCGTCCCACACGGCACGAACGAGTCGATGCTGTTCGGTTTGGCACCACCGGCGCTTTATGCTGGACCCCTATGGAAACGCCACGAGTAAGCCGGGTCGGTCCCATCTCACCCGCAGCAAGCGAGTCGGCCGTTGATCCCAGCGCCGGTCCCACCCTGACCGATCTGCTGTTGCGGGTTGCACGGCAGGATCAGGCCGCGTTCGCGATCTTCTACGAGCAGACATCACGACGCGTCTACGGACTCGCCCGGCGCGTGCTCATAGACCCGGAACTGAGTGAGGATGCGACCCAGGAGGTCTACCTCCAGGTCTGGAACAGCGCTGACAGGTTCAACCCGGCGATGGGGAGTCCCATGGCCTGGCTGATGACGCTGGCCCACCGCCGCGCGGTGGACAAGGTGCGTTCGGAACAGAGCGCGAGCGACCGGGAGGCTCGTTACGGCGCTGCAACCCAGACCATCGATCACGACGACGTCGTGGACACCGTGACGCAGCGCCTCGAGGCGGAAGGCGTCGTCAGGTGTCTGGATACCCTCACGGAGACCCAGCAGGAATCGGTGAGGTTGGCCTACTACGGTGGCCTCACCTACCGGGAAGTGGCCGAGAAACTCGGAGTGGCAGTACCGACGATCAAATCAAGAATCCGAGATGGACTCATCCGACTCAAGACGTGTCTGGGGGTGATCTGAGATGCAGGACAAGGATATGAACAGACAATTTGCAGATGACCTCGACACGGACCTGGCTCGCGGCCACGTTCTGGAATGGGCCGAGATCTACGCGCTGGACGCCATCAGCGCGGCTGAGCGGCGCATCATCGATGCGTTCCTCGATGACGCCGATCCGACGATCAGCGCCACGTTCGCGGACCGGGTCCGGACCTGTCGGGAGACGGTGACATCGGCGTATGCGACCGATGAGGTTGAGCCGCCGGGAGACCTCTTCGAACGCATCGTCGCGCAGCTGCCCGCCAAGGAAGGTTCCGGCACGGGTGCAAGCGGCCGTACCGTGCCGCTTGCACCCGTTGCAGCGGATCGGGAGGAACGCGGTGGTGGTGCTCCGGCCGCGGAACAGGACGAGTTGGCCAGGCGCCGTTCGGCCAAGGCATCGATGTCGTCACGGGCTGCACGGTGGGTCGTCGCTGCGGCGGCTGCCGTCGTCATCGCCGTCGGCGGCGTCACGATCGCGCAGAACCTTCAGCCGACGACGGTCGAGCAGCAGGTCCTGCAGGCCTCCGACGTCCGTACCGAGCAACTCGTCCTGGAGCCGGGCGGCGTCGCCGATGTGGCCGTGTCCGGTGAGGAAGACGCAGCCGTCGTCACCCTCAGCGGAGTACCGGCACCGGCCGAGGGCTTCGTCTACCAGATGTGGCGCATACCTGCCGACGGGCGAGCGCCGATCTCTGTCGGGACGATGTCCGGTGAGGACGTCGCCGGCACCAAGGTCACCGAGCTGACCGGCATCAACGGTGTCAGCGCAATCGCCATCACGGTGGAGCCCGAAGGCGGCTCGGACGAGCCGACCCTGCCCATCGTCGCCCAGATCCCGCTCGGAGCCTGACAGCAAGGAAAACGTGGAGGCCCTCGGCGAACCACCGTCGGGGGCCTCCGTGCAACTGCTGCTGCCCGACCGGACTGCCATGCTCCCCGGCCGGACTGCGGGGCTAGAAGCCCGCGATGGTCTCGTCGGTGTTGATCCCCACGACATGGAACCCCTCGGCGCTGCGGCCCTCGGGCAGGCGCGCGCGGCGGGCGTTCTCCTGCAGGATGGCGCGGACCCGCTCCTGCATCCGATCGACATCGGGGTGCTGGCTGCGGTGAGCGGTGATAGCTGCGATCTTGAGGTCCTCGGATCCCGTCACGTCGACGTACCGGTTCTCCAGATGCGCGGGCCCCCCATAGAACCACAACCAGGGGACGCGGAAGCTCGCAAGACCAGCGGCTTCCAGCTCCGGGTAGGCGAAGGGGTTCTCGACCGCCGGGTACACGGCCCGCGTGACTGCTTCGCCGCACGCGAGGTGGTCCGGGTGGCTTTTCTGGATACGGTCCCACGCCCGCTCGGGATGCATCGACACCACGATGTCCGGCCGGACTTCGCGCATGCGCCTCACCACTTCGCGGACCACGGCATCCGACGGTTCGAGATATCCGTCGGGCTCTCCCAGGAACGTGACATCCGAGACGCCGACGATCTTCGCGGCGGCTCGTTGCTCTTCCCGGCGAAGGCCCGCTATTCCCGGCCGATCCTCGGCCGAGAACCCGCCGGCGTCCCCATCGGTCATGATGCAGTAGCTGACCGAGGCACCCCTGGCCGTCCAGCCGGCGATCGTCGCCGAAGCCCCGAAGTCGATATCGTCAGGGTGCGCAGCGAACACCAGCACCCGCTCGGGAGGCGCAACAGCGTGTTCCGTCGTCATGTCCTACAGGCCGCGCTTCCGGATCTCCTCGGTGGCCTGTGGCAGGACGGTGAAGAGGTCACCTACGATGCCGAAGTCGGCGATCTCGAACACAGGCGAGTCCGCATCCTTGTTGATGGCCACGATGACCTTGGAGGTCTGCATGCCGGCTTTCTGCTGGATGGCCCCGGAGATCCCCACGGAGACGTACAGCTGAGGCGACACCGTCTTGCCCGTCTGGCCGATCTGCGCCGAATGTTCGATCCAGCCGGCGTCGGTCGCTGCCCTCGACGCTCCGACCGCTCCCCCGAGTGCGTCCGCCAGCTCCTCCAGCGGCCCGAAATTCCCGTCCACTCCCCGTCCGCCGGCCACGATCACGCGTGCCTCGGTGAGTTCCGGCCTGCCACTTGCAGGCTTCTCCGCACGGCCGGTGATACGTGCGGCGGACGACGGGAGCTCGACCGGGATGGGAACCTCCCGCGGCGAGGAGGGCGTCCCGGCCTCCACGGCCTCGAAGCTGTTGGGCTTCACCGTGAGGATCGCTACATCGGTGGTGACCCGGCAGTTCACGGTGTAGGAACCGGCGAAGTCCGCTTTCGTCGCGACCAACCCGCTCTCCAGGCCGACGACGTCGGTGATGACGCCGGCCTCCAGCCGGATGCCCACACGCGCAGCGATCTCCTTCGCCTCGTAGGAGTTCCCGAGCAGGACGATGCTCGCACCCGACGTTCGCACGGCCTCGGCGAGGAAGGCTGCCTTCCCGGCCACCAGCACCTCCGCGACCGCGGCGGAGTCCGGGCGGTAGTACTCCTGCACGCCGTACGACCCCACTCCGTCCAGGTACGCCTGGCCCGCGGTCTCTGCGAGGGCGACGGCTACGTCGCCGAGCGATGCCCCCAGTGAGAGAAGCTCCCGCTCGCTCTTGGCGAGGCTGGCTCCGGGATGATCGAGGAAAACGAGGACGGTGCTCAAGGCGATGCCTCCTGGGACGAGTGGGCGAGCGGGGATAGGACTAGAGGAGTTTCTGCCCGGCGAGGAAGTCGACGAGCCTGATGCCCGCGTCGCCTCCATCGGTGATGATGATCCCCTGGCTGCGTGGTGGCCGCGGAGATGCTGCTTCGACCCGCGTCCACGAGCCCGCAAACCCCACCTCGTCGGGCTGGAGACCGATATCGGCGAGGGCGAGTACCTGCAGCTGCTTCTTCTTCGCGGCCATGATGCCCTTGAAGTTCGGGTAGCGGGGCTCGTTGATCTGATCCGTCACCGAGACGACGGCCGGCAGGGTGGCCTCGATGGTCTCGGCGAACGAGTCGTTGTCGCGGCGCGCCGCGAGCGTCCAGCTGCCGTCGTCGTTCGTCAGCTCGATCGACGCCGCGAAGGTCACCTGCGGCAGCTCGAGCCGCTCAGCGAGCTGCGCCGGCACGAGTGAGGTCTCACCGTCCGTGGACGCCATGCCCGTGAGGATCAGGTCGAAGGGTCCGACGTGCCGCAGGAGCGCGGCCAGGGCCTTCGAGGAGGCAGCTGCGTCGGATCCGCGCAGGGCCTCGTCGGTCAGGTGCACCCCGTCGTCGGCACCGATCTGAAGCGACTTCTTCACGGCGTTGACGGCGGGCGCGGGGCCCATCGTGAGGGCGGTGACCCGGTGCCCGGCTGCAGCTCCCCCGTGGGCCTCGACGATCTGCAGCGCCGCTTCGAGCGCGTACTCGTCCAGTTCGGAGAGGATGCTCTCGGAGCGCACCGTCGTCAGGTCGTCACCGCCGATGTGGCGGTCGAACTGGGCGTCGGGAACATGCTTCACCAGGACTGCAATGCGCAGTCCGTCTGCTGTGGCCTCGTCCATTGACGACCTTCCTCGTTCAGGGGATTTTCCCATCGACTAGCTAACCATAGTGGGGCCCTGCGGATCGCTGCGGGTGCCGGCGGGAAACGGCGGGTAATGCCAGGCAACGGCAGGTCATGGCAGGTAGTGCTGGTAACCGGCCGGCACGGGGGTGCCGTCACAGAAGGCGGTCCCGCACGCAGGACCGCCTTCTGCTCACTGCGTCGCAGTACAGGTTGTCGCAGTACAGGCTAGGGTGTCGGCGCCTGGGCGAGGGTGACGTCCACGGTGCGCGACTGCCCGCTGCGGACGATCTCCACCGGCACCTGCTGGCCGACGGTCTGGATGCGGACGGCTGCCGTCAGCGACTGCGGGTCGCTGATGGTGAAGGTGCCCACCTTGGTGATGACGTCCCCCACCTGCAACGAGGCGTCCTCCGCGGGCGATCCCGGCTCCACCGATTGGACGAGGGCACCCGTCGAGAAGGTCGACTCGGTCCGGGAGCCGTCCCCGGCCGCCGCCGTGACGCTCACTCCGAGGAAACCGTGTGTCGCCTCGCCGTTCTCGATGATCTCCGTCGCGATACGGTCCGCGTAGTTGATGGGGATCGAGAAGCCCACGCCGATGTTGCCGGTCGATTCGCCGGAGCCGGCGGACGCGATGGCGACGTTCACGCCGATGATCCTGCCGTCTACGTCGACAAGCGCACCGCCCGAGTTGCCCTGGTTGATCGCGGCATCGGTCTGGATGACGTTCAGGTAGATGGAGCCCTGCGACTGGGTCTGCTGACCGCTCGAACCGCCCGGCGGCAGGAAGTTGAATCCCTCACCGTCGTCGGACTCGGTGGTGTCCGGCTGCTCCTCCGGCACGGCAGAGGAGGCGACGCTGATGGTCCTGTTCAGGGTCGAGACGATGCCGTCGGTCACCGTGCCGCTCAGGCCGAGCGGAGCACCGATGGCGATCGCGGTGTCGCCGACGTTCAGTTCGTCCGAGTTGCCGAGTGTGGCGGCTTTCAGGTCCGGAGCGTCGATCTTGATGACGGCGAGATCGCTCAGGGGATCGGTTCCGACGACGGTCGCCGCGAAGACGCGCCCGTCATTCAGCTTGACCTCTACCGTCGGGTCGGAGACCTGGCCCCCGAGCGTCACGACGTGCGTGTTCGTGAGGATGTGCCCGTCGGTGTCCAGGATGATGCCGGAGCCGGAGCCACTGGAACTGCCGCCGTTGACGGCGATCGTGACGACGCTCGGCGACGCCGTCACCGCGGCCCCCGTGATGGCGTTGACGTTGTCGGTGTTGTTCACCACGATCGACTCCGGGGCGGCCTGCGACGTGCCGCCGGTCGATGTGCCGTCCAACGCGGTGTAACCGGCCGTCGCGACACCTCCGCCGATGAGCCCCGCGGCGAGGACACCGGCGGCGAACGTGCCGAGCCCGACACGCTTCCGGTCCTTCACGGCCGTCCGTCCGGTGCCGTTCCGGGAGTCGCCCCACGCGCTCTGCTCTCCGTAGAAGGGCTGGTGCCCGGCGTACGCGGGGTGGGGCGCCGCGGCGCTCTGCCCGGCACCGGGTTGCTGACTGCCGCCGGATGCAGGATGCCCGACGGCGGGGTGCTGCGCGGTGGGCGGACCCGCGACCGGGTGGACCGCCGTCTCCGGATACCCCTCCGTGCGCTCGGAGTCCCGGTGGTACCTGTCCGTTGCCGCGGCCTGGTCGGAGGTCGCGGCCGGCTGCTGACCGGTCCAGCCGGCCCCCCACGACGGCGGGGTCTGCGGCTGTGGAGGGAGGGTACGGTCCCCGTTGCCGGGAGTACCTGGCTGCTCGTTCATGGGAGGTCCTTTCGTTGCTGTTGACCACATCATGGCAACCTTCGCTGAGCCTCAAGCATGCGTCCGCTGTGCGGATTCTGAGAACTCGCTAAGTTGTACTCAGCCGTCCGAACCCCACGGCGGGTGCCGCACAACACTATGCCCTCTCCCGTCGTCGTGTCGCTTTCGCTAGGGGCATAGGCGGGGTGGTGGACTGCCCCTGACCCCGACCATAGAATCGGGAACACAGGGAGCCTCCGGCGTCCGCCGACACCAGTCCTGGGACCGGTAGGGTCCGGGGGACGTGCTGAAGGGTCGAAGATGCGAATGATGAGCAGGCGCACCCGCGTCTCTGCTGTCCTGGGTGCCGTCGTGGCGATCCCGTTGTTGTCCAGCTCGGCGGCTTTCGCCGATGCTCCGATCACTTTCCCCGCCGGCGACTATGTCACCGACACGGCGGGAGTCCTCACGCCCCAGGAGGAGAGCGAGCTCGAGGCCGCCATCGCGGACCTGCGTTCGCAGCAGGGCTTCACCATCCGCGTCGCGTACGTCGATACCTTCGAGAATCCAGCGGACGCGGAGCAGTGGGCGTCCGCCACCGCCAGCCTCAACGCGTCGAGTGCTGATGAGGCCGTCCTCGCCGTCGGTGTGGACCAGAAGTCCGCCGGGTACGCCCCCGGCAACCGCTCCGCGCTCGGCGGACAGGGCCAGGAGCTCTACGACGAGCACATCCGGCCCGAGCTCAGCGACGGCGACTACCTCGGTGCAGGGCTCGCGGCGGTCGAGAGCAGCGAACAGGCATTGACGGGCGGCGGCTCCACCAGTGGCGGCACGTCGACGGGCACCGGTGCAGCGACCGGTGGCAGCGGTCTCGGCGGGCTCGTGCTCGTCGGTGGGCTCGTCGCCGTTGCGGGCGCCGGCGGGTACATGCTGCTCAAGAAGCAGGGCGGCAACAGCGCACAGCGCCAGCGCGAGGAGTACGGCTACGGCCCGGTACCGTCCGCCACGGGCGAGGTGGTGGATCCCCTCTCCTCGGTGAGTGTCGAGGACCTGCGCAAGCGCGCGGGCAGCCTGCTGGTCGCCGCGGACGATGCGATCAAGTCCAGCGAGCAGGAGCTGGGCTTCGCGGAAGCCCAGTACGGCAGCGAGGCCATCGCGACGTTCTCCCAGGACATCGCTGCCGCCAAGCAGCACATGAGCGAATCGTTCAAGTTGCAGCAGCAACTCGACGACCATATCCCCGACACCGAGCAGCAGCAGCGGCAGTGGCTCGGGGAGATCATCCGCCGTTGCGAGGACGTGAACGCCTCGCTCCAGGCGCACAAGGCGGACTTCGATTCCCTCCGGGAGCTGGAGAGGAACGCGCCGGATGCCCTGCGCCGGGCGCAGTCCGCAGCGGATGACGCCCGCCGGCGGTTCGCAGCGGCCGAGCAGTCCCTGCGTGCCCTGCAGGGCCGGTACCTCGAGACCGCCACCTCCCAGGTGGCGGACAACATCGAGCAGGCCCGCGAGCGGCTGTCCTTCGTCGACAGCGCCGCGCAGGAGGCACAGACGCGCATGGCAAGTGGTGACACGGGACGTGCCGTCGTTGCAGTCCGCGCTGCGGAGGAGGCGGTGCACCAGAGCATGGTCCTCCTGGACGCCATCGACAAGCGTGCGGAGGAGCTCGCAGTAGCCGAGCGCGAGCTCGAGCGTGCGCTGCCCGAGACCGAGCAGGACCTCGCCCAGGCCCAGGCCATGGACCGCACGGGGCAGTACCGTGACCTCGCCGGCCCCATCGCCGCGGTGCAGGCTGCTGTCTCGACAGTCCGGCAGGAGCGGCAGAACGCGCGCAGCAATCCGCTGGCCCTGCTGCAACGGCTCGAAGCGGCGCATGCCCAACTCGACGCCGCACTGGGTGGGGTCCGCGACCAGGCCGAGAACGCGCGGCGCGCGCAGGAGTCCCTCCAGCACGCGATCATCGCAGCGCAGTCCGGCATCTCCGGTACAGCGGACTACATTCGCGCCCGCCGCGGCGGTGTGGGCAGCGAGGCGCGCACCCGCCTCGCAGAGGCCGAGCGGAACCTCGACTACGCCGTGGAGCTCCAGCGCACCGATCCCGTGACGGCCCTGTCCCACGCTCAGCAGGCAGCCATGCTGGCCGATCAGGCGGCGCAACTGGCCGAGCAGGACGTCGACGGTTTCGGCCGCCAGGGCGTGGGCATGGGTGGCATGTACGGCGGCCGGGGCGGTGACGGGATGGGTGGAGCCCTGTTGGGAGGCATCCTGCTCGGGTCCATCCTTAACGGAGGCGGTTTCGGCGGAGGTTTCGGAGGCGGCTTCGGCGGAGGATACGGCGATGGCGGCGGCAGCGACTTCGGAGGCGGCGGCTTCGGTGGCTTCGACGGCGGCGGAGGCGGATTCGGAGACTTCGGCGGTGGTGGCGGCGACTTCTAGCCGCGTCGCTCCGGCAGCAGGACCCAGGACTATCACGAAGAATCGAAAGGGAAATCAATGGTAAAGCAGTCAATTTTCGGCAGGATCGCCCAGCTCACCCGAGCCAACGTCAATGCGTTGATCGATCAGGCGGAGGATCCGCAGAAGATGCTCGACCAGATGGTCCGCGACTTCACCAACAGCATCGCCGAGGCGGAAAGCGCCGTGGCCCAGACCATCGGCAATCTCCGCATGATGCAGGACGACTACAACGAGGACGTCGAGAACGCGCGCAGCTGGGGCAACAAGGCACTCGCTGCGTCACGCAAGGCCGACGAGTACCGGGCGTCCGGTGACACCGCCGACGCCCAGAAGTTCGACAATCTGGCGAAGGTTGCCATCCAGCGCCAGATCGCGGCGGAGAACGAGGCGAAGGGTGCCGAACCCACCATCGCGTCGCAGACCGAGATCGTCGACAAGCTGAAGGACGGCCTCAACCAGATGCGGGGCAAGCTCGGCGAGCTGACGACGAAGCGCGACCAGCTCATCGCCCGGTCCCGCACCGCCCAGGCACAGCAGCAGGTCCACGACGCCGTCAAGAGCATCGACTTCATGGACCCGACGAGCGAGGTCGGCCGTTTCGAGGAGAAGATCCGCCGCGAGGAGGCCAGGGTCCGCGGCCAGCAGGAGCTGGCGTCGTCGAGCCTGGACGCCCAGTTCGAGAGTCTCGAGGACCTCGGCGAACAGACCGAGATCGAAGCGCGTCTCGCCGCCTTGAAGTCCGGCTCCGGCACGCAGTCCGCGATCGGGCAGGGTACGGGCAGCGAGACCCCGACCGCCACACCGTTGTCGACGGGTGAGACGACGTACTGATCCGCCCCACCGCACCTCCTACAGGGGAACCGCGCCTTTCGGGTGCGGTTCCCCTGTCGCTTTGATCGCCCTGCACGGGTTCGCACCTGCAGGCTAGATTGGGCTCATGGCCCTGACACTGGTGTGGTTCCGTGACGATCTGCGAATCTCCGACAACCCGGCACTCGTCGCGGCTGCGGACCATGGGGACGACGTCGTCGCCTGTTACGTGCTCGACGAGGAAACGGACGGCATCCGACCGTTGGGGAGCGCGTCCAGGTGGTGGCTGCACCACTCGCTCGAGGCCTTGGCGGGCACCCTCGAAGCACTCGGGATCCCGCTCGTCCTGCGCCGCGGAGCTGCAGGAGAGGTGCTGCCGCAGCTGGCCGACGAATGCTCCGCCGAGGCCGTCACCTGGAACCGCCGGTACGGGTTGGCCGAGCGCACGGCGGACGCAGCCCTCAAGGAATCCTTCGCCGCGCGCGGAGTTGAGGCGACGAGCTACCAGGCGAACCTCATGTACGAGCCCTGGGAGGTCACCTCCGGCTCGGACGAGGCCTACAGGGTGTTCACGCCCTTCTGGCGGGCATGCCTGGCTTTCCGGACACCCCGCGCCCCGCTCCCGGCACCGGCGTCCCTCCGCGGCCCTCGCCTCGCCTCCGACGACCTCGATACCTGGGGGCTTCTTCCCGCCGCTCCCGACTGGGCGCAAGGGCTCCGGAACACATGGACGCCGGGCGAGGCAGGAGCACATGCCCGGCTGACCGATTTCCTCTCCAGGCTCCGCGGATACAAGGACAACCGAAACTTCCCTGCTGTCCACGGCACCAGCATGCTCTCCCCGCACCTGCGATTCGGCGAGATCAGTCCCTTCGAGGTCTGGCACGCCGCACAGGATCACAGGGACAGCTCGACGGCGGACGACCTCCGCGCCTTCAAATCGGAATTGGGCTGGCGGGAGTTCAGCTGGCAGCTGCTGTACTTCAACCCCGAACTCGCGACCGTGAACTATCGACCGGAGTTCAATGCGTTCGCCTGGGAGAGCTCCACCCGGAGCGAGTTGAAGGCCTGGCAGCGTGGAAGGACGGGCTATCCGCTCATCGATGCCGGGATGCGCCAGATGTGGGAGATCGGGTGGATGCACAACCGCGTGCGCATGGCGACGGCGTCATTCCTCATCAAGAACCTCCTGATCGACTGGAGGGTGGGCGAGAGATGGTTCTGGGACTGCCTCGTGGACGCCGATGCCGCGAGCAATGCTGCCAGCTGGCAATGGGTCGCAGGCTCGGGGGTGGACGCCAGCCCCTATTTCCGCATCTTCAACCCAGTGTTGCAGAGCAAGAAGTTCGACCCGGACGGCACCTTCCTCGTGCGGTTCGTGCCCGAACTGGCCGACGCGGAGAATGTCCACGAACCCTGGAAGGGAGTCGCGCCCGGATATCCCGATCGCGTCGTGGACCTCAAGGAGAGCCGGGAGCGCGCGCTGAGGGCCTACAAAGCGCTGTCGGAGAGTTAGGGGGAGGTCCCCCTCCCCTTCCGGACGCGCCGTCGTCCGCCTGGTGCCCCTAGCCCTTGGCTGCGACAGATCGGTTGGGGCCCGGGGAGGCGCCCCACGGCGCAATCAGGAGCGCCTGCGACCAGCCCCTGACGGGGACCAAGGCGGCCCACTCAGGGGGAAACCAAGAAGTCCGGCCGATTAGATGGTCGACCGGACTTCTTATTCGTTGCGGGGACAGGATTTGAACCTGTGACCTCTGGGTTATGAGCCCAGCGAGCTACCGAACTGCTCCACCCCGCGGCGTGTAACTAACGTTACCGGCCGCGGGGCCAAGAGGCAAATCGAGCAGCTGCCCGGTCCATCCGGACTACTCTCCGGCGCTTCCCGAGACACGCTCTTCGGCGTCGAGCGCCCTCTGGAGCGCGTCCTGCAGACGTTCCTGCGCCTCACCGTAGGCAGCGAAGTCGCCGGCTGCGAGGGCCGCGTTGCCGTCCTGGATCGCATCGTTCGCGTCATCGAGGGCGGCGCGGAGGTCAGCCGCGGGATCATCCGTGGTTCCACCGGGGGTTCCCCCCTGCGAGGGCGTCGGGGTCGGGGTCGGCGTGGCTCCTCCCTCTCCGTCCGTCGGAGGCGTCGCGGGATCCTCAGGGGTCTCACCGACGTTGTCGCTGTCGCCGGTCGTCGCGCCGGAGTCGCCGGCGAAGACCTGGTCGAGCGCCTCGGCGAGAGTCGGAGCGAAGCCGACGGTCTCCCCGAAACTGACCAGGACCCTCCGCAGGACCGGGAAGGACGAACTGCCCGAGGACTGCACGTAGACGGGCTGCACGTAGGCGATCCCGCCTCCGATCGGCAGGGTCAGCAGGTTGCCGTTGATGACCTCCGACGCGCCCTGACGCAGGAGGTTCAGTTCCTGCGAAACAGTGGTGTCCGAGTTGAACAGGTTCTGCGCCTGGCCCGGGCCGACCACGGAATCCTGCCCGGAACTGTCCAGCAGCGTCAGCTGGCCGTAATTCTCACTCTTGACGCCGTCCTCACCCGTTCCCGCATCGCCATTGGCCGCTAGGAATCCGTACAGCACATTCCTCGGGGTCTGCCCGGCCGGCACATACGGGATGTACGGCGTCGTGAGGGAGAACGCGGCCTCCTCCTGGTCGGGCATCTGCAGGGTCAGGTAGAACGGAGGCTGCCGCGGCGTCGTCTCCGTCGTCGCGCCGTCGGAGGCGGCTCCAGGATCGGCGGGCACGCTCCAGGCCTCGCTGTTGTTGAAGAACTCGAGCGTCGTCGTGACGTGGTACCGCGCCAGCAGTTCACGCTGCACCTTGAAGAGGTCCTCGGGGTAGCGCACGTGGGCCATCAGATCGGCCGACATCTCGCTGTAGGGCGTCAGCGACGACGGGTACACCTTCTGCCAGGACTTCAGCACCGGGTCCTGATCGTCCCAGGCGTACAGCTTCACCGAGCCGTCGTAGGCGTCCACGGTGGCCTTCACCGCGTTCCGGATGTAGTTGACCCGCTCGGCCGGGAGCGCGGTCGCAAGGCCTTCCGCCGTCTGCGAGTCCTGCGTCGCGGACTCCAGTTCCTGCTGCTGCGAGTACGGGAAGTTGGCGCTCGTGGTGTAGCCGTCGATGATCCACTTCACCCGACCATCGACGATCGCGGGGTAGCTGTTGCCGTCGAGCGTCAGGTAGGGCGCCACCTTGCGCACGCGCTCCACGGGGTCGCGGTCGTACAGGATCTGGGACTCGCTGTTGACCTGGTCGGACAGCAGCAGGTCCGTGGACTGGAACTTCAGCGCGTACACGAGCCGGTTGAAGGGGTTGCCGACCTCCGGTCCGCCGTTGCCGCTGAAGGTCGTCCTGGACTCCGTGTCGGAGTTCTCGTCCTGCGGGCGGTCGATCTCCGCGGGCTCCTGTCCGTCCGGCGCTCCCACCACGGAGTACTCCGGCGAGTCCTCACCGAAGTAGATGCGTGGTTCGTAGGTCGATTCATCACCGAGGACGCCGGTGGAGGGAATACCCGACTGCAGGAACTGGGGACGACCATCCGGCTGGACCGTCGAACCCGCCGCTGCCACGACCCCGTATCCGTGCGTGTAGAAAGCGTGCTCGTTGACCCAGCCTTCCGGCACGCCGTCGGTGTCGAGCTCACGCACGGCGATGACGGTGTCCTGGATCTCGCCGTCGATCTCGTACCGGTCGACGTTCAGGGTCTCGGGGAACTGGTAGTACTGGCGGAACTGCTGGAGCTGACTGAACGCGTCGGAGACGAGGTTCGGGTCGAGCAGGCGGATGTTCGCCGTGGTCTCGCCGTCGCTGTTCAGCGCGCCTGCCTGGGGGTCGGCTTCCGGGGTGTAGTTGGCGGTCTCCACCTGATCGAGCCCGTACGCCTCCCGCGTCATCGCGATGTTCCGGTCGATGTACTCGCCTTCGGCGCTGAGCTGTGACGGGTCGACCTGGAAACGCTGCACCACCGCGGGATAGACGCCGCCGGCGAGCAGAGCCGTGACGATCAGCATCGCCGTTCCGATCAGGGGCAGGCGCCACCGCCCGATGAAGGCGGACGCGACGAACAGGACCGCGACGATGACCGCCGCGACGGCGAGGATCGCCTTCGTGGGGATGACGGCATTGACGTCCGTATAGAGCGCACCGGCCCAGGTGTCCTGGTTGAGCAGCGTGTCGTACCGGTCCAGCCAGTAGTTGACGCCCTGCAGCACGAGGAAGAGCGCCGCGACGACGGCTATCTGGACCCGAGCGGCCTTCGTGGTGAACAGGCCCTTCTCCTCGAGCCGGATGCCGCCGTACAGGTAGTGGGTGAGGACCGTCGCGATCGCGCTGATGATGACCACGCTGATCAGGAACCCCGTGACGAAGCTCAGGAACGGCAGCGTGAACATGTAGAACGCGTAGTCCATGCCGAACTCGGGGTCCTGCTTGTTGAACGGCTCCTGGTTCACGAACAGCAGCACCTCCTGCCACTGCGAGGACGCGGCCGTGCCGGCGAACGCTCCGAGCACCACGGGGATACCCAGCATCAGCAGGCGGCGGATGGGCTCCAGCTGCGCCTGGTAGCGGTTCAGGTTGTCCTGGATCGCGCTGTCCGGTGCATAGATCGGCCTGCTACGGAACGCGATGCGCAGACTGAAGAACACGGCGCCGGCCATGACGAGGAACGCGACGACGAAAAGCACGATCCGCGACAGGTTCTCCGTGACGAATACCTCGAGGAACCCCAGCTGGTTGTACCAGAGGACGTCCGCGTAGACCTGGGACAGGTAGACGAAGGCGATGACGATCACCGCCACGACGATGATCGTCGGGATCAGCGGGCTTCTGCGCCGGCTTGATGCTGCACTTGCTGGGCTCGGCCTACTGCCGAACGGACGGTCTGGTCCGGATGTCACATCTACCTCATCGTTAGCTGCTGCGGGTCACGATGACCGGTATTCCGCTTCGCTCCCCAGCCCGCACACGGGCAGAAGACAGCGTGCAGTCACGCCCTTCGTGTTTTCATTCTGCCCTGTTCACGCTCAGCCGGACCAATTAGGTTCCCCCGGTTCCGACTACGACCCGAGATTGTCATACAACCGTGTCTTCCGTTGCGCTTTCCATCGCCTCGAGCCCGTTGGCGACGACCCAGCGACCGCGGAATCAGCAGGCGGGCAGACCTGCTGATCCGCCGCCTCCGCCGAGTGTCTCTACGGCATCGACGGCCTGATCGAGCGTCTCGACCTTGACGACGGTGAGCCCGTCCGGGATGTTGCCGACCACCTCGTCGCAATTCCCGGCGGGTGCGAGGAAGAACTCGGCCCCGGCAGAGCGCGCTCCTACGAGCTTCTGTGCGATTCCCCCGATGGGCCCGACGACGCCGGCCGAGTCGATCGTCCCGGTGCCGGCGAAGTGGCGACCACCGGTCAGGTCGCCCTCGGTCAGCGTGTCGATGATTCCCAGTGCGAACATCGTGCCGGCGGACGGGCCGCCGACGTCGTCGAGCTTGATCGTCACCTCGAAGGGGAAATCGAACGTCGAGGCCAGCAGGATGCCCAGCTGGTAGTCGCCATCCTCCGATCGGGCGGGGGTGACGGTGACGTCGACAGGCGCGCCGTCCCGGATGATCGAAAGGTCGGCGGGCGCTCCGCCGGCGTCCGCCAGTCGGGAGCGAAGCGTCTCGATGTTCTCGATCTCCGCGCCGTCGATCGTCAGCAGGACATCGCCCTCCTCGAGGACGCCCTCGGATGCGGAATCCGCGGCCAGGCCGGCGATGGACAGCTCCTCGGTGAAGTCGATGTCCTCGTGCAGCAGTGCGGCGGCGATCGCCGACTCCTGGGACGACGTCATGGCGACCGCATTCCGCTCCTCGAGCTGGGAGGACGTCGTGCCCTCGGGATACACCAGTTGCTCGGGCAGGACGTTCTCGTTCGGGTTCGCCCACGCGCGGAACGTGTCGAGGACGTTCACCCGCCCGTTCGGGCCCCCGCTCACGAAGACCGTGGTGAGGTCGAGTTCGCCCTCGGGCGGGAAGCTCTCCCTGCCCTCCACCGTGATGAGGGGTGTGCCGTTCACCTCGCCGATCGTGTTGAAGGTCGGCCCGGGCGACTCGATCACGTAGGGCGAAGGAAGCAGCACTGCCGCTGCACACAGGACGACGGCGAGACTGCCGGAGACTGCCATCGCGCGGAAGCGCGGATCCCTGGGCCGGGTGGGCTCCTCTGGGCTGTACGTCTCGAAGTGGCCGGACTGCGTCACTGTGCTTCTCTCTCTAGGGCGCGTGGGGGTGTGCCGTTCCTCGGCGTGGACCGCACCATGCAGGCACACCCAGAGTAGACGCTCGGCGGGACTCCTCCCGTAGCGGTTCCTGCCCTCCGATGCTTGCCTGCCCGCTCCCCTTGACCCCGAACGGCCTGCTTGAGGCAACGCTTTGCCCTCAGCGAACGGTGTACGGCGCGAGGGACATCGGCGACGAGTGGCCGGTAGCGTGGTGTGCACAGCCGGTAGGGATGCGTCTGCCTCCCCGCCCGGACCCGCGAAGCTACTCCCAGGACCGGTGGTATCAGTGACCAACCCTTCCAACCCCTCGAACGACGACGACACGCCCCAGGATCCGCTGTCCGAGATGCTGTCCAGGATGTTCGGCGGTGGGGCCGCGGGGTTCGACCCGCAGGAGATCGCGAAAGCGGCGGGCCTGCCATCGGATCCGGCGGCGATGGCGATGATGATGCAGCAGGTCCAGGCGATGTTCTCGACGCCGAGCGAAGGCCCGGTCAACTGGAAGATGGCCCACGACCAGGCGCGCCGGATCGCTGCGTCCGATGGCGACCCATCTGTCACTCCCCTCCAGCGACGCAGCGTGGACGAGTCGCTCAAACTCGCCGAGATGTGGCTCGATCCCGTTACGGACTTCCCGAGCACCGGGCAACTCGGTCGTGCCTGGTCACGCGCGGAGTGGGTCGAAGCCACGATGCCGACCTGGCGTCGCTTGACCGAGCCGGTCGCATCGAGCATCGCGAAGGCGCTGTCCGATGTCATCTCCGAGCAACTCCCGGAGGAGATGAAGTCGATGATGGGCATGATGGGCGGTCCGGCATCGATGCTCCAGAACGTAGGCGGAGCGATGTTCGGCATGCAGCTTGGACAGGCGGTCGGTGCGCTGTCCAAGGATGTCGTCGGCTCCACGGACATCGGCGTTCCCCTCGCCGATGGACGGATGGCCCTGCTTCCCGCGAGTGTCGCGGCCTTCGGTGAGGGCTTGGACATTCCCGAGCAGGAGGTGCAGCTCTTCCTTGCAGTTCGCGAAGCGGCCCACGTCCGTCTGTTCACCCACATCCCGTGGCTCACGGGGCACCTCCTCGGCAGCATCGAACGCTATGCCAGGGGCATCCACATCGACATGGGCAAGATCGAAGAAGCCGCCCGCGACATCGATCCGACGAACCCGGAGAGTCTGCAGGGCGCCCTCTCCCAGGGCGTCTTCATGCCGGAGCGGACGCCTGAGCAGGACGCGGCGCTCGTCCGGCTCGAGACGACTCTTGCCCTCGTGGAGGGATGGGTGGACGAATTGACGGCCGCCGCCGCGGCGAACCTGCCCTCGGCAGGTGCCCTCCGCGAGATGGTGCGACGTCGCCGCGCGACGGGCGGACCGGCCGAGCATGCGTTTGCCTCACTCGTCGGACTGGAACTGAGGCCGCGCAGGCTGCGCGATGCCGCGTCCCTCTGGTCCCTCCTCACGAAGGAACGCGGAATCGAAGGACGCGACGCGCTGTGGCAGCACCCGGACCTGCTGCCCACCGCCGAGGATCTCGACGATCCGGCAGGCTTCACGGAGCGACGCCGGCTGATCGAATCTTCCGACGCCGACGTCGATGCCGCGCTCGAGCGTCTCCTCGCGGGTGACTTCGAGCCGGGTGCCGATGATGCCGTCCCGGATACCGCCGGTGGGGGCGGAACCGATGACGTTACGACGCAGGGTGCGCCGGCGAGCGATACCGCTGGCAGGACCGACGGTGGACCTACTGACGGTGGACCTACTGATGGTGGGACCAGCGAGGGCCCGGCGACCGGCGACGACCCTGATGTTGACGGACCCAGCTCGCGGTAGTCGGCCCAGCAGCAAGTGAAGCGACCCAGCTCCCGGTAACCCGCCCGCCTTCCGGCACCACAGTGCCTGGAAGCTTGCCGGGGCCCTTGGGACAGGCTTTACAGGCTGTCCTGGCCGCCCGTGAGATTCCTCTGCGCTGCGAAGGCGGCACCGTCCAGGAAGGCCTTGGCCGTCTCGGTTCGCGGATACGTGGTGAGCAGGGCCCAGAACGCCGCATTGTGTGAGGGCTCTATCAGATGCGCCATCTCGTGGAGCATGACGTAATCGACCACCCACTCGGGCATGCCCTGCAGCTTGTGTGACAGGCGGATCGATCGATGCGCGGGCGTCGCGGACGCCCACCGTGTGTTCTGGTTCGTCACCCATCCGATGGTCGAGGGAATTCCTCTGCCGCCCAGGTACTGCCGGGCGAGCCGCTCCGCCCGCTGCAGCAGAGCCTTTCCTGCCTCATCCGGGGAAGATCCGGCAGGGGGAAGATGCTTGGCGGTCATGCGCTCCACCATGCGATCCACCCAATGCCGCTCCTGCGTGACGGAGAAGTGCCCGGGGATGGATACGCGGATGACACCGTCCCGTATGTCGGCGCTGACGGTCCGCTTCCGCCGCGCCGAACGTCGTACCTCGACGGGCATCCGCGCCGGTTCGGACGGCGTCCCCGCCTCAGGAATTGTCACTGATGATCTCCAGGACGGCCTCGCCGTACCGCTCGAGCTTCGCGGACCCGACGCCGGCCAATTCGCCGAGCTCGTCGAGCGTCTGCGGCTTCGCCTCGGCGATGGCCACCAGCGTGGCGTCCGTGAAGACGACGAAAGCGGGGACGTCCTTCTCGCGAGCCTCCACGAGCCGCCAGGCACGGAGCGCCTCGAACGTCTCTTCCTCGTAGCTCGCGGGACAGTCGTTGCATCGCCCGATCTTGCGCTCCGACCCGGTCAGCAGCGGACGTCTGCACACCCGGCAGACGACAGGTCCTGATGCCTTGCGGCTGGCCTTCGCCCTCGGCTGACGAAAGGAGGACCGACCGGAGTGTTCGGGCCGCAGAGCGTCCAGGAAGCGCGAGGGCTTCCGACTGGCTCGTCCGCCCGGCGAGCGCGACGTGGACCAGGACAGGGCCAGGTGGATGCGCGCCCGGGTGATGCCCACGTAGAGGAGCCTTCGTTCCTCGTCGATCGCCTCCTGCGTGTCGGCGAAGGAGATCGGCATGAGCCCCTCGCTCAGGCCGACGAGGAAGACCGCATCCCACTCGAGCCCCTTCGCGGAGTGCAGTGACGCGAGGGTCACTCCCTGCACGGTCGGCGCATGCTGCGATGCTGCCCGTTCCTCCAGCTCGGCGACGAACATCTGCAGGGTGAACGTCTCGGGCCCGCGGACCCGGTTGAGTTCGTCCGCGAGGCCCACGAGCGCTGCGAGCGACTCCCACTTCTCCCGGACGGCCCCCGAGTTCTGGGGCGCGACGGAGGTGTAGCCGAGAGACGCCAGGACATCGCGAACTTGCTGCGGGACGTCGTCGTCGCCCTGGGTGCGGGCAGCAGCGCGCAGCTGCAGCAGTGCGTCGCGGACCTCGCGTCGTTGGAAGAATCTCTCGCCACCACGCAGTTGGTACCCGATGCCTGCACTGGCAAGGGCCTGCTCGTACGCCTCCGACTGGCCGTTCGTGCGGTACAGGATGGCGATCTCGCTCGCCTTGACCCCCTGGTCCAGCAGGACGCCGATGCGCCTCGCGCACTCGGTCGCCTCCGCTTCGTCATCGCTGCACTCCGTGAAGACGGGTTTCGGACCGGCGGGTCGCTGTGCGATCAGCTCCAGTGGCGCCGACCACGTGGTGCCCCCGGCCCGACTATCCGCTTCGTTGTTCCTCGCCGCGAGCAGCGTGTTCGCTGCCCTCACCACCTGAGGGGTCGAACGGTAGTCCCGCACCAGCTTGACGACCTGCGCGCCTTCGTATCGCTTCGTGAAATCCAGCAGGTGCCGCGATGTGGCGCCCGTGAAGGAGTAGATGGTCTGGCTGGCGTCGCCGACGACGCACAACTCCCTCCGTTCGCCGAGCCAGAGGTCGAGCAGGCGCTGCTGGAGCGGAGACACGTCCTGGTACTCGTCCACGACGAAGTGTCGGTACTGGGCCCGCACCGTCGCCGCCACCTTCTCGTCCTCCTCGAGGATCGCGACTGTGGTGAGGAGGACATCCTCGAAATCGATGAGGTTGCGATCGATCTTCAGGTCCTCGTAGGCCGAGAAGATACGTGACACCGTGGTGAGGTCCATCCCGGCGGGCTCGGCCCGCCCTGCCGCCGCAGCGGCGTAGGCATCGGGCGTGAGCATCGACACCTTGGCCCATTCGATCTCCGCCGCGACGTCCCGGATGGCGGCACGATCGGTGGATAGGCGCAGCCTCCGCGCCGACTCCGCGATCAGCTGCGCCTTGTGGTCGACGAGCGCCGGCAACGGCCCGCCGACGGCCTGCGGCCAGAAGTACTGCAGCTGGCGGAGTGCTGCGGCGTGGAAGGTCCTGGCCTGCACGCCTCCGGCGCCGAGGTCCCGCAGGCGCGTGCGCATCTCGGCAGCCGCCCGCGCGGTGAACGTCACCGCGAGCACCTGCTGCGGTTTGTAGACTCCGGTGTGGACACCGTAGGCGATGCGATGCGTGATGGCGCGAGTCTTGCCGGTGCCCGCTCCCGCGAGTACGCAGAGCGGTCCGGCGAGCGTGCTGGCCACGGTCCGCTGTTCGTCGTCGAGCCCCTCCAGGATGCTCTCCTCGAGCAGTAGTCCTGACACTAGGGACGCGCCTCCGACGGCTCCTCGTCCAGTGGGCCCCCGTACCAGCGCTCGATCAGCGCCCGGGCGATGGAGACACCTCCGGCAACGGCGATCTTCCCGTCGCGCACCTCCACGAAGAGTTGCTCCCGGGTGAACCACCGCAGCGACCGCATCTCCTCGCGGTCGGGCACTGCGTCCGTGGTGAGGGCACGCGCGGTGAAGCCCAGCATGAGGGACGCCGGGAACGGCCAGGGCTGTGACCCGAGGTACTGCGGGGAGTCGACGGCGATACCCGCTTCTTCTCCGACTTCGCGGAGGACGGCGGCCTCCAGCGACTCACCGGGCTCGACGAAGCCGGCGAGTGTGGAATAGCGATCCTCCGGCCATGCCACGGCCGAACCGAGCAGCAGGCGGTCGTCGTCGTCGACCACCGAGACGATGATCGCCGGATCAGTGCGCGGGTAGTGCTCCGAACCGTCCTTCGGGCACCGGCGCACCCACCCGGCGTCGCGCACCTCCGTCCCGGTACCGCACCGGGGACAATGCGTGTGGGTCGAGTGCCAGTTCGCGATAGCAGCCGCCTCGACGAACAGACCGGCGTCGCGCGCATCCAGGGATCCTGCGATCTCCCGCAGTCCGAGCCACTGGTCGAGGGGCGCCAGCGAGGCATCCTCCTCGTCGAGGACCGCGAGGACGATCCGCCGTCCTGCATCCGCGGCGCCCTCGTTGACGCGCCCCAGATAGACCAGGACCTCGGGCCGCTGCACGTCCACCGGAGCGACCAGCCGGAGCGTGTGTCCCACCACCGGAGCTTTTCCCCGCACGAGGGGCAGCACCAGGGTGTCCGCCGCCGTCCAGAGCAGGTCCAGGAAGTTCTCGGCGGTCCTCGAGTCGCCGTCCCGGTCGGAATCGGCCCGCGACAGCGGTAACGATCCGAGGGGCGGGAGCACGAGGGTCCGGAGGGGATCGGTCATGGCTCTACGGTACGTTCTCGCTCTCCCAAAACCCATTCTGGAAGGCGCGGGTGGAGGAGGAGTGGAGCGCTGGTGCGAGCAGTGCATCTGGCGACTCGCCGCGCCGGAAGGGCGCAGGCGGAACAGGAACGCCCTACGGTGGAGTTTGTGAAACGGACACCCATGGAACTTGCTGCCATTGCCAGCGCCGCAGTACCTGGCCTGGCTCCGACGGGCGTCGCCGGTGCTCCGGATGATGCAGCCGACTTCGACTCCGCCCTCCTCGTGGATGACGCAGGGAAACAGTGGAGGGTCCGCTCGCCCAAGCACGCCGAGGCGAGCATGAGGCTCGAGACCGAACTGCAGGCCCTGCGTGCCTTCACACCGGCAGTCAAGGCCGAGCTGCCCTTCCTCATCCCCCACATGGCCGGCAGCGTCCGCCAGGGCGAACTCAGCACGTTCGTCTACTCCCACCTCGCCGGGGCGACACGCACACTCGACGCCCTCACCTCCGGCGGCCGCACGATGGCGCAGGAACTCGGCCGCGTCCTCGCAGCCATCCACGAGTTGCCGAAGGAGATGGTGCAGCGGGCCGACCTGCCGAGTTACGAGGCCAACGAGTACCGCCAGCGAAAGCTCAACGAGCTCGACCAGGCCGCGACCACCGGCAAGATCCCACCCATCCTCCTGCGCCGGTGGGAACACGCTCTCGAAGACGTCGCCCTGTGGCGCTTCGGACCCACGGTCGTCCACGGGGACCTTCACGAGGACCACCTCCTCGTTGCCGCCGGCCGGGTTTCGGCCGTGACCGGCTGGACGGACCTGAGCATCGGGGATCCGGCCGAAGACTTCGCCTGGCTCGCCGCCGCGGAGGACACCACGTTCGTCGACGCCGTCCACGCGGCGTACGCCGAAGCGCGGGCAAGCGCCGTCGACCCCCATCTGGCCCGCAGGGCCGCCCTGGCAGCCGAGTTCGCCCTCGCGCAGTGGCTCGTGCGCGGAGTCGCCCTTGCCGACGCCTCGATGATCCTCGAGGCCGAGGGCATGCTCGCCACCCTCGCCGCGGACGTGGAGTCGATCGAGCACGAACAGCATGAAGCCGCCGAACGTGATCGCCGAGCGCACGAGGAGCGCGTCGAATGGGGCTACGCGATGGGCACCGACTCGGCGGACGGTGACTTCGACGATGACTTCAACGAGGATTTCAACGATCACTTCGACGATCTCGACGACCCTGACACGCAGCACGGCGTGAACCGCGGGGACGGACCGGCACGCTCCGGGAGTTCGAGCGTTCCAGCGGACGGGGAGACGCGCGATGCCGGGACCGACGCGTCGGACAGCGATCCAGCCCGCGCTCCCGAGACGGACCCGCGGGCGAGGACCGGCAGCCACAGCTACGAAACGGACACCCCGACCGGCCGGGACCGACGGCAGCAGCCGGGCACGGCGACAGGGCACGACGAGCGCCCCGGGGAGGAGCACGTGCTCCGCGGGGGCGCCGTCGAGGAACCGACCGGACCGTCAGCGGCCTACGAGCGCCTGAAAGCCGGCCGCCAGCAGTCGTCGTCGAAGGTCACGCTGCTCAGGAGCAGCGGAACGGGTTCGGGATCTCCGGATGACGTGGCGACATCGGCGATGCCGATCGTCTCCTTCGGCAGCTGACACCGGGCCCGCCAGGAGCTGGACCGTGTACCAGCCGAACGGGCAGGACGATTATGCGGGCGCAGCAGGACCGGCAGCAGCGATGATCGACTCGAGTTCCGCCGCGTCGGCCAGGTCATGTGGCCGTACGACGAGGTTGTCGGAGACATAGAAGAACGCTGCACGCACCGTCCCGAGCGGTACCTCCTTCAAACGTGACCAGGCCAGGCGGTAGACCGCCAGCTGCACGGCCTTGGCGGCTCGCCGGTCAGGAGCCGGCGGGCGTCCGGTCTTCCAGTCGATCAGGTCCCAGCCGCCGTCGGCGTCGCGGAAGACGGCATCGATCCGGCCACGGACGACGACGTCTCCGATTCTCGTCTCGATAGGAGCTTCGATCGCGGCCGGTTCCCGCAGCGCCCACTCGGACTGCTCGAAGATCGCGGCCATCTCGTTCAGGCCGAGCGTCTCGTCGACGTAGGCGTCGGCCCCGCCGGGGTACTCACCGAGGTCGAGCATCCCACCGGACCCGTAGAACTCCTCGATCCAGGCGTGGAACGCGGTGCCCTTACGCGCCGCAGTCCCGGGCCGCCGCGGAAGCGGCCGCCGCAGTTGCTGCATCACGGCTGCGGGATCCTCGCGCAGCTCGACCAGTGTCGAGGCGGAGATGTGCGATGGCAGCGTCAGCGGCATCCGCTCGCGTTCCCGCGCCTGCCTGGCCAGCGCAAGCCGGACCTCGCGGCCCCATCGACCGCCGTCGACGTCGACCTCGAGGGCGGGTGCCGCTGTGTGATCGAGGACGGCCTGCGCGGCGCTCTCCATGGCGGAGCGGCGCGGACCGAGCGGATCGAAGGGCCAGGTAGCCCGCTCAGGGCTCGCATTCGCAGGATTGGTGTCGCCTGCATCGTCCTCGGAGATCCAGTGCGGGCTGCTGAATCCCGCTGTGCCCGACTCCGCCAGTTCCACGAGGTCCGTCAGGTAGGACGACGGCCCGGACGGCCTGGACCGACCACCGCCCCACACCGACGATGTGCAGACGAGGGCGTGCTTGGCCCGGGTGAACGCCACATAAGCCAGGCGTCGTTCTTCCCGCTCGGCATGCACCCTTGCCTCGTCCGTGAACACCTTCTCGCTGGCCAGCCATTCCTTCTGGTCCTGCTGCTCCCAGTCCCACTGCGGCAGTTCTGGGGCGTCTCCCCTCAACGGCCAGGGAATGGATGAATCCCCGCTGCTCCATCGGGAGTCCTTGCCGCTGGGGAAGGACCCCTCATTGAGGCCTGGGACGAAGACGACGTCCCACTCGAGTCCCTTCGATGCATGCACGGTGAGGATCTGCACGGCGTCCCTGCTTGCTTCGAGCTGCGTCACCGGCAATCCGTCCTCCTCCTGGTCCGCGGCTTCGAGCCACGCGAGGAATGCCGGCAGGTCGACCCGTTCCGCGGAGGATACGAACCCCGCGACGGCTTCGGTGAAGGCATCGAGATTTCGGCGTGCCTCGTGGATGCTCACCCCTGGTTTCGCGGCTACCTCGATGTCGAGCAGGATGGTGCGCTCCACCTCCCCGATCAAGCTGCCGAGGTCATCGCCGACGAAGCTGCGGAGGGCGCGAAGCTCCTGCCTCAGGGCATCGAGTCGCTGCCGTGCGGTGTCGCTGAGCGCACGGCCCGACGAGGACACCCACCCCGACGGAGGCAGGTAGTCCACGGCCTCGACGAGACTGCCGGCTTCGGCGAGATCGGGAGCCACGACGGCGTCCCTGCTCTGGTCACCATCGAGCTCCTCCCCCGCCCGAGCACCGCGACGGAACATGGCTTCCCTGGTACGGGCGAGCTGCCTCGACCAGTCGCCGAGCGCCATCAGGTCGGCCGGTCCCAGGCGCCACCGCGCCCCGGACAGGAGCCTCAGCATCGAGTCCGAACGGTCGGGGTCACCCAGTACGCGGAGGGTGGCGAGCAGGTCGACGATTTCGGGAGTGCGCAGCAGGCCGCCCAGTCCGACGACCTGCACCGGAACCCCTACGCGCTCGAGTTCGGTCCGGATCGGGTCGAACTGCTTCCGGCCTCGGCAGAGCACGGCCATGGTAGGCCGCAGAGGCGTGCCGTCGTCGTCGGTTTCGAAGCTGCGCCTGCGCTGGCGCAGAACCTCCCGTGCAACCGCCTCCGCCTCGCTCAGCGGGCTACCGGGGGCTGTCGGAGGTGCGCCCTGCCCGTCGGTTCTGGCCGGGGTGAACGGACCGTCGGTGAGGAAGCGTCCCAGCAGGACCTCGCCGAGCGGTGCGCCTGGTCGTGCCACCAGACCGGGAACCTGCTGGATCGAGGTGTTGCGAAGCCACGGAGCAGGCACGTTCAGGGGTGCCGACACCGTGTTCGCTGCCTCGAGGATCGAGGTCGAGTTGCGCCACGCGACGGAGAGGTGTGCCACCTCCGACGGCATGCGCCCTTCACGGGTGACTTTCGGGAAGGCGGTCCGGAAGGTGCCGAGCTGCCCGGCCGACGCTCCCCTGAAGCCGTAGATCGACTGGTGCGGGTCGCCGACCGCTGTCACGGAGCGCCCGTCGGCGAACAACCGGGAGAACAGGACCATCTGCGCGTGGGACGTGTCCTGGAACTCGTCGAGCAGCACTACCTTGTACTTCTCCCGTTCCAGCTCTCCTGCCTCCGGTATGTCCTGCGCGATGCGCGCAGCCAGAGACACGAGGTCCCCGAAGTCGAGCTGCCGTCGCGCGAGTTTGGCAGCGGCGTAGCGCTCGACGAGCTCGGTGACGGTGATGCGGGTGCGGAGCTTGTCGAGGAGTTCGCCGACCTTCTGGGTTGCCGGCCTGTCCGCACCCGCGACGTAGCGCTGCGCCATGACGTAGTCGACATGGCGGCGCAGCTCGTTCCGCACGGTTGCAGGGGCGACGAGGTGCTCGGCGCACTCCCCCGCCATGTCGAGCACGGCCTTCACAAGAGTGCTCTTCGCGGCCGTGAAGTGCTGCCACTCGCCGTCATAGGCCTCGACGACGGAGTGGGCGAGCTGCCAGGACTGGGCCGTACCGAGCATGATCGAATCCCGTTCCACCCCGATCCGAAGGCCGTAGTCCTGCACGATTCCGTTCGCGAAGGAGTGGTAGGTCGAGATGGCCGGGTCGAGCCTGTCGAGTGCATCACTGCCGGAGGGAGCGATGCCGTCCTGCGCGAGCGCCGCATAGAGCTGGGCCAGTCGCTGCCGGACCCGAGAGGCGAGCTCGCCTGCCGCCTTCCGCGTGAAGGTGACTCCGAGGATCTGCTCGGGACGCACGAGCCCGTTCGCGACGAGCCATACGACCCTGTCCGCCATGGTCTTCGTCTTCCCCGAACCCGCGCCGGCGATGACGAGGAGAGGTTCGAGCGGAGCCTCGATGACACGCGCCTGATCCTCCGTCGGGTACTGGACCGGAGCGTCCTGGTCGGTGTGCAGCAACTCGGCCAACCGCCGTGCGGAATAGGCTGGGGTCATCCTGGAAGCCGTCACTGCGTCACCTGCCTGCCCTCTTCGCAGAGCGGGCAGATCTCAGGCAACCGACAGCCGTGTCCGCCAAAACCCGAGCGCCGAGGATCGTGGACCGTCTCGAACCTCGCTGCCGCCATGAGCGCGGCTGCGTCCTCGATCATCGTCCTCGCCCACGAATCCTCGGGACCGACCGGCGCCTGCTCCTGGACGGACACGTTCTTCGACTTCGTGCCCAGCTGGACGAGCGCGGCTCCTCCCGACACTCGGCTCCCGGCCTCGGTGGCACCCGCATCCGCGAGGGCGCCGGCGCCCGCGCCATCCTCAGCGCCGGCACCGCCCCCGGCACCTGCTGCGCCCCCGTCCGACAGGGCGCCGCCGGCAACAGCCGTCTGGTAGGCGGCGAGCTGCGGATGCCGCTCGATGTCACCTGTTGCGGGTGCGCTCTTGCCCGTCTTGAGGTCGACGACGACGAACCGTCCATCGGCGTCGAGCTCGAGCCGGTCGATCTGCCCCCGCAACCGCGCGACCCGTTCCGTGCCGTCGACACGCACGTCGAGGTCCGTCGAGAAGTCCACCTCCGTGGCGTGGAGAGCGCGGCCGGTCTTCCGCATCCACAGGACGTACGCAGCCAGTTTCCGGACCATCCCTTCAGCTCGCCTGAAGTCGGCCTGGCCCTCCCAGGTGTCCTTGATGCCCAGTTGCGGCCACCGCCGTTCGAGCTCACGGACGTACTCGTTGCCGGTGGCCTCCGGGATGTCCTGTGCGATCTGATGGACGAGCGTGCCCAGCGACCGGGCGAAGTCCGTGGTCCGCTCTCCCCCCGCCGCCGACACGAACCAGCTCAGCGGTGACGTGAGCACTGCCTCTACCTTGGAGGGCGACACCGGGATGGGCTGGTCCTCCGGCACCACAGGATCCTCGCTGCTCAGACCGAGGACGCCCCACCACTGTGCTGGATGGGCTCCCGGGACCGGCGGATCGAGGGCCGCCATGCGTCCGAGGTGCAGAACCGCCTCGCGGGACAGAGCCGGGTTCGTCTGCGGATCCTGTGCGAACTTCCGAAGCTCGGCCACGAGGGCGCGAAGCGTCACCGGCCGAAGCACCTCGGTGCGCGGCCGCTCAGCCGTACCGGCCGGAAGCGGGTCGAGGACGTCGAGGAACGGGGAGGGCTGCTCGTCCTGGGACGAGACAGCGCAGCAGACCAGCTCCTGCGTGGCACGCGAGACAGCGAGCGAGAACATGCGCAACTCGTCGAAGCGGATGTCCTGCAGCTGGGAAACGGGATCACGCGTGCTCCGGAAGGACTCGCCGTGATCGAGCAGGGCACGCAGGTCGCCGGATCCGAGGAGTTCACCGCGCAACCTGAGATTGGGCCAGACGCCGTCCTGCACGCCCGCGACGATCACGAACGGCCAGTGCCTGCCCGCCGCACTCGCTGGAGTCAGCACCGACACCGATGCCTGACGCTTGGTGCGCTGCGCGAGGGTGTCCATCGGGATGTCCTGGCTGAGGATGTAGTCGAGGAACAGCTCGGGATCCGCACCCGGCAACTGCTCGACGAAACGCTCCGCCGTGTGGAAGAGGGCCATCATCGCGTCCAGGTCCCGGTCAGCGCGGGCGGAGGACGGCCCCTCGGACAGCGCCGCCCCCGACCACTGCTGCGCGAGCCCTGACGCCGACCAGAGCGCCCACAGGACCGACTCGGGGTCGGCTCCGGCTGTCTCGACCGCGGCTTTGCCTGCCTCCAGCATCCTGTGCAGGCGGCGCACGGGTGCACCTTCGGCGGACAGCGCGGCGATCTCGTCGGGCGCTGTGAAGAGGGCGGTGAGGAGCTCGTCGCTGGTGCGGCCTCCACCCTGCTGCAGCTCGGTGCGGCGCAGGACCTGGCGCAGGCGGCGGAGATCCAGGCTGCCCGCGCCGCCGATGCGCGACGTGAGCAGTGAGATGCAGAGCTCGGTATCCAGTTCCGCACGTCCCACGACCACGGCGTACAGGTCCAGCAGGGGGCGGACCGCGGGTTCCTCCCGGATGGCCGTCTCCGCGGCGGGCACGTTCACGGCGATGCCCTGCGCGGTCAGGAAGCGCTGGACGGCGGATACCTGGGCGCCGTTGCGGACGATTACGGCGATGTCATCGAGGCTGCGCTCTCCGAAGAGGTGCGCCTCGAGCACTCGCTGCGCGATGAAACGCTGCTCGTGGAAGATGCTGTCCAGCACATGGGCCGATACGCCGGGAGCTCCAACTGCGCCGCCGCCCCGTTCGCGGTCCCTCCGACTCTCCTGCAGGCCCTCCCGCCGACCGTCGGGACCGCCTGACCGTGCGGTCCGGCGCACAGCGTCACGGCTGCCGCGCTGGTCATCCTCGGAACCGCCCTGTGCGGAGCGGTAGGCGGTGCTGACACCGGTCGTCGCGATGCGGCCGGCCACGTTCCCCCATGCCGCCATGAGGGGGCCCTGCAGCGTGAGGGACGCGGGCAGGGTTACCGTGGTCAGTCCTCCGCCGCGCCGGAACAGCCGTGACAACCGTCCCGTGAGTTCGGGACGGGCTCCCCGGAATCCCTGCGCCACGGTGTCGGGGCAGGAGGTGACGACGACGTCGTTCCCCGCCCCGATCAGTCCCAGCAGCGCATGCACGGCCGGGTTCGCCTCCTGGTAGTCGTCGACGAGGATCAGCTGCAGGCGCTTCCGTTCCCTGTCGAGGTAGTCGCGGTCGGTCTCGAGGATCTCCCGCGCAGCAGTGAGGATTCCGGCGGGGTCGAACGCCTCGGGCATCCTGAGGTCGAGCACGTCGCGGTATTCGCGGTACAGGGCCGCTGCGGCGAACCAGTCCGGGCGGTCGAACCGCGCTCCCCAGGCGGCGAGGTCGTCCGCCTGCACGCCGTACTCGCTCACGCGATCGAAGAGGTCCCTGATCTCCTGACGGAAGCCCCTGGTCGACAGTGCCAGCGCGAGGTTCGCGGGCCACGCGATCTCGGGAGCGCCGTCCCGCCCGTGCCCCGCGAGGAGCTCCTTGATGATGAGGTCCTGCTCGGCTCCGGACAGGAGGCGAGGGGCGCGGGTGATGCCGGGCGTCCGCCCTTCGGCCCTGGCCCGCCGGATCAGATCGAAGGCATACGAGGCCCACGTGCGCGCCGGCGCCGTGCTGATGCTGCGGTCGAGCTTCGCGGTCAGCTCATCACGCAGCCGTGTCGCGGCGGCACGCGTGGGTCCGAGGAGGAGGAGCCCTTCGGGCTGGACGGCTCCCGCAGTGATTCGCCGGACCGCGAGATCGGTGAGCAGCGACGACTTCCCGCTGCCGGGCCCGCCGAGCACCAGGACCTGCCCCTGGAGGCTCTCGAGCGACTCGAGGACATCGAGGTAGCCCTGATAAGGGCGCGAGAGGCCCTCGTCCGGGCTGTCGTCCGAGGGGTCGCCCAGGGCATCGCCGAAGGACGCCTGCGGAGCATCATCGAGGGTGCTGGTCATGCCTCAACACCATCACACGCCACGGACAATCAGCGGGACCGCAACGGCGACCCGCCCTCCTGTCCGGCGTGCCGCAGGGACGCGCCGAGTTCGGCGACGAAGGACTGTTCGGCGTCCGAGGGCCACCAGTGGGCGCGCGTGAGATCGACCCGGTATTCCCCGTCCCCTGCGGGTCCGGAAGGTCCGGAGGGAACCGACAGGGCGGTGCCCTCCTCGTCGTAGTGGGAGCGTGCCTGCAGCTCGAGTCCGCGTGGCGGATGTCCTCCCGCCCGCAGGACGCGCCACCACGGGACCCGCCGCGTGCTGCGCGAGAGCGCCCGGCCGACCTGGCGCGGTCCGCCGCACTGCAGAAGTTCGGCGACGTCGCCGTAGGTCAGCACGTGCCCCGCCGGGATCAGTTCCGCCACGGCCAGGACGGCGTCCGCGTACGCCGCCGGATCGACACGCTGCAGCCCCTGGCCAGGATCGAGGGTGCCCTGCGGAACGACTTCCGGCCCGGGGCCACCGCGTGGATGCATGCGCCCACCCTAGCCCGGCGCACCTGTCGGAGCGGCTACGCCATTAGGTCGGACCCCGCCAGTACGGTGGGGCCATGACGATTTGGCATGAGGGCCGGAGAGCCGCTTTCGACCTGGAGACGACGGGACGCGATCCCTTGTCGGCACGCATCGTCACCGCGACGATCATGCTGGTCGACTGCGACGGCGAGGTGCTGGAACACCACGAGTGGCTGGCGGATCCCGGGATCGACATCCCGGACGGCGCCGCCGCGATCCACGGCGTCAGCACGGCTCACGCGCAGGCCCACGGGTCGCCCGCCGCCGCCGTCGTCCGCGCGATCGCGGCGGTCCTCGGCAGGCTCTTCGGTGCAGGCGTACCCGTGCTGGCCTACAACGCGCGGTACGACTTCACGGTGCTGGCCCAGGAGGGCCGCCGGTACGGGGTGGACACGCCCGAGCCGTCACTCGTCATCGATCCCTACATCATGGACAAGCAGGCGGACCGATACCGCCGGGGGAAGCGGACGCTGACGGCCCTGTGCGAGCACTACGGGGTCCGGTTCGAGAACGCCCACACCTCCGCGGCAGACGTCCTCGCCACGCTGCAGGTCGGTCGGATCCTGGCCGAGCAGTACGGCTTCCTGCAACGTCCCGCAGCGGACCTGCACGCCTCACTGGTCGTGTGGGCGGACCGGCAGGCGGCCAGCTTCGAGGAGTACCTCCGGCGCACGGATCCGGATGCGGTGATCGAGCGGGCGTGGCCCATCGTCCAGCCGTGCGTCCAGTCACTCGTGGCGTCTGCTGCGGAGCCCCTCGTCGCGGTGGTCGATCAGACCCTGGCCGGCGGCGCCCTGCCGCGCGATCAGCAGGCGGCACCCGCCGTCGCCTGAACGGACTGCGGCTATAGCCTGAGCAGACACGGCAGAACAACGGCACCCCGGCCGACCGTGGCGGACGATGGCGCACCCCGGCGCACCCGGGGGCCGACGGCGTACCCAGCCGACCACGGCGGGCCGCGGCGGACGACGGCGCACCCCGATCGACCACGGCATCCGACGCGTCAGTCGACCGGGACCGCTTCCGCTGCGGCACGCGCCGCTGCCGGGAGAGCCGCGTGGACACGTTCCATCGCAGCATCGTCGTGTGCCGCCGAGAGGAACCACGCCTCGAACACCGAAGGCGGCAGGTAGACGCCGGAGTCCAGCATCGAGTGGAAGAACGGTCCGTAACGGAACGCCTCCTGGCCCTGCGCGTCGGCGTAGTTCCAGACACCGTGTTCGGCGGTACCGAAAGCGACGCTGAACAGGTTGCCGGCCCGCTGGATGGAGTGGTCGACGCCGGCCTTCGAGAGCTCGGCGGACAGGGCGTCACTCACCTCGAGCGAGCGGGCGTCGACGTGGCGGTAGACGTCGTCGGTGGCGGCCGTCAGGGTGGCCACACCGGCCGCCATGGCGAGCGGATTGCCGGACAGCGTACCCGCCTGGTAGACGGGACCGATCGGCGCGAGGTAGTTCATGACGTCGGCACGTCCGCCGAGGGCAGCAGCCGGGATCCCGCCGCCGATGACCTTGCCGAAGGTCAGCAGGTCCGGCGTCCACGGGTGCTCCGCGTCGTCGGCACCACCGGTGAGCTTCCAGTAGCCGCCCCGGTGGGTCCGGAACCCGGTCATGACCTCATCGACGATGAAGAGCGCTCCGTGCTCCGAGGTGATGCGGCTCAGGAACGCGTTGAAGCCGGGAGCCGGTGTGACGACCCCCATGTTCGCAGGTGCCGCTTCGGTGATGACGGCCGCGATCCGGTCACCGTGCGTCCGGAATGCCTCCTCCACCGCCTCGACATCGTTGTACGGCAGCACGAGGGTCTCCGCCGTCGTCGCTTCCGTGACACCGGCCGAGCCGGGCAGTGCCAGGGTCGCAACACCGGATCCGGCGGCGGCCAGGAGGCTGTCGACATGACCGTGGTAGCACCCGGCGAACTTGACGATGAGGTTGCGCGACGTGAACCCGCGTGCGAGGCGCACAGCCGTCATGGTCGCCTCGGTTCCCGTGGACACCATGCGCAGGAGCTCGACGGCGGGCACGCGCTCCTTGACGAGCTGCGCGAGGTCGGCTTCGGCAGGCGTCGACGCACCGAAGGTCAGCCCGTGATCCACGGCGCGATGGACCGCAGCGATGACGTCGGGGTGCGAGTGCCCGAGCAGCGCCGGGCCCCAGGAGCACACGAGGTCAACGTACTCCCGTCCGTCCGCGTCGGTGACATAGGCGCCGTGCGCGTCGACGAGGAACCGGGGGGTCCCGCCGACCGAGCCGAAGGCCCTGACGGGTGAGTTGACGCCGCCGGGCATCAGGGCACGGGCACGTTCGTACAGGTCTTCCGACGATGTCATGGGGCTGGTCACGGGGTTCGTCATGGGGAGCGGTTCCTTAGCTGTGGTTGTCATCGAGCCAGAGCGCAAGCTCGGAGGCCCAGTAGGTGAGGATCATCTGCGCACCGGCCCGTTTGATGCCCAGCACCGACTCCTCGATGGCACGCCGGCGATCGATCCAGCCGTTCGCCGCTGCGGCCTCGATCATGGCGTACTCCCCCGAGATCTGGTAGGCCGCCACGGGTACGGGAGACATGGCTGCGACGTCGGCGAGGATGTCGAGGTAGCTCATGGCGGGCTTCACCATCACCATGTCAGCGCCCTCCTCGATGTCGAGCTCTACTTCGAGGATCGCCTCCCGGCGGTTCGCCGCGTCCATCTGGTAGGTCCGGCGGTCGCCCGTGAGCTGTGAATCCACCGCCTCCCGGAAGGGTCCGTAGAAGGCAGAGGCGTACTTCGCCGCGTAGGCGAGCACCACCGTGTCCTGGTGCCCGGCCTCGTCCAGCGCCTGACGGATGACTGCCACCTGACCGTCCATCATCCCGGACGGGCCGAGGACGTGCGCCCCGGCGCGCGCCTGCTCGACGGCCATCTGCGCGTAGAGCGCCAGCGTGGCGTCGTTGTCCACCGAGCCGTCCTCCGCGAGGACTCCACAGTGCCCGTGGTCGGTGAATTCGTCGAGGCAGACATCGCTCATGACGACGAGCGCGTCCCCGACCTCGGATCGGACGTCGGCGATCGCCCTGTTGAGGACGCCGTCGGGATCGACACCTGCACTGCCCGTGGCGTCACGGTGCTCGGGGATGCCGAACAGCATGATGCCGCCGACACCGCGCTCGACGGCCTCGGACGCGGCCCGCTTGAGGGAATCCGTGGTGTGCTGCACGACGCCGGGCATCGACAGGATCGGCGACGGCTCGGTGAGTCCCTCGCGGATGAAGGCCGGCAGGATCAGCTCGGACGGGTGCACGCGGTACTCCGCGACCATGCGCCGCATGGCGGGGGTCGAGCGCAGCCTCCGTGGCCGGTGCTGGGGGAAACTCATGGCTGATCTCCGTTCAGTGGTGGTGCGGGTACGCGCGTGACGGCGGAGCCGCGCGACAGTGCTTCATCGACGGCCCGGGCGATCCCGAGCGGTGTCGGATCCGCCGCCGTCGCTCCCGGCTCCCAGCCCTGTTCACGCAGTGCGGTGGCTGTGGCCCGCCCGATGGCGACCGGAAAGAAGGCGAGGGATCCCTCGCCCAGCTTTTCATGGAACTGACGCACCGTGCTGGGTGCCGTGAAGACGATGGCCGGCTGGACGCCGTCGGCAGCCATCGTCGCGAGTTCCCGGAGGGCGATCAGCGGTGGCGGCGTGCCCTGTTCCACGACACCGGCGACGCGGCGCTCGGGCTCCGCCGGGTAGGGGACGGTGCGGTAGGCCTCCACGCGCTGCACGGTCCAGCCGAGTGCTGCGAGGCCGGCCCGCAGGTCATCGGGAGCGAGATCGGCCTGGGGAAGGAGCACCGCGTCCCTGCCGCGCGGGAACTCCGCCAGGAGCCCGGCCGAGGAGGCGTCCTGCGGCACCAGGTCGACGGCGATGCCCGCCTCCGCCAGCGATCGGGCGGTGGCCGAGCCGACGGCGGCGACCAGGGAGCCTCCCGCGCGGACGACCCGCGCGAGGGAGGTGCCCTGTGACGCGGCGACCATGCCGAGCGCCGTGACGGTGTTGGCGCTCGTGATGGTGAGCCAGCGGTACCGGCCGCTGCCGAGCAGGTGGAGTTCCGCCCCGACCGCGTCGACGTCGGCGGGCAGCTCGCTGTCGGTCAGCGGCAGTGCGAAGGAGGCCAGGCCGAGAGCACCGAGCGCTTCGGCGATGCGCACTGCCCGCTCGGGGTGCCGGAGGACGAGCACGGGTTGGCGATCCCTGGCCACGGGGACCTAGCTGTTCAGCGGGGCGATGCCGGCAGCACCGGCCGCGAGCAGGTCTTCGGCGAGGTCGAGCCCGAGCTGCGCGGCGGCGACGGCGTCCGCGGCCGGCGCCGTACGCGTCAGCCGGAGGATCGATCGTCCGTCGAGGCTGCACACCACGGCCTCGAGGGCGAGTTCGTCACCGCGCAGGTGTGCGAGCGCGCCGATCGGCGCAGCGCACCCTGCTTCGAGCTGCAGTAGTACGGCCCGTTCAGCCGTCACGGCGAGCCGCGTCGGCAGGTGGTCGTAGGCGGCGAGGGCCTCGCGCATCCGGGGAGCCGAGTCGACTTCCCGGCATTCGACGGCGAGCGCGCCCTGCCCGGGGGCGGGCAGCATGACGTCGGTGTCGATCAGCTCGGTGATGGCGTCGTCGCGCCCCAGCCGCCGCAGCCCTGCCGCGGCGAGGACGACGGCGTCGAGGTCGCCGGGCGCGCCGATGACGAGTCCGGCCACGCGCCCCAGCCGCGTGTCCACGTTTCCGCGGATGTCGACGACGTCGAGCCCCGGACGGGCGGCACGGAGCTGCGCCGCACGCCGCGGCGAACCGGTGCCCACCCGCGCGCCGTCGGGAAGCGTGGCCAGCGTCAGGCCGTCCCGTGCGCACAGGGCGTCACGGACGTCCTCGCGCTCGGGTACCGAGGCCACCGTGAGTCCCGGCGCGGGCAGCGTGGGGAGGTCCTTCAGCGAGTGCACCGCTATGTCGCACCGCTCCTCGAGCAGGGCGTCCCGGAGCGCCGCGACGAAGACGCCCGTGCCCCCGATCTGCGAGAGCGACCCGCGGGAGACATCCCCCTCCGTCCGCACCCGCACGAGCTCGTACGGGAGCCTGGCGAGGTCGGAGAGGCGCTCGGCGACCGTCGTCGTCTGGGTCATCGCGAGGGCGCTACCCCGCGTCCCCACCCTGATTCCGTGATCCATGGTCAGCGGCCCGTCACAGCCCGGGGTTGGGCAGCGGTGTTCCCACGGTGGAGTCGACGGCCGCGATGGTCGGCTTCTCCCCGCGGCGGTTCGCGCAGCAGTTGGGCCGGCAGACGTCGTACCAGGGACCCAGTGCAGTTGCCGCCGGACGGTCCGCGATGTTGTTGTCGATGGTGCGCTCCAGAATGAGGTCCACCAGCCCCTCCACGAACTTCCGGTGCGTGCCGGGCGTGGGGACGCGATCCGCCACGATGCCGAGCTCACCGCAGGTCTCCATGGCCTCGGTGTCGAGGTCCCAGGCGACCTCCATGTGGTCGGACACGAACCCGAGCGGCACGATGACGACGCCGCGGGTGCCGTTCTCGTAGCGGTCCCGCAGCGCGTCACTGATGTCCGGTTCGAGCCACGGGATGTGCGGCGCGCCCGAGCGGGACTGGTACACCAGCGACCACTCGACGCCCGCGGCCTCCGGGATCCTGTCCAGCACGGCCTGGGCCGTGGCGAGGTGCTGCGCCACGTAGGCGCCCTCCTCATAGGCCGGCCCACCCTCGGCGTCGCGGGGGCCGGCGGCCTCGGCGTCGCCCATCGGGATCGAGTGGGTGGAGAACATGATATGCACCGGAGCATCGGGGCTCCCCTGCTCGGCGAGGCCCGCGCGGACCTTCGCCAGGCCCTCGGTCACTCCCTCCACGAACGGCTCCACGAAGCCCGGGTGGTCGAAGTACTGACGCACCTTGTCCACTTCGAGCCGACCCTCGAGGCCCGTCTTCACGAGGGCCATGCCGAGGTCCTCCCGGTACTGCCGGCAGCTCGAGTAGCACGAGTAGGCGCTCGTCGTGACGGCGAGGACCTTGCGATGGCCGGCGTCGTACGCTTCCTGCAGGGTGTCGGCGATGAACGGCTCCCAGTTGCGGTTGCCCCAGTAGACCGGCAGGTCGATCCCTCGGCGGCGCAGTTCTGCCTCCATGGCGGCACGCAGGGCACGGTTCTGGCTGTTGATCGGGCTCACGCCGCCGAACGCCCGGTAGTGGTGCGAGACCTCCTCGAGCCGTTCGTCGGGGATGCCGCGACCGCGCGTCACGTTCCGGAGGAAGGGGATGACGTCGTCCTGCCCCTCGGGACCGCCGAACGAGGCGAGCACGACGGCGTCGTACGCCTTCGGAGCCATCCGGCCGTCCTGGTCGACCCCGTCGAGTGGGTTGAATGCCTGCGTCGTCACTGGAGCACCTCTGCAATCTCGTCGTGGTTGATCCGTCGGCCGGTGTAGAACGGCACTTCCTCACGGACGTGGCGGCGCGCTTCGGTCTCCCGGAGGTACCTCATGAGGTCCACGAGGTCCACGAGTTCGGGAGCCTCGAGCGCCAGGATCCATTCGTAGTCGTTGAGGGCGAAGGATGAGACCGTGTTGGAGATGACCTGGGGGTACTTCCGGCCCTTCATGCCATGGTCCATCAGCATTCCGCGGCGCTCCTCGGTGGGAAGGATGTACCAGTCGTAGGACCGCACGAACGGGTACACGCAGACCCACTCGGCGGGAGCGACGCCGCGGGAGAATGCGGGGCTGTGGGACTTCGAGAACTCAGCGTCGCGGTGGACACCCATCGCCGACCAGACCATCGTGGTCTCCGCGAACGTCTCCGTGCGGCGCAGCCGGCGCACCGCGGCCTGAAGGTCTTCCGGGCGCGGGCCGTGCAGCCAGACCAGGACGTCGGCGTCGGCGCGCAGGGCCGAGACGTCGTAGAAACCGCGGAGTACGACGCCGTCCTCCTCGAAGGAGGAGAGGACCTCCTCGAGCGTCCGTGCGCCGGACGTCGTCGTCGCCGTTCCCCGCTTGAAGACGGTCCAGAGAGTGTAGAAAAGCTCGCCGGGGGCGTCGTCGCCCTCCCCGGTCTGCTGTGGAGCGTGGGCGGGTGTGCTACCGGTTAGCTCAGTCATGGTACTAGTTTGCCCCTTGCCCGGAGACGATCCGACATCATTTTTTACTACAGGCCGTAGAAGAGAGGAAGCTCACACGGAGGCTCCGGGTGCGTCCGGACCGAGGGCGTCGGCGAGGGCGTCGGCGCGTGCCTTCGCATCGTCGATGACGGCGACGAGCCCGGTGCCCGAGAGCCAGCCGCCGGTGACCGCGAGGGATGCTGCCTGCTCCGCGACGACCGATCGGATGCGCGTCACCCGCTCCCGGTGCCCCACCGACGCGTGGGGCAGCGCGCCGGCCCAGCGCACGACGTCCCAGTCGAGCACGTCCGCCTCGTCGATGGACACGCCGAGCAGCGAGGAGGCGTCGGCGAGCGCATGGCGGTAGAGGACGTCGTCGGGCGTTGCCAGCCCGACGTCGGCCGGGGTGTCACCGACGCGCCCGAAGGACAGCCGCAGCACGTGCGACCCCGGTCCGGCCTGGTCGCGCAGCCATGCCCACTTCGCGGTCGAGTGCGTCAGGGCCTTGGCCGCGACACCCTCGACGCCGCGTGCCACGAGCACACCGGTTCCGCGCGGTCGGGCATCGAGTTCCGGCACGTCCACCACGAGGGTCACGAGGGCGACGCCGGGTACGGCGTCCGGTCTGTCCGCCGCCACGGCGGGAATGGTGTGGGCCAGGAGGTCGACGGCGGCCCGGCCCTCCGTCGCGACGAGCACGCCGTCGGCCGCGATGCGGCGTGCCAGGGCCGAGTGCTCGGTGGTCACCGTCCAGCCGGAGGCAGCGCGGGCGAGGCCCGTCACGTGCTCCCCCGTCCGGAGATCGGCGCCGTCGGCCCTGAGCTGGTCGACGAGGGCGTCGCGCAGCTGGGCCATGCCACCGGCGAGGCCTCCGACCGCGGCTCCGGCCGGCGCTGCCTTCCGCAGCGCTCCCGCTGCCGCCCCCAGGGACCCGAGGCGGCCCATGGTCGTCCGCAGCCCTGGGGCCACGGAATCGACGTCGAGGTCGTCGGGGTCCGCGGAGAAGACTCCGCCGGCGACGGGGGCGACGAGGCGATGGAGCACCTCCTCCCCCATACGGGCCCGTACGAGCTCGCCGAGGCTTACGTCCCTGCGCGTCGCGAGGGAACCGACGGGCAGGACTTTGTCGAGGGCTGCACGGAGGGCGCCGGCACGACCGATGACGGCGGTGATCGCGGCATCTGCGGGATCGGCCGGTATGCCGAGGACGCCGCTGCTGGGCAGCGGCTGGGCGCTGGCTCGGAGGTCCTTACCGGGCAGCTGCACCCAGGCCCCGGCGGCATCCGGTGCCACGACGCGTCCGCCGAGTCCCAGTTCGTCGGCGAGCGCCGGAACCGTGGCGGACCGCGTCGAGAAGGACTCGGCGCCGCTGTCGAGCTGGAACCCACCGAGCACGCGCCCGTCCACGGTCCCGCCGAACCGGTCGGAACGCTCGAGCAGGGTCACGCGGAGTCCCCGCTTCAGCAGCGTCCGTGCCGCGACCAGGCCGGCCATGCCGCCGCCGATGACGACGACCCTGCGGCCCTCGCGCTCTGCCCGCGGAGCGACGGGCCGGGTTCCGGCACGCGCGTCGTCGTCCCCCTTGCTCCGCACCATCGCTACGGCTCCACCGAGTGGATGAGGTCCACGACGCGCGTCAGGACGTCCGGGTCGGTCTCGGGCGGCACTCCGTGCCCGAGGTTCACGACGTGCCCGGGGGCGGAGGCACCGGCCGCGAGCACGTCGCGCACATGCCGCTCGAGGATCGGCCACGGGGCCGGAAGCAGGGCCGGGTCGATGTTGCCTTGCAGGGGTACGGTGCCGCCGAGCCTGCGGTTCGCCTCGTCGAGGGGCAGGCGGTAGTCGACCCCGATGACGTCCACCCCGACCTCGTGCATGGCCACGAGCAGTTCCGAGGTGCCGGTACCGAAATGGATCAGGGGCGCACCCAGTCCGCGGACGTGGTCCAGCGCGCGGCGCGACGCCGGAGCGACACGCGCGCGGTAGTCGGCGAGCCCGAGGGAGCCGGCCCAGGAATCGAACAGCTGTGCGGCGCTCGCTCCTGCTTCCAGCTGTGCGCGGAGGAACATGCCGGAAGCGTCGGCAGCCCACTCCGTGAGCGCGCGCCAGGTCTCCGGATCGGCGTGCATCATGGTGCGCGGGCCGAGGTGGTCGCGTGACGGCCGTCCCTCCACCATGTAGGCGGCCAGCGTGAAGGGCGCTCCGGCGAAGCCGATGAGCGGGGTGGAACCGAGCTGTGCGACGGTGAGCGCCACGGCCTGGCGGATGGGCTCGAGCGCCTCGGCCGTCAGCGTGGGCAGGGCGGCGACATCCGCGGCCGAACGGATGGGGGCTCCGAGGACGGGTCCGACACCCGGCACGATATCGACGTCCACCCCTGCCAGCTTCAGGGGGATCACGATGTCGGAGAAGAAGATGCCCGCGTCGACGTCGTGCCGCCGCACGGGCTGCAGGGTGATCTCGGACGCCATCTCCGGGTCCAGGCAGGACTCCAGCATGTCGGTGCCCTCACGCAGTGCGCGGTATTCCGGGAGGGACCGGCCCGCCTGGCGCATGAACCATACGGGGCGCCGATGCGGGGTCTGCCCCCGGTACGCGCTGATGAGTGCCGAGCCCGATGTGCGTCCGTCGACCAGTGGGTGCGATGCTCCGAGGCCAGTGCTGCCGATGTCCATACTGCCGATTCTGCCGAAGATCACGGCGGATGGTTAACCGGCAGCCAGGCCGCGGAACGAGGCGTGGCCAACATCACCACCGGCACCCAGGGGCAGAATCCCGCACCATTCCGCGGATTGCAAGCCCCGGTAAGGATCGCCTATTCAGTGGAAGAGCCTGGTCCTCGGTATGATTTAAGGGCCGTGGTACTTCTTTCACTTGTAGCGACACACTCGAATGTGGACCTGGAAACCGTTGCCCGACTGAGCGTCGGGGCCCCCCAGGTCCCTTCCGCCGTGCTCGCCGAGGACAAGGCGGTCGCCGGTGCCGTCGTCCTGGCGACCTGCAACCGTTTCGAGATCTACGCAGAGGCCCCGTCGGAGGACGACGTCGAGGCCGCGCGTTCTGCGATCGTCTCCACCATCAGCGAGTACTCGGGAATCTCCGAGCAGTCCGTGTCCTCGTCCTTCGAGACGCACACGGGCCAGGACGTCGCGGAGCACCTCTTCGCCGTCGGTGCCGGTCTGGACTCCGCCGTCATCGGCGAGCGGGAGATCGCCGGGCAGGTGCGCCGCGCACTCACGGATGCCCAGGGCTCGGGTGCCGCCAGTGGCGGACTCGTGCGCCTCTTCCAGGCCGCCTCCAAGACCGCGAAAGACGTCGGTGCCCAGACGGCCCTCGGCAGTCGTGGCCGGTCCATCGTCTCCGTCGCACTCGAGCTCGCCGGGGACCTGTCCGAGGACGCCGACTGGTCGCGGAAGGCCGTCGTCCTCTTCGGTACCGGGGCCTACGCGGGCGCCACGATGGCGGCTCTGAAGGACAAGGGCTGCACCGATATCTCCGTCTTCTCGTCGTCGGGACGCGCCGAGGCCTTCGTGGCGACGCGCGGCGGGACGGCCCTCGCTGCTGCCGACCTGCCTGGTGCCATGGGCCGGGCGGACGTGGTGATCGGCTGCAGCGGGAGCGACGCGCGCATCGATGCCGCCGATATCGAGCGCGTCCGCGAAGGCAGCAACCGCTCGCTCGTCATCATCGACCTCGCCCTGAGCCACGACTTCGATCCTGCCGTCGCCACGCTGGACGCCGTCGAACTCATCACCCTCGAATCCGTGCGGGCGGCCGCTCCCGAGGAGCAGGCCGACGCGCTCGCCCAGGCGAGCGACCTGGTGCGGACGGCAGCACGGAACTTCGAGGAGCAGCAGACCACACGTGCGATGAACGCCGCGATCGTGGCACTGCGGCAGCACACGCAGGCGGTCCTGGACTCCGAGATGGAACGCGTCCGCGCCCAGCACGGCTGCACGGCCGCCGCGGAGGAGGTCGAGTTCGCCCTGCGGCGCATGGTGCGCCAGTTGCTGCACGTCCCGACCGTGCGCGCCCGCGAGCTCGCGGCGGAAGGACGTCAGGACGACTACACGGCAGCGCTGGAGGCCCTTTACGGAATCGACGTGGCACCCGCCACGGGAGACACCGCCGCAGGAAGGCAGCAGGAGACGCCGGCTGCGTCAGGGCCTGCCCGTGCCGCCCTGCCACACCACACGCATGCCGACGGAGCGGTATGCCCCGTGGACCACGAACGGCCCGCACAGAGCGCCTGACCAGGGCCCCTGATCGCAGGGGCTCCTGATCGAAGGGCCCCGAGCGAAGCGCCACACCAGGACCTCCGCAGGAAGGCGCTAGTAGGTCATCTTCCGGGGTTCGATCCTGCGGACCCACTCGAGGATCCCCCCGTCCACCGAGTGCGCGTCCGGGTGTCCCTGAGCACGCAGGAACCGGACGACGTCGGACGAGCGGACGCCGGACTTGCAGTGCACATAGACGGCCCTCGCGTTCCCGATCGGGACGTCGCCGTCCAGGATCAGGTTCTTCGGCACCAGCTCGGCGCCGTCGATGCTCACGATGGCGTACTCCTCCGGATTACGGACATCCAGCAGGTCGAAATCCGCGCGCCCGGCCGCACGTTCTGCCAGGAGACCTGCGAGCTCGTCGACCGACACGGTCGGAACCGTCTCGTCGGCGTCCCCGCTCGCCTGGTCGCCCGAACCGGCCGGGGGCAGGCCGCAGAACTCCTCGTAGTCGATGAGCTCCGTGATCCGGGCGGCCGAAGGATCGGGACGCACGCGCAGTTCCCGCCAGCTCATGTCCAGTGCGTTGAACACCAGGACCCTGCCGAGCAGGGTGGTTCCGACACCTGTGATGAGCTTGACGGCCTCGTTGACCATCACGGATCCGATCTGCGCACAGAGGACGCCGAGCACGCCGCCCTCGGCGCACGACGGCACGGATCCGGCCGGCGGCGCCTCCGGGTAGAGGTCACGGTAGGTGGGCCCGCGATCCTGCCAGAAGACGCTCACCTGGCCGTCGAAGCGGAGGATCGAACCCCAGACGTACGGCTTCCCGAGGATGGCGGCGGCATCGTTCACAAGATAGCGCGTGGCGAAGTTGTCCGTCCCGTCCACGATCAGGTCGTACGCGGCGAAGAGCGACAGTGCGTTGTCGCGGTCCAACCGCTCCTCGTGCAGCACGACCTGCACCAGCGGATTCAGCTCCAGGATGCTGTCGCGTGCCGACTCGGCCTTCGAGCGACCGAGGTCGGACATGCCGTGAATGACCTGGCGCTGCAGGTTGGACAGCTCCACGTCGTCGTCGTCCACGATGCCGAGCGTGCCGACCCCGGCCGCGGCGAGGTACAGCAGCGCCGGCGAACCCAGCCCTCCGGCCCCGATCACGAGTACGCGGGCGTTCTTGAGGCGCAGCTGCGCATCGATGCCGAAGCCGGGGATGATGAGGTGCCGAGAGTACCGCTGCGTCTCCTCCCGGCTCAGGCTCCCCGCCGCATCGACGAGCGGCGGCAGCGGTGCCGGCACGGCGGACGACGGCGGCGTCGGGACGGAAGTGCCACGCGGCGTGGTCGGCGACGGGGAGCCCGACGGTGAAGCGGTCATGCCCAAGGGTATTCCGCGCGGCTGCAGCGGTGCCAGTGCTCGCGGGGGCAGCGGTACGGAGGAACCCGCGGTGTTACCGCCGCACCGCCGCCCCGCCACCGGTGGGTAAACTGGATCGACCTCCGCCCACCCTGAACCGAGGAATGCCCTACGTGAGCGCTGAACCGACTGCCGCAGGAAAGGCCCTCCGGCTGCCCCGCGACGAACGCCGCCGGCAGCTCCTGGCGGCCGCGCAGGAGGTCTTCGTGGGCAACGGCTACCACGGGGCAGCGATGGATGACATCGCCGTCGCCGCCAAGGTGAGCAAGCCGGTGCTGTACCAGCACTTCCCCGGCAAGCGGGACCTCTACCTGGCCCTGCTCGACAGTCATCTCGCCGAACTGACGCAACTGCTCGTCGACGCCCTCCGCTCGACCGACGACAACAAACTCCGCGTCCATGCCACGATGCGCGCCTACTTCCAGTTCATCGCCCAGGACAGCCAGGCGCACCGGCTGGTCTTCGAATCGGATATCAGCAACGAGCCTGATGTGAGCAGCCGGCTCGAAGCGTTCAATGCGCACTTCGCGAGCGCTATCGCCGGAGTGATCGCCGGTGACACCCAGCTGTCGATGGTCGAGGCGACGCTCCTCGGCCGCGGCCTCGCCGGCATGGCCCAGATCAGCGCGCGCTACTGGCTCGAGACGGACGGCAGCCTCGACATCGATGCCGCTGCGGAGCTGATCTACCGTTTAGCTTGGCGCGGAATCAGCCGCTTTCCCAAGGAAATCTAGAGTAGGTTTCGAAGGAATGACACGTTCACTACACAGGAGGCATGCGCCGTGGAAGTAAAGATCGGTATCCAGAACGTCAACCGGGAGATCATCCTCGATTCGTCCGAGAGCGCCGACGCCATTGCCGAACTCGTGGCGCAGGCGATGACCAGCGGCTCGGAGTTGCGCCTCAAGGATTCCAAGGGCCGCCAGGTGATCGTTCCGACGTCGGTCCTCGGCTATGTCGAGATCGGCGCGGAGGAAACCCGACGGGTGGGCTTCGGCGCGCTGTAAGCCCGAGGGCACGTCGCGAAGACCCGCAGCCACGGCTCATGCCGCTGGGTGCGGGTCTTTCTCGTAGGTACCGAAGAGCTTCCGGCAGAGAAGCTTCCTACACCGTGCGGTCCCGCCCGGCGTGAGTGGGTCATGCCGTGAGTGGGTTAGGCCGTGAGGCCCAGGGCACTCATGCGCCGCGAATGGTTGCGGGTCAGCTGTGAGAAGAGGGCTGTCGTGTGCTGCGTGTGATCGGCTTCGTCCGCGAAGAGCAGACCGGCAAGGTACTCGCGCTCGATGCCCACACGCTGCGCCTGGGTGAGCGCCTCCCCCACGAGCCGGCGGCCCCAGAGCGCCAGGCGCGAGGCCAGCCTCGGATCATCGGCGAGCGCCTCCTTCAGCCGGCGCTGCAGGTGTGCCGCTCCCTCCCCGGAATCGATGGTGCCGATGAGGTTGCGTGTGCGCGGGTCGAGGGTATCGGCGAGGGAGCGATAGAAATCCCCGGAGAACGCATCGATGACGTATGCCTTCATGAGTGACTCGTACCAGTCACCGGGCCGTGTGCGCTCGTGGAATGCGTCGATGGACGCCTGGAAGGGGCTCATTGCGTCCTCGACCGTCACGCCGAGGTCCGCAAGGAACGCGCCGACCAGCTCGAAGTGCTCGAACTCCTGCACGGCGAGCCGACCCAGGCTGGCGCGGTCGGCGAGGCTGGGCGAGAACCGCGCGTCGGACGACAATCGTTCGAAGCCTGACAGTTCCCCGTAGGCCATGACACCGAGCAAGTCGGTCACGAAGCGCGCGTAGCGCGGATTCGCGAGGGCGTCGTCGGATGCACTGGCAGGAAGGGCGGCACGTGACGAAAGGGTGGCAGCGGCGGTCGGAGCGGCCGGGACCGAATCAGTGGAAGCACCACCCTCACCGGGGTACGGAGCTGCAGCCGTGGCAGGTCCGGCGGATGTCGTGTGCTCCGGCCCGGCGGCGGAGAGGGCCGTGTTGTCGGAGGAGCCGTTGTTCATTCTGCTAAGAGTACGCAATCGAGGGGTCGGGGCAACCCGCGGCTCTCGCCCGGGGGTCTGGTGCTGTACCCGCTTCCGGTCTACGCTCGAACGCGTCGACGGCCCGTGAGAGCGCTCGGGCACCGGTGATCCCGGCCCTGCCGGTGAAAGGAGTCGGACATGGAATTCACCGCTGTCCTCCTTCTCTCAGGGCGCACGGCCACCGGTATAGAGGTTCCTGAAGAAGTCCTCGCGGAGCTCGGCGGCGGCCGGCGGGCTCCCGTACGCGTGGGTCTTGGCGACTACACCTACCGCACCACGATCGGTTCGATGGGCGGGCGGGCCATGATCCCCGTCAGTGCCGAGCACCGCACCGCGGCCGGGCTGGAGCCGGGGGCGACGCTGAGGGTCAGCCTGGACCTGGACACGGAGGAACGCACGGTGGACGTGCCCGAGGACCTGGCCGCAGCACTGACGGTGGAGCCATCGCTCGCCCGCGCCTTCGACGCACTGTCCGTCAGCCGCAGGAAGGCGCTGGTCCTACCGATCGAGCAAGCCAAGAGCGCGGATACTCGGGGACGGCGCCTGGCGAAGGCTCTCGAGAGCCTTCGCCGGCCCTCCCCCTAGCAACGGCGCCCGACTGCGCGTCACCCGTTCGGAAATGCCCGATGCATGTGACGTGCATTACCGTAAACCCTGTGCCAGCACAGCATATGGACCTCAGGGACCGTGAGTCCCAGCAGCGCCTCACCGAGTCGCTGCGAACCCTGCGTGAGGAACTCGGCATCCGCGAGGAATTTCCGGAGGAGGTGCTGCGGGAAGCGGAGGCCGCTGTTCGCAGTCACGAGCTCCCCGCGGCCGACCTGCGGGAGCTTCCGTTCCTCACGATCGATCCGCCCGGTTCCACGGACCTGGACCAGGCCGTGTGCCTTGCCCGGAGCGGTACCGGCGGCGAAGGCGACAGCGGGAATGCCCGCGGAGATGCCCGCGGAAATGCCGGTGGAAACGACGGCGACAACGGGCCCGGCGGCTACGAGGTCTGGTACGCCATCGCGGACGTACCCCTCTTCGTCCGTGCGGGGGGCGCCATCGACGCAGAAGCGAGGCTGCGCGGCCAGACCATGTACGCGCCGGACGGCCGCATCTCGCTGCATCCTGAGGTCGTCTCCGAGCACGCTGCCAGCCTCCTCCCGGAGCAGGACCGGCCGGCCTTCGTCTGGCACTTCCGCCTTGATGCGGATGCTGTCGTCCGGTCCGTCACCGTCAGCCGGGCGACCGTCCGCAGCCGGCGCCAGCTCACCTACGCGCAGGTCCAGGCCGACATCGACGCGGGCACGGCGGACGAGCAGCTCGCCCTCCTCGAGGAGATCGGATCCCGTCGCATCCAGCTGGAGCTCGACCGCGGAGGCGCCAGCCTCAACCTCCCGCGGCAGGAGATCACGCACGAGGGCGACAGCTACGGCATCATCACCGAGCCCGCTCTGCCCTGCGAGGACTGGAACGCGCAGATCTCGCTGATGACCGGCATGGCCGCTGCCAGCATGATGATCGACGGCGGCATCGGCATCCTCCGGACCATGCCCGAGCCCGACGACGGCGCGCTCGGCAAGTTCCGGCGCCAGTCGGAGGCGCTCGAGCACCCCTGGCCGGAGGGTATGGCCTACGGCGCCTTCCTCCGCACACTGGACGTCACCGACCCTCGGCAGCTCGCGTTGATGCACGCGGCCGCTTCGCTGTTCCGGGGTGCGGGCTACACCGCGTTCGACGGCGCACTGCCGGATGCCGTCGTGCAAGCCGCCATCGCTGCTCCCTACGCCCACACCACCGCTCCCCTGCGCCGTCTCGTGGACCGGTTCGTCCTCGTCATCTGCTCCTCGCTGTGCGCGGGTGAGGAAGTACCCGGCTGGGTCCGCTCGGCTCTTCCGGAACTCAACGCCCTGATGTCCTCGTCCAACCAGACGGCGTCCCGGCTTGACTCCGGCGCCATGGACGCGGTGCAGGCCGCACTCCTGAGCAACCGCATCGGTGAGGCGTTCTCCGCCGTCGTCCTCCAGGGATCGCCGCCCGCTGTCGAGGAAGCACCGGGCAAGCAGGCGCCGCGGCTGTCCGGAACCGTGCAGGTGACCGAACCACCGCTCGAGGCGAAGTGCTACGGCGAGCTCGTTGCGGGCGAACGCGTGACGGTGGTCCTGCTGGAGGCGGACATCGCCCGGCGGCGCCTCCGCTTCGAGGTCAAACCGACGGACGCGCCGCAACGATACGCGCAATGACGCCGCTGCGGGGCCGGCAGGGTAGTCTTTAAGGCGTAGTAATGGATGACCGGTCGTTATCTTCTCCTCGATAACCCGCAGTACCTACTCGATCCCGAGTTTTTCCGCAGGCGCGAGGTCTCACTCCGCAGCCCGCACGCAGTCGCAAGCCCGCGATCGGCTTCCACTGGACGCCCTGCGCCCGCCGATACGCTCCGCACGGTATGAATCCATCGCGATGAATCCACTCCGGCGTCGAGCCTCAGCGGCCGCACGGCCTGAATGAACGGTAGAACGTGCACAACGCTAAGACAGATTCAGACATCACCACGGCCACGGGTGCGCACCACCTCGTCGCCGACGACGCCCCCGATGCCATCGACGTCGAGGAGACCCTGGTCACGACCGAGGAGCCGCATGCTCCCGTCGCCGAGACCTTCGCGGACTTCAACGTCCGCCCGGACATCGTCGAGTCCCTCGCGGACGCCGGCATCATCCACCCCTTCCCCATCCAGGCGATGACCCTCTCGATCGCCCTCGGCGGTCACGACATCATCGGCCAGGCGAAGACCGGAACCGGCAAGACGCTCGGGTTCGGCATCCCGGCCATCCAGCGCGTCGTGGGTCCTGATGACGCCGGTTACGACAAGCTCCCGGTCCCCGGCGCACCGCAGGCCCTGGTCATCGTGCCGACCCGCGAACTCGCCGTGCAGGTTGCCAACGACCTCACGACGGCGGCGAAGAAGCGCAACGCGCGCATCGTCACCATCTACGGCGGCCGTGCCTACGAGCCCCAGATCGAGGCGATCAAGAAGGGCGTCGAGATCGTCGTCGGTACGCCCGGCCGCCTGATCGACCTGTACCGGCAGAAGCTGCTGGTCCTGAAGAACGTGAAGATCGTGGTGCTCGACGAGGCCGACGAGATGCTGGACCTCGGCTTCCTGCCGGACGTCGAGACGCTGATCGCCGCCACGCCGCCCGTGCGCCAGACGCTCCTGTTCTCCGCGACCATGCCTGGCCCCGTCATCGCGATGGCCCGCCGCTATATGACGCAGCCCACCCACATCCGCGCGGCTGACCCCGAGGACGAGGGCATCACCAAGAAGGACATCCGCCAGGTCATCTACCGTGCGCACAACCTGGACAAGGCCGAGGTCGTGGCCCGTATCCTGCAGGCCCGGGGCCGTGGACGCGCCATCATCTTCTGCAAGACCAAGCGCACCGCGGCGAAGCTCTCCGAGGAACTGATCGACCGCGGTTTCGCGGCCGGTGCAATTCACGGCGACCTGGGCCAGGGCGCACGCGAGCAGGCCCTGCGCGCCTTCCGCGGCGACAAGATCGACGTCCTCGTCGCCACCGAGGTCGCTGCACGCGGTATCGACGTCGAGGACATCACGCACGTCATCAACTACCAGTGCCCCGAGGACGAGAAGGCATACCTGCACCGCGTGGGTCGCACGGGCCGCGCCGGCAAGAAGGGCACCGCCGTGACCTTCGTCGACTGGGACGACGTCCCCCGCTGGGGCCTGATCAACAAGGCCCTCGGACTCGACGTGCCCGAGCCCGTCGAGACGTATTCGTCCTCGCCCCACCTCTACACCGACCTCGACATCCCCGAGGGCACCAAGGGGCGCCTGCCCCGCAAGGACCGCAAGCTCGCCGGCATCAACGCCGAGGTGCTCGAGGACCTCGGTGAGACCGGCAAGCGTGGCGGCGGCCCCCGCTCGGACAGCGCGGGGACCGACGGCGGACGCGGTCGGTCCGGCGGACGCTCCGACAGCGCCGGGAACGACGGCGGACGCGGTCGTTCCGGACGTGGCGGCCAGTCCCGCGAGGGCGGCGAGTCCGGCGAGGGCCCGCGCGGTTCACGCGGCCGCGGTCGCGGAGCCAGCCGCTCTGGTGGCGCCGATGCGCCTGATGCACCCGCGGCGGCCCCTGCTGACGCCGGAGCCTCGAGCGACGCGGTCGAGAGCGGCGGACGTCGTCGTCGGTCCGGCGGCGGCGAGAGCGAGACGCCGACGAGCGAGCGTCCGCGCCGCAGCAGGACCCGTCGACGCAACGGCGAGGTCGTCGGGAAGCCCGCCGGCGGCACGGAGGATTAGCCCTCGGTGACGGAACTGCCTGTGCCGTCCGCGCCTCCTGTGTGGAGTGCGGACGGCGCCAACCTCGTGGTCCAGGCCGAGAACGCGGAATACCTGGCATCGCTGCCGGACGCGGCCTTCACCATGATCTACGTCGACCCGCCGTTCAACACGGGACGCGCCCAGCGCCGCCAGCAGACCACGATGGTGCGCGCGGTGGAGGGCTCGGGCGACAGGATCGGTTTCAAGGGCCAGTCCTACTCGACCGTCAAGGGCATCCTCGCGAGCTACGACGACGCCTTCGACGACTACTGGGACTTCCTCGCACCACGGCTGGCCGAGGCGTGGCGGCTCCTGGCCGACGACGGGACGCTCTACCTGCACCTCGACTATCGCGAGGTCCACTACGCGAAAGTCATGCTCGATGCCCTGTTCGGCCGCTACTGCTTCCTGAACGAGATCATCTGGGCGTACGACTACGGCGCGCGGACCAAGCGGAAGTGGCCGGCCAAGCACGACAACATCCTCGTCTACGTGAAGAACCCGTCCGGCTACTACTTCAACAGCGAGGAAGTGGACCGGGAACCGTACATGGCGCCCGGGCTGGTCACGGCCGAGAAGGCCGCGCTCGGCAAGCTGCCCACCGACGTCTGGTGGCACACGATCGTCTCGCCCACCGGTCGGGAGAAGACGGGATACCCCACCCAGAAACCCGAGGGCCTGCTACGGCGGGCTGTTGCAGCCAGCAGCCGCGAAGGCGACTGGGTACTGGACTTCTTCGCGGGCTCGGGGACACTCGGGGCGGTCGCGGGGAAGCTCGGCCGGCGATTCGTGTGCGTGGACCGCAATCCGCAGGCCATCGACATCATGCGCGCGCGACTGGCTCCCTGGACCTAGTCCCAGCATGCGTCCTCAGCGGACTGCAGTGCCCGTGGCGAGCCCGATGATCATCTCCAGGGTCTCGCTGCTCGTGACGTTCTCGCCGAGCATATTCGGCTTCCCGCTGCCGTGGTAGTCGCTGGAGCCCGTCACGAGGAGGCCGTTGTCCCGGGCGATCCTCCTCAGTTCGACGCGTGCTGCCTCCGGGTTGTCGCGGTGCTCGACCTCAAGCCCCAGCAGTCCGGCGTCGATCATCTCGTTGATGACGGCTCCTCCGACGACCGCTCCACGGTTGAACGCGGAAGGGTGGGCGAAGACCGGCACGCCGCCGGCATCACGGATCAGTGCTACGGCGTCGGCAGGGTGCGGCGCGTAGTGGCTGACCCAGTACGGCGAGCGCGCCGTGAGGACGCGTTCGAAGGCCTCGGATCGGGTGCCCACCACACCGAGGGCGATGAGCGCGTCGGCGATGTGGGGGCGTCCGACCGTGGCACCTTCCGTGACATGCTCCTGCACCAGGTCCCAGCTGATGGGGAAGTCGGCCGACATGAGCTCCACCATGCGCTGGGCCCGCGTGAGCCGTGCCTCCCGTGACCTGGCGATCTCGTCGAGCAGTCCCACGTGCGCGGGGTCGTGCAGGTAGGACAGCACGTGCACGCTGATACCGGTGTCGGTGCGACACGACACCTCCATCCCGGGGACGAACGTGATGCCGTGCTCCGTCGCCGCCGCCCCCGCCCTGTCCCATCCGGCTGTCGAGTCGTGGTCGGTGAGCGCAACGGCGTCGAGCCCTGCGGCGGCCGCTGAGGCAATCAGGACATCAGGGTCCTCGGTGCCGTCCGAGACGTTGGAGTGGGTGTGCAGATCGATCCTCACCGGTCCAATCTACGCGCCGCCGGCCGAAGGGGCCGCCACCGTGCCCGGCTGCGAGCGGCCCGGCGGACGGTGAGTGCGCTTCCGCGGCTTACGCAGCTACGGAATCCGTAGCGGGTCCACGCCGGCAACGAGCACTGCCGTCGTGGCCAGCGCCGCCCGTAGGGTGTTGAACGCGACCCAGCGGCGGCGGTAGTGCACCCAGAAGCCCGGTCCCTCCCGTTCCAGCCGTCGGTTGAGTGGGACATTGACCGACACCGTCACCAGCGTGCTGGCGAGGGATGCCCCTGCGACGACCATTGTCGTCGTGTCGCCGCGTGGTGCTGCTGTAGCTGCCAGCCCGATGGCTGCTGCCGCGGCGGATGCGAAGAGCAGGATGAAGGGACCGCGCTCGGCCGAACGGTTGATGCCGACCATGGCCAGCGTCGCCTCCCTGTCGTCGAGCCGTCCGAGGGCCGGCATCACGATGGCGCTGAAGCCGGCGTAGACGCCTCCGACGAGACCCGCCCCGACGACGGCGGCTGCCAGGATCATGACCACGCACCTGACGCGGCAGCGCGCCGGACATAGCGGCGAAAGGGGGACGCCGGTCGTCCGAGGAGCCGCTCGATCCCGTCCGCGAGGAACGCATTCCTTCCGTCGAGGATGTCCGTGAAGAGGTGTGCGAGGGGCTCCCCTTCCTCTGCCGGCACTCCATCGATGGCAAGGTCCCTGACGAAGCTCGGAACGTCCACGGCCTCGAACGTGACCGTCCGGCCGCTGACTGCGGAGATCAGAGCGGCGGCCTGGGCGAACGTCAGCAGTTCCGGCCCTGAGAGTTCGTACGTTGCGTCCTCGGGGACCGCTCGGGTGAGGGCGACGACGGCTGCATCGGCGACGTCGTCGAGGTCCACGAACGCCTCAGGGACATCCGGCGCAGGCAGCCGCAGGCGGCCGCGCCGAACGGGACCGGTCAGGAAATGCTCGGAGAAGTTCTGCTGGAACCACGAACAGCGCAGCACCGTCGTCGGGATGCTGCCCTCGCGGAGCGCCGTCTCACTCGCCCGGGCCCCCTCCTCCCCGCGTCCCGAGAGCAGAGCGAGTCGCTCCACACCCTCGGTGGCGGCGAGCCTGCCGAGGTCGCCCATCGTCTCGGGGACACCGGGGAGAGCGAGATCGGGGGTGAAGCACCATACGCGGCGGTGGCCCCGCGCAGGGCACCTCGCCAGGTCGAGGTGTCGTCCCAGTCGAAGCCCGTTCGGCGCGATGCGGGCCGTACCGGATGTGCAGCAGCGGTAAGGCGGTCGGAGATGCGGGAGCCGGAGCGTCCGGTGCCGCGGAGAATCACAGTGGTCATGGACCAAGTACAGACCGAATGCGGAAGACGGAGAATGGGTGATCGTCGCGCAGGGCTTCGCGAGCGTCTAGTGTTCATCGCGTGGATCCCCTCGCACACTTCCTCGACGGACCGCGTGCAGCACGAGCGTTCGCTCTGTCGATGCACATGAGTGCCCCCTGGGGTGTCTCCATCCGCGACGGCGCCGCACTGACGATCCTCGCCGTCGTCCACGGGAGGGTCCGGATCGACGGCACCCTGCTCGAGGGAGGCGACGTCGCCCTCGTACGCGGCCCCGAGCCGTACCGGGTGACGGATGCTGCCGCCTCCACGCCCACGATCGAGATCGGTCCCGACCAGCGCTGCACGACCCTGGAGGGGCGGAGCGTGCGCGAGGAATACCGGCGAGGCATCCGGAGATGGGGTAACGCCGCCGACGGAGAGACGTCGCTGCTCGTCGGCACCTACGAACGCCCCGACGAGGCCGGCCGCTTCGTCACCCGGGCCCTCCCCCGACTCGCCGTCGTGCGGCGCGACCGTACCGACACCACGCTCGTGGACCTGCTCGGGCAGGAGATAGCCCACGACGACCCCGCCGCCCAGATCGTCGTCGACCGCCTCCTCGACGTGCTCGTCGTCAGCACCATCCGCCGGTGGCTCAGCGGTCCGGACCGCCCTCCGGGAAGCACCTGGCTCACGTGCGATGACGCGCTCGTGGTCCGCGCCCTCGAGTACCTGCACGCCGACCCCGCAGCGCCATGGACGGTGGAACGCCTTGCGCAGCACGTCAACACCTCCCGTGCCTCGCTCGCCGCCCGGTTCCGTGCCGGCGTGGGCCGGTCCCCGATGAACTACCTCACGCACTGGCGCCTCACCCTCGCGAGCGATCTGCTGCAGGACCCTGCCGCCACCGTGGCGCGGGTAGCCCGCAGTGTCGGATACCAGAACGCCTACGCCTTCAGCACGGCTTTCAGGCGTGAACTCGGGGTGACGCCGTCGGAGTATCGTCAGCGCCGGCCGGAACTCTCCGCAGAGCTTCCGGTGACGCTCCCACGGAAGGCCGGGTCCGCAGTCTGAACGACCACGGTAGGGGCGGGATGGCGCAGAGCCTGCTACGACGCCGGGCTTTCATGCTGCACCGCGACGGTGAGACGATGACGGGGTGAGCACCGACGACACCGCACCCGCATCCCTGACCCCGACCGACGCCCCGGAGGGCCAACCGCTCTCCGACCGCAACGAGAACCGCTCCCAGCGGCCGGATTCGGAGGCCTTCAAGGCCTTCATGGCCGGCAACTGGGCGCCGGCGTCGGACGAGCTCCCCGCCGAGTCCCCGGTCGCTGCGCACGCGGCCCGGCGTCGTCGTGCAATCTCGGACCGGTTCCCCGGCGAGCGCATCGTCATCCCCGCGGGGCCCTTCAAGGTCCGGTCCAACGACACCGACTACCGGTACCGCCCCCACTCCGGTTTCGCGCACCTGACCGGTTTGGGCCTGGACCACGAGCCCGACGCCGTCCTGGTCCTCGAACCGGTCGAGTCCGGCACGGGCGACGACGGCGGAAACCACACGGCCACGCTGTACTTCCGCGAACTGGCCGGGCGCGAGAGCGCCGAGTTCTACGCGAACGCCCGCTACGGGGAATTCTGGATCGGCCAGCGCCTCTCGATGGCGCAGATCACGGCCCAGCTCGCCCTCGAGACGGCAGACCTCAGCGAGCTCGAGGTCGCCATCACCAAGGATGCGGGAGTCCCCGAGATCGGCGGCATCAGCATCCGGCTGCTGCGCGAGGTCGACCTGAATGCCGACGCCCTCGTGGATACCTCGCGCATCAACACCGGAGTGGACCTCGAGAGGGCCGACTCCCTGGACGCCGTGCTCGCCGAAGCACTCTCGGAGCTGCGGCTCATCAAGGACACGTGGGAGATCGAGCAGATGACCATCGCCGTCGCCGCCACGGTCAACGGCTTCCATGACGTGGTCCGCACCCTCCCCCGCGCCATCACGCACCCGCGCGGCGAGCGCGTCGTCGAAGGTGCGTTCTTCGCCAGGGCTCGCGAGGAGGGCAACGACCTCGGCTACGACACCATCGCCGCTTCGGGCAACAACGCCACCACGCTCCACTGGATCCGCAACACCGGCCAGGTCAGGGCTGGGGAGCTGCTCCTGCTGGATGCCGGCGTCGAGGCAGAGAGCCTCTACACCGCCGACATCACCCGGACCATCCCGGTCAACGGGCGGTACACCGAGGTCCAGCGCAGGATCTACCAGGCGGTGCTCGACGCCGCCGACGCCGGTTTCGCCGCCGCCCAGCCAGGACGCCGCTTCCGCGAGGTCCACCTCGCCGCGGTGACGGTCCTGGCGGAGAACCTCGACCGGTGGGGCCTCCTGCCCGTCCCACTCGAGGAGGCACTGGCTCCCGAGGGCCAGCACCACCGCCGGTGGATGCCCCACGGCACGAGCCACCACCTCGGCATGGACGTGCACGACTGCGCCCAGGCCAAGCGCGAACTGTACCTCGACGGCATCCTCACCGAAGGGATGGTCTTCACCATCGAGCCCGGCCTCTACTTCAAGGCGGAGGATCTCGCCGTACCGGAAGAGTACCGGGGCATCGGCGTCCGCATCGAGGACGACATCCTCATGACAGCGGACGGCCCGGTCAACCTCAGCGCAGCTCTTCCGCGCAGTCCCGACGACGTCGAGGACTGGATGGCGGGCATCTGGGGCAGCACGGGCGACTAGCCTCGGCACCTGTACCCGGGCCGCCGGACGGAAGGAGGCAGGGACCGTGGGTCCCTGCCTTCGCTGTGCATCCTCCGCCGCGCGTGCTGCTGCGCGTCCGTCGGTAAGGAGATCCTCGTCGTCAGCCCTGCTTCGGGCCGCCCGCGGCCGAGGAACCACCGGTAGCCGAGCCGCCGTCGTCCGCGGCCAGGTCCTGGCCCTGCTGGACTGTCATGCCGCCGGGCTGGCCGACGCCGCCCGCCGCAGCCGAGGAGGGCCGGCCGGGCTCCTCCTGCGCCTCCACGCGCACGCCGTACTGCGGACGTCCATCGGGGAGGTCGGGGAACTGGCCCCGCCGGGGCCCGCTGGTCCCCGGGCCGGCCGTCTGCGCCTCGGCGGGACCGGACTCGGGAGATCCTGCCTGCTGGGACCGGCTGCCCGCGTAGGGATCGTTCCAGGACGCGGGGCGCTCGGGAGCCTGGTGCTGGCCGGCCGGTGCGGCAGGGTATCCCGGGCCCTGCACCGAGGCCGACGGGTCGACCCCCGGATGCTGGGCCTGGCCGTTCATGGGAAGCTGCTGGAGCAGGCGGCGGGCGTCCGCTGCAAGGCTCGGCTCGACGATCACGTCGTAGCTGGTCGCGATGACCTGGCTCGTGGACGTGAAGTCGCGCTTCCCTCGCTGGAAGGCGTAGGTGAGGACGCCGAAGAGCAACCAGAAGATCGCCCCCAGGGCGATCGACGAGGTGATGGTGATCCCGGACTCGCTGCCGGCGAAGAGGCTCAGGATGAGTCCGACGAACAGCCCGAACCAGGCTCCGGTCGCCGCGCTGCCGAGCGCGACGCGCGGGTAGCTGAGCCGCCCGGTCACACGCTCCACGGTCTTGAGGTCGTTACCGATGATGGACACCCGCTGGACGGCGAACTTGTGGTCCGCGAGGTAGTCCACCGCTTTCTGGGCGTCCAGGTAGCTGGTGTACCGGCCGATGGTCTCGCCCGTGGGCAACACCCGGCCAAGGTCACGGGAGGCAGTGGTTCCAAGTGGTGGTGTCGACATGGTTCCATTCTTGCCTACCGCCCGTCCGTGCGGGAGGCAGTATGCCGCAGGTGAACTCCCGCCGTGCCGCGAGCCCGGCACCGACGAACCGGTCGCAGGTGGGTGTATCCCGGCAGCGGTCGGCGCCCGGCACAGCGGGATGCCATGTCGGCTTGCCGTGGCCGATAGCCTAGAGCGGTGACTACCAACCCGACCCGAGTCTTCGTCGCCCGACTGCTGGGCCTCGACGTCTTCGACCCGCTCGGCGACCGTCTCGGACGCCTGCGGGACGCCGTCGTGCTCGACCGCGGCCCGGCCAAGACGCCACAGGTCATCGGCCTCGTGGTCGAGGTTCCGGGCAAGAAACGTGTCTTCGTCCCGATGACCCGCATCACGTCGATGGACCCGTCGCAGATCATCTGCACCGGCCTCGTGAACCTCCGCCGCTTCGAACAGCGCGGCGCCGAGATGCTGGTGGTCGCTGAACTGTTCGATCGCCGCCTGACCCTGCGTGACGGCAGCGGTAGTGCCGTCGTCGAGGACATCGCGATGGAGCGCAACCGCGCGGGCGACTGGCACGTCTCCCAGCTGTTCGTCCGTCGCGGCGGGTCCACCTCGCCGTTGCGCGGGCTGCGCCGCGGGGGCGAGCGCCTAATCATCGATTGGCTCGACGCCTTCCACGGCACCACCGACGAACCGCAGGGCGCGACGCAGTTCGTCGCCCAGCACGACGACCTCAAGGCCGCCGATTTCGCGGACGCCCTGCACGAGATGAACGACAAGCGACGCATCGAGGTGGCGGGCGAACTGCAGGACGACCGCCTCGCCGACGTCCTGCAGGAACTTCCCGACGACGACCAGGTGCAGATCCTCACGTCCCTGACGCGTGAGCGCGCAGCCGACGTGCTCGAGGAAATGGATCCCGATGACGCCGCCGACCTCCTCAACGAGCTGCCCGAGGCGCAGAAGGAGGAGCTCCTCCAGCTCATGGAGCCCGACGACGCGGAGGACGTGCGCCGCCTGCTCGAGTACGAGGAGGACACCGCGGGATCCCTGATGACCACGGTGCCCGTCATCCTCCCGCCGGAAGCCACCGTAGCCGAGGCACTGGCACACGTCCGGCGTGAGGAACTGACGCCGGCCCTCGCGTCGTCCATCTTCGTGTGCCGACCGCCGCTCGAGACGCCGACCGGTCGCTACCTCGGCGTGGTGCACATCCAGCAGCTGCTGCGGTACCCACCACCCGAGCCGCTCGGCAACATCATCGACACGGACCTCGAGGCCGTCGGCGACCAGGCGAATGTCAGCGAGGTGTCGCGCATCCTGGCGACGTACAACCTCAACTCGCTGCCCGTGGTCAACACCGACGGCAGGCTGGTCGGTGCCGTGACCGTCGACGACGTGCTCGACCACCTGCTGCCCGACGACTGGCGGGCACAGGACGACACATCCGTAGCAAAGCGAGGTGACCGCCGTGGTTGAGAAGATCAGGTCGAATTCCCGTGGGCTCGATACGCCACGAGAGGCACGCAAACGCATCCTCCCGCGGCTGAGACCGAACCCCGACCGTTTCGGCAGCGGCACGGAGAACATCGCCCGCTTCATGGGCACTCCGCAGTTCCTCTTCTACATGACGGTCTTCGTCGCGGTCTGGCTGACGTGGAACACCGTGGCTCCGGAGAACCTGCGCTTCGACAGCGCGGCGCTCGGGTTCACGGCCCTGACCCTCATGCTGTCGCTGCAGGCCTCCTACGCAGCCCCCCTGCTACTGCTCGCGCAGAATCGCCAGGACGACCGCGACCGGGTCTCCATGCGGGAGGACCGCCAGCGCGCGGAGCGGAACCTCTCCGACACGGAGTACCTCACACGGGAGATCGCCGAACTCAGGATCGCCCTGCGGGAAGTCGCGACGCGTGACTACGTGCGGTCGGAGCTTCGCTCGATCCTCGAGGAACTGCTGGAGACGACGGATGGCCAGGAGCTCACCCTGCAGAAACGGAAGGCGCGGCGGCCCTCGGACAACACCGTGGCGCTTGCGAAGGTCCAGCCGGCCGGGAGGAAACCGTCCCAGTGAACACCAACCTGCCCTCGGAGGAGGCTGTACGGTCCGCCCTCCACACGGTGATCGACCCGGAACTGCGCCGCCCCATCACCGACCTCGGCATGCTCGACGCCGTCTTCATCGAGGGGCACGCCGTCCGCATCAGGGTCCTGCTGACCATCGCCGGCTGCCCGCTGAGGGACACGATCACGCACGACGCCGAGGCGGCGCTGTCCGCCGTCGACGGCGTCGACAGCGTCCAGGTGGAACTCGGCGTCATGAACCAGACCCAGCGCGACGCACTGAAGGAGCAGCTGAAGGGGGCAGGTGGTCGCCGTGGCGTTCCGTTCAACGATCCTTCCTCCCTGACGCGCGTCTACGCCGTCGCGAGCGGCAAGGGCGGTGTCGGCAAATCCAGCGTCACGGTCAACCTGGCGGTCGCCATGGCGGCGCAGGGTCTGAGGGTGGGAATCGTCGACGCCGACGTCTACGGCTTCTCGGTGCCTGCCCTGCTGGGCATCACGCAGCAGCCCACGCGCGTCGACGAGCTGATCCTGCCTCCCGTGGCCCACGGTGTGAAGGTCATCTCGATCGGCATGTTCGTCGAGGGGAACCAACCGGTCTCCTGGCGCGGCCCGATGCTCCACCGGGCGCTGGAACAGTTCCTCACCGACGTCCACTTCGGCGATCTGGACGCACTGTTCCTCGACCTGCCCCCGGGCACGGGCGACATCGCCATCTCGGTTGCGCAACTGCTGCCGTCCTCGGAACTCCTCGTGGTGACGACGCCCCAGAGCGCCGCCGCGGACGTCGCCGAGCGGGCCGGAGCGATGGCCGCGCAGACCGGGCAGCGGGTCTCCGGCGTGATCGAGAACATGTCCTGGCTCGAGCTGCCCGACGGCGGGCGGCTGGAGCTCTTCGGTGCCGGCGGTGGGAGCACACTCGCGGCGCGGTTGTCGACGACGCTGGGCACCGCTATCCCACTGCTCGGCAGCATCCCTCTCCACATGGCCCTGCGGGAGGGCGGCGATGCGGGCCTGCCCCTCGTCCTCGGTCGGCAGCCCTCGGTCGCGCGCGATGAACTCATCAGGATCGCGACGGACCTCGCGCGCAGGCCCAGGGGCCTGCAGGGCGTGAAGCTGCCGGTCAGCGTCTCCTGACGCAGACGAGACACGGGGCGGTGCGCTCGCTAGGTCGCTTCGAGATCGTACGGAGCTGCCTGCCCTGCCTCGAGGCGGGGCCCCAGCTGCAGGGACACCGGAGGCCGTGCGGCGACAGCGGGAGAAACCGCAGCTGCGGCAGGCGCGCCCGGGCTGACGGGCTTGAACACGTCCTCGATGTCGTCGAGGAGGGCTTCCTTGATGATGCGGCGCGGATCGTACTGGCGCGGGTCGAGCTTGCGCCAGTCGACCTCGTCGAGCTCGGGGCCCACTTCCTCGCGGAGCTGCTCCCGCGCACCCGTAGCCATGCGCCGGAGGCCCTTCACGAGGCGTGCGAGCTGGGCGGCGTACTCCGGTAGGCGCTCCGGCCCGAGCACCACGACGGCGATGATCGCCAGGACGACGAGTTCGAGGCCGTTGATTCCCAACACGTGAAAAAGACTACCTTCCCGGACTACGCCCGACACATTCGCACAGCTTCCACGGGCGGCGGCCGAACACCGGACGTCAACCCTTCATGTCCGCGACACCGCGGTGTCACCCGGCCGCCATCCTCCTACGGCTGGGTGATCGTGGAGAGGCCCCGGACGATGCGGTCCACCATCGAGTCGTCGGGGGTCTGCGGGGAGAGTGACAGCTGCGCGTGCTCGGCAGCGACCAGCTGGCTGAGGGTCTGCGGCATGGCGGCGGCCGGCAGGCTGGAGACCACGGTGTAGGTGACGGACGGCGAGTCGAGGACGACCTGCCACGGCTCACCCGAGCGTACCCAGACGTCCCGCTCGGCACCGCCGATGTGGTCGAAGCCGTCGGCAGTCACCGTATTTCCCGTCATCGCGTTGACAGGTCCGGCGTCCGCCTCGCGGCCCTCGTCGACCTTCCTCTGCTCGTACACGGTGACCGTGTCGCCGTCGTTCTCGAGGACGAGCTCCAGCGTCGGCATGCCCCCGACCGTGATGCCTTCGGCGCCCTTCAGCGTGAAGCCCAGGGACTCGAGCTCGGGACAGTACCAGCCGCCGGCCCGGAGCGTCTCCAGCTGGTCGTCGTCGAGGTAGGTGGGTGTTCGCGGAGCCACGGACTCCCACCCGGCACGCAGGGCTGTCGCTCCGGTCGCGGCTTCGACCGTGACTGATGCGGACTCGGTCCCGATGACGTAGGCGCTCGCGAGGACGGCGGTCGCGGCGACGGCGGATCCGCCGACTACGGCGATGACCGTGTGCCGCCGCCGGTGCGTGCTCGTCCGTTCATGGTGCTCGCGCACGAACGCCGCACTGGAGCCAGTACGGAGGTCCGCCGGACGAGGAGCACTCCCCTGCGCCGACGAGAGCAGCCGGAGCTGGAACTCGGGATCGGGCTCAGGGTTCCGTAGGCCGAGCAGCGCGCTCTTGAATCCCCGCAGGCGCGCCACAGCAGTCGAACAGGCCGAACACCGCGACACGTGGCGCTCGACGGCCATGCGCCGCCGGTCGGACAACTCACCGTCCACGAGATCCTGCAGGGAGCGATGGGGGTGCCGCATCGGTCCTAACCCAAACCGGCGATCCGTGGGACCGCCAGGGCCGCTCCGTTGCCGCCCGATCGACGAGGATCGCGATGCGCGAGCTTCTCCCGGAGCATCGTCCGCCCGCGGTGGATGCGGGAGCGGACCGTTCCGAGCTTGACTCCCAGCACCTGGGCCACCTCGTCGTAGGCGAGGCCCTCGAGGTCGCAGAGCACGACGGCGGCGCGGAAGTCCGGCGGCAGTTCCTCCAGCGCGGACTGCACATCGATGTCCAGGTTGTTGAACTCGAAGCTGCGCTCCGGGCCCGGGTGCCCGCTCGGCAGGCGGCTCTCGGCCTCATCCGTGAGGCCATCGAAGCGGATGCGCGTCTTCCGCCGGGCCTGGTCGAGGAAGAGGTTGGTGGTGATGCGGTGCAGCCAGCCGTCCAGCGTTCCCGGTTTGAAGTTGGCGAGGGACCTGAAGACCCTCACGAAGACCTCCTGCGTGAGGTCCTCGGCGTCGAACCTGTTGCCGGTGAGCCGGTAGGCCAACCGGTACACCTTCGGGGAATAGTTGGTGACGACCTCTTCCCAGGAGGGCGCTACCCAGGGGTTCCCGTGCTCGTCGAGGATCGGTGCGTCCGCTCCTGGAACAGCCTGCGCGGCGTTCTGTGCCGCTTTCACGCTAGACATCATCTACCCCTTCTTGCAGCAAACCCTCGACGGACACTCCAGACGGCCCGCAGGCCGAGTGCTGTAGTACCAAGGGTTCGGGACGGCTTTCCTGCTGGATGCCCCGAGCGAAAAGTCTTTCGCATCAAGCTGGGAAGAAGCTGGCAGCATCAACCGTGTTGCGTCCCGCCTCGGGCGCCTCCGTCGACTACCCTGTCAGTCCTTTCAGGACCGCCAGGAGCCCCACCACGGCGCGTGTCACCGCATGGCAGGGCCGGCGCGGCGGGCAGTAGTGTTGGGGCGGGGCTCCCGCCTCCCGACTATCGCAGCAACCCACAGAACGGACGTCCATGGCCGCCGACAAACACAGCAGCTGGTCCTACACGGAAGGCCTCCCCGAGGAGGACGACATCCTGCTCCGGGCACGGGACCGCTCGCATGAACTCGGCGTCACCCCTGTGACCCCTGCCGTCGGCGCGGCCCTGACGGTGCTGGCGTCCGCGTCCAAGGCGACGACGGCCGTGGAGGTAGGAGCAGGAGCGGGAATCTCGGGCGTCTGCCTGCTGAGGGGCCTCGGACGGAACGCCGTGCTCACGACCATCGACTCCGACGTGGACCACCTGCGCGCAGCTCGGGAGGCGTACGCGGAGGCAGGTATCCCCTCCAACCGCACGCGCACCATCTCGGGACGCGCCGCCGACGTGCTGCCGCGGCTGACCGATGCCGCCTACGACCTGGTGTTCATCGACGCGGACAAGCCCGGGCTGCCGGCCTACGTCGAGCAGGCCACGCGCCTGCTGAAGGGCGGGGGCATCATGATCATCAACGACGCCCTCGACCAGGACAGAGTCGCGGAACCTGCTGTACGGGAGCAGTCGACCAATACCCTGAGGCAGGTCGGCAGGATGATCCGGGACGACGAGTCGCTGGTGTCTGCACTCCTGCCGACCGGCACCGGGCTTCTCCTGGCCGTCAAGCAACGCCCCTGACCGCGTTCTTTGGCGGAGGCGGCTCGACGGTACCAGGCGGCCAGGCGAGGAACCGCGCGACCAATCGCGCGACGGCGAGCGCTGACGACTAATGGTTCGGATCACTCGGTGCGGACGCCCGGGGCTCGCGAAGGCTCGCGCCTAGTTGGTGACGGTGAGCAAGCAGTCCTTGAGCTTGCCGGCTTCCTCGGCGTTGAGCTCCACGACGAGGCGTCCGCCGCCGTCGATCGGCACGCGCATGATGAGGCTGCGCCCCTCCTTGGTGACTTCCATCGGTCCATCGCCGGTACGCGGTTTCATGGCAGCCATGGGGAGTGTCCCTTTCGACAGGGCGCAACCGCGATCAGCGGCAGCGCGACAGTAAACGGTGCTCCGCGCCGGCGCCTCTTGAAAGGTCCGGCTGTGCACGTCATCACCTTCATTATTCAGCACAAGGCCTGCACCTGCTAATTCAGGTGCGGCGTGAATCACACTCAGGGTGGATAATCCCCGTCCGGTCCGGACGGGCTCCACGCCCACAGCCAGTCCACCCACAGGAACTGGAGCACGACCGAGACCGGCAGGAGCAACCAGACCGCGCGGGCCCCGGCGGCGTTCGCGAGGGCAAGGGCCAGGGGGAACAGCGGCAGCAGGATGCGCCACGTGCTCGATTGCGGGTCCCAGAATGCCGCCAGGTACAGGAGGTACCCGGCGCACCAGTAGACCTGGACGGGCCCCAGCGAATGCACCGCGGGCGCGAGGAAGAGGACGGCGGCGCCCACCAGGAGCGCTACCACGACCAGCGCTGCGGCGGCGGGCCCGAGCACCGAGGCCGGTGCCTCGAACCAGGGCAGGAAGGGAGCGAGGGCTTCCCCCCGCCATGCGGTCTCGGTCGCGACGTAGGCGTCGCGCTGCCCCGTCACGACCCAGGCGATGAGGGGCCAGGCAACAGCGCCGATCGATGAGACCACGCCCAGGAGGAACAGGGGCACCAGGGGCACCCCCGCCGGGTCGCGCGCGTCCTCTGGCACACTCCGGTGCCACCAGGACGGCATCCTCTTCTTCCGGGCCCAGAGTGCATGGAGGAAGAGGGCCCCCACCATGATCGCGAAGGGGACACCGGCAGGGCGCGCGAGGCACATGAGAAGGACGACGGGCATTGCCGCGTAGTACCGGTTCGTCGAGACCAGGTAGAGCGCCCCGGCAAGCAGCAGCAGGTGCACGGATTCGGCGTACGGCACCTGAAGGATGGCGGACACGGGCGTGAAGGACACGACGGCGACGCCGGCGAGGGCCGTGCGGTGCTCCGCGCGCAGACGGAACAACCGGTAGACCACCAGCGATGCACCCGCGGCGGCCGCGACCGCCACCAGGGGCGCGAGGAGCCCCCATCCGAGCCCGGTGACGACGTGGAGCAGGCGGACCAGCCCGGGGAAAAGGGGGTAGAAGGCCCACTGGTTGTGGCTGACCTCGCCCAGCGCGTCCTGCGGCAGTTCGGTGGGATAGCCCTCCCGGAAGATGCGCTCGTACCAACCGCTGTCCCAGTAGTTGATGAAGGTGCCGTAGGCGGGAGCGGGGCCGGACCACGGGCTGGCGCCCTGCCGTGCGGCGGCGACGAGCAGCAGGACGGTGGACACCAGGCGCCCGGCAACGAAGACCGCGAGGACCTGCAACGACCAGTGGACCGATGCCGGGCGCATCCTGCGCGTGGCGGAGGAGCCGGTAGGGCTCACCGGGCAGCTTCAGGAACGGCGGCGCGTGCGACGTCGAGCCGGACCCAGCAGTCGCGGAGATGGTCGTTGACGTAGCCCGTGGCCTGCAGCATCGCATACGCCGTCGTCGGGCCGACGAACCGGAACCCGCACGTCTTGAGCTCACGGGCAAGGGCAGTGCTCCCGGGCGTGGTGGCGGGCACGTCCGAGGGGTTCACGGGCGGGGGCCCGCCCGGAAAGCGATAGCGCGCGAGGATCGACCCGAGGGTCACCTCGTCGGGCAGGGCGAGCAGCGCTCCCGCGTTGGCGATCACCGCCTCGATCTTCCGGCGGTTCCTGACGATCGCGGCGTCTGCCATTAGTCGCTCCACGTCCTCCTCGCCGAATGCCGCAACCGTCAGGGGGTCGAACCCGGCGAAGGCACGACGGAACGCCTCACGCTTGCGCAGGATCGTGATCCAGCTCAGGCCGGACTGGAACGCTTCGAGGCTCAACCTCTCGAACAGTGCTGCCTCGCCCTGCACGGGTCGGCCCCACTCCTCGTCGTGGTAGCGCTCGTACTCGGTGGACGAGGTTGCCCAGCCGCACCTCGGTCGGCCGTCGGAGCCCGGGACCGCACCGTTCACTTGTCGGTGTCCCTTCCTGCCAGCCGCGAGCGCAGCTCCCTGATCACGGCGTCGCGCTGCTCGATAGCGGCCGCAAGCCGGTCCAGTACCTCGTCCACCTGGTCCATCCGGTAGCCGCGCAGCCCGAGGCCGAACCGCACGGCGTCGACGTCCCGGGCCGAGGGAGGATCGGGCAGGAGGACGGGCGGGAGGGAGGCTACGGGCTCCACGAGGCCGAGGCTCAGGGACGGCCCCGAGTGCCCATCGGCGGCTTCGTCGGTGGTTCCCGGAGCTCGCCCGACCCGATCCGAGGATCCTGACCCGCCCCCGAGTCGCTGGAGTGGCGCCGGCAGCGCGCGCCCGGATGCGAGCAGCGCGGTTCCCCCGACCAGCAGGATGGCGAGGATCACCAGGAAGATAGTCACACGGCAATGGTGCCAGAGTCGTCCCGGCGCACCGCTCAGGAAGCGTGCTCGTGACCTGCCGAGGCCGCCACGATCCGCACCGCTTCCTCGGCGGTGTCCACGAGCTGCAGCAGCGACAGGTCCTTGGCCGAGATGGTGCCCTCCGCGAGCAGGGTGCCCTTGATCCAGTCCAGGAGCGGTCGCCAGTAGTCGATGCCGATGAGCACGATGGGGAAGGAGGTCACCTTGCCGGTCTGCACCAGTGTCATCGCCTCGAAGAGTTCGTCGAGGGTTCCGAAGCCGCCCGGCAACACGACGAAACCGCTGGCGTACTTCACGAACATGGTCTTGCGGGCGAAGAAGTACCGGAAGTTGATGCCGAGGTCCACCCACTCGTTCATGCCCTGCTCGAACGGCAGCTCGATGCCGAGTCCCACAGAGGTCCCGCCCGCCTCGCAGGCACCTTTGTTGGCAGCCTCCATGGCGCCCGGTCCTCCCCCGGTGATGACGGCGTAGCCGGCTTCGACGAGCCGGCGGCCCACCTCCTCACCTATGGCGTAGAAGGAGGAATCCCGGTCCGTCCGGGCCGAACCGAAGACACTGATGGCGGGACCGAGGTCGGCCAGGGTTCCGAAGCCCTCCACGAACTCGCTCTGGATACGCAGCACGCGCCATGGATCGGTGCGGACGAATCCGCCCGTATCGTCGGCATCGAGCAGCATGTTGTCCGACTGAGGGATCGCGGCCTGGCTACGCCTCAGCTCGACCGATCCCCTGCGCCGGGCCGGCTGTCCCGCTGCGATCCTGGTCGGGCGGTCGCCGCCCGTGCCGTTCGCACTGCCCGCGGGAAGCCTATCGGAGCCCGCGGGGACGTCGTCGTGCGTGGTGGAGGGCCGGACATCGTCGTTGGCCGCCGGGTGCTGGGAGGGAGACATCCACCTAGGCTAACCAACCGGGCGCGCCGCGGGGATCTTTGATTGCTCTTGAATCACAATCCACGCCATTCCGCTGCTTCGTATTGCCGGGAAGGAATAGTTCGCTACATTTCTCCCATGACCAGTGAACCGCAACCGACTACGCCCGCGTCCTCGGGAAGCCCCCTCGTCTCGCTCAGGAACGTGAACAAGCACTTCGGGGACCTGCACGTCCTCCGCGACATCAATCTCGATGTAGCCCGCGGCGAGGTCGTAGTCGTGATCGGCCCGTCCGGCTCCGGCAAGTCAACCCTCTGCCGCGCGATCAATCGCCTCGAGACGATCGACGACGGCGAGATCACCATCGACGGCAAGGTGCTCCCCGCAGAGGGCAAGGCGCTGGCGAAACTCCGGGCCGACGTCGGCATGGTGTTCCAGTCCTTCAATCTCTTCGCGCACAAGTCGATCCTCGAGAACGTGACGCTCGGACCGATCAAGGTGCGGGGCATGAAGGGCGGCGAGGCCAAGGATCTCGCGATGTCCCTGCTCAAGCGCGTCGGGGTCGACAACCAGGCGCAGAAGCTCCCCGCCCAGCTGTCCGGCGGCCAGCAGCAGCGCGTGGCCATCGCCCGCGCCCTCGCCATGAAGCCCAAGGTCATGCTGTTCGACGAGCCCACGTCCGCTCTCGACCCGGAGATGATCAACGAGGTCCTCGATGCCATGGTGTCCCTGGCCAGGGAGGGCATGACCATGATCGTGGTGACCCACGAGATGGGCTTCGCCCGCAGGGCCGCCGACCGCGTGATCTTCATGGCCGACGGCCAGATCATGGAGCAGGCCACGCCCGAGGAGTTCTTCGACAACCCGAAGAGCGACCGCGCCAAGGACTTCCTCGGCAAGATCCTCTCGCACTGACCCCCACTCATCACCAGCACCCATCAGGCCCTCGAAGGCCGCAACACAAGGAGAACCCATGCAGAAGACCCGATACGCAGCAGCCGCGGTGGCCGCGGTGGCCGCACTGACACTGTCCGCCTGTGGCGGCGGCGACAGCGCCGAAGGAGAGAGCGGCGGCGAGGCCGGCGGTGAGACCGTCCGCATCGGTATCAAGTTCGATCAGCCCGGGCTCGGTTTCGACGAGGGCGGCTCCTACTCGGGCTTCGACGTCGACGTCGCGAAGTACGTCGCGGGCGAACTCGGCTTCAGCGAGGACCAGATCGAGTTCGTGGAGGCCCCCTCCGCCAACCGCGAGAACCTGCTGTCCAACAACCAGGTGGACATGATCTTCGCGACCTACTCCATCACGGACACCCGCAAGGAGACGGTCGATTTCGCCGGACCGTACTTCGTGGCAGGCCAGGACCTCCTCGTCCCCACCGACAGCGACATCGCGGGTCCCGAGGACCTCGAGGGCAAGAACCTCTGCTCCGTGACCGGCTCCACCTCGGCCCAGAAGATCAAGGACCAGTACCCGGGCGTGCAGCTCGTCGAGCAGCCGGGCTACGCCGAGTGCGTCACCGCGATGGGCGGCGGCCAGATCGACGCCGTCACCACCGATGACATCATCCTCGCCGGCCTGGCCGCGCAGGAGTCCAACGCAGGCAAGTTCAAGGTCGTCGGCAACACGTTCTCCGAGGAGAACTACGGCGTCGGACTGCCGAAGGGCAGCACCGAGCGTTGCGAGCAGATCAACGAGGCCATCACCAAGATGATCGACGACGGTGCATGGGAAGAGGCGATCACCAACAACACCGAAGGTGCCGACTACACCTTCAACGCGGAGCTCAACCCGCCCACCCCCGCACCCTGCGCCTAGCATCGCTTCCATTGGTGGGGTGGTCCGCACGGACCACCCCACCAATGCCATGTTCCCCACCACGAAAGAGGTGAACCGTGGAGAACTACCTGTCTCTGTTCGAGACGTACAACGTGCCCGCGGCCTTCTGGGTCAACATCCAGCTGTCCTTCTGGGCAGCCATCATCGCCCTGGTCATCGGCACGGTGCTGGCGCTGTTCCGCATCTCCCCGATCGCGAGCCTGCAGTGGTTCGGCGCGGCATACGTCAACATCTTCCGCAACACGCCCCTGACGATCATTCTCGCGTTCGGTTTCCTCGGTCTGTTCTCCGTCATGCAGATCAGTCTCGCGACCGACCTGAACGTCAGTCTCTTCCGGATCGCGATCGTCGGGTTGGCGCTCTACCACGCGGCCTTCGTGTGCGAGGCGATCCGCAGCGGCGTCAACACCGTCCCGCTCGGCCAGGCGGAAGCGGCCCGGGCCATCGGCCTGAGCTTCCTCCCGGCAGCGCGCCTCATCATCCTGCCGCAAGCCTTCCGCGGAGCCATCGCACCGCTCGGCAACGTGCTGATCGCCCTCATCAAGAACTCGACGGTAGCGGCTGCAGGCTCCGTCGCCGCCGAGTCGTCGAGCCTCATGAAGACCATGATCGAGTTCCGCTCGGACCTCGTGATCCCGATCTTCCTCACCTTCGCCCTGGGCTTCGTGGTCCTGGTGATCCCCATCGGGCTCCTCACCACCTGGGCCTCACGGAAACTGGCGGTGGCACGATGAGCGCTCAGCAGGTCCTCTTCGATGCGCCCGGTCCCCGCGCCCGGCGCATCATCCTGATCGGCAACATCATCGGTGTGCTGATCGTTCTCGCGATCGTCGCCTGGATCATCTCGGCGCTGGCGGACAAGGGCCAGTTCGCCGGCAGCATGTGGGCCCCCTTCCTGGAGTCGCGGACCTGGGAGTTCTTCATCCTGCCCGGACTGCTCAACACGCTGAAGGCCGCCGGCATCTCGATCGTGACGTCGGTCCTGTTCGGACTGGTCTTCGGCGTCGGTCGCCTTTCGCACTCCGCCCCCATCCGCTGGGCAGCGGGCGTCGTCGTCGAATTCCTCCGCGCCGTGCCCGTGCTGCTGATGATGATCTTCTTCTGGCTGGCGCTCGGCAGCTCCGGGTCGGTCAAACCCCAGGATGCACCCCTCATCGCGGTGGTCGTCGCCCTGACGCTCTACAACGGGTCGGTCATCGCCGAACTCGTGCGCTCCGGCGTGCACGGGCTGCCCAAGGGCCAGCGCGAGGCGGGGATGGCCATCGGCCTGACGAGGAACCAGTCACTGCGGAACGTCGAGGTGCCGCAGGCGCTGATCGCGATGCTTCCTGCCCTGATCAGCCAGTTCGTGGTGATCCTCAAGGACTCCGCGCTCGGCTTCATCATCACCTACCCCGAGCTGCTGCAGTACACGCGCCGCCTCGGGGTCGGGGAGGGCAACGTGATCCCGTCCCTGTTCGTGGCTGCGGCGATCTTCATCATCATCAATTTCGCCCTGTCGACGCTCGCCACGCGGCTCTCCGTCCTGCTGAGTTTCAGGACGAAGGCGAAGCCTGCAGCGAAGGGGTCCATCGTCATGGACGCCGCGTCGACCTGATCCACGCATAACGCGGGTACGGCACGACGACGAAGGGCCCGGCAGCCGCCGGGCCCTTCGTCGTCTTCCGTCCTTCGTCGTTTCGCCTTCGTCGTCTCCGTGCTGCGGCCGCTCGTGCCGGCCGGTGCCGGCTTCGACCCGGCCGTCACAGCTGCGAGGTCACGACAACCAGGTGACCATGGCCTGGAGGCACGCCCGTACGGCGTCGGCGTGCACGTGCTCGTCGTCCGTGTGTGCGAGGAGCGGATCGCCCGGGCCGAAGTTGACCGCGGGCACGCCGAGGGCGCTGAAGCGCGCGACGTCCGTCCAGCCGTATTTCGGTTTGGGCTCGGCGCCCACGGCGGCGACGAAGGCGGCCGCTGCAGGGTGATGCAGCCCCGGCCGGGCTCCGGCAGCAGCGTCCGTGCGCTCGATCGCGAAACCCTCGAGCAGCACATGGACGTACTCCTCGGCCTGCTCGGGAGACTTGTCCGGTGCGAAACGGTAGTTCACCTCGATGACCGTGCCGTCCGGGATCACGTTGCCGGCCGTACCGCCCGAGATCCTCACCGCGTTGAGGCTCTCCCGGTAGTCGAGGCCATCAACGTGAACGGTGGCGGGCTCGTGGTCGCGCAGCCGCACCAGCACCTCGGCGGCGCCGTGGATCGCGTTGACGCCCATCCAGGCGCGGGCGGAGTGGGCGGCCTTGCCGGCTGTCCGCACCTCGAACCGGGCGGTTCCGTTGCAGCCGCCCTCGACCGTACCGTCCGTCGGTTCCAGGAGGACCGCGAAATCGGCCCTCAGCCACTCCGGCTGGGAGCGTGCAACCCGCCCGAGGCCGCTGAGGGACGCTTCCACCTCCTCGTGATCGTAGAAGATGAAGGTGATGTCGCGCGTGGGCTCGGTCAGGGCAGCCGCAAGTGCCAGCTGCACGGCCACCCCGCCCTTCATGTCGGTGGCACCCCGGCCGAACAGGGTCTCCCCCTCCCACGACGACGGCACGATCCCGCGGGATCCGGGAACGCCTGGCAGCGGCACCGTGTCGATGTGTCCCGCGAGGATGACCCTCTCGGAACGCCCGAGCTGCGTCCTCGCCATGATGCAGTCGCCGTCGCGGATGACCTCGAGGTGTTCCAGCGGACGCAGCGCACGCTCGATGGCGTCGGCGATGCCTGCCTCGTTCCCGGAGACGCTCTCGACGTCGATCAGTCGGGCGGTCAGGTGAGCGACGTCGGAGGTGAGATCGAGCTCCAGCGGGGGTGTCTGAATCATGCTGCAACACTATCCCTCGGTAGACTTCTGCCCATGACTTCTTCCCTGCCCAGCTCATCCCTGCCCGCCTCCCAGCGTGCCGCCGGCGGTACCGGCCTCGCCACCGTGGCTGCGGACGGCGTCGTCCTGGACACCTGGTTCCCCGCTCCGTGGCTCGGGGAGGACACGCTGGACGACGGAGGGAAGCAGGAGCTGCGCGACACCCTCGAGGCCCTCGCCCAGCAGGGTGTGGACAACGCGCGGAAGGTCACGCAGCGCGTCGTCGACGTCGAGCTGGACCTCGACGCCGCACCCGCCGGCACCGAGGATGCCTACCTCAGGCTCCACCTCCTCTCCCACCGGCTCGTGCAGCCCAACACGATCAACCTCGACGGCGTCTTCGGGCTCCTTGCCAACGTCGTCTGGACGAATCACGGTCCGGCGTCCGTGCAGGGCTTCGAGACCGTTCGGGCGGCCCTCCGGGCACGCGGGCCTGTCGCCGTCTACGGGGTGGACAAGTTCCCCCGCATGGTGGACTACGTCGTGCCGACCGGCGTGCGGATCGCGGACGCCGACCGCGTGCGCCTCGGAGCGCACCTTGCCGACGGCACCACGGTCATGCACGAGGGATTCGTGAACTTCAACGCGGGAACACTCGGTCACTCGATGGTCGAGGGCCGCATCTCGGCGGGCGTCGTCGTCGGCGACGGCTCTGATGTCGGTGGTGGCGCCTCGATCATGGGCACCCTCTCCGGCGGCGGAAGAGAGCGCGTGACGATCGGCGAGCGCTGCCTGCTGGGAGCCGAATCGGGCGTGGGCATCTCCCTCGGGAACGATTGCGTCGTCGAGGCGGGCCTGTACCTGACGGCGGGAACGAAGGTGACGCTGCAGGACGGAACGCTCGTCAAGGCGAAGGACCTCTCCGGCGAGCACGGCATCCTGTTCCTGCGCAATTCCGTCACGGGAGCGGTCGAGGCCCGCCCGCGCACCGGTGAGGGCATCGCGCTCAATCCGGCCCTGCACGCCAACTAGGGCATGACCCGGTACCCGCCCTCTGCTGCCGTCCGCCGTCGTCGTCGACGGGTACGCAGCGCAGCCATGCTCACGGCGCTCGCAGCCGTCGTCGTCGGCGGAGCCGTGGTCGCCGTTCACCAGCTCGAGGACAGCGAGGTCCTGGTCCGGGAGCACTGCAGTGCCACCGTGGGCTCGGACACCTTCGAACTCACGCCCACGCAGGCCGGGAACGCGGCCCTCATCTCCGGCGTGGCCGTCAGCCGCGGCCTTCCCGCGCGGGCTGCCTCGATAGCCATCGCGACCGCCATCCAGGAGTCACGGCTCGAGAACATCGACTACGGCGACGACGCCGGGCCGGATTCCCGCGGCCTGTTCCAGCAGCGCCCCTCGCAGGGTTGGGGCACGGAGGAGCAGGTCATGGCACCGCTCTACGCCACCGGCGCGTTCTACGACGCGCTCGTCCAGGTGCCGGGCTACGAGGCCCTGCCGATCACCGAGGCGGCCCAGACCGTGCAGCGGTCGGCCTACCCGGAGGCGTACGCGGATCACGAGCCGGAGGGCCGTGCGTTCGCCTCTGCCCTGACGGGGAACTCCCCTGCGGCACTCAACTGCACGCTGCGCGAACCGGACGGGTCCGGGGACGTCCTGGCGGTCTCGTCCGCCCTGGACGAAGTGTTCGGACCGCTCGGTGGCGTGGCCGACGGCCACCGCCTGACGATGCAGGTCACCGGCACCACGGGCTGGGCGGCCGCCCAGTGGGCGGTGGCGAATGCCTCGACCCACCGCATCACGTCGGTGGCCTACTCGGGCCTCGAGTGGGTGCGGGAGGACGACGGCTGGACGCCGACGACGTCCGCCGACGGCACGCTCACTGTCACTGTCGCAGCAGCCACGCCCTGAGCACGATTCATGCAGAGGGCCGCAGCGGTGCCGTGGAAGCCCGAACGGGCCTCAGGCCAGCATCCTGACCACGGGCTCCACGTAGCTGCGAAAGGAGCGTTCGTCGTCGAACAGTTCCTGACACATGAGGAGCTTGTCCGGTTCCACCCACCACGCGCGGTGGACGCCCAGCGGCAGCTCGATGACCTCGAGGGTGAAGCGCCGCGCAGCTCGGCCGAGTTCCAGTTCACGTTCTTGCACCATCCGCGCCAGCAGGTACTCGACGGTCTCCACCCCGCGGGCACCGACGTGCAGCGCATACTCGGCACACCGTTCCTCCGCCCACTCCATCGCCGCGCCGACGTGTGCCCTCAGCAGCGCCTTCAGCGCATCCATCCCGTCGAGGGCCTCGAACAGCGGAGGCATGGGCAGCAGGGCGTCGCTGATGCGGTGCCGCAGGAGCCCGTGCCACCATGCGTCCCACTCGACCCTCAGGGCGGCCGGACCCCCCACGGGTCCGGTGAGGCGCCGGGTGTCGACGACCCGGACCGGCGGGATGACCGGTGGAAGCGCCGGGCGCCCTACCCCCCGCAGCCCCGCGCAATCGCGCAGGTAGAGCGCCACGAGGAGGACCTCGGACGTGTCCACCGTGAAATGGGCGCCGTAGCCGGGTTCGGAGTACGACATGGGCCTCCTTCGTACCACTCAGGCTGCTCCTACAGTAATCCCCGGGCGCGCTCCGCTCCAGAGCCGGGCCGACACCGCAGGAGCGTAGGAGGAGCGCAGGCAGGGCACCGACCTAGGATGGAGGAATGAGAATCCTCGTTACCGGTGGAAGCGGCTATATCGGCTCGCACACCGTCCTGACCCTCCTCGACCACGGCCATGACGTCGTCGTGGTCGACAATCTCCTGAACTCCACGCGGACCTCCCTCGAGCGCGTCGCCGCTCTTGCCGGCCGCACCCCGACGTTCCACCAGGCGGACCTCCTCGACGAGCCGCGCCTGCGGGCCATCTTCGCGGAGGAGCACGTGGACGCCGTCATTCATTTCGCCGGGCTGAAGGCAGTGGGCGAGTCGGTCGAGAAGCCGCTGTACTACTACCACAACAATGTGGGCGGCACGCTGAACCTGCTGCGCGTGATGGATGACGCCGGCGTCCGGACCCTCGTCTTCAGCTCTTCCGCGACGGTGTACGGCGCCTCGGAGGAGGTGCCGCTGACCGAGAAGCTACCGCTGGACGCCACCAACCCGTACGGACGCACCAAGGAGCAGATCGAGGACATCCTCTCCGATCTCGGGGCAGCGGACGGCCGCTGGAACATCGCGCTGCTGCGGTACTTCAACCCGGTGGGCGCGCACGCCTCGGGCACGATCGGCGAGGACCCGACCGGTATCCCCAACAACCTCCTGCCCTTCGTGGCACAGGTCGCGGTGGGCCGGCGCGAGAAGGTCCTGGTCTTCGGCAATGACTACCCGACCCCGGACGGCACGGGCGTCCGCGACTACATCCACGTCGTCGATCTCGCCGAGGGTCACCTCGCCGCTCTCGACTACCTCGTGTCGCATGGCGGCGTGCGCACCTGGAACCTGGGTACCGGGAACGGCTCCTCGGTCCTCGAGGTCCTCTCCGCGTTCTCCGCCGCCGTCGGCCGGGACATCCCGTACGAGTTCGCTCCCCGCCGTCCAGGAGACGCCGCGGTGAGCTACGCCGATCCGTCGTCGGCCCTCGCCGACCTCGGCTGGTCAGCGACACGCACTCTCTCCGAGATGTGCGAGGACCACTGGCGCTGGCAGAAGAACAACCCGCAGGGCTACGCGGCGGCTACCGGCGAGTAGACGCGCCGGTCCCCGGTAGGTAGCGGTAGACCGCGACCCCGCCGTCATGGCCCCCGCAGGTACGGAAAAGGCCGCCCATCCGACGGGATGGGCGGCCTTTCGCGTTCAGACCCTCGACGGGGTCAGCTCGCCGGGTAGTGGCGCTCTCCCTCGCCCGTGTACAGCTGCCTCGGGCGGCCGATCTTGGTCTGCGGATCCTGCATCATCTCGCGCCACTGGGCGATCCACCCGGGCAGGCGGCCGATGGCGAAGAGGACGGTGAACATCTTCTCCGGGAACCCCATGGCCTTGTAGATGAGGCCGGTGTAGAAGTCGACGTTCGGGTACAGCTTCCGCTCGATGAAGTAGTCGTCGGCGAGGGCCTTCTCCTCGAGCCGCATGGCGATGTCGAGGAGCTCGTCGTTCCCGCCGAGCTTCGAGAGGATGTCGTGCGCGGTCGCCTTGACGATCTTCGCGCGCGGATCGTAGTTCTTGTAGACGCGGTGCCCGAAGCCCATGAGCTTCACGCCGTCTTCCTTCTTCTTGACCTTCTCCATGAAGTCCTCCGGCTGCATGCCCTTGGCCTGGATGTCGCGGAGCATGTTCAGCACGGCCTCGTTCGCACCGCCGTGCAGCGGGCCGAAGAGCGCGTTGATACCGGCGGACACCGACGCGAACATGTTGGCGTTCGAGCTTCCGACAAGACGCACCGTCGACGTCGAGCAGTTCTGCTCGTGATCCGCGTGCAGGATGAGCAGCAGATCCAGCGCCTTCACCATCATGGGATCGAGATCGTAGGGCTCGGCGGGCAACCCGAAGGAGAGCCGCAGGAAGTTCTCCACGAGGTTCATGGAGTTGTCCGGGTAGAGCATCGGCTGGCCGATGGACTTCTTGTGGGCGTAGGCCGCGATGACGGGGAGCTTCGCCATGAGGCGGAAGGTGGAAAGCTCCACCTGCTCGTCGTCGAACGGGTCCAGCGAGTCCTGATAGAAGGTCGACAGCGCGGAGACGGCGGAGGACAGCACGGGCATGGGGTGCGCGTCGCGCGGGAAACCGCCGAAGAAGCCCTTGAGCTCCTCGTGCAGGAGGGTGTGGCGCCGGATGCGGCCGTCGAACGCGCTCAGTTCCTCGGGCGTCGGCAGGTTGCCGTAGATGAGCAGGTAGGACACCTCGAGGAAGCTCGAGTTCTTGGCGAGCTCCTCGATGGGATACCCGCGATAGCGGAGGATACCGGCGTCACCGTCGATGTAGGTGATCGCGGACGTCGTGGCCGCCGTGTTCATGAAGCCGGGGTCGAACGTGACCTGGCCCGTCTGCTTCAGCAGTTTCGACACGTCGTAGCCGTTGTTGCCTTCGACAGCGGGCACCAGCGGCAGGCTGAGTTCCCCGCCGTCATAGTGGAGGGAAGCAGCATTCTGCTCGGTCATTGATTCTCCTTCAGGAGCCGGAGCGAGGTTGTCGCCACGAATCATCGCTGCGCAGGAGGACACGGGTCACTCCGGCGCTCGCACAGTCAGCAAGAACGCTACCGCCCACGGTGCCCTGATCACTAATCCTCCTGCCTTTCGCAGGGACCGGCGCTCAGCGCCTCGCGCCGTCGAGTCGGGCGACGGCTGCTTCGATCCTCTCGTCGCTGCCTGTCAGCGCTACACGGATGAAGCCCTCACCCGCGTCGCCGTAGAACGTGCCCGGCCCGGCGAGGATCCCGAGCCCGGCGAGCCACCCGATGGTGTCCCACGTCGGCCTGCCGTCGGACGCCCAGAGGTAGAGACCGGCCTCGGAACCACTGATCGTGAAGCCCGCGGCTTCCAGGGCCGGGATGAGCAGGGCACGACGACGGCGGTACAGGTCCTTCTGCTGCGACACGTGCACATCGTCCCCGAGCGCCACACGCATCGCTTCCTGGACGGGGTAGGGAACGATCATGCCGGCGTGCTTGCGGGTGTTGACGAGATTTGCCACGATCTTCGGATCGCCCGCCGTGAAGGCAGCGCGGTAGCCCGCGAGGTTCGACTGCTTGCTCAGGGAGTACACGGCGAGCAGGAGGTCGTGGGTTCCACCGCACACTCTGGGGTCGAGCACGCTGGGCACGGCTTCGCCGCCGTCCGCGGGGTCCCACCGACCCCACCCGAGTTCGCCGTAGCATTCGTCGGAAGCGACCACGACGCCGAGGGAACGGGCATCGGCGACGATGGCGCGGAGGGCATCGACGCCGAGCACCTCGCCCGTCGGGTTGCCCGGCGAGTTAATCCACACGAGGCGCACGCGCGCGCGGACGTCCGCCGGGAGGTCGGCAAGCGAATCGGCGGCGACCGGCGTCGCACCGGCGAGGTGAGCACCGATGTCGTAGGTGGGGTAGGCGACGGAGGGGCGGACGACGACGTCCCCCTCGCCCAGCCCGAGCAGCAGGGGCAGCCACGCAACCAGTTCCTTGGATCCCACGGTGGGCAGGATGTCCTTCGGGTCCAGCCCGGGGACACCCCTCCGTCGCGCGAACCAGGCGCTGATCGACTCGCGCAGCGCGGCCGTCCCGTGCGTGGTCGGGTACCCGTGGGCGTCGGCTGCGGAGGCCAGGGCCGACCGGATGAGCTGGGGTGTCGGATCGATCGGCGTGCCGATGGAGAGGTTGACCACGCCGTCGTCGTGACGCGAGGCGATCTCCTGGTAGGGCGCCATCGCGTCCCACGGGTAATCGGGCAGGTGCAGGCCGAACGCGGTCGGCTCCCCGTCCGCCACTAGGCGGGCTGGTTCTGGGGCGGCAGGGCGGCGATGATCGGGTGGTCGAACCCGGTGTTGCCGACCTTGGCCGCTCCGCCGGGTGAACCGAGGTCGTCGAAGAACTCCACGTTCGCCTTGTAGTACTCGGCCCACTGCTCCGGGGTGTCGTCCTCGTAGTAGATCGCCTCGACGGGGCACACGGGCTCACACGCGCCGCAGTCCACGCATTCATCCGGGTGGATGTAGAGCGATCGATCGCCCTCATAGATGCAGTCCACAGGGCACTCTTCGATACAGGCCTTGTCCTTGACATCCACGCATGGCTGCGCGATTACGTAGGTCACTTCCCACGCCTTTCCTTGTGACTGGGTCCGCTGCCGCACCCGCGGTGCGGTTTCCAGCTTAACGCAACGGCCCACCACGGCAGGACGACGGACCGCCGGCCGGCCACGGACCACGATCGGCGCGGATGCGCCTACCCTTGATGCGTGCAGACACCCGCCGCCCTCCTCGCATCGCTCCCCCTGATGACGAGGGTCGTCGTCCGCCGGCGCCTCGAGGACGGAGCGACGGACTCGCTCGGTGACCTCGTCGCCCTCGATGCGACCACATGTACCGTGCGCACCCGCAGGGGTGACGACGTCGTCCTGCTCGCCGACGTCGTGGCAGCGAAGCCCGTGCCGCCTGCGCCACCGCGGCGGGCTCCACGAAGGCCTCCGTCAGGTTCTGAGCCAGGAGTCCAGTGACACGCAGGTGCAGCCGCTCAGTCGGTCGGCGCCTCCGACACAGGCGCCTCCCCTACGGGGGCCTCCGCATGACGCATGACGAGCGCCGCGCCGATCAGGACGGCCGAGAAGAGCGGGAGCACCGTCATCAGCGCCGAGTAGCCGGCAGTGACCAGGGTGGCGACGGGTGCACTCTGCCCAGGATCAGGCAACCCGACGTTGGCGAGGATCAGTGGCCCCGCCATCAACAGCACGACAGCCGCGACTCCCAGGCCGACTCCCCACTGGAATGTGCGTCTCCTCAAGCTCACTGCGTCGCTGCGGTCCATACAATCCCCCGTTGATTCATCCGCCACTGGTGCATGCCTACCGAAGCACGATTGGCCCAGGAGGGCAACGCCTGGGAGCGGAACTTACCTGATCCGCGATGAATCTGTCCCGCAGCGGACCCTTCAGTGATTGGGACCTGTCAATGGGGCAGCTCTTTCCCCGTACAATCGACGGATGGAAAGAGACGAGGACCTCCAGGCACGGAGCCGGGCGCTCAGCTCCCCCGTCAGGCTCCGCATCCTCCGACTGTGCCTCCACAAGCCGAGGACCAACAAGGAGATCTCGGGGATCCTCGACCTCAATCCGGCCACGGCACTGCACCACGTCCGCACTTTGCTGTCCACCGGATTCCTCGCCGCCGAGGACGCCAGGACGGGTAACCGCGGCGCGAAGGAGATCCCCTACCGGGCAACGGGTCTCTCCTGGGGGAGCCGCATGCCCAACGCGGCTCCCGTCCTCGTGGAGACGTTCCTCCAGGAGATCGAGGGACTGCAGCCGTCCGAGATCGACGTGTGGCGACTGGGGGTCAGACTCAACGACGAGCACCGCGCAGAGATGATGGGTCGGATCCGGGAGGTCTTCGAGGACTACGTCCAGCGAGGGCCTGACGACGACGGCACGGCCACCTCGATCATGCTGGCCCATCATCTCGACCGAACGGCCGACTGAAGCCTCCCGGTCAGGGACGCCGCAAGGGGCGTAGCACGACGGCGCCGAGCGCGACCGCCCCGAGCGTCACCACCAGGACGCCGAAGAGCCAGATATTTCCTGCGAGGGCCAGGCCCGGCGCGGCTTCGGACGAACCCGTGAGGATCAGCGTCTTCGACGACGTCGACAGCAGCGCCACCACACTGTAGGCGACCGCTCCGGCGACCGCCGCCAAGATGACGTTCCGCGCCCAGAGTCCGCACAACAGGAACAGGCACCCTGCGAGCACCAGAGCCGCGAGGGCACCGACCGGCAGCGCGGCTCCGCCCGCGTACAGCACGTGCCCGTGCAGGAGGGTGCCGAGCACCCCCGCAGCGATTCCCGCTCCGACGGCGGCCAGCACTGCGGCCGACCGCCGGGGTGGGGATGTACCCACGTGTCCCGCAGCCCTCCGGGCCGCGAACGACGAACGCCGGCCCTCCCCCACTGGGAAGGTGCCGGCGTCGTCGTCTACCACGTGCAGCTGGTGATCAGGCGCGGGCGCGCGAACGCGATGCTCGCATGCGCTCGTTGGCATCCAGGATGACCTTGCGGATACGGATGGACTCGGGCGTCACCTCGACGCACTCGTCCTCGCGGGCGAACTCGAGGGATTCCTCGAGCGTCAGGTTGCGCGGCGGGGTCAGGTTCTCGAAGGTGTCGGAAGAGGCCGCACGCATGTTGGTGAGCTTCTTCTCCTTCGTGATGTTGACCTCCATGTCGTCGGCGCGGGAGTTCTCGCCGACGATCATGCCCTCGTACACCTCGGATGTGGGCTGGACGAAGAACGAGCCGCGCTCCTGCAGGTTGATCATGGCGAACGGCGTGACGACGCCGGCGCGGTCGGCGATCATCGAACCGTTGGTGCGGTACTCGATGTCGCCGGCCCACGGCTCGTAGCCCTCGGAGATCGACGCAGCGATACCGGCACCCCTGGTGTCGGTCAGGAAGCGGGTACGGAAGCCGATCAGGCCACGGGCGGGAACGATGAACTCCATGCGGACCCAGCCGGTGCCGTGGTTCGCCATGTTGGTCATGCGGCCCTTGCGCGCGGCCATGAGCTGGGTGACGCCGCCGAGGTACTCCTCGGGCACGTCGATGGTCATGTGCTCCATCGGCTCGTGGATCTTGCCGTCGATGGTCTTGGTGACCACCTGCGGCTTGCCGACCGTGAGCTCGAAGCCTTCGCGGCGCATCTGCTCGACCAGGATGGCGAGGGCGAGCTCACCACGGCCCTGGACCTCCCAGGCGTCGGGACGCGCGGTGGGCAGGACACGGAGCGAGACGTTGCCGATGAGCTCCTTGTCGAGGCGGTCCTTGACCTGGCGGGCCGTGACCTTGGCACCCTTGACCTTGCCTGCGAGCGGCGAGGTGTTGATACCGATGGTCACGGAGATCGCTGGATCGTCGACGGTGATGAGCGGCAGCGGCTGGGGGTTGTCGACATCGGTGAGCGTCTCGCCGATGGTGATGCCCTCGATACCGGCGACGGCGACGATCTCGCCGGGTCCGGCGGACTCGGTGGGAACACGGTCGAGCGCCTTGGTAGCGAGGAGCTCGGTGATCTTCACGGACTTCAGTTCGCCGTTCTGGCGAGCCCAGGCGACGGTCTGTCCCTTACGGAGGGTTCCGTTGAAGATGCGGAGCAGTGCGAGGCGGCCGAGGAACGGCGAGGCGTCGAGGTTGGTGACATGCGCCTGCAGAACACCCTCGGGGTTGTACCGGGGCGCGGGGATGTGCTCGATGATCGTCTGGAACAGCGGCTCGAGGTTATCGTTCGCGGGCACGGTGCCGTCCGCGGGCTGCTCGAGCGACGCGGCACCGGCGCGGGCCGCGGCGTAGACCACGGGCACGTTGAGGATCGCGTCGAGGTCGAGGTCGGGAACCTCGTCCGCGAGGTCCGAGGCGAGTCCGAGGAGGAGATCCATCGATTCGCTGACGACTTCCTCGATGCGGGAGTCGGGACGGTCGGTCTTGTTGACCAGCAGCACCACGGGGAGCTTGGCCGCGAGGGCCTTGCGCAGCACGAAGCGGGTCTGGGGCAGCGGGCCCTCGGACGCGTCGACGAGGAGGACGACGCCGTCGACCATGGACAGTCCGCGCTCCACCTCGCCGCCGAAGTCGGCGTGGCCCGGGGTGTCGATGACGTTGATGGTGATGGTCTCGCCATTGGCCGAGGGGCCGTCGTAGAACACCGTGGTGTTCTTCGCGAGGATGGTGATGCCCTTCTCGCGCTCGAGGTCGCCGGAGTCCATCACGCGGTCGGCGACGTCGCCGTGCGCCGCGAACGAGTTGGTCTGCTTCAGCATGGCGTCGACCAGGGTGGTTTTTCCGTGGTCAACGTGAGCCACGATGGCTACGTTGCGGAGATCGCTGCGGACAGCGGTGTTGCCTGTGGTTTCAGACATGCGTAATGACTCAATTCGGTATCTACTGCGGGGAAAGTGGCGGCGGCTGCACTGCACGCCCTCTTACCAGTCTAGGTGCTGGACAAAAACAGACCTAATGCGCGCTGTCAACGGTGGTCCGAATCAGCTGTGGGCGCACAACGACGGCGGCCCTCCCCAGGGAGGACCGCCGTCGTTGTGTCGTCACCGTCCGGCGCAGGGCCGCGTGCTAGGCGACCTCGGGTGGGAGGACGAGCCCGGCGCCGGGGATCGCCGCGAGCAGGGCCTGGGTATACGCCGTCTGCGGGTTGTCGAACACCTCGTCCGTCGTGCCCTGCTCCACGAGCCTGCCCTTCTCCATCACGGCCACGTGGTCGGCGATCTGCCGGACCACCGCGAGATCGTGCGTGATGAAGAGATAGCTCAGGCCGAGTTCGGACTGCAGGTCGGCGAGCAGGTTCAGGATCTGGGCCTGGACCAGCACGTCGAGTGCCGAGACCGCCTCGTCGCAGATGACCACTTCCGGGTCCAGCGCCAGCGCACGGGCGATCGCCACTCGTTGGCGCTGGCCGCCGGAGAGCTCGTTCGGGAAGCGCTGCATCATCGAGGACGGCAGCGCCACCTGCTCGAGCAACTCGCGGACCTTCTTCTCCCGGCTCTTCGCGTTGCCCACCCCGTGGACGCGGAGCGGCTCCTCGATGGTGCGGTAGATGTTGTACATCGGGTCGAGCGAACCGTAGGGATCCTGGAAGATGGGCTGCACGCGGCGCCGGAAATCGAACATCTCCTTCCGTCCGAGCGTGGTGATGTCCACGCCGTCGAAGCGGATACTGCCCGACGTCGCCCCTTCCAGGCCGAGCACCATCTTCGCGACGGTGGACTTGCCCGAGCCGGACTCCCCCACGACGGCGGTGGTCGTGCCGCGGGCGATGGAGAAGGAGACCTTGTTCACGGCGGTGAAGTCCGTGGACTTCCCCCAGCTGCCGCGGATCTTGAAGACCTTCGTCAGGTCCTCGACCTCGATCACCTTGTCCACCACAGCACCGGGAGGCGTCGCCGGAGCGAGCAGGTCCCCGGTCTCGACACCGGCGCGCTTCGCCGATGCGATGCGGCGCGAGGCGATCGACGGAGCCGACGCCACGAGCTTCTGCGTGTAGGGGTGGCGGGGGTTGGTCAGCAGTTCGAGGGCCGGCCCTGCCTCGACGACCTGCCCCTTGTACATCACGATCACCTTATGGGCGCGCTCGGCGGCGAGGCCGAGGTCGTGCGTGATGAGTAGCACCGCGGTGCCGAGCTCCTCCGTCATGGTGTCCAGGTGGTCGAGGATCTGTCGCTGGACGGTGACGTCCAGGGCGGATGTCGGTTCATCGGCGATCAGCAGTCGGGGTCGGCATGACAGGCCGATCGCGATCAGGGCGCGCTGGCGCATGCCCCCCGAGAACTCGTGCGGGTACTGGCTGGCCCTCGACGCGGCGTCCGGGAGCCCCGCCTCGGAGAGCACCTTGGCTACGTCCTGAGGAGTGCTCGGGAGTCCGTTGGCCCGCAGGGTCTCCTTCACCTGGAAGCCGATCTTCCACACCGGGTTCAGGTTGGACATCGGGTCCTGCGGCACCATGCCGATGGAGGATCCCCGGAGCTCGACGATGCGCTTCTCCGAGGCGTGTGTGATGTCCTCGCCGTCGAAGATGATGCTGCCGTTCGAGACACGCCCGTTCGCGGGCAGCAGTCCGATGGCGGCCAGCGCCGTCGTCGACTTGCCCGAGCCGGACTCCCCCACGATCGCGACGGTCTCCCCCGGCATCACGGTCAGGTGCGCGTCGCGCACCGCCGGGACGTTCCCGTTCGACGTCGAGAAGGTGATGGCGAGGTCGCGGAGTTCGAGCAGCGGCCGCGGAGCGCCGGACGACGCCGGGATTCCCTCGGTGCGCGCTGCCCGGCGCCGGCCGTCGCTGCCCTTTCCGGCATCCACTTCGTTGCCCATGCTGTGGCTCATCGTTTGCGTGCCTTCGGATCGAGAGCGTCACGCAGGGCATCGCCCAGCATGATGAAGCTCAGAACGGTGATCGACAGTGCGAGTCCCGGCCAGAAGATGGCCATCGGATTGCTCCGCAGGGACGGCTTCGCCGAGAAGATGTCATTGCCCCAGGACATGACGTCCGGCGGGAGGCCGATGCCGAGGAACGACAGCGTCGACTCCGCGACGATGAACGTTCCGAGGGAGATCGTCGCGATGACGATGACCGGCGCGAGGGCGTTCGGGATGACGTGCTTCACGAGGGCACCGAGGGGTGAGACCCCGAGCGACCTGGCCGCGGTGACGAAATCCGCATTTCGGACCTCGATGACGGCCGCGCGCGTGATGCGTGCGATCTGCGGCCAGCCGAACGCCACGAGGATCACGACGAGCGTCCACACGTTGCGGTTCTGCTGGAACACCGGAAGCTGCACGACGACGATCGCGCCGAGGATCAGCGGCAGCGCGAAGAAGATGTCACCGATCCGGGCGAGGACGGCATCGATCCAGCCCCCGAAGAAGCCGGCCAGCGCACCGATCAGGCCGCCGATGAGGACGACGCCGATGGTCGCGAACAGGCCGACCGTCAGCGACGACTGCGTGCCGTGGACGACGCGGGACAGGATGTCGCAGCCCTGCACCGTGAAGCCGAGCGGGTGCCCGGGGGCCGGTCCACCGTCGGAGTTCTCGAGCAGGCAGTTCTCGTTCGGCGGCTCGCTCGTGAAGAGGCCCGGGAACAGCGCCACGAAGATGACCGCGAGGATCAGGACCGCGCTGATGATGAACAGCGGCTGGCGCCTCAGGCTGCGCCACGCCTCGCCCCACAGGCTGCGCGGAGCGGCATCGGAGACGGCACTGTCGGTTGCCCTGACGGGGTTCTCGTCGGGGTCCGCTACGAAGTGCTCGATCGGGTAGGCGGACTTCTTGGTGCGGCCGACGGGCGTCGGTGCCTCTGTCGCCAGGGGGGCCTGCGGCTTCGACCCGACCGGTCCTTCCGCCGACAGCGGGGTCGAGGCCGGGGCCGGAGCGTTTGATGATGTTGGTTCAGGCATATCGAATCCTTGGGTCCAGCCACGCATACAGGAGATCCACCAGCAGGTTGGCGAGGCAGAAGATGAGGATCAGGAACGTGACGATCGAGACGACCATCGGTCCGTCACCGTTCAGTACGGCGCGGTAGAGGGTGTTGCCGACGCCGTTGACGTTGAAGATGCCCTCGGTGACGATCGCGCCGCCCATGAGTGCGCCGAGGTCGGCGCCCAGGAAGGTCACGACCGGGATCAGCGAGTTGCGGAGGACGTGCACGACGACGACGCGCCTGCGGCTCAGGCCCTTGGCCGTGGCCGTCCGGACGTAGTCCGCATTCACGTTCTCGATGATGCTCGTGCGGGTCAGGCGCAGGACATAGGCGAAGGACACCAGCCCGAGCACCACGGCCGGCAGGAGGAGTTCCGCGAACGTCGCGTCACCGCTGACCGTCGGGTTGGTCCACTGCAGCTTGACTCCGATCAGGAACTGCATCAGGAAACCCAGCACGAAGATCGGCACGGCGATGACGATCAGGGACAGGACGAGGACCGACGAGTCGAAGATCTTCCCCTTCCGGAGACCCGCGACGAGGCCGAAGACGATGCCGAAGACCGCCTCGATGACGAGGGCCATGACGGCGAGCTTCGCCGTGGTCGGGAAGACCTCGGCGATGATGGTCGCGATCGGACGGCCAGAGAAGTTCGTGCCCAGATCGAAGGTCAGGACGCCCTTGAGGTACAGCAGGTACTGGATCCAGAAGGGCTGGTCGAGGTTGTACTGCTCGCGCAGGCCGGCGACGACGGCCGGGGTGCAGCCGCGCTCGCCGCAGATGGCAGCGGTGGCATCACCGGGCAGGCTGAAGACCAGGAAGTAGACGAGAAGCGTCGCGCCGAGGAACACGGGAACCAACTGCAGGAAGCGTCGGACGATATACCAGGCCATCAGTGCGCACCTCCCGGCACGGCGAGCGTCCGGACCGGACGCAAAGAGGGGTTGCTCATGAGGTGTTGAACCTTTTCGTGGGAGCACGGAAAAGGGGCCTGCCCTGTGCCGGGCAGGCCCCGAGACCGCTAGGGGTTACTTGCCGGTGATGGCGTAGTAGAGCGGAACACCGTTCCAGCCGAACTCGACGTTGTCCACGTTGTTGCTCCAGCCGCCCTGGGCGACCTGGTACCACAGCGGGATGGCCGGGAGGTCTTCCAGGAGCTGCTCCTGGGCCTTGTTCATCGCCTCGTTGCCCTCCTCGACAGAGCTGGCGGCGAGTCCGTCGGTCAGCTGCTGGTCGAACTCGGGGTTGCTGTAGCGGGCATCGTTCGATCCGGCGCCCGTGGCGTAGATCGGCCCGAGGAAGTTGTACAGCGACGGGTAGTCGGCCTGCCAGCCGGCACGCAGGGCGCCGGTGAGGGTCTCCTCGGTGGCTTCGGTACGTGCTTCCTTGAACGTCGCGTACGGCTTGCCCGCTACGTCGATGCCGAGGTTGTTCTTGATGTTGTTGACGACCGCCTCGACCCACGTCTTGTGGTCACCCTTGTCGGCGTTGTAGCCGATGGTCAGGGGCTGCGATTCGTCGTAGGGTGCGATCTTCTCGGCATCGGCCCAGAGCTGCTTGGCCTTCTCGGGGTTGTAGTCGAGGTTCTCGCTGCCCGGGAGGTCCTCGCTGAAGCCCTCGAGGACGGGAGCCGTGAAGTCCTTCGCGGGGGTGCGGCCGTTATTGAAGATCACCTCGGTGATCTCCTCCCGGTTGATCGCCATCGAGATCGCCTGGCGGCGCAGCTTGCCGGCCTCGCCTTCCCAGTTCGGGAGGTAGTACGGGATCGCGATGGTCTGGTTGCCTGCATAGGGCGATTCGATCGAGCGCTCACCGAGGTCGTTCTTGAAGTTCTTGATGTCGCTGGTCGGAATCGTCTTCAGGACGTCCAGGTTGTCCGAGATCAGGTCCTGGTAGGCCGTCGTGTCATTCTGGTAGATCTTGAAGGTCACGCCGGCGTTCTGCGCGGCCTGCGGGCCCTCGTACTCGTCATTGGGCACGAGTTCGATCTGCTGGTTGTGCTGCCAGGCGCCCTCGGAGGCGAACTTGTACGGTCCGTTGCCGATCGGGTTCTCGCCGAAAGCGGCGGGGTCCTCGAAAGCCACGGCGGGCAGCGGGAAGAACGCGCTGTAGCCGAGGCGCAGGGGCCAGTCGGATTCGGGCTGGGAGAGCTTGACGGTGAACGTCAGGTCGTCGACGACGGTGAGGCCGCTCATGGTCTCCACCGTGGAGCCTTCGGCGCTCGCCTCGTCGTAGCCTTCGATGCTCTCGAAGAAGTAGCTCGAGAGCTGCGCGTTCTTCGCGGCAGCACCGTAGTTCCAGGCGTCGACGAAGGAGCTCGCGGTAACGGGGTCGCCGTTGGTGAACGTCTTGCCTTCCTTAAGCTTGATCATGTAGTTCTGGGCGTCCTCGGTCTCGATGGACTCGGCCATCTCGTTCTGGGACGTGCCGTGCGCGTCGTAGCTCACGAGACCGGCGAAGATCAGGTCGAGGATCGCTCCGCCGCCCACCTCGTTGGTGCTCGTGGGGATCAACGGGTTCTGGGGCTCGGAGCCATCCACCACGATGACGGCATCTGTGGTGCCCTCGCTCGTGCCGGACTCACTGCTTCCGCCGCCGCATGCACTCAGTGACAGAACGGCGATGGCCGCGACGCTGAGCATTTTGGAAGTGCGCGTGAAACGCATTCCGCCTCCTAGGTATCTGGGTCGTTCCGGCGCTGTTGTGGCCGGGATAGCGGCTCCGCAGAGAGCGAGAGCCAACTCACACCGGAAGATCATATGCCCATTCCGTTGCTTCCCTGAACATCTTGAAGGGACGGCGCTCTCAAGCGGTTTTCAGAATGCCCGCGCGATGACCGTGATTCCGCGGACGACGGCCTGCGCCTGGGGCACGTCACGCTTGGATAACGGGAGCGTGGGGGCTTCCGGCGTGGGAAGGCCGACGTGGCGTCCATGCCCCCGTCCGGTCCCGGGTTCCACCGTGGCACGTGGCGTCGGAACCGGACACAGCGACGTAGCCCGCCCTGCCTCAGCAGGACGGGCTACGTCGGGTGCAACCCCCTACAGGGGACGCGACCGAACTCAGTCGGTGGACGCCATCAGCTTCGCTCGCAGCTCGCGGCGCTCTCTCTGCTTGGCCGGATCCGGCAAGGGCACGGCCGCCAGCAGGCGCTGGGTGTAGGGGTCCTGGGGGCTGCGCAGGATCTGGTCACGCGTGCCCTGCTCCACGATCCGCCCACGCTTCATCACGCAGATGTAGTCCGCGAGCACGTCGACGACGGCGAGGTCGTGCGTGACGAACAGGCAGGCGAATCCGAGTTCGCGCTGCAGGTTCTGGAAGAGTTCCAGGACCTTCGCCTGCACGGACACGTCCAGGGCGGACGTGGGCTCGTCAGCAACCATCAGCTTCGGTTTGAGCGACAGCGCTCGCGCGATGCCGACTCGCTGCTTCTGGCCACCGGACAACTCGTGCGGGTACCGGTTGCGATAGGAGCGCGGCAATTCGACCTGGTCCAACAGCGTCTCGATGCGCTTCTGCAACTCGCCACCCTTGGCCTCGCCCGCCAGGAACATGGGCTCGCCGATGCTCTCACCGATCGGGAGCCGGGGGTTCAGGGACGACGACGGATCCTGGAAGACCATGCCTACGTGCCGCCGCACCTGCACGAGTTCCTTCGACGTGGGCCGGAAGCCCGAGATGTCCGTTCCCACGACCTTGAGCGAACCGTGCGCGACCGGCAACAGCCCGACGGCGGCACGCCCGATCGTGGTCTTCCCGGAGCCCGACTCCCCCACCAGTCCGATGACCTGGCCCGGATAGACGGTGAGGTTCGCACCCTCGACAGCCCGGAACGCCGGGACCCGGCCCTGCTTCGGATACTCGATTGCCACGTCCACCAGCTCGAGGACAGGCTCCGCAGCGGGCGACGCCGTGTGCGCTTCCTCGTGGAGCTGCGCGAGTACCTGCTGCTCGCGCCGCTCCAGCTCGTCGTGGTCGACGGTCTGCAGCTCCGTGTGGGTCGCTGCCGCCAGGGCGGCGGTGATGTCGACGTCGTCGTTCCCGTCCCCCTGCCCGAGGTGCGGCACGGCGGCGAGGAGCGCCCGCGTGTACTCGTGCTGCGGGTTGTTGAAGATCTGCTCCGCCGTGCCCGTCTCCACGATGCGGCCCTTGCGCATCACGGCGATCCGGTCCGCGAGGTCTGCCACCACTCCCATGTCGTGCGTGATGAGGACGATCGCGCTGTTCAACTGGGTGCGCAGGTTGCGCATGAGGTCCAGGATCTCAGCCTGGACCGTCACATCCAGTGCCGTCGTCGGTTCGTCGGCGATCAGGAGCTTCGGATCGCACGACAGTGACTGGGCGATCATCGCGCGTTGGCGCTGCCCTCCCGACAACTGGTGCGGATAGGAGCGGAACGCCTTGTCGGGATCCGGCAACTCCACCATCTGCAGCAGGCGCAGCGCACGCTGCTTCGCCTCGTCCGGCGAGATCTCGTTGTGCAGGCGCAGCGTCTCCACGATCTGGAAACCCACGGTGTAGACGGGGTTCAGTGCGGTCATCGGCTCCTGGAAGATGACGGCGACGTCGTTGCCGCGGATCTGCCGGAGCTTCGCCGGCGACATCGTCAGGACGGACTTGCCGTTCAGCAGCACCTCGCCGGTGACCCGGCTGTTGGACGGCAGCAACCCGAGAAGCGACATGGAGCTGGCACTCTTGCCGGAACCGGACTCGCCCACGATGGCGAGGACCTCGCCGGCACGCACCTCGTAGTTGAGGTCGATGGCGGCAGGGACCCACTTCTTGTCGACACCGAAGTCGACGCTGAGGTTCCGGACCTCGAGCACGGGACCCTGGAACGCCGGCCGGTCCGGGCCGGCGCCGCCTGTGCCACCGATTACCTGAGTACTCATGAGGGGGTCTCCTTCGTGATGGAGGCGCGAGACTGTCCGCGCTCCGGGATTGCCGTGGTCGGCCGCACTGCTGGGACTATTGAGCCATGGAAAGCTCGAGGGATGTGGCCGGGGCCACCGTTTTCAAACCGCGGACCAGCGTCTGGTTCACGGGTATCGCGGTCGTCGTCGCGTTGGCCGGGCTTGTGTCGATCCTCGCCACCGAGGGTCCGTCCGGCCTGCTCGCGGGGTGGCCGCTGGCAAGCATCGGCTATCTCGGCTGGTGGCTCTTCTGGTACCCCGCCGTCGTACTGTCCGACGCCGCCGTGACACTGCGGAACCCGCTGGCGACCATCAGGGTCCCCTGGGCCGCCCTGATCGACGTGGATACGAGGTACGCCCTGAAGCTGGTGACGCCGACAGGCTCGTTCACCGCCTGGGCCGCACCCGCTCCCGGGGTCTGGGGAACCCATGCCGGCAAGCCCGAACACGTGACGAACCTGCCGTCCACGAGCTACGGCCCCGGCGGGTCTATCCGCCCGGGGGACCTGAAAAACACGGACTCGGGACTGGCGGCTTACCTCGTGCGCTCCCGCTGGCAGGAGCTGGTGGAGTCCGGCGCCATCGACGTAGACTCCCCCGACCGTGCGCGCCGCGCGTGGAACTGGCCGCACATCGCCGTGGCGGTGCTGCTGGCCTCGGCGGCTGCCGCGTCGCTGACTCTCGGCTCCTAGCGGTCCGGTCACGCCGCTGCGGGCTTCTCTGCGTCCTTCGCCCGACTGGCGTTGAATTTCTTCTGCCGAGGGTCGAAGGCGTCGCGCAGGCCGTCGCCGATGAAATTGATGCAGAGGCAGATCAGCACGATGAACAGGCCGGGGAACCAGAACAGCCACGGCCGCGTCTGGAACGCCTCCTGGTTCTGGCTGATGATCAGGCCCAGGGACACATCGGGAGCCTTCACACCGAATCCGATGTAACTCAGCGCCGTCTCGAGCAGGATGCCCGCGGACATCAGCAGCGTCGTGTTCACGATGATGACTCCGACGGCATTCGGCAGGATGTGCTTGAAGATGATGCGCGCGTTGGACGCACCGGCGATCTTCGCCGCATCCACGAACTCACGCTCGCGCAGCGTCAGGAACTCGCCTCGCACGAGGCGCGCCAGTCCGGTCCAGGCGATCAGCCCGAGGAAGATGCCGAGCAGCCACACCTGCGCGCCGCTACCGACGAAGCGGTTGACGGACTCACCCAGTGTCGCTGCGATGAGGACGAGCGGGATGATGATGATGACGTCGGTGAATCGCATCAGCACGGCCTCGGTCCAGCCGCGGAAGTAGCCGGAGCTGGCACCTATGACCACTCCCACGAGGCACGCGAGCGCTCCGATGAGGAACATGATGATGATGGAGTTCTGAGCTCCGCGCATAGTCATCGCGAAGTAGTCACGGCCGATCGAATCCTGTCCGAACGGGTGCTCTCCCCAACTGAACGGTCCGGTGACGGTCGGCGCGCCACCGTTGAGCAGGGGGACGAACTCGGTGTGGTTGTACTTCCACCAGCCCGGGATCCCGGCGAAGCCCACCGAGGTGAAAGCCAGTACGAAGATGACGACGAACACGATGAGGCTGACGATCGCGGCGGTGTTGTCGAAGAACTTCCTGCGGACGATCTGGCCCTGCGACAGGCCCTTCGCCTCGGCATCGGGAGCCGGATGCGTAGGACCGGTGACGGTCGCTGCCTCACCGCCGGGAAGGTCGGAGGGAGTCTGAGTGGTCATGCTTTCACCCTTACGCGAGGATCGAGGAACGAGTACACGATGTCGGCCACCAGGTTGAAGACCAGCGCCAGGATGCCGGCCACCAGGAAGAAGCCCATGATCGGATCCGGGTCGGTGCGCTGCAGCGCCTGGACGAAGAGCTGTCCCATCCCCGCGAAGGCGAAGACCTGCTCGGTGATGATCGCGCCGCCGATCAGGGCGCCGATGTCGAAGGCCACCAGGGTCGCGAGGGGGATGAGCGCGTTGCGAAAGGCGTGCCGCATCACGACGGTCCGCTCGCTCAGGCCCTTGGCCCGGGCGGTGCGGATGTAGTCCATGTTCATGATCTCCAGCATGGAGGCGCGCGAATACCGGCTGTAACTGGCGAGGGATGCGAGGAGCAGGGCCAGCGTCGGCAGCAGCAGGTGCGTGAATGTGTCGAGGCCGTTCACCCAGAACGTGCCGTCGAGGCCCGGCGTCTCCGCTCCCACCGTCGCGATCGGCCTGCCGCGGACACGCGAGTTGTTGACGTAGGAAGGCCAGGTGACCATGAAGCGGTCGACGACGATCAGGAGCCCCATCAGCAGCCCGGTCAGGGCCGCCGCTCGCATGCTTTGGCCCCGGTCGTAGCCGCCCATGAAGTATCCGACCGTGCAACCCACCAGAACCGTGATGACCGCGAAAATGACGATCATCCAGGCGGTTGCCGCATTCAGGACCGGGTTCACGACGTAGTAGGCGACGAGGCCGATGGCCACCATGATCAGCGACGAGTACAGCGCCTTGCGGTTGCGGAGACCCGCGGTGAGCAGCACGATGCCGAAGGCGATACCGACACCCGTCACGAGGATCACGATGGGTCCCAGGCCCGGCCGGGTGAACCAGTCCACAAGGTCCAGGACGAACAGGAGCGCCGCGGCGACGACCGCGCCGAGGACGAAGGCGATTCCCTTGCTCCGCCAGGACCTGCTCGCGAACAGCGCCCAGATGAGCCCGCTCGCTATCGCGACGACCAGGATCGTCGAACCCGGGATCTGCGGGTTCGCGAGGAAGTTGTTGAACCCGATGGCGCCGAATTCCTTCAGCAGGACGGCCAGCCAGAAGATCGGCAGCGAGAAGAACAGGAACGACATGAACGTCACGCCGTAATCGAGTCCGCTGTACTGGCGCAGTGCCGTGATGATGCCGAGCGAGATGCCGATGATGATGGCAAGCACCGTTGCAGTGGTGACGAGCGTGATGGTGTTACCCATGGCCCTCACGAGCGCTGTGGTCACCGCCTCGCCCTGAATGCTCGCGCCCAGATCGCAGGTCGCCGCGAACGGGACGAGGCACTTCGCCGCTCCGGCGAGCCACCCGAAGTACCGGAGCGGTGCCGGCGTGTTGAGGTCGAGGAGCTCCGTCCGGGCCTGGATCAGCTGATCGCGGTTCGGCGCGTTGCTGGCGCGCAGGTCCTCGAGCGGGTCGCCCGAGAGAGCGGTGAGCTGGTACACGACGAACGACGCGCCGATCAGGATGAGGACGGCCGTCACCAGACGCCGAACGATGTAGGTCACCATAGATTTCGAACCTCAATGTTTGATTTCGGGTGGGTGTTCCCGTGCTATCGCAGAGTGTAGTGCAGCCTCCGTAGCCGGAGGAACGCCGGGGCCGGCAGCCACCGCGGGTCCTCGCCATGGCGCCGAAGCGGAACATCGTCCTTCCGCGACCTGCACAAAGAGAGGCGCCGGAACGGGCGAGTTCCCCTGTCCCGGCGCCTCTTTGCTACTGACGTGCGTTACTCAGTGACGGACTACTGGACGACTTCCCAGTCCCAGAAGTTCCACCAGACGCCCGTCTGGTTCGGCATGTATTCGATGCCGGTGATGTTGTCGCTGTAGGCGTCGACACCGGGAACCTGGAACAGGGGCAGTCCGTACTTGGAATCCCAGATCAGCTTGTCGATCTGGATCTGCAGGTCGTCCTGCGCGTCCGGATCAGTCGTCACGATCAGTTCGTCCATGAGCTCGTCGGCCTCGGGGCTGGAGAACCCGTTGAAGTTCGAGCCGTTGCCCGTCTTGAAGATCTGCGGCACGCCGGACACGCCGACGCCCGAGTTGATCCAGCCGAAGATGGTGGCATCGTAGGTGCCGTTGCCCAGAGCGGCGCTCCAGTCAGAGGCACCGAGACCGCCGTCGATGACCTTGAATCCTGCCTTCGCGGCGGATTCCGCGATCAGCGTGTAGGAGTTCAGGCGGTTCGGGTTGTCACGGTTGTACATGATCCGGACCTCCGGAGTCGCTCCGGCGAGCAGCTCCTTCGCACCCTCGATGTCTACCTCGGCGTAGGCTTCCGAACCGTTGTTGGCGGCCGACTCCTCGTAGGGCTCCTGGTCGGTCAGGAAGAGCTGCGAGTCGAGAGGCTCGGCGTCGGGGTTCAGCTTCTTGACGATCGTCTCGACCAGCTGCTGGCGAGGCACCGTCTTCATGAAGGCCTCGCGGACACTCTCCTCGGCGAAGACTCCGCTGAAGTTCAGGTCGAGGTGGTCGTAGGAGAGCTCGTTGCCGCGAGAAACGGTCACGCCCTCGATGGCTTCCAGCTGCTCGACGGTGTCAGCGGACGCCTGCGGAGCGATGATGTCCGCTTCGCCGTTCTGCAGCGCCTGGACCTGGGCCGGTGCCTCGCCGATGTAGCGGACAGTGATCTCGTCCACCTTCGGCATCGGGCCCCAGCTGTAGTCCTCGTTGCGGGTCAGCGTCATGGACTGGTCCGGCGTCATCGCCGAAGCGATGAACGGGCCGTTGGACAGGTAGAGCGACGGATCGCTCGGCAGCGACTTCGTGTCGAAACCGGCGTTCCAGAAGTCGGCGACCGCCTGGAGTTCAGGGCGCTCCACCGGATTCTCGGGGTCGCCCTCCGGCGAGGTCTGGATGAGCTCGATCAGCGCGTCCTCATCAGCGAGGCCGCCTTTCTCGGCGACGACGTGGGCGGGCGAGGAGATGCCACCCTCACTCATGAGGCCGAAAGCGACCTGGTAGTCGGCAAAGGGCTCCGAGTAGTTCAGGGTGATGGACCGGCCGTCATCGCCGATCTCGGGGAGCTCGGTGAGACCGAGTCCGCCGGTGTCGCCGGCGTAGTCGAAGTAGGTGGCACCCGATACGACTTCACCCGCTTCATCGGTCTTCGCGTCGTTGAAGTGTCCTGAACCGATGGCCCACGAAAGCAGCAGGTCGCCGCCGTCCACGGGCTCGCCGTCGGACCAGTTAACGCCCTCGTTAACTGTGTACTTCACGCTCAGGGGATCCTCGGAGAGGACCTCCATCGAACCGAAGTCCTCGTTCTCGACCACCTCGAGATCGTTGTTGATGTAGACGAAACCGGAGTGGGTTGCATAGGCAATCCTGCCGTTGATGTCCGAGTTGCCCTCTGAGCTGTTCGAGTTGAACGAGCTGAAGCCGTTGACCTCGACAACACGGACGTTTCCGCCCGTTGCTTCGCCTTCAGCGCTTTCCTCGGGTGTCTCGGCACCCGTGTTGGCAGCGCAGGCGCTCAATGCGAGCGCTGCTACAGCAGCGACCCCCACAGCTTTGGAAGTACGTCCGAAACGCATTCCGCCTCCTATTTCATAGTGTGGATCCAGCTTCACGCGGTCTTGCATGACAGCCGATACGCAACCCGAAAGGGTGACGCTACTCACGTGAGCAAAAGCCTAAGTGCACTTTGTTACCAATAGGTATCCAATGCCACGCCGGTCCGGTGTTGTTATCGAGCTGCAACCAAATGTTCACCGAACCTTCCGAGGTCCTCTCCAGCGGTACGGGCGGTGGCGCCGTCCGACCAGCCCGGCGCTGGAATCAACGCTTGATCAGGGGCGTCGCGCGGTGTTTCGTTAAGAGACCCGGCCGCCCGCTGGTGTGGCCGGAGCGCCGCTGACCGCACCTGGTCCGCGGTGGAACCCGCAGGGCAGGCGAGGAGCACCATGGCTTGGCTTTTCGTGGACAGGCACGCGGCGATCTGGGACGACGACGCCGACGTGCAGGCTGCGATCGGGGCGATCAAGGCCCGGCTCGACCAGCACGCCGAAGTGCACCTGTCGATCCAGAGCAGGGGCTTGAAGGGCCCTGTGTTCGTGATCACGAAGGAGACCGCCCTGACGTCCCCGGAGCTCAGCAACCGGTTCAACGCGGATCTGTTCTCCGATCTCACGACGCCGACGGCGCGGAACAGCCCGACCATCCACTGGTTCTCGGACGGGCGGGGATTCGTGTCGGAGACCAACAGCCGCATGTGGTGACCCTCGCCGGCGTGCACGTCGGCAGGAGCGACGCAGCGCTCCTGCCGGACCAGGGACCCTACGTCAGGGCTGCGTCCACAGGGTGACGGTGTGCGCAGGGCCGCTCGAGGACGACGTCGGACGGAACCCCAGGTTGTTGAGCTGGGCAGCATAGGCGCTGTCCTGCTCGTTCTTGGTCACAAGCCAGACACGCGGCGGTACGGCGCGTTCTGCGATGTCGACCACCGGAGGATCCGAGGCGAACACCCAGCCGAGCGGCGGGCGTTCGGGCTGGGCTATGTCCACCAGCCGATCGAACTCCTGCGGGTACAGGTCGACGGCGTTGCGGGCGGAGTCGATGGAACCGACACCCGGTTCGATCAGTAGGCCGTCCCCGTTCTCCGCCTGGTCGTGCAGGGCTGAGGCGATGAAGGAGTAGTCGTAGCCGGGAATCTTCGCGTACGGCTGGCGCTGGGCCACGATGAGGACGATGCAGCCTGCGACCAGTAGCGACGCCAGGATCTGCTTGGCGTAAGGCCGGAGCACCATGATGCACTCCGCCAGCAGCATCGCGACGAACGGTGACGACGACGTGAAGTAGCGGCCCAGCAGCATGGGTTCATGCGCGATCGATATGCCCCACAGAACGGCGACCGCCAGTGCGGGTGGCACCGCGGCTACGAGCAGGCGGTCCTTCGGCAGCGGACAACCAGTGATCAGCGCGAGTGCGATGGTCAGCGCGGCGATGCCGGCCACCGCGACTGCGACGTACTGCAGCGCCACTTCGGAACCGGCCGGCTCGATGTTCCAGCGCGAGGTGAACCAGGACTCCACCAGCGCCTGGTCGGCGATGTTGTACCCTCCGTCCCCGATCCAGCTCACCTGGGACTGCTGGGGAAGCGCGGCGAGGGCGAGCGGAAGGCACACGAGCCCCGCCACTACCGAGGTCACGAGCAGTGCCAGCCGGGACCTGCCCCGGAAAAGGATGAGCGCGACAGCCACCAGGCCGACGACGGGCAGCGCGGCGAAGAGGTGCGCGCCGACGGCGCCGATCATCGACGCCCCCAGCAGTAGCCAGTACCCGATCGAACTCCTCTCGCGGAGCTTGACGACCGCGAGCAGGGCGAATGCCATGAACATCGACGAGAGCGCATAGGGTCTCGCCTCGATCCCCATCGCGGTCATGCGGGGCAACAGCGCGAACGCCGCGGCGTAGAACAGTTGCGCCCTACGACCGCCGACGGAACGGCCGGCGGCCGCCATCGCAGCCGTGCCTGCCCCCACAGCCAGCAGGCTGGGCATCCGCAGCCAGAGCGGCGTGACCCCGGTCACGCTCACCCAAGCGCTCATGAAGACGTAGTACGGAGCGAACACGGCGTCGGTCTGCTGCCACAGGACCGCCATGTCGGCGAAGGGATAGCTGATGATGTGGGCTGTCGCTGCCTCATCCAGCCACGGGGAAGGAATCCATGCACCCGCAAAGCTGATCAGGAAACCGAGCACTCCCAGGAAGAGGCTGCTTCGGACGGGAGCGGAGAGCCCTGACGAAGGGCCCCTCCCGATCGCTCTTCGGGACGGGTGCCTTGCCGCGGAATGCCGGGCCGGAAGCTGCGAAGTCACCCCGCGACTATAGATGATGCGCGTCGGCCCCCCACCATTCCTCCACTTCCCTGGACTCGAGCTTCCCGACGTGGCAGGGCCGATCATGTCCCCGCTCCCTCCGGGACGGGCGGTCGGCAACGATCGCTCCAGGGCGGGCGGTGCGTGCGACCCGTTCCCATCCACATCGCAGCACCAGCCACTCCTTATATACAGGGGCCACGCCTTCGTCCCCTGCCCCTCCGTGTATAAGGAGTGGTCCACGCCGTCGGGTCCGCCTTCTCAGTCACCGGTCGCGGGCTCCAGGACGAGCAAACCCCTGTCGTTCGAGAGGGTGAGTGTCGTGCCGTCCAGGGTGTAACTGATCGGCAGTCCGGCGATGCTCGACCTCCAACCCTTTTGGGTGTCCGGGCACGACCGTCGTCCGGAGCGGCACGGCGGATCAGAGGAGGAGCTGCCTAGCTTGCTCTGCCCCCGAATCTGATGCGCCCCATTGGTTCGCTCCGGCATCAGTTCCACGATATGGACGTACTGCGGTGACATGGAAGGCTGGTGGGATGACGGACACAGCGTGGCAGCAGAAGATCGATCGCTTCTACGAGCAGGACTTCGACGACGATGATCCGCTGGGCTCCATCGCGAAGATGGGCGAGTTGCTCGCCGAGCGGCCCGAGGATGATGCAAAGGCTTTGTTCGAGTTGGCCGGTGTGCACGATGCCCTGGGTTTCGAGAACCAAGCGATTCCGCTGTACAGGCGAGCTATCGCAGCAGGGCTGGAGGGCACGAGCGCGCTACGGGCGTCCATTCAACTCGCGAGTAGCCTGCGCAACGTAGGCGCGTCCGCCGAGGCTGTGTCGATCCTCGAATCCATGCCAGATGCCGGCATCGACGAAGGGGCGCGCCGAGCCTTCCTCGCCCTGGCGCTGCATGACGAATGCAGATATGGCGACGCACAGAAGACCGCGCTGCTCGCCCTCATTCCGACCCTCGATGGCTACAAGCGGTCCCTCACCGCTTACGCGACAGAACTGCCAAGCACCGCCACGATGCCCCAAAGCGGGCAGCCCAGGTAAGGGATCCCTCAGCCGGCACGACCACAGATGCTCAGGGCCGCTCGGACCTTGCCTGCCCGATTTTGCGAGCGTCTTCCATGCAACAGTCCTGCCAACCCCATGACTCGCACGCGACACCTGCATCACCTCGCGCAGCGGAACCGCGCCATCGTCAGTCGTAGTGGGTTGATCGATGACTCCGAGGGTCCGACTGCGTCTACTGAGTGTCTGTAAGCCACATAAGACGAAGGATGAAAATGATCAGCGATTGGCACACTGTGCACCAGCAACGGCAGGCCCTTGCAGATGATCTGGCATCGTTGACGGATGCGCAGTGGGCGACGCCCTCGCTATGTCAAGGCTGGGACGTTCACGATGTCGTCGCGCACCTGACCGGCTCAGCAGGAACCACCCACCGCAGCTTCTGGCTGTCCCTCATCAGGTCGGGCTTCGACTTTGACCGCGCTAATGCCCGGGAGGTAGAAACCGAACGAGCTCCCACTCCTGCCGAGACCCTCCAGCGATTCGAATCCACCATCACCAGCACCAGAACCCCTCCCGGACCCTTCATCACTCGGCTCATCGAAATCGTCGTGCACGGCGAGGACATAAGGCGCCCGCTCGGTATAGAACACGCAGCCCTGCCGTCGAAGCTGCGAGAGGCTGTGGCCTACTTCGCCCAGGACCGTCTGTCCGGTGGGAAGAAGCGGCTGACAGGCCTGGAACTCACCGCAACCGACGAGGGATTCACGCTCGGGTCGGGTCAGATGATTGCGGGGCCAGCGTTGTCGCTTCTGCTTGCGGCGTCCGGACGGCCGGCAGCCCTCCACGACCTCCGAGGACCCGGCGTCGCGCTTCTCCGGAGCCGCTTGAACCTATGATCAGAACAAGCCTGAGCATCAAGGGCACGATATCGAGGGCGCATGGCCGACATTCGGAGTCCCGACGAACTGCTGGCTGCTCTCAACTCCGGGGAGACAATCCCCGGAGGTTCACCGCACCATGCGGCCATGCATACCGGGAGCCAGGACGCGCTGCGCATCACCGCCGAGCTCAACGGGCGGTACCACTCCCCCGGGAAGGTGAGGGCCCTGGTGGGCGAACTGACCGGGCGCGAGGTCCCCGAGTCCTTTCAACTTTTCCCGCCGTTCAGCGCTGACTTCGGCAGGAACATCCGATTCGGCGCGGAGGTGTTCGTGCACAGCGGCTGCCGATGTGGTTCGGGGCCAACGTGACGGTCCTGCCCGGGGTGTCCGTCGGCGATGGGGCTGTAGTTGGAGCGGGTGCAGTCATGACGAGGAATGTTCCCGCGGGGGCACTGGTCGTTGGGGTGCCTGCACGGCAGGTCGGCACAGTCCCGGAAGGGTAACGACCGGCGCTGACGCTGCTGTTCTGGCTGGTTACCCTGCGCGTTCTTCGCCGTGTTCCTCGCCGTGTTCCTCGCCGGGCTCGCGTACGAGCATTCCCACCAGCTACGGCACCTCGCCGCGGCTACGGAGACATCTGCGGACGTCAGGTGAAAGGACTTCACGATGATGGTCAGGGCTACCGGAGGAAAGTCCCGGCTGCGCTCAAGCAGTGAAGGTGGTTCGGTATGGGAAGCCTTGTTGGTGACGTGGTGGCAGGCTAAGGAGCTGCGACCCGTTGGTTGTACTGACCCGACGACCCTGACGATCACGGGTGAACTCCTTGATGCCGAAGGAGGCGAGCAGCACCACGGTGAACCAGGCTCCGATGACGGAGGACGAGGGGAACAGCAGTCCGACGGCTACGCCGGTGACGATCATCGGAATCGCCAACAGCAGGAACGAGCGCATGCCGTAGAGGAAGACGAACGGCAGGTAGTGCGCCCCGACGAGCACCATTGCTGCAGGGAAGAAGAGATCCGCGTCGAAGGCAGCAAGCGTCAGGGCCACAAGGAATCCCAGTGGCACCTGCATTGCAGTCTGGAAAGCCAGCGCTGACATCCGATGTCCAGCCGGCAACGCGGAGGGCCCACCGAGGAAACCGAGACCGAGGGTCGTGAGCGGGAAGATGAGCATCCCGCCGACGAACAGCACGAACGGAGCGATATCAGCGAGCCCGCTCGACGCGGCAGCTGCCGAAGCAGCCCACATCAGTGCTGTCACGATCTGTCCCACCGAACCGCGTCTGTAAACGCGCCGAATGTCCGTCTGGGCTGCGGAGATGTCCATAGTCAGATTCTGTCAGTTCACGCCGCGGTGTCGAACTCGTTCGGCGTTACTGTGAGCTCGACGACGACTGGATTCCTCGCGTCCTGGCGGAGCCCATCCAGGATGGAGCGCGACCTCCCATAAGGCGTTGCACGCTTTCTGGTCCCGTCGGGTCGAGGATCCCCCCGCTGAACTGATCCGTCTGGCGGGCGAGAACGTCGACGGCGGGTTGGTCGGATACGTGGATCTTCACCGTCTGAACCCGGGCGAGAAAGGGCTCGGGTTCGTCGAAGAGCCCTCAAACCGCTGGACAGGGACTTGGGCGGTAGTCCGCCGAAGCTGGAGTCTTGGACGGCTTCAATGAACCTCCAGTGCAACAGGCTTCTCCTCCTGCGCCCAGGTAGCGAAAGCTATCGCACCTGAAACCACCCCGAGGATGAGGAAGACCAACATCGGCGTTTTACCTCAAGCCAGCCCGCCGGAGAGGCCGATGATGCCACAGCTGCCGGCCGAGGCCAGACACTTCAACGTCGTGTCCTCCATGCCTACTCTCCCCCGCCGCCGGCGCCGCCCCCACCGTCGAAGCCTCCCCCACCCGAGGATGAGGATGAGTCGCCGCCGGAAGGGCCCCCGCCAGGGTGCGACTCGTGACCGCCCATGAGCGCTGCCCCACCCAGGACAGCCGCGGAGGATCCGCCCCCGCTGTCGGGCTGACTTGCGGCTCTCGCCGTACGCCTGCTCGCTTCCTGGTTACCCTGGCTCGTCTTCCGTGAGGATCTTCGGGCGATCGCCACTAATGCGAGGACGATAACCACCGCCACCAAAATGAGGGCGAGTATCAGTGCACCAGATAGGTCCACGGTCAGACTCCTGTCGGCTCGATGAGGTTGCACGGGTGCTGTACGGGGATTGCCCCTCACATAGCACAGCAGCAGCGAGCCCGCACCGAAACAGCCCTTGGGATGATATCCAGGGGACCAGCATCGGTGCCGGTCCGTCGCCTCCTGGCACAAGGACATTCACCGAGGCGGAGCACTTCGATCTCTCAGCTGGGTATTCAGCAATGCGGTCCCGCTGAAATCTTCGAGTTACGACAAATCAGGATTCCGCGGGATTACCTCAGAACGGAAGCAATCACGTCGGTTCACACGTTGAAGCGGAACTCCACCACGTTCCGTAGCTGAACAACATGACAAACTGGCCGCTTCCGCGACAACGCCCTCAGGCTCATCGGGCGGAGACCCCCCGGCGGCGTCACTGGCCGGGGCGCCTGAATGGGTCGGGCCACCACCAACGATGCCGCGATCGGCGCTCGCGCTCGGCCCTGCGCCGGGCCGTGTCGTGATAGTCCTCGCGCGCTGCATCAAAAAGTGCCTGAGGCAGACTCAGCGGTGCCGCGTTCAACTCACGTCCTGACAGCAGATCGCTGATTGCCCTCGGGACCATCCGCATCCCACCAGGACCCTTGACCGACCGCCGGAGGTGTCCGCCCTGCTCCGTGAGCCGCATCCCCCAGGATGAGTCCACCTCAGCGAGACCGGAACCGACCAGGATCGACATTGCCGTCTCTATCTGTTCCCGTGAAGGGACGTCGGCTTCCAGCATGTCCCACCCCGACAGCAGCGCACGGACCGACGAGGGGCGCTTCCCATGGTGCAGCAGGGTCATGAGCGTCGCAGCGTCATCTACGTCTCTACGGTTCATGCCGTTCAGGCTAGCGCGCTTCGAGCCCCCGATCTTCCGGGGAGCGATCACCGTCACGAACGTACTTCACGTTCCGATCGGGCGAGGCAGCGAAAACAAAGAGGCCCGGGATGCAGTCAGCACCCCGGGCAACTCTCAAGCAACTGGTCGAAATCTACACATTGAATCTGAACTCCACCACGTCGCCGTCGGACATCACGTATTCCTTGCCCTCGATGCGGACCTTGCCGCGTGACTTCGCCTCGCTCATCGAGCCGGCGTCGACCAGGTCGTCGAAGGACACCACCTCGGCCTTGATGAAGCCACGCTGGAAATCGGAGTGGATGACGCCGGCGGCCTCGGGCGCCGTGGCGCCCTTCCTGATCGTCCACGCGCGGCTCTCCTTGGGGCCCGCCGTGAGGTAGGTCTGCAACCCGAGGGTGTGGAAGCCGACGCGCGCCAGCTGGTCGAGGCCGGACTCCTCCTGGCCGTTCATCTCGAGCATCTCGCGAGCCTCCGCCTCGTCGAGTTCCACGAGGTCGGCTTCGAGTTTGGCGTCTAGGAAAATGGCGTCGGCGGGCGCCACGAGCTCGCGCAGCTCCGCCTGACGCTGCGGATTGCCGAGGACGGCGTCGTCGACGTTGAAGACGTAGATGAACGGCTTTGCCGTGAGCAGGCTCAACTCACGAAGGTGCTCCATCTCGAGCTTGTCGCTCGCTACGGACGAGAAGATCGTGTCCCCGCGTTCCAGGACGGATTGCGCCGCCTGCATCGCGCTGAGCTGAGCCGCCTCGCGCTTCTTGATTTTCACTTCCTTCTCGACGCGAGGGATGGCCTTCTCGAGCGTCTGCAGGTCGGCGAGGATCAGTTCGGTGTTGATGGTCTCCATGTCCGACCGCGGATCGACCTTGCCGTCCACGTGGATGACATCGGGATCATCGAACACTCGGATGACCTGAGCGATGGCTTCGGCCTCACGGATGTTCGCGAGGAACTGGTTGCCCAGCCCCTCCCCCTCGGACGCGCCCTTGACGATGCCTGCGATGTCGACGAAGGACACGGTTGCCGGCAGGATGCGCTGCGAACTAAAGACCTCGGCGAGCTTCGCAAGGCGTGAATCGGGCAGGTTGACCACCCCGACGTTCGGCTCGATGGTCGCGAACGGATAGTTCGCCGCCAGCACGTTGTTGCGCGTCAGCGCGTTGAAGAGGGTTGATTTGCCGACGTTGGGCAGTCCGACGATGCCGATAGTAAGAGCCACGGGAGACAAGTCTACCGGGCAGGGAGGACCCGCTTCGCGGTGTCGCCACCCCTGAATGTCGGAGGGTGCTGCAACAGTGTGGGCATGAGCACCACCACGCTTCTTCTCGTCCTCCTCGCCTTCGTCTTCGGGTGCGCACTCGGCGCGTTCCTGGTGGCGCGCCCACTGCGGCATCGTGCGGACGAGCTCCGCTCCGAGCTCGACGACGCCGCAGCGCGCTTGGGGAGCACGACGACGGACCTCGCGGCAGCAGTGGCCCAGCGCGATCTCCTGCAGCAGCACAACCGTGAGTTGTCCGGTAAGACCTCGACGGACAACGACGTCCTGCGCGCCTTGGCTCCGGTAGCGGAGAAACTGACGCAGGTGCAACGGCAGGTGGGCCTTCTCGAACGTGATCGCGTGGAGCAGTACGGACAGCTTGCGCGGCAGCTCGAGGAGTCGCGCGAGGCCGACGCGCGCCTCTTGGCGACGACCCACTCGCTGGCCGGCGCGCTGCGTAGCAACAGTGCGCGCGGCCAGTGGGGCGAGGTCCAGTTGCGGCGGGTGGTCGAGGCGGCAGGCATGCTCTCCCGTGTCGACTTCCTGGAGCAGGTCTCGATTCCGACGGGTAGTGACGGCGAGCGCGCACGCCCGGACATGGTGGTCCAGCTCCCGGGCGACAAGCAGCTCGTCATCGATGCGAAAGTACCCTTGACGGCGTTCCTCGCCGCGCAGGAGCTGCAGGGAACGGCCGAAGGGCAGGCCCAGGCCGACGGCGGCACGGAGTTCCGCCGGGACGAACTGCTGCGGCAGCATGGAAAGGCTTTGCGCGCGCATATCGACGCGCTGGCCCGCAAGAAATACTGGGAGGGCGTGGCCAATTCGCCGGAGCTGGTGGTCTGCTTCATCCCTGTCGAGTCCGTCCTCTCGGAGGCTCTGCGGGCGGACCCCGAACTGATGGACTACGCCTTCGGCCGGAACGTGGCGCTCGCCTCACCGGTGTCCCTGCTCGGCATCCTCAAAGGCGCTGCCTTCAGCTGGCGCCAGGCCGTCCTCACCGACAATGCCCGCGAACTCTTCGATCTGTCCAAGCAGCTGTACGAGCGCCTCGGCACGATGGGCGGACACGTGACGCGGCTCGGGGCCTCGCTGAAGACGTCCGTCGAGCGTTACAACTCGTTCGTAGGGGCACTCGAATCGAGGGTTCTGCCCACCGCGCGCCGTATCGGTGCCTTTGACTCCGCATCGCTGGACGTCGTCGACGCTGCGGTCGGGGGAACGGACGGCCTGCGCGACTCGCAGGGCGCCGACGTCAGTCTGCTGGGCACAGCTCGCGCGCAGAGGGCCGGCAGCCCGGCATCACCCGGTTACTCGGGAGCTGCCATCGATGCCACGCCCCGCTCACTCACCGCCCACGAGCTCCTCGACGGCACTGACGGCTAGCGGCAGCACTACGATCAGTTCAGGGTTGTCCGGTCCTGCCGCTGGCCGCGACCGCCGCGGCCCTGCGACGAATCGCCCATGGCCTTCAGCGCTGCGCGGATCTCCTTGGGCAGGGAGAAGATGATGTCCTCCTGCGCCGTCACGATCTCCTCAACCTCTCCATAGCCGTACTCGGCGAGCAGCCGGAGCACGTCCTGCACGAGGTTCTCGGGTACGGATGCTCCGGAGGAGATACCGACCGTGCGTACGCCCTCGAACCAGGTTTCGTTCACCTCGTTCGCGAAATCGACGCGATGCGCTGCTTTCGCCCCGTACTCCAGCGCCACCTCGACGAGGCGCACGGAATTCGAGGAGTTCGCAGATCCCACGACGATGACGAGGTCGGTCTGCGGTGCAATCTTCTTGATTGCTGCCTGGCGGTTCGACGTGGCGTAGCAGATGTCGTCGCTGGGTGGGTCCTGCAGTGTCGGGAAGCGTTCCTTGAGCAGGTTCACGGTCAGCATTGTCTCGTCCACGCTGAGCGTGGTCTGCGACAGCCAGATGAGCCGCTCCGGATCGCGGACCTGGACCTTGTCGACGTCCTCAGGACCATTGACGATCTGGATGTGGTCGGGGGCCTCTCCCGCGGTGCCCTCTACTTCCTCATGGCCTTCATGGCCGATCAGGAGGATGTCGAAGTCGTCGCGGGCGAACCGCTGCGCCTCCTTGTGCACCTTGGTGACGAGCGGGCAGGTGGCGTCGATCGTGCGCAGCCCCCTGTCCTCGGCGGACTGCACGACGGCGGGTGAGACACCGTGCGCCGAGAAGACCACGAGCGCTCCCTCGGGAACCTCGTCGGTTTCCTCGACGAAGATGGCACCCTTAGCCTCGAGCGTAGAGACGACGTGCAGGTTGTGCACGATTTGCTTGCGCACGTACACCGGCGGGCCGTAGTGCTCCAGGGCCTTCTCGACGGCGATGACCGCGCGGTCCACGCCGGCACAGTATCCGCGGGGGGCAGCCAGCAGTACCTTTTTCTCACCCAGGACCGGCGCTGCTGCCAGCACGTCCTCGGGAGAGCGGCGCCTGCGCGGAATGGTGGGCATGGGGACCTGAACGGTGGTACTGGTCATATCCCAATTCTACCGGGTCGCAACGTTCGGGCCGGGTGTTCCGGCGCTGCTCGGCTGTGAGCTAGGCCCTACGCCGACGCTCGAAACCGATCCGGAAGACGACGCCGATCACGACCGCGATCGATCCCGCGACGATGACAGGGACGCTGGAGCCTGCGATGTCCGATCCCGCTCGTTCCGCAAGTCCCCGGATGAACACGTCGGCTATGGCACTCGTTCCCGGCGCCCGGGCCGCAATCCCCGGCACCCACTCTCCTGCGAAATGGCCGATCACGCCGAGCCCGGCCACGCCGAAACCCAGCAGCGCGAGCGTCGTGCCCCTCCGCCGTGCGATGACGAGCGCGAGTAGCGCCAGGACTCCCGCTCCCGCGAGGTAGAGCCGCCAGCTCTGCACCCCATCGGCGAGACCGCTCAGAAGCCCGCCACGCTCGATGGATCCGACGTCGATCGTGGTGTCCTCAGGCACCGGCACATCCACCCCCAGGCTTTCGCTGACGCTCTCCGCCACGAGCCCCACCACCGGACCGACGTCGAGGGTCAGGATGGCCGGAGCCAGCTCGGACGGTTCGGGCGCCTGCGCGAAAGTGAATGCATGGGACAGTCGCAGTGTCTCCCGCCATGCTGCCGGATAGCCGGAGGAGCCGGTCACTGCTCCCGCGGCGTCCCGGACCAAGGGTTCGACGAAGGAGTCGAACTGCTCCGGCAGCCCCGTGGTCGCCGTGACCTCCTGCGCCAGCGAGTCGGTGAGCGCCGCCTGGAAATCGGCATCGTCAGCCAGCGGTGCTGCAAGCGCCACGAACCCGGACTCCTCCACGAGGTTCTCGTCGATCCAAGCAGACGTGAGACCGGCAGCAGCGACGGCAAGGGCGAGGAGTGCCAGGAGGGCAGAGACGAGGGTCCGCATGGAATCCTTTGATGGAGATCGGATGCACGATTATGCCCGGAGTGCGTTGCCGGGCATAACCAGCAGGCAGCGAACCACCCTGCGGCTTCCACAGACATAAGCTGGGCTCCGCGCCTGTGGGTCCGGGATGGTACAGATGGACAATGCCCGAACGACGTGCGGAACCGGAGGCAGTTGCCTCCCGAAGGACAGGACAGGAATGACGAGCGAGGGAAGCCGCGCCCAGCCGATGGCCCAGATTCCGCAGCAGAGGTCATCCGTCCCGGCGACGGCGGCCGAGACGTCTCCTGAAACCCCGTGGCCGCTGCATCTTCTGTCCGAGAAGCTCAAGGCCCACATCGATCGTGCACCTGCGGCATGGGTGGAGGGACAGGTCATAGAACTCAACCGTCGATCGAGCATGTGCTACATCACCCTGCGGGACGTCGATTCGGAGGTCTCTCTGTCGTTGTCCGTGTACGGAACCGTGATGGATCGGGTCTCGTCCCCCTTGGACCGCGGGTCGCGGGTGGTGGCCCGCCTGAAGCCGGACTTCTGGGTCAAGACGGGTCGCTTGTCGATGCAGACGATCGACATCCGGCCTGTGGGCATCGGGGACCTCCTGGCGCGGATCGAGCGACTCAGGCAGGCGCTGGCGGCGGAGGGGCTGTTCGCCGCAAACCGCAAGAAGCAGCTCCCCCTCCTCCCTCATCGGATCGGCCTGATCACCGGTCGCGATTCCGATGCGATGAAGGACGTGATGCGCAACGCGGCCCTGCGGTGGCCCGCCGTCGAATTCGAGGTACGGGAGGTCGCGGTGCAGGGCGTGAACAGCGTCGCCCAGGTGACCGCGGCGCTCGCGGCGCTGGACGCAGATCCCCGCGTCGACGTCATCATCATCGCGCGCGGTGGTGGGGCGCTCGAGGATCTCCTCCCCTTCAGTGACGAATCCCTGGTCCGGGCGGTTGCGCTGGCCATCACTCCGGTGGTGAGCGCGATCGGGCACGAGGCGGACCGCCCGCTCCTGGACGAAGTGGCAGACCTCCGCGCGTCGACCCCGACGGACGCAGCGAAGCGGGTGGTGCCCGATGTGTCCGAGGAGCTGGCTCGCATAGGCCAGGCTCGTGCTGCCCTCGAGCGATCGATCCGCGTGCTCGTCCACCGCGAGACCGAGAGCCTCGCGAATCTCCGTTCCAGGCCGTCGCTGTCCAAGCCCGAGGGGATGATCGACGTCCGTGAGGCCGACATCGAGCGCCTGAGGTCGCGGGCGCTGCGGTGCACCACCGCTGCCGTGGAGCGCGAGGCGGATTCGATCCATCACCTGCGTGAGCGTGTCAGGTCGCTCTCGCCCCAGAAGACCCTGGACCGCGGATACGCCGTGGTCCAAACACGAGACGGTCATGTCGTGACGAATCCGCAGGAGGTACAGGGCGGGGAAGCCCTGAGCATCCGCGTAGCCGGCGGCCGGTTCGGGGCAGTCGCCCAGAGCCTGTCAAACGGCGAACCCCTTCCATGAGGGGGCGGAGTTCCCCGGGTTCCAGCTCGATCCCGGGCGTGTCCGGCCGCAGGTTCGGCACCGTCGGTCACACCTCGAACCATTCCGGCCGGAACACCTCGGCCACCAGCAGATAACGACAACGAAGTGACGGAGAACAACGAGATGACCGAGAACATCCAGCCGGAACCGGGACGGGCGGACGTCGCCGCACTGTCCTACGAGCAGGCCCGCGAGGAACTCGTGGCCGTCGTGTCTCGGCTCGAGGCAGGTGGCGTGAGCCTCGAGGAATCGCTGGCGCTATGGGAACGTGGCGAGAGCCTCGCAGATCGCTGCGAGGCATGGCTGGAGGGCGCGAAGGCGCGGCTCGCGGCTGCCCGGGACAAGGCCGAGGGCCAGTAGCGCCCTGTCGGCGGGCAGCACGGCGCCATGGCCCGCGGGTCAGTCCGTGCGGACAGGCAGCTCCTGCAACGCCCACTGGTTTCCGTCCGGGTCGGCGAAGTAGACGAAACTACCCCAGGGCTGCACGTCCACCTCACTCGCCTCGACTCCTCGGTCCAGCAACTCCTTGCGGGCCCGGGCGGCGTCGTCCACGACCACCTGGATCCCGTGCAGCGATCCGGGCGCCATGGTGCTGATTCCCTCGCCAAATGCGATGGAGCAGGCGGACCCGGGCGGGGTGAACTGGACGAAGCGAAGCCCGTCCTCGACCCGGTGGTCGTGATCCAGGGTGAATCCCGCCCTGTCTCGGTAGAAAGCGATCGCCCTGTCCACGTCGCTGACGGGTAGTGCGATGAGTTCGATCTTCCAGTGCATGTGTACCTCCGTCGTGTCCGATGCCCCCACCCTAGGAGGTATCGCGGACGGATTCGGTCCTCGTTCCTGACCGTCTCGACAGTCAGGATGGTCAGGACGCAGAGAGCCGCTGCTTCTCCAGCTCGACGTCGAAGGTAGCGCGGGGCCAGCTCAGCTGCATGTCCTCGAGTGTCGCGGTGAGCAGGTGCTGGACGGCGAGCCGGGCGAACCACTTCCGATCCGCGGGCACCACGTACCAGGGGTTGTCGGGCGTGCTCGTCCGCTCGACCGCGAGCTGGTACGCCTCCTGGTACTGCTCCCAGTGGCCGCGTTCGTCGACGTCCCCCGGGTTGTACTTCCAGTACTTGTCCGGGCGCTCGAGCCTTTCCGCCAGCCTGGCTTTCTGCTCGTCCTTGCTGATGTGCAGCATGACCTTGAGCACGCGGGTGCCCGATGCCACCACTTCGTTCTCGAAGGACCTGATCGCGCCGTACCGTTGCTCGATCTCCTCGGGTGCGGACAGTCCGCGGACCCGGTGGATCAGCACATCCTCGTAGTGCGAACGGTCGAACACACCGATCATGCCGGGCTCGGGAAGCTCCCTGCGAATACGCCAGAGGAAGTCATGGCTCCGTTCCTCGTCCGTCGGCGCTTTGAACGCGTGGTGCTGCACACCCTGCGGATCCACCAGTCCCACCACGTGCCGGACTATGCCGCCCTTGCCCGACGTGTCCATGCCCTGCAGGACGAGGAGGACCGATATCTCGCTTCCGGCCCGGCTCTCGGCGAACAGCTTCTCCTGGAGCCCCGACAGTGCCTTCGCGCCGGCCGCGAGTGCGGCCGTGCCCGCCTTCTTCCCGCCGTCGAACCCGGGGGTGGAGCGAGGGTCGACGGCGTCCAGTGAGAAGTCCGGCCCGGCCAGGAGAAGACGCCGCATCTCGGCCGTGCTGTCGGTCTGCGCTGCCATGATTCCTCCTGCTGTCGAAGTGCTGTCGAGATCGTCCCGTTGGGTCAGGGCTTGTAGGTCGAGAGGAAGTCGGCGAGCCTGCCGATGGCGTCCTCGATGACCTCCACGCTGGGCAGCGTGACCATGCGGAAGTGATCGGTGGCGATCCAGTTGAAGGCGCTGCCGTGCGAGATCAGGATCTTCTGCTGCTTCAGGAGGTCGAGGGCGAACTTTTCGTCGTCCTTGATGGGGTAAACCTCGGGGTCGAGCTTCGGGAAGAGGTACAGGGCGCCCTGCGCCACCTCGCAGCTCACGCCCTCGATCGCATTGAGCATCTGGGCGGCCTTGTCGCGCTGCTGCTTGAGGCGCCCGCCCGGCAGGATCAGGTCGTTGATGCTCTGGTATCCGCCGAGGGCCGTCTGGATGGCATGCTGGGCCGGCACGTTCGCGCACAGTCGCATGTTCGCGAGGAGGTTGATGCCCTCGATGTAGTTCGCGGCGTCGCGCTTCGGTCCCGAGATCGCCATCCACCCGCTACGGAATCCGGCGATGCGGTATGCCTTCGAGAGCCCGCTGAACGTGAGGCACAGGACGTCGTCCCCCGCCACCGACGCCGCGTTGATGTGGACGGCGTCGTCGTAGAGGATCTTCTCGTAGATCTCATCCGCGAACAGGATGAGCCCGTGCTCGCGCGCGAACCTGACGATGCCCTCGAGGATAGACCTCGGGTACACCGAGCCCGTCGGGTTGTTCGGATTGATCAGGACGATGCCCTTGGTGTTGGGCGTGATCTTCGACGCCATGTCCTCGAGGTCCGGCCACCAGTGGTTGTCCTCGTCGCACAGGTAGTGCACGGGAGTGCCGCTGGCAAGGGCCACGGACGCCGTCCACAGCGGATAGTCGGGGGTCGGGATCAGCACCTCGTCACCCGCGTTGAGGAGGGCCTGCATCGAGAGGGTGATGAGTTCGCTGACGCCGTTGCCGAGATAGACGTCGTCGACATCGATCGAGTTGATGCCGCGGCTCTGGTAGTACTGCACGACGGCGGTACGCGCGGAGAAGATACCGCGGGAGTCGCTGTAGCCCTGCGACCTCGGGAGGTTGCGGATCATGTCGACCAGGATCGCGTCCGGTGCTTCGAAGCCGAACGGGGCCGGGTTGCCGATGTTGAGCTTGAGGATGCGGTGGCCCTGGGCCTCCATGGTCATCGCGTGTTCGAGCAGCGGCCCCCTGATGTCGTAGAGGACGTTACGGAGCTTTTCCGACTGCTTGTAGGTGGCCATTGGATCAGGATGCCACAGCAGGGGCCCGTTACGCGGCATCGAAATGCTGCTTAACGGGCCCCGGCCTTCCCACGGATTCCGGTGCGGCGGTACTAGCCCGCAAGCCCCTTCTCGGCGAGCCAGTCGGCGGCGGCGTCGGCGGGGTTCCGCTTCTCGTCGCCACTGACCTCGCGGTTCAGAGCCAGCAGGTCCTCGGTGGTCAGCTGCGCCGACACCTCGTTGAGGACCTTCTGGGCCTCCTCGCTCACCGTCTCGGTATTGATCAGCGGCAGCACCTGCTGGGCGATGAAGTTGTTCTCCGGGTCCTCGAGGACCACGAGGTCGTTGTCGGCGATCGACGGCGTCGTCGTGTAGATGTCGGCTGCCTGCACGTCGTCGTTCAGCAGTGCCTGCAGCGTGATGTCTCCACCGCCGTCGTTGATGGCCTCGAAGCCGCCGGGCTCGCAGTTGTACTTCGCCTTGAGACCGGGCAGGCCGTAGGCGCGCTCCTGGAACGTGCTGGGAGCGCCGATCGTGATCTCGCCACAGACCTCTGCCAGATCGGCGATGGACTTCAGGTTGTACCTCTCTGCTGTCGCCGCCGTCACCACGAGCGCGTCCTTGTCCTCGGCCTTGGAGGGCTCGAGCACGCCGAGCTTCACGTCGGGCGACTTAGCGGTCAATGCCTCGGGGAGCGCAGCGACGATGTCCTCGGCAGATTCGGCGGTCGCATCGGGATCGGCGAACAGCAGCAGGTTGCCGCTGTAGTCCGGGATGATGTCGATCGACCCGTCCTCGACCGCGGAATAGTAGATCTCGCGGGAGCCGATGTTGAGCTTGGTGGTGGCCTCGACACCGGCTGCATTGAGCGCACCGGCGTAGATCTCGGCGATGATCTGGCTCTCCGCGAAGTCAGCTGAACCGACGACGACGGAGCCGCTCGCCTGGGTGGCGGTCTCCTCCGACTGTCCCTGGGGGTCGCTGTTGGCACCGCAGGCAGTCAACGCCAGCGCGGCCGTCAGGCCGCCAGCCAGTCCCATCAAAGCGCGCCGACCGGCGCGTCGTGCTGACAGGTTCTTCATGTTGTTCCTCCTTGTGCACTGGCGACGGCCTTCTGCCGGCCAGATCCTTGTGCCTTCCCGGGGCCCGACGTGCGCAGCCCCGGCGAGATGGCGATTCTCTGCAGCAGTCCCATGAGCAGATCGACGGCGATCGCGAGGACGGTGATGACCACGGCGCCACCGAAAAGGCGCCCGTAGTCCGCTAGCTGTGTTCCCTCGACGAGGAAGACCCCGAGGCCGCCGAGGTTGATGAAGGCGACGACGGCCGCGGTCGCGATGACCTGCAGCACGGCGGCGCGTACACCCCCGAGGATGACCTGCAGACCATTGGGCACCTCGACCCGGAAGAGGATCTGCATCTCGCTCATGCCCATGCTGCGCGCGGCATCGACCACCGCACGGTCCACCGAGGAGATGCCGGCGTAGATGCCGCTCAGCAGCGGGGGGACGGCCAGGAGGACGAGCGCCCAGATGGGCGGCATGAGCCCGAGGCCCGCGAGGAGCACGAACAGGAAGACCATGCCGAGGGTCGGCAGGGCACGCAGTATGCCGACGCCGGACACGATCACGATGCGCCCCCGCCCCGTGTGGCCGACGTAGAGACCGATCGGTACGGCGATGACGAGCGCGATGAGCATGGTCAGCCCGGTGTAGCCGAGGTGCTCGACGACGCGCGTGGGAATCCCGCGCGCCCCCGCCCAATTCTCGGAAGCAGTCAGCCACTCCCACATCTGGATGAGGAGATTGTTGCTCGAGTAGTCCATCAGGCTCCCGCCACCCTCGCCTCGAGCGCCACGGTGTCCGGTGCCGGTTTCGCGCCGGCGGCCGTCCTGCGCGTCCACGGCGTCAGCAGGCGTTCGGCCAGCACGAGCACGAGGTCCATGACGAGAGCCAGCAGCAGGATGATCACAATGCCGACGGCGATCTCCGTCGGGAACGACCGGAAGAGCCCGTCGGTGAACAGCGTGCCCAGGCTCGGGACCCCGATGAGCGCGCCGACGCTCACGAGTGAGATGTTCGTGACCGAGACGACGCGGAGTCCGGCGAACAGCACGGGCAGCGAGAGGGGGAGGTCGACGGTCAGGAACCTGCGCACGGGCTTGTAGCCCATGGCGACCGCGGCCTGCCGGACGCCGTCGTCGATCGAGTTGAGGGCATCCAGCGTTGAGCGGACGAGCAGGGAGAAGGCGTAGATGGACAGCGCCACGATCACGTTGATCGGGTCGATCACCTTCGTACCGAGGACCACGGGGAGGAACACGAACATCGCGAGCGACGGGATCGTGTACAGGATGGAGGAGCCGGTCAGCAGGACCGATCCGACGGCGCGGTTGAGCCGGGCGACCTGCGCCATCGGCACGGCGACGAGGACCCCCAGCAGCAGCGGCACGATCGCCTGGAACAGGTGCAGGCGCGCGTGGAGCCAGATGTAGTCGAGGTTGCCGAGGAACCAGTCCACGCTCAGACCGCCGTGTTGTGGTCGGCGCGCCCGCGGTCGAGCCTGGCAGCCTCGATGAGCTCGAAGACCTCCGCGGCCCTCACCACCCCGAGGGCGCGCCCGTCGGCGTCGACCGTCACACCCAGGCCCGACGGCGAGGACAGCGCGGCATCCAGCGCGCGGCGCAGGGTGTCGCCGCGCGTGTACAGGGAACCTCCGGGAACGGCCTCGGCCTGCTGCGTGATGCTGCCACGTCTAGCCCGCGGGATCCAGCCGTGGGGACGACCGTCCGCGTCGACGAGCAGCGACCAGGGCGACCGCACGGAGACCGTCGGATCCCCGAGCCGCTCCACCTCGATGGTCTCGATCGGGTGGATCACGACCTGGTCCCCCGGCTGGAAGGACAGGTGGCGAAATCCGCGATCCCTTCCCACGAAGGACGCCACGAAGTCGTCCACCGGCGCGCGCAGGATCTCCTCGGGAGTGGCGTACTGGGCGAGCCGCCCCCCGACGGCGAGGACGGCCACCTTGTCACCCAGGATCGTCGCCTCGTCGATGTCGTGCGTGACAAAGACGATCGTCTTGGCGAGGTCGCGCTGCAGGCGCAGCAGTTCCTCCTGCAGTTCGGCGCGCACCACCGGGTCCACTGCGCTGAAGGGCTCGTCCATGAGCAGCACCGGCGGATCCGCTGCGAGGGCGCGTGCTACACCCACCCGCTGCTGCTGGCCGCCGGACAGCTGGCCGGGGTAGCGTCGGCCGAGGTCCGACGCGAGGCCGACGACGTCGAGCAATTCCTGCGCCCGTTTGCGGGCGTCTGCCTTGCCGACCCCGTTGAGCCGGGGCACGGTCGCTATGTTGTCCAGCACGGTCCTGTGGGGCAGGAGGCCCGAGGCCTGCATGACGTAGCCCATCGAGCGCCGCAACTCCGCGGCATTCTGCTGCGAGACGTCCTGCCCATCGAGAAACACCTGACCCGACGTCGGTTCCACCATCCGGTTGATCATGCGCATGGACGTCGTCTTGCCGCAGCCCGAGGGTCCTACCAGGACCGTGATCCTCCCCCTGTCGATGGCCATGGTGAGGTCGCTCACGGCGGGGCGCCCGCCGTCGTACGTCTTCGTGACGTGGCGGAACTCGATCATGGGATGCCGGCTGGACGCCTGCTCGGTGGAAGTCATGGCAGCTGTGCCTTTCGTGGCAGGAGCTTCTCGGCCGGGCTACACCCGCGGGCCGCACATGATGCGGTTCCGGCTTGCCGTCCGAGTGGTCGATGAGCGGGGCGCTCAGCGGTCAGTTCAAGCTGTCGGAGGTTCTGAGTCTAACCATGACTTCGGAGCAGACAAGGCCTCATATGGGTCGCGGCTGCGTCACACTGCGACACCCGCCCCCGGGTGGACCTTGTGCCCGGCTCGGAAACGGTCCCGGCCCGGCTACGCCCGCCCTCCGGCCAGGAACTTCGCCCCCATGACCGGATCCTCGGTGAGGAAGACGACCGCGGTCACTCCCTCGGCGGCGAGGCGGGCCCGGAGGCGGGCCTGCAGATCGGGCTGGTGCATCGCGAGCCCTCCGCCCAAAACGATCGGACCAGGTACTCCGATCACCGTCGCGACATCGAGCACGAGGCGCGTGAGGTCTGCTGCCGCTCGGTCCACGATCGCTGCGGCGTCCTCGTGTCCGTCCCGTGCGGCGTCGAACACCGCCCGGGACTGTGCTGCCCAGTACGTGCGCCCCGCTCCTGAGTGGAAGAGTCCGATCAGTTCCGGCACGGCACCCACTCCGTTGAGCGCCAGGACGGCCGTGTCGAGCGTATCCGGACGCATCCCGAGGTCGTGGCGATGCAGCGCACGGCGGACTGCTTCACGCGCCACCCAGTAGCCGCTGCCCTCGTCCCCGAGGAGGTAGCCCCAGCCGCCCGACCTGGCTTCCCTGCCGTCGTCCCCCACGCCCCAGGCCACCGACCCGGTTCCGGCGATGACCGCGATCCCGGTTCGTGCACCGCCCGCCGCGAGGATGAGCCGTGTGTCATGGACGACGTCGATGGCGGCGTTCGGCGTGTTCGGGGCGATCAGGCCCCGGAGGCGTTCGGCATCGGCTGCCGTGTCCACTCCCCCGGATCCAGCGACGACGAGGCCGACATCATGTGCCTGCGTGGGTGCCAGGAGTTCCTCGAACAATGCCCGCAGGTTACCGGTGGCTTCCGCGGGAGTGACGTTCTGCACGTTCGCACTCCCCGCGCGCGCCTCCCGGACGAGCGTGCCGCCGACCCACAGCGCACCGTGCGTCTTGGAACCGCCGATGTCGAGCCCGACGACGACCGGTCCGTCACCGTTGCCTCCGACTCCTCCGAGCGCTCCGTCCTTCCCGTTCCTGTCGGCTCGGATGGTCGGGAGGGACTCGTGCGCGGGCGTGTTCGACATGCCTACAGCCTACAAACAGCGGACCCCGTCCGGGTCGAACCCCGGGGGATCGAACCGGGCGGCCCACCTACCGGGCGGCCCACCTACTGGGCGACCCACCTATCGGGCGGCCACTTACCGGGCGGCTCGGCTGCGGACGATCAGGGAAGCGATGGCGAGCACCGCGCATACGGCGGAGACAGCCGCCGCGAACACCGTGACGGACTCGTTCAGCCCCCACGCCCCGGCGGCGGCGCCGAGGCCCAGCACGGGGATGGCGCTGCCGAGGTAGGTGATGACGTACACGGCACTGACGGTCTGGGCATGCAGGGCCGGGTCGACCTTCACGGACACCTCGTTGAAGACCACCCGGAAGGCCATGCCCTGCCCGAAACCGGCAACGACGCACGCCCCGACGAGCAGGGAAATGCTGCCTGTACCCTCGGCGACCGGCAGGATGCCCACCCCCACGGCCATGCCCGCGAGGCCCAGCGGCACCACGAACCGTCCGCGGGGTGACAGCAGCTGGCTGACGGCGGACGAGCCGAGCACGAGGGCCGCGAGGAGGCCGATGAGCGGTCGCGACGACGTACCGGCCATCCCCGCGAACCAGGTCGGAGCAAGGCTCAGCGTGAAGCCGAAGACCGCGAAACTGAGGAAGCCGACGGACGACGCCGTCCAGAAGGACCGTCGCGCGTCCGGTGATACCGCAGGACGTCTGGGTCGCAGTGCCGACAACGGATTGTCCAGGGCCGCGGGTTTGATCGCCGGCCGCGCACGGAGCAGCACGAGAGGCATCAGAAGACTCGCGAGCACCACCAGGTAGACGAGGAAGGGCGTCCTCGTGGGAGTGGGCAGGAGCGAGAGGAGCCCGCCGATCACCGGCCCTGCGGCCACTCCCCCGGCGGAGGCCATCAGCGTGAAGCGGGATGCCCAGTCCGGCCGGGTCGGAAGGAGGTCCCGGAGCGCGGCAGAGCTCGCGCCGGTGGCCAGGGCGACGGCAGCACCCTGCAGGACCCGCCCGGCGGCCAGCATCGGCAATGAGGTCGCGAACCCGAACAGGGCGGCGCCGAGCAGTCCGAGAACGACGGCGAGGACCAGCGCGGCGCGCCGCCCGATGTAGTCCGACCAGTGCCCAGCCAGGACGAGCCCGACGATCAGCGCCACGACGTAGGAGGCGAACGCGACCGTGACGGCGAACGATGTCAGCCCCAGTTCCGCCTGAATGAGCGGGTAGATGGGCGTCGCGAGGTTGGCCCCGATCAGGAGCGTCGAGATCACCGTCACCGCGAGCGCGAGCCGCACCGCCAGGGACGCGTCCCAGCTGCGGCGTTCAGCGGAGGCCGGTTTCATCCGGAGCTCGTTGATGACGCTCATCCCACCGCTTCTCCTCGCTCGCACGCGCCCAGACTATGGCCCTTCCGCGCGCTCTTCCGCCCGGACATCTATAGGATGAGGTCGAGTGCCGTCGTCCAGCAGCACTGGACGATCATTTTGCGCAGCATGCGCAATACAGGCAGCGCCGATTGACCGGAAGTGAGCTCCGTGAGCAAGTTGGACAACCTCGACATGCGCCTGCTGCTCGAGCTCGTACGGGATCCCAGGGCCCAGGTCAGTGAGCTCAGCGAACTCCTCGGCGTGGCCCGCAATACGGCGCAGAGCAGGATTCGCAGGCTGCTCCGGGCGGGGACGCTCCGCAGGAGCGGACGCGAGATCGACCTCGAGACCCTGGGCTACGACGTCATCGCCTTCATCACCATCGAGGTGTCGCACCGCGAACTCGACGGCGTCATCGCCGGGCTGCGCACCCTCACCCAGGTGTTGGAGGTCCACGAGATCTCCGGACGCGGTGACGTGTGGTGCCGCGTCGCCGCGACGGACACGCACAACCTGCAGGTCGCACTGCGCTCCGTGCTCAAGATCAAGGGGGTCATCCGCACCGAGACGGTGCTCGCCCTGCACGAGCACATCCCCTACCGCACAGAACCCCTCCTGGAACGCCTGGCGCAGCTGCCGGCCGACGCCTGACCCGCCCCAGCACGCCCGACCACAAGGAGCACCCATGGTTCTACCGACGTCCGACACCCTCGTCACCTATCCCCAGGGGGCCGTCGGATCGGCCTCGCGCGTGATCCACGTCGAGATGCGCGACGACGGTCGACGTGCGGTCCTGCTCGACACCACCGCGTTCCACCCTGTGGACCACGCCTGGCCCGACCAGGGACCGGACCGCGGCGAGCTGGTTGTCGACGGGAGCAGCTGGCCCGTGGTCGATTGCGTGGTCGGAGCCACCGAGGGGACCACGCTGTACCTGGGCGGGGAGGCGCCCGTGCGCAAGGGCACCGAGGGATGGGCGTTCGTCGTCGTGCACCTCCTCGACGGCGACGGGCCCGCGGAAGGCGACGCCGTCGTCGTACGTGTGGACGCGGCACACCGGGCCGCGCTGTCCGCGGGGCACACGGGGTGCCATCTCGCCTCGCTGGCCCTGAACCGCGCGCTCGCCGGGCGCTGGAAGAAGGACGTGGCACCCGATGCCCTTGGCGCCCCGAACTTCGACGCCCTCGCGATCGACACCACCGTCATCGGCGAGTTCGGCTCGGTCGACCGGTACCGCCTGGGGAAGTCCCTGCGCCGCAAGGGCTTCGGCACGGAGGGCCTCGACATCGACGCCACAGCCTCCATCGTCAACGCCACGCTCGCCGCCTGGACGGCGACGGGCGCACCGATAGCCATCGGCGCGGAGGGGCCGGGCCTCACCGATCGGCGGCGGTGGATCTGCGACCTCCCCGGCGAGCAGGCCGAGATCCCCTGTGGCGGGACGCACCTGGCGTCGCTGGCGGGCGTCGCGATGTCCGTCCACCTGGACCTGGCCGACGTCGACGGGACACCGGTCCTGCGGATGGAGACGCGCGTGGAGGTGCCTGCTGCGGCGTGAGGCCTGCCTTCGAGCCCTCGGGCCGGCATGGGGGCGCCGGTATCAGCGCTCGCCGGCCCTGCCCGACCGACCGGCACGCAGCGCCCGCGCCTCCGCAAGGAACTGCTCCGCCACCTCCAGTCGGGACAGCGCCTCCGTCATCTCCCCCTCGTCCCCGGGGCGGCTCCGGGCTCCGGCGACGAGGGTGAGGCTCACGGCGGCGGCGCGACTGCGCAGTGCGGCGGGGTCCACGTGCCGGTCGAAGGCCCGCATGAAGCGCACCAGGGCCTGGGGCACGTGGACGTAACCGTGGTGCAGGCCGGGTAGGACGGCGACGTGGCCGAGGAAGCAGGCGAGGTCGTCGACGAGGCGGCCCGGCCCGAGCGCGTCGACATCGAGGACACCCGAGACGGCGCCGTCCGTGATGAGGAGGTTGCCCTCGTAGAAGTCGCCGTGCGTAGGGACCAGGGGGCCGCTCTCACTGGCACGGACGGCGTCGTCGATCCCCTGCGCGAGCCGACGGATGCGCTCCGCCTCGGCCGGGAGGACGGCCACCGCGCCTTCGCCGTAGTCGCGCACGCGGGCGGCCCATGGCGGACGAACCGGCAGCGTGAGGACGGCGGGCGGGAGCGACCTGAGGAGCTGTACGAGCGCCTCGGGATCGACGTCGGCGGCACCGTCGCGCATGAGCAGCTCGGCGAGCGGCGTCCCGGGGGCCGCGTGCATCGCGACGACGTCCTGCACCGGTTCGCCTGCGAGCACCGGCGCCGGAACGCCCGCGGACTGGAGCATCCTGTGCCGCTCCGCCAACTGCACGGCCGCGTTCCGGCGCAGCACCTTGAGGTAGCGGGCGTCGTCGCGGTTCCGCGCCATGACGACTGCTCGCCTGAGCGGCCGGTAGCTCCTGAGCTCGACGACGGTGTCCGCGGGATGATGCTGCGGACCGAACGCCCACCGGGTCATGCCCGCCGGATCCAGTGCCAGGGGAAGCCCGGGCAGCAGTGGATCGGCGGGATGCACCCAGACGAAGAATTCCTGGGTGCCCTGACGATGAGCAAGTACGGTGCGGCCGCTCGATCCCGGACGTGCGCTCGAGGTGATGCAGGCGTGGGTCGGTACGCAAGGAGAGGCGCTGCGACGCCGTCCCCCGGGAGCGGGCTGCACAACTATCGAGAAGACTCCCGTTACCCCGGCGCCGGGCCGGTGATGCACCGGTCCGAGCTGCCAGGACACGAGGTCCCAGCCGTCCGGGGCGAGCACCTTCCGCAGGAGCTCGCCGGGCGCATCCGACTCCAGATAGGCGATGGCCTCCTGCTCGCGGATGATGCGCGCTTCCCTGGACCTCATGCGGTGGCTAGGCGGCGGTTACGGCCATCGTGGCGACAGCGCCGGGCCATGGCACCGCTGCCTCAGGCGCGGCGTCGCTGCAGCACGTCGTCGAGGTTGATGCGCCCCGTGGCGGGAGCGGACCCGGAGGTCGTGGTTGCGGGATCGGCTGTCGCCGATGCGCTCCGCGCTGCAGCCTCCGCGGCCTTGATGGGGGTCTTCGACGAGGGCTTCGGCGCCTCGGGCAGATCGAGTGGAGCGGGGGCCTGGCGTTCGGCCTTCACCGAGTCGACGTAGGTGGGACGCGGGACCTCGACCGGCGCCCAGGCTGTTGCTCCGGCGGGCTGCGTAGCGGCTTCCTCGGTGCCCGCCTGGATCCCGCTGTGCACCGACACCGCGGTGGCTCCGTGAGCTACTGCGAGGGCTGCTGTGCGAAGCTCCATCGCCGTCAGCGGCCGAACCGCCTGGTCCTCGGCGTCGAACAGTGCCGTGGGACGTTGAGGAGCAGCGCGACCGGCGGTTCCGGTCGTCTCGGACGTCTCCGACGTTTCGGATGTACCGGAAGTCCCGGGTGCGGTGGTGCGCACGGGCGCCATCGCAGCGGCGAAAGCGTTGTTGATGCGTGCCCGACGGGATCGGATGGCGAGGAACCTCAGCACCCCGACGGCGGCGGCGGTCAGTGCGGCGCAGGCGAGTGGAACGAGCGGGGACACGACGTTCAGGGCCGCGAGAACCAGCGTGACGGGTACGGCGACCAACGCCATGAGCCCCACCAACGCAACGGCGATGCGTCCCCAGCGGGGCGTGAACGACGTCGTGGGTGCGGACGCGCCGGGGTGCGCCGGCGCGGGCACTTCCTGGAACGCCGGGGAGTGGGTTCCCTGGATGCTCCACCAGCGACGCGGCGCGCTCTCGGGCTGGGTCATTGCCATCGTGCTGCCCCACGCACCGCGAGTCGTGGCCTTCCGCGAAAGAGCCGCGGTTCCGGCTGTGGCCGGCACGTTCGCACGGAGGACGAACGGGGCTACCCACACCAGCCACAATCCGACGATTGCAGCGAGTACCAACGAACTATCCAGAGAAAAGACCACATCTAGAACCGTAGGAGCAATCACCCGCAGGCCGCGGCATTGGCACCGGTGTGTCGTGATCGAATATGCCCTTCAGGGCATTGGACATCCAGGTCACCCCAGGCGAGGTGGACTGCCCTCGAGCCACGGAGTCAACAGACCGCGGGGCACTTCCTCCGCAGTGAGGGCGAAACTCCTGTGATCTGCCCACTGACCTGCTATATGCAGATACCTGGGGCGCAGCCCCTCGTCGCGGAAGTGCAGTTTCTCCACGACCCGGAGGCTCGCGCGGTTCTCCGGACGGATGTTGATCTCCATTCGGTGCAGCCCGAGGTCACCGAAGCAGTAGTCGGTGGCAAGAGCCACCGCGGTCGGCGCGATCCCCCGCCCGGCCCGCTCGGAGTCGACCCAGTAGCCCAGCGTCGCCGTCATCGCCGAACCCCAGGTGATGCCCGACACCGTCAACTGTCCGACGAGGCGCTCGTGGCCCGAGCCCGGCTGCTGCTCGAGGATGAGAAACGGAAGGGCCGTTCCTGCCCGTGCCTGTGCCGTCAGCGAGCGCACCATCTGGTGATAGGTGGGCAGGAAGCCCTCCGGGTCGGGGTTCGACGCCTCCCACGGGGCCAGCCAGCGGGCGTTGCGGTGTCGCAACGCAGTCCAGGCCGCCTTGTCCCTGTGGCGAATGGGCCTGAGGACCAGCGAACCGGCCCTCAGGGTCACGGGCCAGCTGGCTGCCGACCACACGGCGGATCAGTCCGGAATGTTCTTGCTGAAGTCCTTGATCCAGGCGCAGAGGTCCGGTCCGAGATCCTCGCGTTCGGACGCCAGCGTGACAACCGCCTTCAGGTAGCTCAGCTTGTCACCCGTGTCGTACCGACGGCCACGGAAGACGACCCCGTAGACGCCGGAGCCCTCTCCCTCGGCCGCAGCCAGGGTCTGCAGGGCGTCGGTCAGCTGGATCTCGTCCCCGCGACCGGGCTGGGTGGTCTCCAGGACCTCGAAGACCCGGGGGTGCAGCACGTAACGCCCGATGACGGCGAGGTTCGACGGCGCGTCCTCCACGGCGGGCTTCTCGACCAGCTGGTTGACGCGGACGTGGTCCTCCCCGTCCAGCTCGGTGATATCGGCGCAGCCGTAGGCGCTGATCTGCTGCGGGTCGACCTCGATGAGGGCGATCACTGAGCCACCCGTCTTGGCCTGGACCTCGATCATCGTCTCCAGCAGGGGATCACGCTCGTCGATCAGGTCGTCTCCGAGCAGGACCGCGAACGGCTCGTCGCCCACGTGGAGCTTGGCCCGGAGTACCGCGTGGCCGAGGCCCTTGGGGTCCCCCTGGCGGAGGTAGTGGATGTCGCCCAGCTCGGACGGGCGCCGCACGGCGGCGAGCTTGTCGAGGTCACCCTTGGCCTCGAGGGTCTGCTCGATGAAAGGAACACGATCGAAGTGGTCCTCCAGCGCCCGCTTGTTGCGCCCCGTGATCATCAGGACGTCGGACAGTCCTGCGTCCACGGCCTCCTGGACGACGTACTGGATGGCCGGCTTGTCGACGACCGGAAGCATTTCCTTCGGCATCGCCTTGGTTGCGGGAAGGAAACGGGTTCCCAGGCCGGCCGCGGGGATAACGGCCTTCGTCACACGTGATCGCAAAGTCATGGGCACCACACTACATAATGGGCGTGGACTCGCGAGGCTGCGAGCACAATGGTGGAATGACACGCTCCCTCCGTGCTACGGAAAAGGCCCGCCTGCGCGCCTCACTGCGGACGGCACGCGCCGCCATTGATCCGACGGAGCGGCAGGACCAGTCGGACGCCCTCGGCGAGGCCGTGGTCGCGCATGTCGGTCGACCGTTCGCGGACAGCGCCGGCGCCACCCCCCGCCCCACCGTCGCCGCATACCTCGGCGTCGACCCCGAGCCACGCACCGCTTCCCTCCTCGGGGAACTGCACCGGCTAGGGTTCGGCGTCGTCGTCCCCATCTGCGAACCCGCCTACGAGCTGTCCTGGGGTGCCTGGACTCCCGGGATCGCCCTCGAGCGCTCGGTGCGAGCCCCGGTGGATGAACCTGTGGGTCCACGCCGTCAGTTCGGCGACCTCGCCCCGCAGGTCGCGCTCATCCTGGTCCCCGCGCTCGGAGTGGACGTCGAGGGCAACCGCATCGGCCAGGGCGGCGGGTACTACGACCGTTTCCTCGCCCGGCACCCCATCGACGAGCCCGGGGCCGTACCCCGGCTCGGGGTCGTCTACCGCTCGGAGATACTGCCGAGCGGAGTGATCCCGGCAGAGCCCTACGATCAGCAGCTGACAGGAGCGTTCACCGCGGACGGCCTGCTGCGCTTCGACAGGACCCGCGACGCGCGATAGTCGGACACGGCGCCCGCTCTCGGGGTGTAGACTGGCACTCGACCCCGGAGAGTGCCAATCGACGGTCCAGAGAGCCATTCGGGTCCACGACGTTCGTCCAGGAGGATTTCCATGCCGATGTACGCCTATGCCTGCAAGGACTGCGGCCACGCCTTCGATATCCAGCAGTCGTTCTCCGAAGACTCGCTGACGGTATGCCCCGAGTGCGGCGGCGCCCTGCGGAAGAAGTTCAACAGCGTCGGCGTCGTCTTCAAGGGGACTGGCTTCTACCGCAACGATTCCAGGGACACCAAGACCAGCGTGGAGGCCGGTTCGTCGTCCGCGACGTCCGATTCGGGTACCAAGGCCAAGGTCACCTCCGATTCCTCGGCGGGCACGGGTTCCTCGTCGAGCTCCCCGTCAACCTCCTCGGCCACCCCGAGCGGTGGAGCCACCGCCTCCTCCTGAAGGTGCAGGGAGGGACTTCCCTACGTCGCCACCGCGTCGGGAGCGCTGATGTCCACATACGCCTGATCGCAGGACCACGCACGCGGAGGCCCGGCCTACGGTCGGTCCATGAACCAGACGAATCACGCCGGACGCCCCCCGATCCGGTATCGCCTACGCAGGCGCATCCAGCGACACAGGCGCCTGATCGCCTGCCTGCTGCTCAGTGCCGCCGCGGGTGTCGCCGTTGAAGCCGCCGTGGGTGAGGACTACGCAACGACCACCGTCGTCAGCGCTGCACACGACCTCCCCGTCGGAAAGGTCCTGAGCGACGCCGACGTCGCACTCATCGACCTTCCGGAACAAGCGATGGGCGGGCCCGCCTACCAGGACCGGTCCCAGGTGGTCGGCCAGCAGCTGGCTGCTCCCCTGTCCCAGGGGTCCCCGATCCCGCCCACGGCGCTCGTGGGTGACGGCCTGCTGACGGGTACCGCGCCGGGAACTGTCGCCGTGCCCATCCGGCCGGCCGATCCGGCCACAGTCCAGCTCCTGGCCCCGGGTCAGATCGTCGACGTCATCCTGAGTACGGGCAACGGCTACGACGTCGCGTCGGAATCGACGGTCCTCGCTCGCTCCGTCCCGGTCGTGTGGGCTGCTCCGGGCGGCTCGGGAGGAACGTGGCCAGGGGCCGACGACGACGCCGGACTCGTCGTCGTCGCCGCCGGAGCGGAGGAGGCCGCTGCGCTCGCCGGAGCGTCGAGCTCAGGGGATGTCCACCTCGTGTTGAGAACAGCCCCGTGAGCCCGGCGGACTCACAAGAGGAGCGTCGACGCGATCAGCCCCAGTGCGGGGGACGCTGCTCCTGAAGCCACTCGTCGTGATTCTCCTCGGCGTCGCCCCACGCTCGGGGGTCGTCCTCGCCCGCGGTCGTCGGAAGCGCAGGAGAGGCATCCTCTGCTGCTCCTGCTTCACGGCCGACGATGATGCCACGTCCCGGGTGCTGCTCGTCCTTCCGCATCCTGGCGGCGTCCTTTCGCGTTCGCGGCTGCTCTGACATCTCACGCGGGGGGAGGCCGATGAGGGCCGAAGCCCGCAGGGCGCACCCATCGGGATCGGTGAACACCTCGATCGTCCACAACGGCATGTAGCGCCACCCCATACGCTCGAGGACCTGGGGGCGCAGGCGGCTTCGCTCCCTCACGGACATCGATCCGTAGCGGGTCGTACCGTCGGATTCGATCGCGAGCGGCGCCGGGCGCTCGTCCGACACCGTCGCAGCGCTGCCGTCGGCACTTCCTTCGACACTGACGCCTGGAGGCCGCACCGCGACGATGTCGAGGACGCCCGCGTAGTGGTCCCACACGTCCGCGCCACGGTACCTCAGGCGGTCCACCAGATCCGCGACCAGCGGATCCTCGTTGCCGCCCGACCTGACCGCGTTGTGTCCCGCGTCGCCCCCGAGTTCGCGCTGCAGGAGTTCGAAGAAGTCCAGCGCCCCCGTCGTGAGGCGGTCGGGATCGAGGTCGGAGGGCTCGAAGCACGTCAGCACATGCTGCAGGCGCCGCGCCCTCGTCATGGCCATGACGAAGTTCTGGCGACCGTCGGAGCCGGACAACGGACCGAAGGAGTGCAGTGCACGTCCGTGCGGGGTCCGTCCGTAGCCGAGCGAGAAGATGATGTCGTCGCGCACCAACCCACCGGCACGCTGGACGGGAACCACACGGAAGGCTTCCCTGCGCGGTGTGAAGAAGTCGGCCGCCCAGGGGAATTCCGCCATCTGCAGGCGGATCGCCTCTCCCACCCGCGCTGCATGCCGTGCACTCGCCGTCACGACCGCGAGCGAGAAGCTCGGGCGGCGGCGGATGTGGTCGAAGACCAGTTCGACGACACGGTTCACCTCGACGTCGACGCTCTCCACGCCGTCGTGCTCCGAGCTCGGCATGCCGGTGCCGTTGGGCAAGTACTCGACCACGAGCCCTCGACCCTCACCCGTCACTTCGGAGGCCTGCGGCAGCCGCGAGAGCTTCCCGTCGTAAAACGATTCGCTCAGGTAGGTGTCGAGGCCGCGATCGACCCCCCGGTAAACCTCTGTCAGCCCGCGGACAGGCAGTACCTCGCGCAACGAGTCGAATGCACTCGGTAGCGGCTCGAGGGTCGTCGCCCGGTCGGCGGCCTGCACCTCGATGCTGAAGCGGGTCGGGTGGGCGAGGCGATCGTCGCCGAAGACGACGACCTGCGCCGCGCGCGCCACGCAGGGCACCGCGCTCTGCAGGGACATCGACTCACCGTCGAGGACAACCGCCGTGTCGAACGTGTAGCCCTCGGGCACGGTGCCCCTGATCGTCAGCGGGCTCACGGCCCAGACGGGCAGCAGTGCCGCGACCAAGTCCCGGTGAAGGCTCGCGAAGACCTCGAGGGTGAGGGTGCCGTCCTTGAGTTCCTGCCGCAGGCGGCCGGCATCATCAGGGTGATCCGCCACGGCGTTCCGCCACCGTTCCGCGAGCGTCCAGCGGATCCGGGCAGGTCCGGACGCGATGTGGGCGTTGTCCGCCAGACGGTACTCGGCCTCGAGCTTGCGGAGGCTGGCGCCGTCGGACATGGCGAGGTAGTCGTCACCGCTGATCATCGCCTCCAGAGCGGACTGCCACCAGGCGAGCTCCAGCTCCGGGCCGACCCCTTCCGCAGGAACCTCGCGGGCTGCGAGGTCGGCGAGCAGTTCGCCCAGTCCCTGCTCACGCATCTCGTCGAGCAGCAGCGTGCGCTCCGGCAGCGTCTCCAGGGTCTCCCGGTCCAATGCGAGGCCGCTCAGGATCGCCTCGAGCCCGTCCAGTTCGAGGGACGCGAGGTCCGGGTGCCGTGACGTGGGCCGCAGTATCTCGGTCAGGTCGGCGAGGCGGGCCTCGACGGCCTGGTAGGACGCGTTAATCTCGGCGAGCCCGGTCGGCACCGAGGGATGCCGCTCGGTCAGCGCGTAGCGCGTCCACAGCGTGCGTTGCTGCTGCACTTCGAGAAGGGAGGTGTGGAGGTCCGAGATGTGCACGCCGGGCCGGATGTACTCCTTGGCGACGCGCCGGAGCCGCGACCTCGTCATCGAGCTCATCTCGATGTCGCGTTCCTTGCGCCACGATGAAGGCGCGGTCGCCGAGATCAGGTCGGTCACGGGTCGGTCGAAGATGTCGGGCGTGAACTTGTCGAGGCTCCCCCGCACCGCCACGAGGAGCTCGAGCTGCTCGCCCCATTCCCTGAAGGTCGCGCCGAGCGTGATGTGCGAATGCTCTGCTACGCGCTGCACCCGATTCCGCAGGTCGGGGATCTCCGTCGAGAGCTGCTGCGCCAGACCGTGCGCGTGCTCGGTCTCCTTGCGGTTGAGCAGCTGCGCGCCGTACCAGGGGCTCTCGGTCGAGGCCTTGCTGAAGCTACCCAGTTCCGCTGCACGGCGGAGGCGCTCGCTCAGTTCCTTGCGGTCGGCGATCGAGTCGAGGACGCTGCGCTTGAGGCGCACCGTGGTGGAAGGCGCAGGGTCGAGGGCGGTGAGGCCGGCGAGGGACTGCATGGCCTGATAGGGCGAGCACGCCCAGCGGCTCCGGACGTTGTGGAGGCTTCGCACGTGCTCCATGAGCTGGTGGCGGTGACCCGTCAACGTGGAGTGCAGGGATTCGAGGTGCGGCTCCGTCGCCTTCTCGTTCCGCACCAGGGCACGGATGACGGCCTCCCGCAGCTGCGCGGGGCCGGTCTGGCTGCCGAGCTGGAGCACGAGCGAGCCGAGGTTCAGCCCGTCCAGATCCTGCACCAACTCGTTGAGGGTGCCCCGGCGCTCGGCCGCGACGACGACGCGGCTGCCGGCAGCGGCCGCCCGTGCAACGACGTTCAGCGCGGTCTGTGTCTGCCCCGTTCCCGGCGGTGTGGCCACTGCGAGGCTCACGCCGGCGGAGGCCAGGTCCAGGACCTCCTGCTGCGCCCGGTCCGCGTCGAGGATCAGCAGCTCGTGCGCGGGATCCCGCTCGTCCGCGGGCGGGAAGGACAGTCCGTCCGCTGCCCCGGAAAGGACCGAAGCTGCCTCTGCGTCACCCCGCGCCGACGCGATGAGGGCAGCGAGCACCGGGTGTTCGGGGCGGAGTGCCGGATCGCCCTTGACGCCTGCGAGGTCGGCGAACGTCGACACGAGGATCCGGTGCTCGACCGACATCCCGCGGACGCCGTCCGCCAGGACCCGCATGCGCTCGAGCACGGGGTAGGGATCGAAGCGCGCGGTGCCGTAGGCCAGCCGGGCGATGCCGGTCGGGTCCACCTGCAGTCCCTGGTGGTCCCGCAGATGGCGCACGAGGGCCGGATTCATCCGGGCCTGCTCGGTGATCTGCAGTTCGTAGTCGTCCTGTGAGGCGTGCACCGTCAGTGACACAGCAGTGAGGAGCACCGGTGCATTCAGTGTCTCGGAACGTCCTGCATCGTCCACCGATCGCCAGGACGCCGTTCCGGCGGCGAGGTACCCGACGTCGATGCCGCGCTCGGTTCCGAGTTCGAAGATCTTCGCCCGCAGGGCCCGTGCGGCCGCCTTGGCCGCACTGTACTGGACGGGGTCCCGCAGAAGCGTCGACAGGCGCGTCCGGCGACCGGCGAGGAGTTGAGCGAGCCCGGAGGGGTGCGCGTGGGTCAGGTCGATGCTCGTGCCAGCCGACGGCCGGAAGTGGAGCAGCGTGTCCCCGCTCGCCTGCGCACCGAGGCCCTCGAGCCACGGAACGAGGAAGTCCTGCGCGGACGACCGATCCTCGGACCCGGCAGCATCCTGCTGGCCGGTCCCGGTGCTTCGCTGGTCCTCCTGCAGCTGATCCGCCGGCGTCGCTGCCGCATCCCGCTGGTCCTGCTCCGGCACGACGGCCTTCTTCCCTGCATTGTCACGTGCTGATCTCGACCAGATTGGCATGTCTTCCAAGCTATCCGAAAAGCGGACGGTCCCCGCGGATAGCAACGCTGCCCGGGCGGACCGAAGTAGGTTTATCGCCGCCCGGACCGCTGCCTATTCCCATTCGATGGTTCCCGGCGGCTTGCTCGTGACGTCGAGCACCACGCGGTTGACGCCGTCCACCTCGTTGGTGATCCGGTTGGAGATGCGGGCCAGCAGATCGTACGGGAGGCGTGACCAGTCGGCCGTCATGGCATCCTCGCTCGATACCGGGCGGAGGACGATCGGGTGCCCATAGGTGCGGCCGTCACCCTGCACGCCCACGCTGCGCACGTCCGCCAGCAGGACCACGGGCATCTGCCACACCTCGTTGTCGAGTCCGGCAGCCGTCAGCTCGGCACGGGCGATCGCGTCGGCCTTCCGGAGCAGCTCCAGGCGCTCCTCCGTCACCTCGCCGACGATGCGGATCCCCAGTCCCGGACCGGGGAACGGCTGGCGTCCCACGATCTCGGCAGGGAGCCCGAGCTGGGCCCCGACGGCTCGGACCTCGTCCTTGAAGAGGGTGCGGAGCGGCTCGACGAGCTCGAACTGGAGGTCCTCGGGCAGGCCGCCGACGTTGTGGTGGCTCTTGATGTTGGCGGCTCCTTCGCCGCCCCCGGACTCGACCACGTCGGGGTACAGGGTGCCCTGCACCAGGAAGCGGATGGGCTCGCCCTCCGCCTCGGCCTCGCGCATGATGGCGCGTTCCGCCTCCTCGAAGGCGCGGATGAACTCGCGTCCGATGATCTTGCGCTTCGTCTCCGGATCCGACACGCCGGCGAGCGCCTCGAGGAACCGCTTCTGCTCGTTGGCGACGTAGAGCCGGACGCCGGTCGCGGCCACGAAATCACGCTCGACCTGCTCGGCCTCGCCCTCGCGGAGCAATCCGTGGTCGACGAAGACACACGTGAGCTGGTCGCCGACGGCGCGCTGCACCAGTGCTGCCGCAACGGCGGAGTCGACGCCTCCGGAGAGTCCGCAGATGACGCGCGAGTCGCCGATCTGTTCACGGATGCGCTCCACCTGCTCCTCGAGGATGTTGCGGGTCGTCCAGTTCGGATCGAGCCGCGCGCCCCTGAAGAGGAAGTTCTCGATGACGGCCTGGCCGTGCTGGGAGTGCTTGACCTCGGGGTGCCACTGCACGCCGTAGAGGCCCTTCTCCTCGTTCGCGAAGGCTGCGACCGGCGCCCCTGCCGTGCTCGCGAGGACGTCGAAGCCCTCCGGCGCCGACTGCACGCTGTCGCCATGGCTCATCCAGGCGTTCTGCTGGTCGGGCGTGCCGCTCAGGATCGAGCGGGACCCGCCGTCGGAGCGCACGTCGGTGGAACCGTACTCCCTCAGGCCCGTCCTCGCGACGGTGCCGCCGAGCGCATTGGCCATGGCCTGGAAGCCGTAGCAGATGCCGAGCACCGGCACGCCTGCCTCGAACAGGTCCGCCTCGACCTTCGGGGCGCCTTCCGCGTAGACACTGGACGGGCCGCCCGAAAGGATGATCGCTGAAGGATTCTTAGCGAGGATCTCCTGCGTACTCAGCGTGTGCGGCACGATCTCGGAGTAGACATCGGCCTCGCGGACGCGGCGCGCGATCAACTGGGCGTACTGCGCGCCGTAATCCACGACGAGGACAGGGCGGTGTTCGGAACCGTTCTCGGGGGTAGTCACCTATCAACAATAGTCCGCGTGCACCGGCGTCGCACACCGGGATGACGGTCCACCGAGCAGTTGGAAGCCGTCCGTGACTACTCCCCGCCGGTCACGGGGGCATCAGTAGCGCGGCGCGGCCTCGGGGTGTGCCGTCAGGTCCTGCTCCGCCTGCCGGTGGACCCGCTTCTCGACGAAGAACGACAGCAGGGGCACCACGCCGCCGAGCGCGATCAGGACGAAGCGGCTGAACGGCCACCGCATGAACTGCCAGAGCCGGAAGTCGGCGATCAGGTACACGACGTAGAGCCAGCCGTGCACGATCAGCACCGCCGTCGAGAGGTTGAACCCGCCCGCCGTCTCGGCGACGACCTCGGGCAGGAACTGGATGGCTGCACCGCCGCCCGCGACGATCTCGGAGTCGAAGCCGTACTTGGCGACCATCTCGACGACGACGAGCAGGAGCATGACGCCCGTGGCATAGGCCAGCACCTTGTAGAACGCGAGCGCGGACCTGATCTGCCGGTGGGTTCCCCCGAAGCGCCGCTTCGGCGTGCCCTTCGATGGCGTAGGTCCAGGACCTCCGGTTGCTCCGCTTGCTCCGGTTGGTTCCAGGGTGGGCTCAGTCACTGTGCGCGCTTCTTTCGGTGTCGGACGTCGGGTCGGGTGACGCATGGGTGGACGGGCCGGCACCGGTGACGACGGCGGAGGCGTCGGGCCGTCGGTCGGCGCCCTCCGCCTGCGCTGCCTCGGCGGCATCGGCGGCGTCCTCGAGGGAGCGGCGGTAGTCGTCGGCAACCAGGCGCCACCACAGGAAGAAGGCGAAGCCGGCGAAGACGACCCACTCGATCGCGTAGAAGATGTTCAGCCAGTTGATCGGCGTCTCCTGCGGCTGCGGACCGACGACGACCTGCCGCATGCCCTCGGCGAAGGGGACGTCGGTACCGCCGACCGTCACCTCCGACGCGACGACGAAAGCGGAATAGGACTCGCGTTCCCACAGGTTGGTCAGTTCGGCAGTGGCCAGCGTGGGCACCTGCCCTTCCACGGGCCGCTGCACCTCGGGGGCTTCCGGTGGCAGGAGGCGACCGACGACGGAGGCCGGGCCCTGCTGTTCCTCGATCGCAGCGGCTTCATCGGCCTCCGGCACCCACCCGAGCACGACGGGGATGACGGCACCGCCGACGCCCGGTTCCGGGTCCCCGTCCGATCCCTCGACCGCGAAGGCCTCGACGACCCAGAGGCCGTCCTCGCCGTCGGACAACCGGTTCTGCACCAGGACCCTGGTGCCCGGCAGGAAACTGCCGTCCAGCGAGACCATCTGATCGGCAGTGCTCGAATACAGCGGAGTGAGGGGTTGCAGCACCTCGGTCAGCGGGCGGACGTTCTCGGTGGCACTCGGCGCAGGCGGCGGTGCGTCGCGGGAAGAGCTGAACTGCCACTGGCTGAGGAGCACGAAGACCGCGGCGATGGCCATGGCGAGGATCAGCATGAGGATCCATCGAGGCTTGAGCGCGGTCTTCAACACCCCTCAACGGTACTTCGTACGGCTGTAGAACAACGAATGCCCGCGGGCCTGATCGCTAGCGGCCGAGCCGGCGGAGGAGTGATTGGACTATGTCCGTCGCCCCGTCGCTAGTGGTCGAAGAACACCAGGGACGAGTTGATCAGCTCGGCGATGACCTCGGCGTCGTGCGCCCGGCGCAGCGACTCCCGGAAGTTCTCCTTGAACAGGCTCCGAGCGATCGTGGCCAGCACTTCGAGATGCTCCGAGAAGGATTGTGCCGGCGTGGCCATGAGGAGTACGAGCGTTGCCGGACCGTCCACGGCGCCGAAGTCGAGGCTGTGCCCGAACCGGGTGACACCGACCGCGATGGAGGTCTGGTTGACGTACTGGCTGCGGGCGTGCGGCAGGCCCACACCGCCAGGCAGTCCCGTCGCCATCTGGTGCTCGCGGGAATTGACCTGGTCGAGGAAGGCCTCCAGGTCCGAGATGCGCCCGGCCTCGTACATGCGTGAGGCGAGTTGCGCCGAGGCGTCCTCCTTGGAGGTCGCCTCCATCTCGAGGATCACGAGTTCGGGAGTGGTCAGTCCGGCGTCGTGCAGGTCAAGAGACAGGTCGCTCACAGTATGCCTTTCGGAACCATCAGTCGGTGGAGATGTACGGCGAGAGGACGACTTCCACGCGCTGGAACTCCTTGAGGTCCGAGTAGCCGGTGGTGGCCATCGCCCGCCGCAGCGCGCCGATGAGGTTCGACGTGCCATCCGTGTGGTGGGAGGGGCCCCACAGCACTTCCCGGAGCGGACCGACGGTGCCGATGTTCACCCTGTCGCCGCGTGGCAGTTCATGGTGGTGCGCCTCCTGGCCCCAGTGCCAGCCCTTGCCTGGTGCCTCCTCGGCACGGGCGAGCGCCGAACCGAGCATGACGGCGTCCGCGCCCATGGCGATCGCCTTCACGATGTCGCCACTGGCCCCCATGCCGCCGTCGGCGATGACGTGGACGTACCGGCCTCCGGATTCGTCCATGTAGTCGCGGCGGGCTCCGGCGACGTCGGCGATGGCGGAGGCGAGCGGCGAGTGGATACCGAGCGCTCGGCGCGTCGTGGTGGTCGCCCCGCCGCCGAAACCGACGAGCACACCGGCGGCACCGGTCCGCATGAGGTGGAGGGCGGGCGTGTAGCCGGCCGCACCGCCGACGATCACGGGGACGTCGAGTTCGTAGATGAACTTCTTCAGATCCAGCGGCTGCTCGTTCTTCGATACGTGCTCCGCGGAAACCGTCGTGCCGCGGATGACGAAGATGTCGACGCCCGCCGCGAGGACCGTCTTGTAGAACTGCTGGGTGCGCTGGGGCGTCAGGGCACCGGCGACGGTCACACCCGCCTCACGGATCTCGGCGAGGCGGCTCGTGATGAGGTCTGCCTGGATGGGTGCGTCGTAGAGCTCCTGCATGCGCCGGGTCGCTGCGGGGCTGAAGTTCTCGGTGCTCAGTCCCGCGATCTCGTCGAGGACGGGCTGTGGATCCTCGTAGCGGGTCCACAACCCCTCGAGGTTCAGTACACCGAGACCGCCGAGCCTGCCCATGGCGATGGCCGTGGCGGGTGACATCGCCGAGTCCATGGGGGCTGCGACGACGGGCATCTCGAACTGGTAGGCGTCGATCTGCCAGCCGACGGAGACGTCGAGCGGATCACGCGTGCGCCGCGAGGGCACCACCGCCACGTCGTCCAGCGAATATGCCCTGCGTCCGCGCTTGCTTCGGCCAATCTCGATCTCGTAAGTCACTGCTCTAGGTTAGCCCAGCGCGGCCCGCGGACGAGCGGCGCGTCATGCTGCGACGGGCACGCACCCGCCCGCTTCTGCGGGCGGGTGCGCCCTCGGTGCATCGTGCCGCGGTGTCCGGTCCGATTGCGGTACTAGCGCTTCAGCACGCGGGAGTGGAACCTGTCGGTCCGCTCGCGCAGTTCGCCCACCTGGCGGGCGACGACCGCAGCAGGGTCCGGCTGGATCTCGCTGGCGGGCGGCTCCCTGCGCACGTTCGCGGAGCAGATGAAATCGGCGCAGATCAGCGTACCGACCGTGTTGCCGTCGCGGCCCGACTGGCCGGCGCGGCGTGCGACCCACAGGAGGACGTCCTCCTTGGAGAATACGTCACGGCAGAGTTCGCACAGGACGGCCCGGTTCTTCCGTGCGCCGGACTCGGGTGCCCGGAGGAGGATGCCCGAGGGCCCCTGGTCGGTGGGCACCACGAGGTACCCCCGGAGCGGCATCTTCTCGTCACGCCAGCCGAGGAAGTCCAGGTTGTCCCAGTCGAGGGAGTCGAAGTTCCCCGGTGGGGTCAGTTTCGCCGCCTCGGAGCGCGTCGCGTTGATGAAGGATGAACGGATGTCCTTGATGGAAAGGGGGTGCATGGAGGAGCGCCTTAGCAGTTGGAGGATCGGGATGATCGGTCTCTGCCGGCTGGTGGCATGCGGGAACTACCGTGCCATGACGGGTATCGGTGTCGGTGACGCACAGGGCGTCCGACGCGGGGGTTCAGGAGTAGGAACGACCCGCCGCATGCTGGGGTGCCGGCCTGGCCGCGGGCGCACAGCAGGCCATCGAGGCCACCCCGCTCACCGTGGCACTTCGGGGCCAAGCGGTCCGCAGCATGCTCATCTGTCCTTGATCGTCGACGCTTCGTGCGGAGCCATCTTCGCAGAAACACCCGCCGGGGAGCAAAGCGTCCCACACCCCGCCATGAGCCCCTACACCTCGGGCAACTGGCTCTCGAACATCCGGTAGTAGCGACCCCGGAGCGCCACCAGCTCGGGGTGGGTGCCGGATTCGACGACGCGGCCGTTCTCCAGCATGTACACGATGTCCGCCTTCTCGATCGTGGCGAGCCGATGACTGATGGCGATGATCGTTCGGGAGCGGTCGGCGAACAGCCGCGTGAAGATCCGGTGCTCTGCGAGAGCGTCGATGGCCGACGTCGGCTCGTCCATGACGATGAAGGGAGCGTCCCGGTAGAAGTTGCGAGCCATCGCGAGGCGCTGCCACTGCCCGCCGGACAGGCCGCTGCCCTTCCGCCCGCGGGGGTCCTCCATCCAGTTGCTCACGTAGTTGTCGAAGCCGTTGGGCATCTTCTCGATGAACTCCACGGCCTCGGCGTCCTGCGCTGCCCGACGCACGCGGTCGTCGTCACGCGGGCGGTGCACGTCGCCGAAGTAGATGTTGTTCGCGGCCGTCGCGAACTCGTACCGCAGGAAGTCCTGTGACATGACGGCGAGGTACCGATGCCAGTCGTCGATGCTGATGTCCCGCAGGTCCCGCCCGTCCACCAGCACGCTTCCACTGCTGGGCTGGTACAGCCCCGCGAGGACCCGGATGAGCGTGGACTTACCCGCTCCGTTCTCCCCCACGATCGCCACGTGGGCCCCGCGCTCGAAGGACATCGAGATGCCCTTGAGCACCTCCGCCTCGCCGCCCGCATAGGTGAAGTGGATGTCGTGGAGCTCGACGACGGAGGGTGCCGCCTCGAGCCGCCCGACGGCCGCCGTCGAGAGGGGGAACTCCATGAACTGCTCGTAGTCCTTGAGGTTCGCCAGGTCCTCGTCGATGGAGCTGAGCGAGGACACGAGGTTGTTCGCGGTGCTGAGGGCCCGGCTGACGATCTGCTGGACGTAGAGGAACTGACCCACGGGCTGGGCCCGGGCGATGATCTGGCCGACGATCCAGACGAGCGCGAGCAGTTCCGCCCCGTACTGCAGAGCATCCGCGAGGAGCTGCTTGGGGATGTAGCGCTTCTGGAAGTCCAACCGCCGTTTCTCGTCGGCGTCGCGCAGGGTCGAGCGCAGGTCCATGAGGTGGCGGACGATGCCGTAGAGGCGCATCTCGGCGATGTGCTGCGGCTTCATCAGGTTGTTCTCGATCATGCGGCGCTGCCGGCGCGAGTCCACCTGCGTGTTCCAGTGGGCCATCTGCTCCCGGGACAGGCGGAACTGCAGGTAGACGCTGGGGATGATCGCCACCAGGACGATCAGCGCGATCCACCAGCTGACCAGGAGCAACGCGCCGATGGCGAGGACCACGGACACCAGTTGCGTGAAGATCGCCGCGATGCGGTCGAGGACCCTCGCGTAGGAGTCCGAGAAGCGGCGCGCCCGGTCGTAGAGATCCACCGTCTCCTTGTCGTCGTACCGCCAGAACTCGAGGGCGAGGAACCGCTCGTACATGCGGTCGCCCACGATGGCACCGACGCGGAAGCTCAGGACCTGCTGGATGTAGCGGTCGACGCTGGTGAACGCGCCCCAGAGCAACCCGAGCACGGCAGTGACGATCACGTAGGTGACCGCGGACCGGCCGGCGTCGGGGTCACCCGCGTAGGCGGCGGCGAGCGCCGTCGTCGTCAGGGACGCGAAATAGGTGGTGACCAGCGGCAGGACCGCCGAGATGAGCGAACCGGCGATCTTCATGGCGACGGCGCCGGGTGACGCCTTCGCACTGACGACCAGCACCTGCCCGACGGCACGCGCGTAGGGGGCGAGCCGGAGCTTCCGACGCGCGCCCGCTTCAGGCTGCGGCAGGCTGCTCATACGGCGCCGACCTGCTTTCCGTGGCCGACGCGGGCGGCCCGACGCGGCGCGGGGCTGCTACTTGGAGCCGTAGTTGGGTGCCTCGACCGTCATCTGGATGTCGTGCGGGTGCGACTCCTTGAGCCCGGCGGCCGTGATGCGGACGAACTTGCCCTTGGCCTTCAGCTCGGGGATGGTGCGCGCACCCGTGTAGAACATGGTCTGGCGCAGGCCACCGACGAGCTGGTAGGCCACCGAGGCGAGGGGGCCGCGGTAGGCGACCCTGCCCTCGATGCCTTCGGGGATCAGCTTGTCGTCGCCCGTGACGTCCGCCTGGAAGTAACGGTCCTTCGAATAGGAGGTGTTCTTGCCCCGCGTCTGCATGGCACCGAGCGAGCCCATGCCGCGGTAGGTCTTGAACTGCTTGCCGTTGACGAAGATCAGCTCGCCCGGGGCTTCGGCGGACCCGGCGAGGAGCGAACCGAGCATCACGGTGTCCGCTCCGGCCACGATCGCCTTGCCGATGTCGCCGGAGTACTGGAGGCCGCCGTCGGCGATCACGGGCACGCCTGCCGGGATGGCCGCCTTCGCCGACTCGTAGATGGCCGTGACCTGGGGGACGCCGACGCCGGCGACGACACGGGTGGTGCAGATGGAACCGGGACCGACGCCCACCTTGATGCCGTCGGCGCCGGCGTCGATCAGGGCCTGGGCACCCTCGCGGGTCGCAGCCTGGCCGCCGATGATGTCGACGTGCGCGGCCGACTTCTCCGCCTTCAGGCGCGCGATCATCTCGAGCACGCCCGCACTGTGGCCGTTCGCGGTGTCCACGAAGAGCGCGTCCACGCCGGCCTCGACGAGCGTCATGGCGCGCTCCCAGCCGTCCCCGAAGAACCCGATGGCGGCACCGACACGGAGGCGGCCGTCGTCGTCCTTCGTGGAGAGCGGGTACTGCTCGGCCTTGGTGAAGTCCTTCACGGTGATCAGGCCGCGCAGGATCCCCTCGTCGTCGACGAGCGGAAGCTTCTCGATCTTGTTCGACGCCAGGAGGTTGATGGCGTCGTCGCCGCTGATGCCCACCTTCCCGGTGACGAGCGGCATCTTCGTCATGACGTCGCGCACCAGCGTCCGCTGGAAGTCGCGCTCGAGGACGAAGCGGGTGTCGCGGTTCGTGACGATACCGAGGAGGTGACCGGTCTCATCGACGACCGGCAGGCCCGAGACGCGGTAGTGGCCGCACAGCTCGTCGAGCTCCCTGAGCGTGGCGTCGGGGCCGATGGTGAGCGGGTTCGTGATCATGCCGGACTCGCTGCGCTTCACCCGGTCCACCTGGTCTGCCTGGTCCTGGATGGACAGGTTGCGGTGGATGACCCCGAGGCCGCCCTGCCGGGCCATCGCGATCGCCATGCGGGACTCGGTGACCGTGTCCATCGCCGAGGAGAGCAGCGGCGTCCTCACGGTGATGCGCTTGGAGATGCGAGAGGAGGTGTCGGCCTCCGAGGGGATGACGTCGGTATGGCCGGGGAGCAGGAGCACGTCGTCGTACGTCAGGCCGATGAATCCGAAGGGGTCGTGGGTCTCGTTCTGGCCGGACTGCTGGCTCACTGCTGCGCCTCTTTCGGTGTCACCGGGTGGGGAAGGGGCCTTCGGCTCGGGTGCGCCGGCGGGCTCTTCCAGTCTAGAACGGATCGTGGAAGCGCCCTATTCCGGTGACTGTCCTCACGTCACCACCCGAGCGCCGCCTTCAGCCGCTCCTCGAAGACCGGGACGGTGGTCTCGACGTACGTCCTGCTCAGGTGGTCGCGGTCCATGTAGACGCGCACGTTCCCGACGATGCCGGAGCAGGTGCCCTCCGCGCACACCAGATCGGTCAGATCCAGGTGCTCGAGTCCCGGCATGCGATCAGCGACGGGTGCGAGGGGCGACGACGGCGCCAGCACGTCGGCCCTGGGGACATCGCAGACCGAGGGGTCCGCAGCGTGCCGTGCCGTGCACTCCGCCATGTCCTCGTCGAAGCGCGGGGTGTCCCGCAACCCGACCACGGGGATGCCCGCGTCGAGAAGCGGCTGGATGCCCGCTTCGAAGCCGGCGGGCACCTCCTCGTCCGGGGAGCTCCAGTCCGTGCGCGTGCTGACCGTCACGACGGCGTCGGGGTGGAGCTCCAGGGCGTAGTCCCCGACCGCGTCGTTGAACGCCTGGCACTCCGGGAACTCCGGCATCGGAGCGTCCACGAACCTGCAGTTCGGCTTGTGCACCGACACGGCCAGCCAGTTGTTCGCGGTCGCCATGGCCCCGATCGCCGTCATCCACATGTGCGAGTGGGAGTCCCCGAGAACCAGCACGGTGCGCTCCGCGGTCGCCTCGGTGCCCGTCTGCTCGCACGAGGACAGCTGCGGGTCGGCGGGCATGAGGGCGTCCGAGCACGGCCCGTCCACCGCGGCCCATTCGGCGCCGAGACTGCTGGCCAGCGGCTTCACGAGGGCGTCCTCAGCACCCTCGAACTCGAAGTCCGGATCCAGGGCGGCCGCACCAGGGTTGTCGGCCGGGGTTTGCTGCTCCACCGCGGCCTCCCGTGCCTGTACGCGGTACTCCCAACCGGTCAGGGGCACGGCCACGAGGGCGAGTGCGACCGCCGCGACCAGGCCCGTGCGCCGGCGCTTGACCGAGGGCCACAGCCAGGAGCGCACCGGCTCCTCGACGTACCGAGTGGTCAGCGCGGCGAGCACCAGTGAGGCGGCAATGACCAGGGCGCCGTCGACCAGGCCCGCCGCGTCCTGGTCCGCGACGATGAGCCAGATGATCAGGACCGGCCAGTGCCAGAGGTACAGCGCATAAGACGCTCCGCCCAGCCGTTGCAGGGGCACCGAGGACAGCCAACGGTCGACGCCAGCCGGGCTTCCCGTGCGACCGGCCACGATCACGGCCGCTGCAGCCAGGGTGGGCCACAGCGCGATGTAGCCCGGGAACTGCTGGTGCACCTGCAGGAGGACACCACAGGCCAGCATCATGCCCACACCGGCCCAGCCGAGGAGGATCCGGACCCGCGTCGGAAGCACCAGGTAGGGCAGGACGAGCGCCACGAGCGATCCGAGCGCGAACTCCCACAGCCGGGCACGCGTGTCGAAGTAGGCCGCGGCCTGGTGCTCACCGGTCTGCCACACGGAGAACCCGAGGGAGACCACGAATACCGCTCCGAACACAGCGACGAGGACGCGTCGTGGCCGAAGGCTCGTGACCGCGACGACGACGGCGCAGGCCGCGAACAGCAGCGGCCAGAGCAGGAACACCTGGCCCTGGATCGACAGGGACCAGAAGTGCTGCAGCGGACTGGCTCCGCTGTTGTCCAGTGCGTGGTAATCGACGGCGTTGCCGGCGAGTTCCCAGTTCTGCCGGTAGGTCAGCGACGCCCACGTCTGGTCGATGACGGACCGCCAGCGCGAATCGGGGACGACGGCCGCCGTCGCCGCAAGGACGGACAGGAGGACGACGACGGCGGCAGGGAGCAGCCGCTTGAGCAGTCCCAGCCAGTACGCCGGAAGGGCGAGCGGCTGGCCGGACTCGAGGCGTCGGGTGAACGTGACGGTGAGCAGGAACGCCGAGACGAGCAGGAAGACGTCGACCCCTCCCGACACGCGGCCGAGCCATACGTGATAGACGACCACCATGGCGACCGCGAGCGCCCGCAATCCCTGCACCTCGGGCCGGAAGGTGCGCTCACCCGACGGCTTCCGTACCGTTCGACCGGGCCGGCCCGGAGGGGACTGCAGGACGGAGACCACGCTGTTCCTCCTCGGGAGCCGGGTGATACTGGGCGGACGCAAACGTCCAGTTTACCGCTCCGCGGACGCCACGGACCGCCTGGGGCCGTCGGAGGAATAACCCGCGCGGCGCCCGACCACGTAGTCTTGGAGGAGTATGTCCCCGGAAAGCGGGGACCACGCGAATGGAATTGCCGGGTGGATGGCCTCGACGACGTACGTCTGACGGCCGCTGGCCCCGCTTCCCTCACCAACGAGAGAAACCTAATCTGTGAATAAAAGACCTGCCGCACTGAAAGCACCACGGGAACTGGCCAAGGGAGCCATGCGCATCGTCGCTCTCGGTGGCATCGGTGAGATCGGCAGAAACATGACCGTCTTCGAGTTCGACGGGAAGCTGCTGATCGTCGACTGCGGCGTCCTGTTCCCCGAGGAACACCAGCCCGGCGTCAACGTCATCCTGCCCGACTTCTCCTACATCCGGGACCGGCTCGACGACGTCGTCGCCGTGGTGCTCACGCACGGGCACGAGGACCACATCGGGGCCGTGCCGTATCTCCTCAAGGAGCGCGCGGACATCCCCCTGGTCGGCTCGAAGCTCACGCTCGCGTTCATCTCGGCCAAGCTGCAGGAACACCGCATCACCCCGAAGACCGTCCAGGTCAAGGAGGGCGACCGCCGCACCATGGGCGGCTTCGACCTCGAGTTCGTGGCGGTGAACCACTCGATCCCCGACAGCCTCGCCGTCGCCATCCGCACCGCGGCCGGCATGGTGCTGCACACCGGCGACTTCAAGATGGACCAGTTCCCGCTGGACCGCCGCATCACGGACCTCGGAGCGTTCGCCCGGCTCGGCGCCGAGGGCGTGGACCTCTTCCTCACCGACTCCACGAACGCGGACGTCCCCGGCTTCACGACGTCGGAGAAGGACCTCTCCCCCGCCATCGATGCCGTCTTCCGCACGGCGCCGCGCCGCATCATCGTCTCGAGCTTCGCCAGCCACATCCACCGCATCCAGCAGATCATCGACACCGCGCACCGGCACCGCCGCAAGGTGGCCTTCGTGGGCCGCTCCATGGTGCGCAACATGACGATCGCAGCGGATCTCGGCTACCTGAACATCCCGCAGGGCCTGCTCGTGGACTTCAAGAAGCTCGAGCGCAGCGACGACCACAAGGTCGTCCTGATCTGCACCGGGTCCCAGGGTGAGCCGATGGCCGCCCTGTCGCGCATGGCCAACAACGACCACGCGATCCGCATCACCGAGGGTGACACGGTCCTGCTGGCGAGCTCGCTCATCCCGGGCAACGAGAACGCCATCTACGGGATCATCAACGCGCTGACCGAGATCGGCGCCAACGTGGTCCACAAGGGCAACGCGAAGGTGCACGTCTCCGGACACGCCAGTGCGGGTGAGCTCGCGTACTGCTACAACATCGTCAAGCCCCGCAACGTCATGCCGGTCCACGGCGAGTGGCGCCACCTGCGGGCCAACTCGGAGATCGCCGTCGCCACCGGCGTCGATCCCCGCAACGTCGTCATCGCTCAGGACGGCGTGACAGTCGACCTCGTCCGCGGGCGCGCGACCCTCTCCGGCAAGGTGGAGGCCGGCCTGGTCTTCGTCGACGGCGACAGCGTCGGCGGAATCACGGAGGAGGACCTCCGCGAGCGCCGCCGGCTGGCGGAGGAGGGCGTGGTCACGGTCCTCGCGATCATCGATCCCGACAACGGCGAGATCGTCGAGGCTCCCGAGTTCTTCACCAAGGGCTTCTCCTGCTCGGACGAGGACCTCGACAAGGCAGGAGCCGCCGTCGAGAAGGCGCTGCGCGATTTCGCGTCGAACCGCCAGGGCGGACGCCGACAGGATCCGGAGGAGATCATCGAGCGGGCCACGGCCAACTGGATGCGCCGGTTCTACAACCGCCAGCCCGTCGTCACGGCGATCGTCGTCGACGCCTGACCGGACGCCCGACCTGTTGCACCGGTACTCCTCGGAGTACCGGGGCCTTCGTGCTCCCGACGGGCCGCGCCATGGATGGGACGGCCCGCCGAAGGACGGCCCCATAAGAAGCACCCCGGTAAAGAAGAAGCACCCCGGCTCCGAGGAACCGGGGTGCTTCCGTGACACGGGTCGGACCGGAGCCCGGATGTCCTAGTGCGAGTGACCGTGGCCCTCGTCGTCGGACTCTTCCGGCTTCTCGACCACGAGGGTTTCCGTGGTGAGCACCAGCGCCGCGATGGAGGCGGCATTGCGCAGAGCGGAACGCGTGACCTTCACCGGGTCGATGATGCCGGCGTCCACGAGGTTCTCGTACTCGCCCGTGGCGGCGTTGAAGCCGTGACCCACCTCGAGGTCCGAGACCTTGGAGACGACGACGTAGCCCTCGTGGCCCGCGTTCTCGGCGATCCAGCGCAGCGGCTGGGCGATCGCGCGGCGGACGAGGCCGACGGCGGTCGCCGCGTCGCCTTCGAGGGCCAGGACGTCGGCGTCGGTGTCCAGCGCCTTGCCTGCGTGGACCAGGGCGGTACCGCCACCGGCCACGATGCCCTCTTCGAGAGCGGCACGCGTCGAGGACACGGCGTCCTCGATGCGGTGCTTCTTCTCCTTGAGCTCGACCTCGGTGGCCGCGCCGACCTTGATGACGCCGATGCCGCCGGCAAGCTTCGCCAGGCGCTCCTGAAGCTTCTCACGGTCCCAGTCGGAGTCGGTGCGCTCGACCTCGGCGCGGATCTGCGCCACGCGATCGGCGACGTCGGACTCACTGCCCGTGCCGTCGACGATGGTGGTCGCATCCTTCGTGACCGTGATGCGACGGGCGGAGCCCAGCACCTCGAGTCCGACCTGGTCCAGCTTCAGACCGAGGTCGGGCGAGACGACCTGCGCACCCGTAAGGGTCGCGATGTCCTGCATCATGGCCTTGCGGCGGTCACCGAAGCCCGGCGCCTTGACGGCGACGACGTTGAGCGTGCCGCGGATCTTGTTCACCACGAGTGTCGAGAGCGCTTCGCCCTCGATGTCCTCGGCGATGATGAACAGCGGCTTGCCGGCCTGCAGCGCCTTCTCCAGCAGCGGCAGGAATTCCTGCAGCGAGGAGATCTTGCCCGAGTTGATCAGGATGAGCGCGTCCTCGAGGACGGCCTCCTGGCGCTCGGCATCGGTGACGAAGTAGGGCGAGAGGTAGCCCTTGTCGAACTGCATACCCTCCGTGAGGACGAGTTCGGTCTGCGTGGTCGAGGACTCCTCGATGGTGATCACACCATCCTTGCCGACCTTCTCGAACGCCTCGGCGAGGAGGTCTCCGACCTCGGTGCTCTGGGCGGAGATGGAGGCGACGTTGGCGGTCTGCTGGCCGACGACCTCGCGGGCGTTCTCGAGCAGGCGCTTGGCGACCGCCTCGACCGACACCTCGATGCCGTGCTTGAGCTGACCTGGTGCGGCTCCGGCGGCCACGTTGCGGAGGCCCTCCTTGACGAGTGCCTGCGCCAACACGGTAGCCGTGGTGGTTCCGTCACCGGCGACGTCGTTGGTCTTGGTGGCGACCTCCTTGGCGAGCTGCGCGCCGAGGTTCTCGTAGGGGTCGTCGAGCTCGACCTCGCGGGCGATCGTCACGCCGTCGTTCGTGATGGTGGGGGCGCCCCACTTCTTGTCGAGCACGACGTTGCGTCCGCGGGGGCCCAGCGTCACCTTGACGGTGTTCGCGAGCTTGTCCACGCCGGCCTCGAGGGCACGGCGGGCGGCGTCGTTGAATTCCAACTGCTTTGCCATTGTTGGTTCCTTTCAGGCTTGTGCAGCGAGAAAAACCCCGGCCACTGCGGGCCGGGGCTTTTCCAGTCGGGGTACTACTTGACGACGACTGCGAGGACGTCGCGGGCGGAGAGCACCAGGTACTCCTGGCCGCCGTGCTTGACTTCGGTTCCGCCGTACTTCGAGTAGATGACGATGTCGCCTTCGGCAACGTCGACGGGGACGCGGTTGCCGTTGTCGTCGACGCGACCCGGTCCAACTGCTACAACTTCGCCCTCCTGGGGCTTTTCCTTGGCCGTGTCCGGGATGACGAGGCCGGAAGCAGTGGTCTGCTCGGCTTCGAGCGGGCGGACAACGATGCGATCCTCAAGAGGCTTAATAGAGACCGACACTCGGGCTCTCCTTTGCGTTCGATACCAATGGAATGTAGGCCGTCGGGCTGGGCGTGAACCGTCGTCGCGGTGCCGGCGAACGCTTCCCTCGGGATTAGCACCCACATCGAGTGAGTGCCAACTCCGACTGTATGCAACGGCTAGCACTCGGTCAAGGCGAGTGCCAGCCTTCGTTCCACGCGTACCCGCAGGTGACTGAGGTCACGTTGATTACGTTACGGATCGTTTGCGTAATTCGTGGGCCGCCGCTTAGATTCGAAGAGGTAAGGCACTCCTTACTTCAACGACATCCGGCCTTCCCGGCCCTTCCCTCCGGAGTTCACCCCATGGCACATGTGCGCCTCGCCGTCCTCTCCGCCGCCGCCGCGGCTACCCTGGCCCTCACCGCGTGCGGTGGATCCTCCGAAGCGGCCGACGAGCCGGCAGCGGCCTCGACCGTCGTCGAGGTCGCTCACGCCCAGGGCACCACGGAGGTTCCGGTGGACCCCGAGACCGTCTTCACCTTCGACCTCGGCGCCCTCGACACCCTGGACGCGCTCGGCGTGGAGGTGGCCGGCGTTCCCCAGGGAACCCTGCCTGCGCAGTTGTCGGACTACGAGGGTGGCGACATCACGAACATCGGGTCGATGAAGGAGCCGGACTTCGAGGCGATCGCCGCTGCCGCCCCTGACCTGATCATCATCTCGGGCCGCGTTGCGGACTCGTACGACGAACTCTCGGAGATCGCACCGACGATCGACCTCAGCGTCGACGCGGCCGATCCGATCGCCAGCTTCACCGAGCACACGGAGTCCCTCGGCCGTATCTTCGGCGCCGAGGACGCAGTGGCCGAGCGCCTCGCGGCCCTCGACACCAAGATCAGCGAGACGAAGGAAGCCGCGGCGTCCGCAGGGAACGGTCTGATCCTGCTGACCAGCGCCGGTGAAGTCACCGCCTACGGCGCCGGGTCACGCTTCGGCCTGATCCACGACGTCCTCGGTGTCGCGCCCGCCGCCGACGTCAAGGCCGAGGGAACGCACGGAGAAGCTGTGTCCTTCGAGTACGTCGCCGAGATCAACCCCGCCCACCTGTTCGTCATCGACCGTGACGCCGCGGTCGGCGAGGCCGGAGCCGCGGGCTCGGCCGTCCTCGACAACGAGCTCGTGAACGGGACGGACGCCGCGAAGAACGACGCGATCACCTACCTCGACTCCGCGAGCTGGTACCTCATCGGTTACGGGCTGAACAACCTCGACGCCATGGTGTCCGCCGTCAACGAGGCCGTCACGGCCTAGGACCCCTCCGCCTCGGAGCCCGCGCCTCCTTTCATGGCAACGCTCTCCCTCCGGTCGCGACGATCGGTACAGCAGCACGGTTCCACCCGCACGTCGGCCCTCTGGCCGGCCGGTGGAGCCGTGCTGCTGCTTGCCTTCGTGAGCCTGTTCGTCGGAGTCTCGGACATCTCCCCGGCGGACCTGCTGGCAGGAGATGCCGGAGTCTGGCAGACCTTCCTCGTGAGCCGGGTTCCACGCACCCTGGCTCTCATCCTCGCGGGAGTGGCCCTGAGTATCGCCGGATTCGTCATGCAGCTCATGGCCCGCAACCGGTTCGTCGAGCCCTCGACCGTCGGGACGGTCGAATCGGCCACGGCAGGCATCCTCGTGGCCACGCTGTTCCTTCCCGCCGCCCCGATCGTGGTGAAGATGCTCATCGCGGCGCTGTTCGCCATGGCAGGCACCGCGCTGTTCCTCTCCGTCCTGCGGCGGATCCCGCTGCGCAACACGCTCATCGTGCCCCTCGTGGGCATCATGCTCGGTGGTGTCATCGCGGCCGTCACCACATTCTTCGCCTACCGGTTCGATCTGCTGCAGACCCTCAACACGTGGATGATCGGGGACTTCTCGGGGCTCATCCGCGGCCGGTACGAGCTGCTGTGGATCGTGGCCGCGCTCGCCGTGGTCGGCTACGTGTGCGCCGACCGGTTCACCGTTGCCGGCATGGGCGAGGAGTTCACGACGAACCTCGGGCTGAACTACCGCAGCACCATGAATCTGGGCCTCGTCCTGGTCAGCCTGATCAGCGCAGTCGTGGTGGTCGTCGTCGGCGCCATCCCGTTCCTCGGCCTGATCGTGCCGAACCTCGTGTCCCTCCTGATCGGGGACAACGTCCGTCGGGCCGTGCCCTGGATCGCGATCTTCGGAGCCGGTTTCGTGCTGGCCTGCGACATCCTGGGCCGGGTCATCCGCTTCCCGTACGAAGTGCCGGTCGGCGTCATCGTCTCCGTCGTCGGGAGCGCACTGTTCATCACCCTGCTCCTGAGGAGGACCGCCGGTGCGCGCTAGGACCAGCGCCCTGCCCACCGCCGTCGTGCAGTCCGGGAGGACGCCGATGGGATCGCTGCCCCCCGCAGCCTGGATCGTGGTGCTCGGCGTCACCGCGGCGGCGCTCATCGCGGCGTTCCTGCTGATGGGTCTCGAGGGCAACCTCGGCTATGTCCTGCCCCGGAGGCTCAACCGTGTGGGAGCCATGGTGCTCGTCGCCGTCGCCGTCGGCGTGTCCACCGTCCTGTTCCAGACCGTGACGGGGAACCGGATCCTGACGCCTTCCATCATGGGACTGGATGCGCTGTACATCCTCATCCAGACCGTGCTGGCCTTCTCCCTCGGCGCGCAGACCCTCCTGACGCTCGGGGCGCCGGTGCGTTTCATCATCGAAGTCGGCCTCATGGTGGCCTTCTCCTGGCTGCTGTACCGCTGGCTCTTCACGGGTGGCGGGCGCAGCCTCCACCTGCTGCTGCTGGTCGGCATCGTGTTCGGCGTGTTCTTCCGCGGAGTGTCGTCGCTGCTGCAGCGACTGATGGATCCGAGCGAGTACATCATCCTGCAGGACCTGTTCTTCGCGAGCTTCAACCGGGTGGAACCGGCCCTGCTGCTCATCTCCGCGGTCGCCGTCGCCGCACTCTGCCTTCCCGCCTGGCGCCTCCGTCACCGCCTCGACGTCCTGGCCCTCGGCCGCGACACCGCGGTCGGGCTCGGCGTCGACCACCGGCGCACCGTGACGCTCGTCCTGGTCATCTGTTCGGTGCTGGTCGCCGTCTCCACCGCCCTCGTGGGTCCGGCGACGTTCTTCGGGCTCCTCGTGTCGGCACTCGCGTACCAGCTGTGCAACCAGTTCCGCCATGCCATGGTGCTTCCCATCGCCGTCCTGCTGGGTGTGATCGCCCTCGTGGGTGGCCAGCTCGTCCTCGAGCAGGTCTTCGCTTTCGACACCGCGCTGAGCATCGTCATCGAGTTCACCGGCGGGATCGTGTTCCTCGCCCTCCTCCTGAAAGGTCGTGTCCGGTGATCACCATCGACCACGCCAGCAAGCGCTACGGCACCACCACGGTGGTGGATGACGTCAGCTGCACCATCCCGCGCGGTGGTGTCACCTCGATCATCGGACCGAACGGCGCGGGCAAGTCCACACTGCTCTCCATGATGAGCCGGCTGCTTCCCCTGGACGCCGGCACGGTCGAGGTCAACGGTCTCGATGTCAGCACGACGCCGGGGCCGACGCTCGCACGGACCCTCTCCATCCTGCGGCAGGAGAACCAGCTGACGGTCCGGCTCTCCGTCCGCGACCTCGTCGGATTCGGGCGGTTCCCCCACAACAACGGGCGGCCCACCGTCGTCGACCGCGAGCACATCGATCGGGCGCTCGACTATCTCGATCTCACGCACCTGGCGGACCGCTTCGTCGACGAGCTCTCGGGCGGGCAGCGCCAGCGCGCCTTCATCGCCATGGTCCTCGCACAGGACACGGACTACATCCTGCTCGACGAGCCACTCAACAACCTCGACATGAAGCACTCCGTGGACATGATGCGACTGCTCCGCCGGCTCGCCGACGACCTCGGGAAGACCGTGGTGCTCGTCATCCACGACATCAACTTCGCGTCCTGCTACTCCGACTCGATCGTCGCGATGCGCGACGGAGCCCTCATCCACCAGGGCACGCCGGAGGAGATCATGACGCCGGAGGTGCTGCACGACGTGTACGACGTCGAGATCCAGGTGGAGCACATCCGCGGCAACAGGATCGGCGTCTACTTCGCCTAGGCTGGCTGCATGGCTTCGGACAACATCGCGGACATCCTGACCTCCGAAGGCTGGGAGCTCCTCAACTCGCTCGGCCCCTACTCCGAGGCCGACAGCCTGAGGCTCACCGGGCAGCTGCGCAAGGCCGGTTACTCCCCCGAGGTGGTCGCGGCGGCCCTCACGCAGTCACGGCTCCGCGCGAAGGCGTCGGCCAAGTTCGGCCCCTTCGCTGCCCACATGATCTTCACGGCCGCCGGCCTCGAACAGGCAACGCGCCTGTCCGTCGCGGCGCGCCATGCCCAGCGGTTCGTGGACGCGGGACTCCTGAAGGTCGCCGACCTCGGCTGCGGGCTCGGTGCCGACAGCATGGCCCTGGCCACCCTCGACCGCGAGGTGACGTCCGTCGAGCTGGACGAGACCACTGCCGCCGCCGCGACGATGAACCTGCTCCCCTTCCCCAACGCGCGCGTCGTCAATGCCGATGCATCCTCCGTGGACACCGCGGAGTTCGACGGCGTGTGGCTCGACCCGGCACGCAGGACGACGACGACGTCGGGCACGTCGCGCCTCTTCGATCCGGAAGCCTTCTCACCCCCGTTGTCCTTCGTCCAGGAGCTCGCCGACAGCGGGAAGCCCGTCGGCGTCAAGATGGGACCTGGGATGCCGCACGAGTCCATTCCCGCGACCTGCGAGGCGCAGTGGGTCTCGGTGGATGGCGACGTCACAGAGGTGGCTCTCTGGTTCAACGCGCTCCGCCGGGACGGAGTCCGGCGCGCGGCGCTCACCCTCGGTCCGCAGGGCGCCGCGGAGATGGTGTCCGGCGCGGAGTTCGGCGAGGGACCGATCGCGGCGATCGGCGAGCCCGCCGGCTACCTCTACGAGCCCGACGGCGCCGTCATCCGCGCCGAGCTCGTGGCCGACCTCGCGGCCCGGCTCGGTGGTCACCTGCTCGACCCGATGATCGCGTACATCTGCGCGCCAACACTGACGGACACACCCTTCGCCCGCGCCTACCGCGTGCTCGAGGTACGTCCCTACAGCGTCAAGGCGCTCAAGGCCTGGGTCCGCTCCGAGGGCATCGGCGTGCTCGACATCAAGAAGCGCGGCACGTCCGTCACCCCCGAGGAGGTCCGCAAGCAGCTGCTGACCAGTTCGGGAAAGGGCCGTAAGAAGGCCACCCTCGTACTGACGCGCATCGGGGACGAGCGCGTGGCGATCGTCGTCGAGCCGGTTCCGGCTGCGTAGGCGGAAGAGCACCGCCTCCCGGACCACACACTTCCCCTCCCGCCGCAACCGGCCGGTCCGGTTGGGCAGGCATCCGCCGGCTTCCTAGACTCGGACACGGTAGAAGAACGATGCGGCAGGACGATCGCGCGAGCGGAAGGTGGACCACATGGCCGATGGAACGACGCACTCCCCCGAGGTACGGCACGGCGTGCTCTTCGACGTGGACGGAACCCTCGTCGATTCCAACTACCAGCACACCCTCGCGTGGTGGCAGGCGTTCCGCCGGTTCGGGCACGACGTCCCGATGGCCGAGATCCACCGGGCCATCGGCATGGGTGGCGACAAGCTCGTGGCTCACCTCCTCGGCGAGGACCGCGACGCCGAACAGGACGCCGAGCTCGATTCCACGCACGGCGCGATCTTCTCGACCTACTGGCCCGGCCTCCGCCCCTTCGCGGGTGCGGGCGAGCTGGTACGGCGCTGTGCCGACGACGGCCTGACGGTGGTGCTGGCCTCGTCCGCCTCGAAGCAGGAGCTCGGCGTCCTCCGCGGCATCATCGACGCCGACGAGGCGATCAGCGCGGCCACCAGCTCCTCGGACGCCGAGAACAGCAAGCCTTCCCCGGACATCCTCGAGGCCGCGCTCGACGCCGGTGGACTCAAGGCGGCCAACGCCGTCTTCGTCGGCGACTCGGTGTGGGACGTCCTCGCCGCGTCGGAGCTCGCCATCCCCACGATCGGCCTGGCGTCGGGCGGCACGAGCGAGGCTGAATTACGGGAGGCGGGTGCCGTCGAGGTGTACAAGGACATCCGGGCGCTGCTCGACGCGTTCGACGACGGCGCTCTGCACAGGCTCGCCACGTCCTCCGACGAAGCCTGAGCGGGCAGGTTCAGCACCCGGTAGCGCCGGGCTCGCGTCCGCATCCGCCGGCCTGGTGGGCCCCTGCCGACGCTAGTCCTCGCTGCTGAGGAGCTGCCGGTGGGCGCTCAGCAGTTCGATCTCCGGCCTCGCTGCGACGTACCGCTCCACGCGGTCCAGCACGTCCACCACGTGCTGCCGATCTCCGCCGACGACCGCAGCCCCGACGACGGCCCGGCGGTGCAGGTCCTGGTGGCCGACCTCGGCAACGGACAGCTCGAATGTCCGGCGGAGGTCCGACACCAGCGGACGCACCACCGATCGCTTGCCCTTCAGCGAGTGCACGTCACCGAGCAGGACGTCGAACTCGATGAAACCGATCCACATGACGGTCCTCCCTGTAGTGCCCCCGGGGCCAGTCCTTCGTACTGTAGCGGAGGCACGACACTGTGACGGAGGCTCGAAGGACTCCGCGTCCGAGGGCTGGAGAGCGCGCAGCGACAGGGCGTAGATTACGTCGAAGGACCCTGGCCGGCAGGGCCGGTGGTAGCTGGTCCCGCTCCCGAGCGTGGGTTCAGCGGCGATCGGGGCCGGACGGGCATCGCGGACTCGAGTGCCGCCGGAGAGGGAGGCGCGAGTGGGCAAGAAACCGAACCGGTCCACCGGTACACCTGCGGTGGCCGCGCTGACGGCAGCGGGGATACCGTTCGTCGCTCGCCCCTACGTGCACGACGACGGCGCCCCCTCCTACGGGCTCGAAGCCGCGGCCGCGCTGGGGGTCGAGCAGGAGCGGGTCTTCAAGACGCTCATGACGAGCGTCGACGGATCCCTCGTGGCCGCCGTCGTGCCGGTCAACGGGTCGCTCGACCTCAAGGCTCTGGCGCATTCGCTCGGAGCGCGGAAGGCGACCATGGCGGATCCGGCAGTGGCGCAGCGCCGTACGGGCTACGTACTCGGGGGGATCTCGCCGATCGGACAGCGGCAGCCGTCGCCCGTGGTGCTCGACGAGTCCGCCCACGCGCAGTCCACGATCTTCGTATCCGGCGGCCGGCGGGGGCTGGACATCGAACTGGCCCCTGCTGACCTCATCGCCGCCACGCAGGCCCTGACGGCGGCCATCGCCGGTCCCTGAGTGCCGCGGGTGACGGGCTACGGTAGCTGTGTGAAGACCATCACCGGTGCCACGCCGTGACGGCGCCCGCGCGGCTCCTTCTTCCAGCCTGGCCCCGAGAGCCGCCCACCTCCGGGCGCGTGGCCCTCCGTGCGTTCGAGGACCGGGACGCCGCCATGGTCCGTGACCTCGCGACGGATCCCTACGTGCCGCTCATCGGCACACTTCCCGCGCTGTGCAATCAGGCGGAAGCTCTCGCGTACATCGGACGCCAGCGTCAGCGGCATCCCGAGGGCACGGGTTTCTCCTTCGCGATCTGCGACGCCTCCTCGGGGGACGCGCTGGGCATCATCGGGCTTTGGCTCCGTGACTACGGCCTGGGTCGCGCCCAGGCGGGGTACGCCGTCGCACCGGCCGCCAGGGGTCGGTCAGTGGCCTCGGACGCACTGCGAGCGCTCTCCTTGTTCGCGTGGACCCTGCAGGATCTCCACCGCGTTGAACTCCATATCGAACCCTGGAACACAGGCTCGATCGCGGTCGCCCGGAACGCGGGCTTCACCTACGAGGGACTCCTGCGCGGCTATCTGGAGATCGGCGGTAAACGGCGGGACCTCGGTTCCTACTCACTGGTCCGGACGGTGCGTCCTGAAACCGTCGTTCCGCCGGCGGATGGGGAAGACCGCTTCACCTCGCCCTGTCCTCAGAGGTAGGCGGGCGAGGCGGATGCCGTACGGCTCAGCCGTCGACGCCCGTCGGATCGCCGGCGCGCGTGTTGGTCTTCCTGTTGATGAGCCAGGTCACGAGCCACAGGACGACGCCGATCGCCATCAGGCTCCCGGCGATCTGGTACTGGATGACGTCGCGCCCCACCCACGGTCCCGCGAGGAACGCACACAGCAGCGCGGCCACGACAGGGAGCGGGCCCGGCGAGGTGAAGAACACCTTGCGGTTCAGGTCCCGCTTCCGCCGCAGGACCACGCAGGCGAGGTTCACCACCGTGAACACGCACAGCAGCAGGAAGGCGGTCGTACCCGAGAGATTGGCGACGATGTTGCTGTCAGGATCGCTCGTGACGTACAGGATCAGGCCCAGCGCGAGGATGGTGGAGAAGGCGATCCCCGCCCAGGGCGTGCACCGGACGGGCAGCACCTTGGCGAGCGGCCGGGGCAGGACGTCCTGCCGGGCCATGCCGTAGATCAACCGACTCGCCATGAGCATGTTGATCAGGGCGGTGTTCGCGACGGCGAAGACGGCGAGGAACGGGAAGATCCTGTCAATGGGGAAGTCCGGAGACCCCTTGTGGACGACCTCGAGCAGGGCCGCTCCCTCGGCCTCGCGGATTCCTTCGAGCTCCGTCGGGCTGAGGACGGTAACGACGGAGATCGCGACCAGCATGTAGAAGATGACGGCGATGCCGAGGCCGGTGAGCATGGTCCGCGGGAAGATTCGCTCGGGGTTCTGGGTCTCCTCCACCATGTTCACGGAGTCCTCGAATCCGACCATCGCGAAGAAGGCGATGGAGGTCGCCGCAGTGACCGCGAGGAACATGCCCTTGTCCTGGTAGTCGGTGAAGACGAAGATCTCGCCCACGTTGCCCTTGCCCTGCGCCATGGCGAGGAATCCGACGGCGATCACGATGCACAGGGCGGCCACTTCGACGAGCGTGAGGACCACGTTGAACTTCACGCTCTCGCCGACCCCGCGCAGGTTGATCACGGCGAGCAGGAGCATGAACCCGAGGGCAACCGCGGTGATGACCCCCTGTCCCGGCATCGCCAGCCAACCATTGATCTCGAGTCCGCCGAAGAAGTTCTGCGCCAGGACGTTGGCCGAGGTCGCCGCGCTCGTGATGCCGGAACACACGACGGCGAACGCCACCAGGAACGTGACGAAGTGGATTCCGAACGCCTTGTGCGTGTAGAGCGCGGCGCCGGCGGCCTGCGGGTACTGGGTCACGAGCTCCAGGTAGGAGAACGCGGTCATGGTCGCGACGATGAACGCGAGCAGGAACGGGAGCCAGACCAGTCCGCCCACCGTGCCGGCCATCGTTCCGGTGACGGCGTAGACACCCGCTCCGAGGATGTCCCCGACGATGAAGAGGAGGAGCAGTTTCGGCCCGAGCACCCGTTTGAGTTCGGGCTCACCGGTGTTCGCCGGTGCGTCGGATACGTGCTCGGCAGAAGTACTCATGCTGGCCTCCCCTGTGGTTTTCCACCTCACTGTGGCCCTGATCAGCCTGCTTAGCAAGAGCCGACCGCGAAACCGTCATGCCGTGCTCTTGCCGTCGTCATGCCTGTCCCTTGCCGAAAGTCTCCCCCGCACCGATGATTCTTGGAGGTCGCTTCCGTCCAACACGTATCAAGGGCCCACGAAGGGCCCTCCAAGAACAGGAGAACGGCCATGGCCACGCGAGTCTTCATCAACCTTCCGGTCGCCGATCTGGCGAAGTCCAAGGAGTTCTACACCAGCTTCGGCTGGACCCTGAACCAGAACTTCTCCAACGACGATGCCGGTGCCATCACCATCAGTGACACCATCCATCTGATGATCCTCACGCACGAGCACTACTCGCGGTTCACGGACAAGCCGATCGCCGACACCCACTCCACCTCCGCCGTCATCAACGCCATCGGCCTCGAGGAGTCGGCACACGTCGACGCGCTCGTCGAGCAGGCCGTCGCCGCAGGTGCAGTCGAGGCCGCCCCCCAGGATCTGGGTTTCATGCGCTCGCGCTCCTTCGCGGATCCGGACGGGCACACCTGGGAGATCATGTGGATGGATCCCATCGCTGAGACAGGCGACTGGGCAGCCGTCCAGGCGAAGTACGGCGAACAGCAGCCGGCGTGACCCCTTCCCCTCCTCCCGACGCCGGGGCAGGTGTAGTGAGTCCCGGCGTCGGTCGCGCTTCCGCGAGGAGAGCACTGTGGCAGGTCACACATGCCGAACGCGCCGCCCTCGCCCGGGACCTCGCCACCCTTACGCCGGACCAATGGCAGCGCCCGTCCCTGTGCGGCAGGTGGACTGTCGAGGAAGTCGTCGCACACCTCTCGGCCGCAGGGTCGATCGGGAGGTGGCCATGGATCCGGAGCATGGTCCTCGCCGGTTTCCGGCCCGGCGTGCACAATCAGCGCCGCCTGACCGAGCACCTCGGCGCCACGCCCGCCGGGACGCTCCGGCGGTTCGAGGAGGTCGTTCCGCTGGCGATCGCGCCGTCGTCGGATCTGCCTGCCTATCTCGGCGAGGTCGTCGTGCATGCGCAGGACATCCGGCGAGCCCTGGGCATCGAGACTCGGCCCGCCCTGGACGCCCTGCTTCCGGTCGCCCGATTCTTCGTCGCGAAGAACTTCACCGTGCCGAGCCGGCGCATCGCGAGCCGGCTCCGGCTGATCGCGACCGACGCTCGGTTCACAGCGGGTGAGGGGCCGGAGGTTTGCGGGCCGCTGGTAGCGCTCGTGATGTGCATGGCCGGCCGTCCTGACTACCTCCGCGATGTCACCGGTCCCGGCGTGCCCCTTCTGCGAGCGCGCATCGCCGGGGGCGACGGGAACCGGGGCCCGATGCCAGACCGCGCGGCCTGACGGGGGAAGTCGCAGTCCGGCACCGGACGCGCACACGGCCGGCGCGCCCTCCTGCACTACGCTTGCTGGATGAATTCCACGGAGAGCCTGCACGGGGACCGCATCCGGGCGGAGCTGCTGTCCGCGCGCCGGAGTACGACGCCGGACGCCGACTGGCAGTCCTTCGAGGCCCGCTTCGACACGGAGTTCCCTCGGCTGCAGTCGCTGTTCCACCGCATCTACGGGCCTGGAGCGGACGCAGAACTTCTGCTGGTGGTGCTCGATGCCGCGGTGGCCTGGCAGGACCGGCCCGCGGACCTCAAGGCCATCGACGCGTCCCGGGCCATGGCTCCGGACTGGTTCCAGTCGAACCGGATGCTCGGCGGTGTCTGCTACGTGGACCTGTACGCGGGGAACCTCGAGGGACTCCGCTCGCGCATCCCGTACTTCCACGAGCTCGGCCTGACCTACCTGCACCTGATGCCGTTGTTCCTGGCTCCCGAGGAGAACTCCGACGGCGGCTACGCGGTCTCGAGCTACCGCGACGTCGATCCGGCACTCGGCACCATGGACGAGCTCGCCGGGCTCGCCCGGGAGCTGCGGGACAACGGGATAGCCCTCGTGGTGGACTTCATCTTCAACCACACCTCCAACGAGCACGAGTGGGCCCGCAAGGCCATTGCGGGTGACCCCGACTTCGAGGACTTCTACTGGATCTACCCGGACCGGGAGATGCCGGACGCCTACGAGCGCACCGTCCGAGAGATCTTCCCGGACGACCATCCCGGATCCTTCGTGCAACTCGACGACGGGCGCTGGATCTGGGCCACGTTCCACTCGTTCCAGTGGGACCTGAACTACCGCAACCCGCGCGTGTTCCGGGCGATGGCCGGGGAGATGCTGTACCTCGCGAACCAGGGCGTCGACATCGTCCGGATGGACGCCGTCGCGTTCATCTGGAAACGGCTGGGTACGTCCTGCGAGAGCCTCCCCGAGGCGCACCTGCTCCTGCAGGCCTTCAATGCGGTGTGCCGCCTCGCTGCGCCGTCCCTGCTCTTCAAGTCCGAGGCGATCGTGCATCCGGACGAGGTGGTGCAGTACATCGATCGCGGCGAGTGCCAGCTCAGCTACAACCCCCTGCAGATGGCGCTGACCTGGAACTCGCTCGCAACACGCGAGGTCTCCCTGCTCGACCAGGCACTCGAGCGCCGGCACCACATCCCGGAGGGAACCGCCTGGGTCAACTATGTGCGGAGCCACGACGACATCGGCTGGACGTTCTCCGACGAGGACGCCGCCGAGCTCGGCATCAACGGTTCGGACCACCGCCGCTTCCTGAACTCGTTCTACGTCAACCGGTTCCCCGACAGCTTCGCGCGCGGCGTCCCCTTCCAGGACAACCCACGCACCGGCGACTGCCGGATCTCGGGAACGACGGCGTCACTCGCCGGGCTCGAGGCGCAGGACGACGCCGCCGTCGCCCGCATCCTGCTCGCGCACTCGATCATTTTGAGCACCGGAGGAATCCCGCTGCTCTACCTCGGTGACGAGGTGGGCCAACTCAACGACTACGGGTACGAATCGGACCCGGCGAAGGCGGACGACAGCCGCTGGGTGGGCCGCCCCGCCTACCCGGCGGACCGCTACGCGTCGCGGCAGGACCCGGCGACCGACGCCGGCGCCGTCTTCGCCGGGCTCCGCCGCCTGATCGAGGTGCGTCGCCGGACCCCGGAGTTCGCCGGGGGTCGGCTCGTACCGTTCCACACCAACAATCCTCACGTCCTCGGCTACCAGCGCCCGGGCCTGCTCGGCGCGCTCGGAGCACCAGAATCGACCGTCGTCGTGTTCGCGAACTTCGCGGAGACACCGCAGGAGCTCTCCGTCGAGACCCTGTCCGGCCTTCCCGAGTCAGCGCCGGACCTCATCAGCGGTGAGCGTACCCTCCTTCGTCCCGGCGTGACCCTCGAACCGCACGGCGTGCTGTGGCTGCGGGTCTGATGCCGTCCTACGCCTGCTGGCGTGAGAACTCCCCCGCTGCCCGGACCTGCTCAGGCGTTGGCCGGACGCCGGTGTAGAGCACGAACTGCTCCTCGGCCTGCAGCGCCACCACTTCGGCTCCCGTGATGACGGGCTTTAGGGCCTCCCGGGCGGCGAGGATCAGCGGGGTCTCCGACGGCGAGGCGACGACGTCGAACACCACCTGCGCGGCGTCGATCGCCGTCCGGGGGAAGGCGACGACGTCCGCGTCGGCGCCCGTCATCCCCAGCGGCGTGACATTGAGGATGAGGTCCGCCGTCGACTCCCCGACCTCGCGCTGCCACTGGAACCCGTACAGCTCGGCCAGCGCGCGGCCGGTGCGCTCGTTGCGCGCCACGACGGTGACGCGGGTGAAGCCGGAGTCCCGCAGGGCCGCGACCACCGCCTTGGCCATGCCCCCGGAGCCCTGCACGAGCACCGAGTGCGTCGCCGGGACGGCATGCTCGCGCAGGAGCCGCTCCACGGCGAGGTAATCGGTGTTGTAGGCGGTGAGGACGCCGTCGTCGTTCACGATCGTGTTGACGGAGTCGATCGCCTGCGCGGAGGGGTCGAGGTGGTCCACGAGAGCGATGACGTCCTCCTTGAAGGGCATCGAAATCGCGCAGCCCCTGATACCGAGCCCGCGGAGTCCTGCGATGGCGGACGGCAGGTCCGTCGTCGTGAAGGCCTTGTAGATGTAGTTCAGCTTCAACTCCTCGTAGAGGTAGTTGTGGAAGCGCGTGCCGATGTTGCTGGGCCGCGCAGCCAGGGAGATACAGAGCGTCATGTCTTTGTTCAGGATGGGCACCGCACTATTCTGCCCGAGTCCCGGGCGGGAGACGACGACACATCACGCGCCGGTCGGTGCGCCCTCACTACACTTGACCTCAGTCCTCCACGCGACGGCGCACTGTCGAGGCCTTCCCACCGCACCACTTCCCGCACCGTCCCAGGAGCAAGAACTTGAAGATCGAATTCGCGCAGTCCGCCCAGTCCACACTCGGTGTGGAGTGGGAGCTGGCGCTCGTGGACCGCTACAACGGCGAGCTGGTCTCGGTGGCCAACGAGGTGCTCAGGGGCGTCAGCGCGAACCACCCGGAGCTGCAGGACGACGACGAGCACCCCCACATCAAGCAGGAACTCCTGCTGAACACCGTCGAGCTCGTCACGGGCGTCTGCACCACCGTGGACGAGGCCAAGGAGGATCTGTCCCGCTCCCTCGCCGCGGTTCGCGAGGTCACCGATCCCATGGCCGTCGAGCTCTTCTGCGCCGGCTCTCATCCTTTCAGCGCCCCGCGTGCCCAGCAGGTCACCGACAAGGAGCGGTACGCGAAGCTCATAGACCGCACGCAGTGGTGGGGTCAGCAGATGGTGATCTACGGCGTGCACGTCCACGTGGGACTCGATCACCGCGACAAGGCGCTGCCGGTCGTGGACGGTCTGACCAACTACTTCCCGCACTTCCAGGCGCTTTCGGCGTCGTCGCCCTTCTGGGGCGGGGAGGACACGGGGTACGCATCGCAGCGCGCCCTCATGTTCCAGCAGCTGCCCACGGCCGGCCTGCCATTCCACTTCGACGACTGGTCGGGGTACGAGTCCTACGTCCAGGACATGTTCACCACGGGGGTGATCGACGCCGTCAGCGAGATCCGCTGGGACATCCGCCCCGTCGCGAACCTCGGTACCGTCGAGATGCGCGTGTGCGACGGTCTCTCGACCCTGCAGGACGTCGGCGCCGTCGCGGCACTCACCCAGTGCCTCGTGCACGAGTTCTCCGGGACGCTCGATGCCGGCGGAACGATCCCGACCATGCAGCCGTGGCACATCCAGGAGAACAAATGGCGTGCCGCGCGCTACGGCCTGGACGCCATCATCATCCTCGACGCGGACGGCAACGAGCAGCTCGTCACGGAGCACCTCGTGGAGGTGCTGAATCGCCTCGAGCCGATCGCCGCGAAGCTCGGCTGCAGCAGCGAACTGGCCGACGTCGACGGCATTCTCCGCCGGGGCGCCGGCTACCAGCGCCAGCGTCGGATCGCCGAGGAGAACGCCGGCGACCTGCGCGCCGTCGTTCTGGACATGGTGCAGCAGCTCCGGGCCTGACGGTGCAGGTGCTGCGGCTGGATCGACTGCCCGGCACACCGGGCGTGCCGGGCAGGTGTGGGGTGCGCTAGCGCGAGCCTCCGGTAAAGCGGTCGTCCGTCGTCGGATTGTCCGCCGGTGAGTCCTCGAGGCCGAGATTGCCTGCGAGGGTCTCCACGGACGGTTCCGCATCCGGGACTGCCTGGTTCGAGATCAGATCCACCTCGTCCGCAGCGGTCAGCGGGCCGTCCTGGATCTGGCCTACGTCGGTAGGGTCGATACCCTCGGTGCTCCCGAGGTCCTTCAGGTGATGTTCTTCTGTCGGCTGGTCCATGGTCCGAGCGTAGGCCGCCGGCCACCGTGTCCGCAGCCGGGCCACCGGTCCCCAGCGACGTTGCGCCCTCCCGCGGCGAGGTGTAGCGGCCTCGCCGGTCCCTCCGGTTCCGCCCGATCCGGCGGGCACGACCGGTCCGGGCACGCGCCACTGCGGTTGCCGCAGGGCTCCCGGCCGTCGGTCCGGGCCGTTCCGCAGGTTATGCTTGCACGTCGACGCGGGCGCTGCGGCGGCCCCGGCGACCAGGAACGTAGGAGAGCCGACATGGCAGAGATCTTCCCCTCGGCACCCGAGCGGCTTCCGCGCCGGGGGCGCCGATGCCAGGGCTCGCGGCACGGGCAGGAGAAGGACTGATGGGGCAGCAAGCCGGACGCCGCTCCCCCTCGCGCAGGGTCCGGCGCATGCGGACGGTGTGGGGCGCCTGCACCGCGCTGGTCCTCACCCTCGTCGTCCTGGCCGTGATCGGGCTTCCGTCCGCTCCCCCTCCGGACGCGGAACCTCACGATGAGGTGCCCGGTGCCCCCGTCGCAGAAGCCCCCGCATCACTGGACGACGAGATCTCCGCCCTCCTCGCGGAAGCCGACACGTCCCGGGTCGGCGTGGCGCTGGCCGACGTCTCCGGCGGCGCTACCCGGACCTTCGGCGACGAGAGGCCATTCTTCGCCGCGAGCACTGCCAAGATCATCTCGGCCGCGGCGTTCTACCATCTGGTCGAGAACGGGGAGGCGAGCCTCGATCAGGACCTGGGGGACTACGACGCCGCCTTCCAGATCGAGGCCATGGTCAACAACAGCAGCAATGATTCCTGGGCCCTGGTCATGGACGCCGTAGGCCACCCGCAGCTCACGGAGTACGCGGCGTCCCTCGGCATCGACTACGACCCCGAGGACAACCTCCTGACAGCGGCTGACATGGCTACCGTGCTCAGGAAGCTCTACGCGGGCGACCTCCTGAACCAGGACGACACCGCACAGTTGCTGGGCTACATGCAGGAAACCAACAACGAGGACCTCATCCCTGCCGGTTCACGCCCGGGGATAACGGTGCACCACAAATACGGCCAGGTGGACGGCGAACTCCACGATGCAGCGCTCCTCACGTACCACGGCTCGACCTTCGCGCTCGTCATCTACACCGAGAACACGGAGGGCAACGCCGGGGCCGAGCAGGTCCAGCTGATCCATGACCTGACCCGCGTGATCGAGGATGCCCTCTTCGCGCCGGATGCCTGAGCGTGAACACGCGCGGATCCGCGCACGGGAGCGCGGAGGGACGGCCCGTCGCAGACGCCCCGCGGCGTGCCCGGCTCCCCGCTCCCGCTGAGGCGGGCACGCCGTCGGCTGCTCAGCCTTCGACCAGCACGAGCGCGTACGCGAAAGGTTCCAGCGTGACGCCACCCACGACGGCACCACCGATCGCACGGCCCTGCACGGGTACGTCCACCACATCGCTCCCGTGGTTGATGACGGTCAGCAGCGGCCCGCGGCGGATGGCCTCGACCATGGGGGGAAGGCCGGGCAGCACCGGTTCCACGCCCGCCTCGCGGAAGACGTGCTCGAGCACCTGCCGGGCCCCGTCGTCGTCGGGCACGGTGGCCAGATAGTACGCCGTTCCCGCTCCCCGGGCGCGCGCGGTCAGCGCGGGCCGGCCGTCCTGGCGGCCGCCGTCGAACCGTGCCAGGACTTCGGCATCGGTGGCATGGATCTCCTCGGCGAGCAGGGAACCGGTGAAGCCGAATCCCTCCCCCGCAACCCCGGCGTGCTTCTCGCCCGGTCCCGGTGAGCCGGGGTCCACCAGCGCACCGAAGTCCTCGACGACGACGCCGAGCACGTCGCGCAGCTGCGTGCAGAAACCACCTGGCCGGAAGCGATCGCTCTCGTCCACGACGTCACTGAATGCCGTGACGAGCAGGTGCCCGCCGCGCCCGACGTACTCGACCAGGCTCGCCGCTCCCCCGGCGGTCAGCAGGTAGAGGTGGGGCGCGATGACGGCGGCGTAACCCGAGAGGTCGGCCGTCGGAGGCACGAGGTCCACCTGCACGTGGAGACGGTGGGCCGCGTCGTACCAGCCGCGCACGAGCGACAGGTAGTCCAGGGCGGTGGGGTGGTCCGGGTTCTCGATCGCCCACCAGTTCTCCCACTCGAGGAGGATGGCGACACGCGACGACGCGCCGTCGTCGACCGGAAGTCCAGGGAGTTGTCCGAGCTCCGCGCCGAGTGCCACGACCTCACGCCACGTGCGCGTCGCCGTGCCGGCGTGCGGCAGCATTCCGGAATGGAACTTCTCCGAGCCCGCCCTCGACTGCCGCCACTGGAAGAAGAGGATGCCGTCGGCGCCCCTGGCGACCGCCTGCACGCTCTGCGCCGCGAGCTGTCCCGGCGCTTTCGGGGCGTTCGAGGGACGCCAGTTGACCGCATTCGATGCCTGTTCCATGAGCAGCCACGGCGTTCCGGGCTTCAGGGAGCGCATGAGGTCGCCGTGGAAGGCGCCCTCACGGAAGCCCTCGGGATCGTTGGGGTCCGGATAGAGGTCGTCGCTGATGACGTCGAGCTCCGCTGCCCACTGCGCGTAGTTGACCGGCTTGAACGCGCCCATGAAGTTGGTGGTGATCGGCTGGCGCGAACCGGCGGCCCGGATGATGTCGCGCTCCATCCGGTAGCACTCGAGCAGCATGTCCGAGGTGAACCGGCGGTAGTCGAGCAGTTGACCGGGGTTGTGGCTGTACGGCGCATGCCGGGGCGGGAAGATCTCGGCGAAGGAGCCGTAGCGCTGGGACCAGAACATCGTGCCCCAGGCATCGTTCACTGCATCGATGGTCCCGTAGCGGTCCTCCAGCCAGGTCCGGAACGCGTCCCGGGCAGCATCCGAGTAGTCGATGTTCAGGTGGCAGCCGTACTCGTTGTTCACGTGCCAGAGGACGACGGCGGGGTGCTGGGCGTAGCGCTCGGCCATCCGCGTGACGAGGTCGGCGGCGAGGCGCCGGTAGTCCGGCGAGGATGGTGCGTAGTGCTGGCGGCTGCCGTGCCAGTAGACACTGCCGTGCTCATCGGCGGCAAGCATGTCCGGATAGGCGATGGTCGCCCACGGCGGGGGCGACGCCGTCGCGGTTGCGAGGTCCACGGCGATGCCGCCGTCGTGCAGTAGCCCGATGATCCGGTCCAGCCACTCGAAGTCGAACTCGTGCTCGGACGGCTGGATGCGGGCCCAGGAGAAGATGCCGAGGCTCACCATCGTGACGCCGGCCTCCTGCATGCGTGCCACGTCCTCCGGCCAGACCTCCTCGGGCCACTGTTCGGGGTTGTAGTCGGCGCCGTAGTGCAAGAGGACTCCAGGAGTAGTCGGTTCGTCGGGGACGGAGGGGAAGCAGGTCAGGAGCGGGAAGGCCGTGGGCGCACGGCGGTCGCGAGTGCAGCGAAGACGAGGCATCCGACGCCGGGGACCACGAGCGGCGGCAACTGCCATGCCACCATCGCGGTGAGGACCACCGCCGCGACGAGCCACAGGACGCCGGCCGGGTCGTTCCGAGCGTCACGGAACCACTGACGCCCGGCGGAGCGCCACGACCGTGTGGCCTGCCATAGCGCCGTCGTCCCCGCGAGCCCTGCCAGCACGCCGGCCAGCAGGACGACGCCGGCGGTGAGGACAGCCTGCCAGCCGGGCAGGAGCCGCGACCCGGCGACGACGATGTCCAGCAGCAGGAGCCCGGCCGCGACCGCGACTCCGAGCCCCACGAGCCACCCCGTCCTCAGCGCTGCCATGAAGTCCGCAGCGAAGTGCCGGAGCGATGAGTCCTCCGCCCGCAGGAACCGGTGCAGGTGTGCGGAGCCTGCAGCAAGGGCCGCGGGAATCGTGACGACGCCGATGCCCGCCACGCAGCACAGCACCCCCACCCAGAGGACTTCACCGAACAGGGTGAACTTCGCTGTGGCTCCGGGCCAGCGCAGGCTGCTTCCATCGCGGGCGGCTGCTGCGCGCCCCCGACCGGCCTCGCGCTGGCGCCGGCTCATCCCTTCAGGCCCTGGGTTGCCACGCCGTCCACGAGGAACCGCTGGAAGATGATGAAGAACAGCAGCACGGGAAGCAGTGCGAGGACGGAGATGGCGATCGTCGCTCCGTAGTCCGAGGTGCTCGTCTGGTCGTTGAAGATGCGCAGGGCGAGCGGCAGCGGGTACTTGTCCGGTGAGTTCAGGTACAGCAGCGGTCCGAGGAAATCGTTCCAGCTCCAGATGAACGCGAAGATCGACGACGTGATGATGGCGGGCTTGATCAGCGGGAGCGTGATGGAGAAGAAGATCCGCCCGTGCCCGCAGCCGTCGATGCGTGCTGCCTCGTCGAGCTCACGCGGCAGGTTGCGGATGAACTGCACCATCAGGAAGACGAAGAACGCCTCGGTGGCCAGGAATTTGCCTGCCAGCAGCGGCCAGAAGGTGTCGATCAGGCCGAGGTTCCGGAAGATGACGTACTGCGGGATGATCAGCACGTGGAACGGCAGCAGCAGGGTCCCGATCATGGCGGCGAAGAGGATCTTGCTGCCGCGGAAATTGATGCGTGAGAAGGCGTACGCCGCCATCGACGAGGAGATCACGGTGCCGATCACCGCACCGACCCCGAGGAGCAGCGAGTTGAGGAAGAACTTCCAGGTCGGGATGCCCGCGATGCCCTGCATGACCTTCACGAAGTTGTCGAAGGTCGGGTTCTCGGGGAGGAAACCCTGGTTGCTGCCGAACTCGGAGTTCGGTTTCAGCGAGGCCGAGAACATCCAGAGGAGCGGGTACAGCACAATGGCCGTCAGGGCGACGATGCCGACGATCCAGAGCGCCGTCGGGACGTGGCGTCGCAGCGGGCGGCGCGTGCGCGGAGGCTGCGTGCGGTCCCTGCGATCCGACGGGACGGGAACGGCAGGGCTCGATTCGATGGTGGTCACTTGGAATCTCCTGCGTAGTGGACCCAGCTCCTGGAGGTGCGGAACAGGATGAAGGCGAGGACGCCGACAGCGAGCAGAAGCACCCAGGCCATCGCGGATGCGTAGCCCATCTGGTTGTTCGCGAAGGCCCGTGTGTAGAGGTAGACGGTGTAGAAGTTGGTGGCGCCACCGGGACCGCCCGTTCCCGAACCGATGATGTACGCCGAGGCGAAGACCTGGAAGGCGTTGATCATCTCGAGCAGCAGGTTGAAGAAGATGACGGGCGACAGCATCGGGACCGTGACGCTGAGGAACTTGCGCCAGGCCTCGGCCCCGTCGACGGAAGCGGCCTCGTACAGCTCCGGCGGGACTCCCTTGAGCCCGGCCAGGAAGATGACCATCGGAGCGCCGAACTGCCAGACGGCCAGCAGGATCATCATGGGCATGATCAGGGAGGGGTTCCCGATCCAACCGCCCAGGTTGATTCCGAAGAAGTTGAGCGTTCCATCGACTGGGCCATCGGTGGAGAACATGGCCCGCCACACGATCGCGATGCTGACACTGGCGCCGATCAGGCTCGGCGCGTAGAACGCCGAGCGGAAGAAGCCGGTGCCTCGTGCCTTGTAGTTCAGGAGCATGGCGACCGCGAGCGCGGCGGCGAGCTTGATGGGAGTCCCCACCAGCACATAGATCAGGGTGATCCGCACCGAGCTCCAGAACTTTTCGTCCTCGGCCATCCGGGTGAGGTTCTCGAGTCCGGTCCACTCCGGAGCGGTGAAGAGGTTGTAGTCCGTGAAGGCGAGGTACAGGGAAGCCAGCATCGGACCGAGGGTGAGGCCCACGAAGCCGAGCAGCCACGGCGAGAGGAAGACATAGCCCGCAACGGTGTCGCGGTTGCGACGGCGGGGCCGGGGCCCGCCCGTCCGGCGGCTGTCCGCCGGACGGGCGCCGGATTCGGCGGTGCGGGGTTGTGCTGGCGCGTGCGCCGAGTCCGTGGTCACGGTCTAACTCCTTTGTCTGACTAGCTACCGAGCGTGACGGAGGCTTCGTCGAAGAACTGCCGGGCGGCTTCTTCAGGCGTCACGGAGCCCAGGCCGATCGACTTGCCGAGGTCCCAGAAGGTCTGCTCGATGGCACCGAAACCGGCGACGGGTGCTGCCGGAGCATCCCCCATGCGGTCCTCGATGGAGTCGAGGTAGTCCTTGACGGCCTTGTCGGGCCCTTCGAGGTTGGCGCCCTCGAGCTGGGTCTCCGACGCCGGGATACCGAGCGTTGCACCGAAGATCCCGCCCACCTCGGGGCTGTTGATGAGGAAGTCGACGAAGGCCGCAGCTGCCTCGGGGTGCTCGGTGGAGGCGGAGGCCGCCTGCATCAGGCCGACCTTCTGGTACAGGTCCTTCTCGTCCGGGTTATCCGTGGGAGGAGCGACGATCGTGATCTCCTCGGCACCGGAATCACCCAGGTATCCGCCGAGGAAGTTGCTCCAGCTCATCTCGCTGGTGGTCAGGTTGCCACCGAAGCCGGAGACCGGGCTGATCTCCTCGAGCTTGCTCTGCGGGACGGTGACCTTGTCGCGGTTCTCCTGGCCTTCCTTCCAGTGGTCAGCGAGCTCTTCCTGCGTGAAGTCGAGTTCGCCGTCCTCCGTGAAGAGCTGGCGGCCTTCCTGGCGCAGCTTCAACTCGAAGTCCTGGATGCGCTGCGTGGTGTCGGTGCCACCGTAGACGGTTCCCCCCGACGCCTCGGTGACAGAGGCCATGTAGGCGTTGTAGTCGTCCCAGCTGGTGCCGCCCTCGTAGGGCTTCACGCCGGCAGTGGCCAGGAGCGCGGGGTTCTGGAAGACGGACCAGGCGCTGTAGCCGGTGGGGATGGCGAACGTACCGTCCTCGAGCTTGCCGGTCGACAGGAGGCTCTCGTCGATGGCGTCGGTGGTGATGCCGTTGCCGAAGTACTCCTCGAGGTCGAGCAGCAGACCGTTGTCGCCGTACTGGCGGAGGTAGGTGTAGTCGAACTGCATCACGTCCGGCAGCCCGCCGCCCGCAGCTTCGGTCTGGCGCTTCTCCCAGTAGGAGGGGTAGTCCGTGAACGTGTCGTTGATCGTGATGTTCGGAAACTTCTCCTCGAACGCAGCGATCGCCTTGTCGTAGCGGGCCGCGCGGTCGTCATTGCCCCAGAACGTGTAGTTGAGCGTGATCTGCTCTTCGGTGTCGAGGGCTGCTGGCTCGCCCCCGCCGCCGCCGCAACCGGTCAGGACCAATCCTGTGGCGGCCAAGGCTGCGACGCCTGTGAGCGTGCGCCGTGAGAGTGTGCGGAACATCTTTGTCCTCCTGGAAAACTTCTTCGTCAGCCATCGTGGGACGCCTTCGGGAAAGCGTTATCCAAAGCGTAGATTGAATCGTATCAACGGTCAACAGCCGGTTTGTGTCCGGGCTCTATCTTCGCCTATCCGCGCTGTGGCAGGATGCAGCCCATGCCACAATTCGATCTCCCCCTGTCCGAACTGCGGACCTACCTTCCCCAGCGCGAGGAACCCGCCGACTTCGACGGCTTCTGGGACCGCACGCTCGCTGCGCAACGTTCATACGTCGCCGCTCCCCGCTTCGAGGAGGTCGACGCCGGCTACACCCAGCTGGTCACGGAGGACGTCACCTTCGCCGGCTATGACGGCGAGCCCATCAAGGCATGGCTGCTGACGCCGCGTCACCTCTCCGGTGCCCTGCCGACGGTCATCACCTTCATCGGCTACGGCGGCGGGCGGGGGCTGCTCGGGGAATGGACCGGGCTCCCCAGCGCGGGCTTCGCCCACTTCGTCATGGACCTGCGCGGACAGGGCTCCGGGCACCGCACCGGCGATACCGCGGATGGAGCGTTCGCCGGGCCGCACCTCGGCGGCTTCATGACGCTCGGTATCAGCAGCCCCGACTCCTACTACTACCGGCGCCTCTTCGTCGATGCGGTGCATGCCGTCGAAGCCGCCCAGGCGCATCCAGTCGTCGATTCCTCCCGCGTCGTCATCTCCGGCGGGAGCCAGGGCGGCGGCATCACGCTGGCCGCCGCCGCCCTCACCCAGCGCGTGAACGACGTCCCACCCGTCGGCGCCATCGTCGATGTTCCCTTCCTCGCCCACATGCGCCGCGCCACCGAGATCGTCGACACGGCCCCCTATTCGGAGATCGCACGGTACCTGGGCACACGGCGCAACGACGTCGAGACCGTGTTCCGCAGCCTGAGCTACTTCGACGGAGTGAACTTCGCGGCCCGCGCAACGATGCCTGCGATGTTCTCGGTAGGACTTCTCGACGCCGTCTGCCCGCCATCCTGCGTCTTCGCCGCCCACAACCACTATGCGGGGCCCAAACGCATGAAGGTCTACCCCTACAACGGGCACGAGCAGGGCGGCGCCTTCCAGGACGTCGAGCACCTGGCGTTCATCAACGAACTGCTCCGCTCCTGATGTGCTGCTGACGGTGACGCTGCTATCGCCTGCCCAAAGGGTCACCTGTCATCGTGTGCTCGGCAGAGGCGTCGGCCGTAGGCGTCACCTCAGCTGGACGGCGCGATCCTGGAACCATCGGATCAGCTCGCGCAGGGCGCGGACCGATCGCTGGGGATCGTCGTCGTCCTCGACGTCGGACAGAGTCGAGCGATACCCGGGAATCTCGTCCGCCATCCTGTCGGACACGGGCTCGTAGCCCATCGTCCAGTCGGGGAAGTACCGCCGGTCGATGGTCTCCTGGAGGAGTATGCGCACCTCGAGGTGACGGGGATCAGCGGCGATGACCGACATACGATGACGCAGCGCGTCCTCGGGGCCCTCGAGCACCTGCAGGAACCGCCCTTCGCGGTAGAGCAACATCCCCGTGAGCTGGAAGCGCGCGTTGTTCTCGCGGCACAGGACCAGTAGCGCCCCGAGATCCTCGTCCGTGAAGGGGTGCGCTGCACTGCTCGAGTAGACGATCGACAGCAGGTTGTTCTCGGGAAGGGTCATGCCGCCCAACCTACCGGGGCCGCCGGGAGGTGGGCGAACGAACCTCTCCCTTTCACTGGCTCACCGCTCCCCCGCTTCGGGCGGTAGCATCGGGCGCCTGCGAGAAACAGCTCCGGCAGGGCCGCGTGCCCGTCCGCACGCGACCCTGCCGAAGGTTCGTTGCCCGACGCCGTCAGTCCAGCGTGGAGCGGACCTTCGACCCTGCGTACCCGAGCTGGATGCGCGCGTCCTCCGAGACGGTGCCGGGCTTCTTCTGCTCCAGCCGTCCGAGGAACTTCTCGAGCGCCCTGGCGCCATTGCCGGCCTGGTCGCGTTCGACCGCACGCTGAGCCTGGTCGAGTGACGCCCGCAGTTGCTGGACGGCCGGCCCGGATACCTCTCCCGCGACGACGAGCGCCTCGAACTGACGCTGCAGGGCTGGAAGCGCGCCCGGCAGGAAAGCATCGGGGACGGGAACACCGGTGAAGTCGGTGTCCGACGCGAGGTAGAAGCCCGTGTACGCGGGCTGGTTGTAGGCCGTGTTCTGGCGAGCGGTCTCGGCACGGTACTGCGGATCGTGCATCAGGGTGTACAGCTTGCGGTCCGTCACCTCGGTGCTCATGAAGATCCGGATCGCCGAGCTGTCCGCAGTCCGGACCAGCAGCTCCTCGCGCCAGTCCCCGAGGACGTCGGCCACGAGCGAGGGGTTTCCCTTGGTTCCGTTGTTGGTCCGGGTGCCCGTAGCCGTCAGGAGCCGCCCCCGGCGTGCGTCGTCGATGGTCGGAGTCTGGTTGCCCGACCCGTTGACGAGCTGCGTGGTGCCGTCGGCTGCCCACCGGATGCTCATGTTGGTTCCGTACCCGCTGCCGGGGAGTACCCGCCCGGCGGCGGATCGCAGGCCCACGGCCCAGTTCTCGATCCCGCGAACGGTCGGATCGACGTCGCCGATCATTCCGCGACCGGTGTCCTTGCCGGTATATCCCCCGAACAGCACCTCGCCGGTGGAGGCGTCCCGCATCGCCCAGCCGTACGGCGCGCCCGTCGCACCCTCGTGGACGGAGAAGATCTCCTGGCCCGGGCGGTCCGGGTCGATATCGGTGACGTGGATGGCATCTCCGTGACCGAGCTTGGCCTCGGTGCCGGGTGCCGCACTGCCTGCGGGGAGGGTATCGAAGGAGCTGTACAGCAGCGAGCCGTCATCGTCGATGGTCGCGCTCCCGTAGACGATCTCCTGCCTGCCGTCGCCGTCGACGTCGGAGGCGCTCAGGGAGTGGAAGCCCTGGCCTGCGAGGGTGCCGAACTCCTCACTGCTCCCCGTGCCGCCATGGGGGCCGCTGTTGAACGGATTGGCCATGGGCACGTGACCGGAGTCGACGACCCAGTCCTGCGTCAACTGCTCGCCGTCCCAGCTGTAGGCGACGACGTTGGCGCGCGTGTAGTAGCCCCGGGCGAAGACGGCGGAGGGGTTCTGCCCGTCGAGGTACGCGACACCGGCGAGGAAGCGGTCCACGCGGTTGCCCGGCTCGATCCGCGACATCGCGTAGTCGCCCCACAGCAGGCCGTCGTCACCGCGGCCGGGCTCGTACGGCACGGTCTCCAGCTCCGCTCCGGTCGCTCCGTCGAACACGCTCAGGTACTCGGGGCCGTCGAGGATGAAGCCCTCGAAGGCGCGCAGGTTGTTCCGGGCGCTGCGAGCCGGCGCGTAGACGTCCATGAAGTAGTCCGCCATGGCGCGGGCATCGGCGTCGGACAACGGGTAGTCGTAGCGTTCCTCGATTCCGAAGGCCGCCTCGAGCGTGCGGGGCCAGGTGCCGGCCTCCACCTCGGGGTGGTCCTGCCAGCCCTTGAACAGCCCGACCACGTGCTCGTAGTAGCCGCCGGCGCTCAGCCTGTAGTCGTCCTCGTTGGTGAACCCCGCAGCGATGTCCGCCTCCGGAAGCGTCACGTAGCTCTCGGACGTGACGTCGCCCGCGGGCCCGTACGTGGTGGTCTTCGTTCCCGGCGCCGTCTTGAGCATCAGCTCCGATCGGCCGTCGCCGTCGAAGTCCGACACCATGAACTGGGTGTAGTGCGCGCCCGACCTGATGTTGACGCCGAGGTCCACGCGGCTCAGCAGGCGCCCCTCCCCCGTGTAGGTGTCGATGTAGGTGTTGCCGGTGTACCCGATCTGGGAGACGTCCTTCGAGTTGGAGGGCTCCCACTTGACGAAGTACTCGTACGCGCCGTCACCGTCGACGTCCCCGACACTCATATCGCTCGCCGAATAGGTGTATGCCTCCCCCGTCGGCGTTACGCCGTCCGCCGGTTTCACGAGCGGCAGGTCCTTGGACGCCTGGGTCCACGGCGTCACCTCCGCGCTCACCTCGACTTCTACTCCGTCCACGACGGCGCCGACGCTGTATCGCGCCCCGGCGGCAGCGGCGCCGAGCACGGCGGTGTCGAGATAGTTGGTGCTGTTCGTGACCGTGCCGATCGCTTCACCGTTGCGGTAGACGGTGAAGTCGGTGCCGGTGAGGCCGTCCGACGTCGCGCCCGCCACCTCGGTCGCCTTGAGCCGCCAGCTGAGGAAGACTCCCTGGGGCGTTGCGGCGGCGACCAGCCCTCGGTCGAGGTATTCGAGCTGCACTCCGCCGATGGGAGCGGCGTTCCCGGTGCCGTGCCCCTGGGCCATCGCGGGAACGGCGAGTCCTGAGAGGGTCAGTACGACCCCGGTAGCGAGGACCGTGCATGCCGAAACCGCTGTCTTGATCGAACTCATCATTGAATCCTTCGGTTGGAAAACGCTTTCCTTTTCCAACCTAGGTTCGGACGCGGTTCCCGTCAAGGGTAGGGAACGGAAAAAGAGGGAGCAGCTTCTGCTGCTCCCTCTCATCTCCTGCTGGTCGTTCGCTATTGGATATGGTGCCCCGGCGCGTGCTGGGCGATGAGGTCCCGCACCGGGCCGTAGAGCGGATGATCCGCTCCGAGACCCGTGATCGACGTCGTCGCCTCACCTGGCTCCTGGCTCGCGAGAATCTCCGCCAGCGCCGTCACCTCTGGATCATCGGGCGCGGAGAAGGACAGCGCTGCACGCATCGCCTCGAGCAGCGCCGCGGGGTGGATGCCCGCCTCCGCCAGCTCGGCAGCAGGGCCGACGAAGCGTTCCTTCCGGCTCAACTTCCGCAGCGGCGCCCGTCCGACACGCACCACGGTGTCCGGCAGGTGCTGGTTCGTGAAGCGCCGCAGGATCTTCTGAACATATGCCTCCTGCTCCGAGGGATCGAAGCCGTGCTTGGACACCAGGAGCTTCTTCGTCTCGTCGAGCACGGCGCGCACCTTGCCGGCGATGGCGTCGTCGGCCATGGCGTCCGCGATCTTCTCGACACCCGCCGCGTAGCCGAAGTAGGCCGCCGACGCGTGACCGGTGTTGACCGTGAAGAGTTTGCGCTCGATGTAGGGTGCGAGGTCGTCGACGTACGTCGCCCCCGGGATCTCGGGCGCGCTGCCCTTGAACGGCGTCCGGTCGATGACCCACTCGAAGAAGGTCTCGACCGTGACGTCGAGTCCCTGCCCGGGATCCTGGTTCGGCACGATGCGGTCGACGGCGGTGTTGGCGAACACCGCCCGGGACGCCAGGTCCAGCGAGGGTCCGTCGTACACCTGCTCGACCTCACGGTGCAGGATGTCCGTCGCGTTGATGGCGTTCTCGCATGCCATGACCTGCAGCGGTGCCAGCTCGTCACTGCGCCGGGCAATCGCCCGGGCGATGACCGGCGCGAGGAACCTCAGCACGTTCGGGCCGACCGCGGTGGTCACGATGTCCGACGTTGCGATCTCGGCGACGACGTCGTCCTCCTGCGAGCGCGAGTTGAGCGCACGGAAGTTGTTTACCGTCTTCACTGCGGGTGCGTCGCCCACCTCGTGGACGTCGTAGCTGGGCGTCGTGGCGAGCTGATCGATCAGTGCGTCCGCGACATCCGCGAACACCACCTCGTACCCGGCTTTGTGGAGCAGGAGCCCCACGAAGCCGCGCCCGATGTTGCCGGCACCGAAATGTACTGCCTTCACTTAAGCGTTGACCTTTCCGAAGAGGGCAAGGACCTCGTCCACCGAGGTGGCCTCGTCGAGCTTGGCCACCTGGTCCTTGTCGGAGAACACGCGAGCGATCGCGGACAGGATGGACAGGTGCTCGTTGTTGACACCGGCGACACCGACGACGAACTTGACCTGCTTTCCGTTCCAGTCGATGCCCTCGGGGTAGCGGACGATCGAGACGGCTGACCGCCTGATCAGGTCCTTGGCAGCGTTCGTCCCGTGCGGGATCGCGAGGAAGTTGCCCATGTAGGTCGGGACGGACTTCTCGCGCTCGTGCATCGCTGCGACGTAGTCGGAATCCACGGCACCACGCTCGACCAGCAGGCGGCCGGCCTCGTTGATGGCGTCCTCCTGCGTGGTCGCGGTGCCGCTCAGCACGACGCTCTCCTGCGCGAGGACATCGTGGGCGCTCCCCGCATCAGCCTCGGCAGCCACGGCGGCGGGCGTGGGGTTCTTCGGGTCGACTCCGCCGTCGGCCGAGGCGCTGGCACGCACGAGCTCCACGATCTCGTCGTAGCGGGGGCTGTTCATGAAGTTGTCGACGGCGACGTGCGTGGCACTCTGCGTCAGGGGCTCGGCGCGGGCGGCGAGGTCCTGGTGCGTGACGACGACGTCGTAGTCGTCCTTCAGGTTCGAGATCGCGAGGTTCGTGACCTTGACGTCCGGGAACCCTGCTGCCTTGATCTTGTTCCGGAGCACCGATGCACCCATGGCCGACGAACCCATGCCTGCGTCGCAGGCGAACACGATGTTCCGGATAGGGCCCTCGGTCGCTGCGGAGGAGCGGAAGGTGCCGGCTACCGAGCTCTTCTTGCCCTTGAGGCCTTCCATCTTCGAAGCCGCACCGGCGATGTCGTCGTCCGTGGACTTGGTGGTCTTCAGGATGACCGAACCGATCAGGAAGGAGACCGCCGCAGCCATCAGGACGGAGAGGGTGACACCGACGAAGCTGTCCTGGGCCGTGGCCGCGTACACAGCGATGATGCTGCCGGGCGCCGCCGGGGAGCGCAGACCCGCGCCGGTCAGCACGAGCGTGAAGATGCCGGCCATACCGCCACCGATGACGGCGAGCACCATGAGGGGCTTCATCAGGACGTAGGGGAAGTAGATCTCGTGGATGCCTCCCAAGAACTGGATGATGACTGCGCCGGGGGCCGAGGCCTTCGCCATGCCGCGACCGAAGACCGCGTAGGCGAGGAGGAGTCCGAGACCCGGGCCGGGGTTCGCCTCGAGCAGGAACAGGAGGGACTTGCCCGTTTCCGTCGCCTGCTCCGTGGCGAGCGGCGTGAGCACGCCGTAGTTGATGGCGTTGTTCAGGAAGAGGATCTTCGCCGGCTCGATCAGGATGCTGGTGAAGGGCAGGAGGCCGGTGTTGACGAGGAAGTCCACGCCCCTGCCTGCAGCGTCACTGAAGAGCGTGACCAGCGGGCCGACGGCGAGCAGGCCGAAGACCGCCATGAACGCGGAGAAGATACCCGCGGAGAAGTTGTTGACCAGCATCTCGAAGCCTGGGCGGATCTTGCCGTCCCAGATCGCGTCGATCTTCTTCATGAGGAACGCGGTCAGGGGTCCCATGATCATCGCGCCGATGAACATGGGGATGTCGGTGCCCACGATGACACCCATGGTCGCGGCCGCACCCACCACACCGCCACGGACGTCGTAGACCATCTTTCCGCCGGTGTACCCGATCAGCAGGGGCAGGAGGAAGGTGATCATGGGGCCGACAAGGGCCCCGATCGTCTCATTCGGGAAGTATCCGGCCGGGATGAACAGTGCCGTGATCAGGCCCCACGCGATGAAGGCGCCGATGTTCGGCATGATCATCGCCGAGAGGAACGACCCGAATTTCTGGACACGGACCCTGGCACTGGTGCCGGACCTCGCTTCTAGTTGTGTTGCCACATTCTTTCCTTACCGTTGTCCCCGCAACCTTGCGGGGAGGGATGGGTTGTCGGCGGGAAGCGTCAGCTTCCCGACCTGCTGGAGATGCGCTGGAGCCATTCGAGGAAGAGCTTCAGTTCGGAGCTGGACAATTGGTCGGGGTGCGAGGACTGCAGTGCCGCGTTGAGCGCGATCGCCGCGACGACGACGGAAGGGGTGCCCTCCGTCTGCGTGGTGGGATCGCCCTCTGAATCCGTGGCGACCGCCGAGATCACGGCCTCCCGCGTCATGGCCGAGAGCTCGAGGTTGCGCTTGTCCGCCGGTTCCGCGATCAGCATGAGGGTCACTCCGATGTTGGCGGCGAGCATGCTGCGCGCCGCTTCCCGGGGTGACACCACGAGGCGGGCCGCTGCGGCCGCCCGCGCGAGGACCTCCTCGAGGAACGCCTCTGCGCTGGCCACCATTGACGGCCTGCGCTCGGGCCTGATGTTGCCGAACATCACGAGATAGAGATGCGGGTGGTCGAGGCCGAACTGCACGTGGTTGTCCCAGTGATTCCGGAGGTCCCCGATCGGTTGCCCCGACGCCGGGAGTCCCCGCTCGGCGTCCAGGTATTCCGAGAACCCTTCCGCGACGACGGCGTCGAACAGGCCCTCCTTGTCACCGAAGTGGTGGTACAGCGTCGGTGCTGTGACCCGGGCGGCCTGAGTGATCTGCCGGGTCGAGACGGGCTCGCCGTTGGACTCCGCAAGCAGTGCTGCGGCTGCCTTCAGGAGCCTCGCCTTAGGCGCTGGTTCGCCTACTTTTTTCATGCCTGCTACCGTAGCACCTATAGCACTGTTATATGAACCAGGTCACAAATAGTTTTTGCCTGTCGCGGCACAATGGTGTTAGACCGAGACCACCACCGGCAAGGAAACGAGGACATTCGATGGAGAATTTCACAGGGGTCGGAGTCAGTCCCGGACGCGTGATCGGTCCTGTCCGCCACATGCCGCCGTCGGTCGGTGAACCTCCGGCAGGTGAACGTCACGACACGCCCGACGCCCCGGAGGAAGCGGTCGCCGCTCTCAAGACCGCGTCGAAGGCTGTCCAGGAGGAACTGAAGCGCAGGGCCGAGGCCGCCAAGGGTGACGCCAAGGCCGTCCTTCAGGCGACGTCCCTCATGGCCGCGGACCCCATGTTGCTGAAGTCCGCCACCAAGCTCATCAACAACGGCACCTCGCCGGCACGAGCGGTGTGGGAGGCCGGCGCCTCGGTCGCCGAGATGCTCCACAACCTCGGCGGCTACATGGCCGAGCGCACCGCGGACGTGCTCGACGTCCGTTCGCGCATCGTCGCCCAGCTGCGCGGACTGCCGGCGCCAGGCATCCCGTCGTCGGACACGCCCTTCGTCCTGGTTGCCGAGGACCTCGCCCCGGCGGACACCGCGACACTGGACCCCGCGATGGTCCTCGCCCTCGTCACCTCGGAAGGCGGCCCGCAGTCACACACCGCGATCATCGCCCGCTCCCTCGGACTCCCCGCCGTCGTCGCCGCCGCGGGCGTCGATGACATCGACGACGGCGCCGTCGTCTTCGTGGACGGTGCGGCCGGGACGATCGCGCTCGATCCCGGGGCGGACGAGGAAGCCGCCGCCGAGGCGTACAGGGCTGCCGCCGCAGCGCTGACAGTGTTCGACGGCGTCGGTGTCACCTCCGACGGACACGAGGTTCCCCTGCTGGCCAACGTGGGTGGAGCGAAGGACGCCGTCAAGGCCGCCGAGGCGAAGGCCCAGGGCGTCGGCCTGCTCCGCACGGAATTCTGTTTCCTCGGGCGCGACACCGAACCGACGGCCCAGGAGCAGGTCGAGGCCTACAAGGGCGTCTTCGACGCCTTCCCGGGCAAGAAGGTCGTCGTGCGCACGCTCGACGCGGGCGCCGACAAACCGCTGCCGTTCCTCACCGACTCCACCGAGCCCAACCCCGCGCTCGGCGTCCGGGGCTACCGGACCGACCTCACGTCTCCCGGCGTCCTCGAGCGCCAGCTCCAGGCGATCGCGGATGCCGCCTCGCAATCGAGCGCGGACGTGTGGGTCATGGCACCCATGATCTCGACCGCGGAGGAGGCGGCCGACTTCGCCAAGCTGTGCAGCAACGCAGGCCTGCAGACGCCCGGCGTCATGGTCGAGGTGCCCTCGGCGGCGTTGATGGCCGAGGCGATCCTCGGTGAGGTGGCCTTCGCGAGCCTTGGCACCAACGACCTCACGCAGTACACGATGGCGGCGGACCGCCAGCTCGGATCCCTGGCCGCCCTCAACAACTCGTGGCAGCCGGCGGTCCTGCGCATGGTCAAGCTGACCGTCGAGGGCTCAGCGGCCGAAGGGCATGCCAAGCCCGTGGGAGTCTGCGGAGAGGCAGCAGCGGACCCGGCCCTCGCCGTCGTGCTCGTGGGACTCGGCGTATCCACCCTGTCGATGACTCCGCGCGCCCTCGCGGGCGTCGGCGCCGTCCTGAACAGCGTGACCCTCGCCGAAGCGCAGCGGATCGCCGGCATCTCCGTTGCGGCACCTACTGCTGCCGAAGCGCGGGAACGGGCACGGGCCGAGCTGCCCGTGCTCGCATCGCTCGGGCTCTGACACCCGGCTGCTCGTGGCCGCAGCTCTACGGCGGTCACGGGCTGCACCGTGCCGGGAGGATCGCCGCCCCTGGCGATGCCAGCCCTTCGCCCGTACCCCGGTAGCCGAGCAACGAACAGCTCGAGCTGCGCCCAACAGATACCCTGACGCCGGGCCGTGAGCCCAGCCGGGACCGGCTTCGTCAGGCCCAGCCTAGGGCCGCACTGCCCCTGCCGCTTCCGCCGCCTCCCCGAACGCGGAGTCCTGCACCCGTCCGTCGGCTACCAGGAGGGACCAACCCCACTCGGTTGCTTCAGCCGCTCCGAGTCGCATCTCCGTATGGAAGAAGGGCGCCGCGCACAGCATCGGCGTCCCGGAGGTGCGGACGAACCACGGGGTGGGAGCGCCCGGAGTCTCTGTCGCCGCCACCATGAGGACGGACGCATCGTTCGCCCGGAGCGCGAGCCAGGACCGCTCGCTCCCCATGGCCTCCTCCTCGCTCACGGTGCCGGCACCGACCGGTGGGGTACCGACGTCCTGCCCGGCCGGCGGGGCGACCGGCGGGGCGATGATGCTCGCGCCGTCGAAGGATACGGGTAGCCGCAGGAAGAACCCTCCGTAGCCCGCGTTCGGGCGGCCCGCCGCCGTCGGGCTGCCGAACGCCAGTGGTCCGCCGCTGGTATTGGCCCAGCGGCTGCGCACGGAGGTGCGGAACCATTCGGCGCCACCGGCCTGCACCGTGCCCGCGGTCCAGGTTCGTTTCTCGACGAGGAAGGTCTTCCCGTCCGCCGCGCGCCACTCGAGCTGCTGCTCCGTCCCCGCGGGTCCGTGTCGGCTGCCCACGACGCGCTGCATGCCGTTGTTCGGCAGCTGCACGTACCCGTGCCCGTCCTGGTAGGTCGGGCCGCCCCAGAGATTGACCGGGTGCTGCTGGGCGTCAACCGTGATGTTCGAGATCGCGATGCCCAGGCCCCAGTGCCAGGGGTGGTCCGCGGGGCGGTAGTCGGCGACGTTGCGGCCAGAGGGCGTCGTCACCGGGTACATGAAGGGCCGGGGCGAGTGGCTACGGGGCTCGTCGCCGCCGTCGTGCAGGATCCCGGCCGGCCTCCCGTCGGCGGTCGTGAGCGGCGCGGGGTAGGTCACGTCGATGGTGCGGCCGCGTGGACTGCCGCCCGCGCCTCGATGACCGGAGCCGCCAGCCCTCCCCGGAGCGCGGGATCGGCGAGGTCCTCGCGTGCTACCCAGCGGCCCTCGCGGGCGGAGGCATACATGCCGGTCACGATCTCGAGCGCCCGGGCAGGGTTACCGGCGATATCCGGCATGCCGTGGCCGGCAAGCAGCGACGAGTAGATATCGGCGAACAGGGCGTCGTGCCCGCTGGGAACCTCGTGCGCGGGTAGTCGCCAGGACGCCGCCGTGCTTTCGTCCACATGGGGCGCGGGCGTGATTCTCCAGTGCGCGTGTCCGTGGCCGTACAGGTGTTCCAGCTCGATGGTCGCGTTCTCCGTGTCGATGCGGAGCAGACTCGACTCCCGCGGCGCGAGGACGGTGGACACCACCGATGCCACCGCTCCCGAGGCGAAGACGAGGGAGGCGTGCGAGAGATCCTCCGTCTCGACGTCACGCTCCAGACGCCACATGGTGGCGTGGACGGCGGACCACTCGCCGAGCAGATAGGCCAGCAGGTCGATCTGGTGGCTTCCGTGGCTGAGCGTGGTACCGCCACCCTCGGTGGCCCACGTGCCGCGCCACGGCACGGCGAAGTACTCGGCCGTGCGGTGCCAGTGCGTGTGGCACAGCGCGGAGAGGGTCCGCCCGAAGGCACCGGAGTCGAGAAGCGCCTTCACATGCGCCGCGGCCGATCCGGAGCGCTGCTGGAAGACGACGGCGAGGCCGCGCTCCGCGGCACGGCCGGCATCGAGCATGGTATCCAGCTGGGCGAGGCTGAGCGCGGCGGGCTTCTCGACCACCACGTGCGCGCCTGCGCCGAACCCCGCGGCGGTCTGCGCCGCGTGGCCACCGGGCGGCGTGCAGATGTGCAGGACGTCGAGGGGCTGGGCTGCCAGCATCTCGTCGAGTCCCGGGAAGCGCGAGGGAACCCCGTAGGTTCCAGAGAATGCCGCGAGGTTGGACTCGGTCGGATCCGCGGCGGCCACCAGTTCCACGCCGTCGATCAGTCCCAGGGCTCTGGCGTGGAGGTGCGCGACGCCCCCCGTACCCAGGATCCCTACTCGCAGGGGAGCTGTCGGGGCGGCTGGGACGCCGGCTGCGGCACTCTGCTGGGGCACGGATCCTCTTTCTGCGTACGCGGGTGTGCGGTTCGGCACACCCTAACAGAGAAAGCGCTTACCGAGTAGGCGTGGGAGCCGAGGGACGCTGAAGGGGCCGTGCGACAATGGCCCTTTGAACCGAGGGCACAGCCTCCATGGCAGGTGCCCGCACCATCAGGAGTGGAAGCGATGTCGGCACCGGCCAGCAAGAGTCCAGCGACATTGCACGACGTCGCCAGGGAGGCCGGCGTCTCGCTCGCCACGGCGTCGCGGTCGCTGAACGGCAGCGCCCGCAAGGTCAACGAATCCTACCGGCAACGCGTGGTAGAAGCGGCGCAGCGGCTCGGCTACACGACCAACCTCTTCGCGCAGGCGGTCGCGAAGGGCAGCACCACCACCGTGGCGCTCCTGGTAGCGGATATCGCCGACCCCTATTTCTCGAGTATCGCGGCAGGCGTCATCAACGCCGCGAACGAGGAAGGGCTCGTCGTGACCATCGCCGTCACCGGCCGTGACACCCAGCGCGAGCTCGATACGGTGCGGGCCCTCCGCGGGCAGCGGCCGAGGGTCATGATCCTGGCCGGTTCGAGGACCACGGGCTCGGCGTACGAGGAGCAGCTGCGGAGCGAGCTCGCGTCCTTCGAGGACACGGGCGGCAAAGTGTCCTTCATCAGCCAGGACGCCGCTCCCTTCGCCACCGTCCTTCTCGACAACCGCGGAGGTGCGCGCGACCTCGCGGTGGCACTGGCCGACCTCGGTTACCGTGACTTCGCCGTCATCGCCGGTCCACGCGAGATCAGGACGGCGCAGGACCGGCTCGAGGGTTTCGCCGAAGGACTCGCCGAGCACGGGATCCCGCTCGCGCCGGAGCGGATCGTCCACGCCGACTTCACGCGTGACGGCGGGTATCGCGGCGCCCAGGAACTGCTGGCGGCGGGAGCCGACGTCGACCTGGTGTTCGCGGTGAACGACGTCATGGCGGTGGGTGTCGTGTCGGCATTGCGCGACGCCGGCATCGAGCCCGGCAGCGGGATCGGCGTGGCGGGTTACGACGACATCCCGACGGTCCGCGACATCACGCCCGCCCTCACGACCGTCCGGATACCGCTCGAGGACGTTGGGCGCCGGGCACTTCAGCTCGCCACCGGTTCCGCCTACGACGACGGAATTCCGGACAGCGGCGAAGGCCCCGCACCCATCCCGACGGAGACGGTGCTGCGGGGCAGCACTCCCCGGCGGTAGCTCGCGATTCAGGCGCTGCCGAAATGCGCCTCGGAAAGAACGCGCGCTCGGCTAGGATGGTGTCAGCGGATCGGCGGCAACGCCTGATCGTGGTCTAGCAGAAGGCCCGCGGAGTCAGGATCGAACCTGGCATGACGTTCGGGGCAACCGATGGATCCCTTTCCCCTTCCACTGAACTGGGTGCGACCCTCGGCCGCATCCGCGGCCTGGTACTCACACAGGAGACCGCGCAGTACGCCGTGGACCTGCTGGCCCAGGTAGCGCACGAGACGATACCGAAGGCCGCAGGTGCAGGCGTCTCCCTCATCCACGAGTCACGGCGGATCAGCGTGGGAGCCACGGACATGCTGGTGAGTACGGCGGACGACCTCCAGTACAGTCTCGGTGAAGGGCCCTGCCTGACGGCATGGTCCGCACAGACAGCAGTGACCGTCGAGGACACCACCTCCGACCCCCGCTTCCCGCAGTGGAGCGGCGCCGCGGCCGAGGCCGGAGTGAGGTCCTGCATCAGCGTTCCCCTGCTGCGGGGCCGCGACTCGATCGGCGCGATGAAGGCCTACTCGACGCTGCCGGGGGCGTTCGACGAGGTCGACCGCGCCAGGCTGACACGACTCTCCGTTGCCGCGTCCGCCCTGCTCGGGCATGTTCAGACATCGGAGACGACCACCCGCATCAGCAGTGAACTCCGGAGATCGCTGCGGTCTCGGGACGTGGTGGGCATCGCCAAGGGGATCCTCATGCAGCGGGAGGGCTTGACGGAAACCGAGGCACTCACCGTCCTGACCGCCCGTGCGCGCGCCACGGGTATCCCGTTCGCTCAGCTCACCGCGGACATCGTGAACGGTCATGGTGCCCCTACGGAGAGGAACACCCCGTGATCGCCTTCCCCTACTCGGACGAACAGAGAGCCCTGATCAGTGCGGCGATCGTGGAGTCGGGCTTCTCGGTCGGCGAGGTGTGGCTCCACTACTTCTCCCTGAGTGGCGACGTCGACGAGTACGAGGTCGAGGCGTACCTGACGGGGATCATGCAGCTTCCCCAGTCCGAGTGCAACCTCCTCGCCCTCGCCGTCAACGAGCTCATCGACGAGCTGCCGCCCAGGCGGCGCGCGCCGTTCAGCGATGACCTCCTGAAGGCCCACACCGGTGCCCGGGAGATCGGCAAGGCCTGATCACGATGGAAGGTGTCGGACGCACGTCGTACCCTCGTCGCATGGCAGAGAGACCGGGATGGCACGGCATCCCACCCAGTGCTGACAGGTACGTCCCTCCCCTCCAGTGCGATGCCCCGACGGACGGCATCACCGAGCCGCTGAAGTCGCCGGCACTCTGGGTGGAACTCGACTACCCCGACGGGTCGACACGCACGATGAAGGGTTTCGCCATGGCGTGGACCGGGAGCCTGGTCCTCGCGCAGTGGATCGAGTACTCCCGGGCGCGGGAGGCATGGGTGGAGGCTTCGCGCTGCCGACGTCGGGCCATATCACCGCCAGCGACGCACGCCGCCTGAGCCCGGGCCACCGCAGGCGCCGGCCGCTCGCCTCGTAGAGTGGGGGCCATGGACACGCCCACCACACCCGCCGGGCCGGCGACTCCGCGTGGCTAGGGCCGCAGGCTGGCACGGGCTCCCGCCGACGACGCACCAGTTCATTCCTCCCCTCCAGCTCGAAGCGCCCAGGGAGGGAATCACGGAGTCCGTATCCCCTGCCCCTGCGCTCTGGGTGGACCTCGAATATCAGGACGGCTCCCGGCAGACCGTCCGCGGCTTCGCCATGGCCTGGACGACGTCGGCGGTCCTTGCGCAGTGGGTCGAATTCTCGATCGCACGGGAGGCATGGGTGCGCCCGGACCAATGCACCCGCCGCGAACTTCCGGACCGGAGCGGGCAGCCCGACTGACCCTTCGCCCTCCTGTCCCCGGACGGGTCAGGACCCTGGCCGCCGGCACCGCCCTATGATCTCCCCGCCATCGTTCGCGGGGCATTTCATGGCCGAGGAGGCACCCGGACCTGTCGTCGATCTCCTGCGGAATCCCATTCGCCGCCGGCCGGTACTGGCCACAGCCGGGCACACGACATATGCTAAGCATGCTGATGAAGTGATCAGCTGACGTATCTCACCACCTTAAGGGAGGCATGATGAGCACGAAGGTCGAAGAAACCGTTGTAGTGAATCTTCCAGTGACGACCGTGTACAACCAGTGGACTCAGTTCGAGGAGTTCCCCCAGTTCATGGGCGGGATCAAGCAGATCACCCAACTGAGCGACGACCGCCTCGAGTGGGTTGCGGAGATCGGCGGCATCCGTCGGCAGTGGGAAGCGAAGATCCTGGAGCAGGTACCGGACCGCAAGGTGTCCTGGGCAGCCACCGAGGGTGCGACCAACGCCGGCACCGTCTCCTTCGAGGACCTCGGCGGCACCACGCGCGTCAACCTCGTCCTCGAGTACGAGCCCGAGGGACTCGTCGAGAAGGTGGGCGACAAGTTGAACGTCGTCGAGAACCAGGCCAAGGCCGACCTCCAGAGGTTCAAGGAGTTCATCGAGTCCGAGAGCTACGCCACCGGCGCATGGCGTGGAGCCGTGACCGGGCAGTCGGGAACTCCCACGGTCGAGGACGCCGAGCAGTCACGCGGTGACAGCGGCAAGGCCGGCGTGTCCGGCAAGGTGGCCGCAGGAGTCGGCGTCGCTGCAGCAGCGGCGGTTGCAGGCGTCGCGGCCGCAACGGCCGGCAAGGGCAACAAGGAGGAGGAGACCGTGGTGGACACGGTCCCCGTCGTGGACTCCGCACCCGTGGTGCCCGAGACCACGCCCGTCGTCGACGACGTCGACGTCGTGGACATCGACCCTGTACCCGCCGTGGACGGCGTCCCCGGGACGGGTGTCCCCTCCGACAGCCAAGGGCTTCAGGACGACACGCTGATCAACGGCGACCCGACGGACCGCCGGGGCACTCTCTAGCATCAGCTCCACGATTGCAGTGGGCCGGGCTCTCCACGAGCCCGGCCCACTGCCGTGTCGGCCGGATGGACGGGTGTCAGCCTGCGGGAAGGACGATGTCCGTGACGGGCAGCGACGGGTTCGTCCCGAACGCGATTCCGCTCGGGCTGCCGCCGTTCATGACGATCTGCGCACCGAGCGCCGCGACCATGGCCCCGTTGTCGGTACAGAGCGACGGCGACGGAACGGTCAGGGTGATGCCCGCAGCGTCGCACCTCTCCCCCGTGAGCTCCCGCAGCCGTCGGTTGGCAGCAACTCCTCCGCCGAGGAGCAGGTTCGTGATCCCGTTCTCCCTGCACGCCAGGACGGCCTTGGACGTGATGACATCCACGACCGCCTCCTGGAAGGATGCGGCGATATCGGCCACCGGCACCTCCAGCCCGGCTGCCTCGTACTGCTCCACCGCACGGGCCACCGCTGTCTTGAGGCCGCTGAAGGACCAGTCGTAGCGGTGCGGCCCCGGGTGCTCCGCCGTCCCCATGTACTTCGGCTGGGACAACCCCCGGGGGAAACGGATCGCTTTCGGATCGCCTTCCCGCGCCACCCTGTCGATGGCAGGCCCGCCCGGGTAGCCGAGGCCCAGGATGCGCGCCGTCTTGTCATAGGCTTCGCCCGCGGCGTCGTCGATCGTGGAGCCGAGCAGTTCGACGTCGCTCGCGATATTGCCCACGCGCAGTATCTCCGTGTGGCCGCCGGACACCAGGAGGGCGCCGAGATCAGGCGGCAGTCCGCCGGCGAAGGTGCCGCCCACCATGCCGACGCCGACGTGTGCCACGAGGTGGTTGATCGCATACAGCGGCTTGCCGGTAGCGACGGCGAGCGCCTTCGCAGCGGACACGCCCACCATGAGTGCACCGGACAGGCCGGGGCCCGCGGTGACCGCGATGGCGTCGATCTCCTCGAGCGAGACCGCGGCATCGGCGAGCGCCGCCCGCAGTGTCGGCACGAAGGCCTCCAGATGCGCCCGCGAGGCGATCTCCGGGATGACACCGCCGAAGCGCACGTGTTCGTCCATCGAGGAGGACACGGTGTTGGTCAGCAGGTGCGTGCCCCGGACGACGCCGACGCCGGTCTCGTCGCAGGACGATTCGATCCCGAGGATCAGGGGTTCGGTCCGGTTCACTGCTCGTCCCCTCCGTCCGCCGGCAGCACGAGTCGCATGACCCACGCGTCCACGCCGTCGCGGTAGTACTTCTTCCTGGTGTGGATCTTCTCGAACCCGAACCGCGTGTAGAGCACCTGCGCGCGGGGGTTGTCGGCCCGAACCTCGAGCATCACGTTGTCCGCGCCTCGCCGTCGGGCCTCGTCGAGCAACTCGGCGAGCATGGCCCGCCCGATGCCCCGACCCTCGAAACGCGGCAGCACCCCGATGGTCTGGATGTCCGCCGTCGTGTCGACGACCATGAGGCCTGCGTAGCCGACCGCCTCGCCGTCGACCTCCACCACGATGTAGCGACGGGTGTCCGGCTGGAAGAACTCCGTGTAGAACATCTCCAGCGGCCAGGCGTCGGTGGGGAACAGTTCGTTCTCCAGCCGGCCGATCGTCTCGATGTCCTCGAAGGCCATGTCCCGCAGGGTGAAGCTCACGCCGTCGCCCGCTTCCGGGGGCCCGGGACCTGGGCGTCCGACTCCCTCAGGTACAGCGGCGCGGTGTCGCGCAGCGCCTCGCCCGCGAGCAGTCGTAGCCGCGCGACGCGGCCCAGCGAGGCGGCGTCGGGATCGGCCCGTGCGAACTCCGGAACTCCGTCGACGTCACCCGGGTACAGGCTCGCGGCACGCCCGACGAGGGGCTGCCCTTTCGGCAGGCCCGCCGCGGCACCGACCCGCGGTCCGTCGAGGAGCTCGGGCAGGGCGTGCCCGTCCGACGGCGCGCGGTATGCCGCCCAATACACCTCGCCGCGCCGTGCATCGGTTCCGGCGAGGAAGCTGCTCCCGACCGGAAGGCTGTCGCTCGCGACGGCGTCGAAGGCGAGGGCGTCGAGGCTCATGACCCCGTGCAGGGGTACGCCCCAGACGAAACCGAGGGTTCGCGCGGTCACGAGTCCGGCGCGCAGCCCGGTGAAGGGACCAGGGCCCACCCCGGCGACGACGGCGTCGAGGTCCGTGCCGTCCACTGCGGCCTCCGCGAGGATGCGCTGCACCGCAGGAGCGAGCACCTCGGCGTGCGAGCGGGTGTCGGCGCTGCCGAACCGGGCGACGACGACGTCGTCTCGCAGGAGGGCGACCGTGGCCGCGGCGGAGGTGTCGATGGCGAGGAGAAGCACCCGTCCAGCCTAGTCGAGCGGGAGTGCCGGCAGCCTGTCCCGCCAGCGGGGTCCGAAGCCCGAGACCGTGACGGTGCGCACCTCGTCCTCGCCGTCGTCGTCGAAATGCGTGACCAGCGTTCCGCTGGGCGCCGTGTCAGGGGTGCCACCGAGCGGACGCGTGATGTCGACGCGCAGCCAGCTGTCACTCAGGTGCTCGACCCGGCCTGCGCCCCACTCGATGACGGTGACGTTGGCTGCCATGGTCGATTCGAGATCGAGATCGTCGACGGCGGCAGCGCTCTCGAGCCGGTACGCGTCCACGTGGACGAGGCCCGGGCCGTCGCCCGCAGCGGGGTGCTGGCGGACGAGCACGAAGGTCGGCGAGATGATGCGGTCCTCCACCTCGAGCCCGCGCCCGAGTCCCTGCGTGAAGGTCGTCTTGCCCGCGCCCAGCTCACCGGACAGGACCAGGAGATCGGCGGGACGGAGGCTTGGGGCGAGGCGGGCGCCGAGAGCCTTCAGTTCCGCGGCGGAGCGGACGTCGTACGTCGCGCTCCATTCAGGCTGCGCCGTCATCGGTCATCTCCTTCCGCGGCTCCTCCAGGTACACCCGCTCCACGCGGTCGCTGATCCGGGTGACCACCTCGTAGTTGATGGTCTGTGCGGCAGCTGCCCAGTCCTCGACCGCAGGAGAGTCCGCGCCGCCGAACAGCACGGCCCGCTTGCCGAGGGGGCTGTCCGCGGAACCGACCAGGCCCGTCGTGCCGAAATCGATCACGAGCTGATCCATCGCGATCCGCCCGACCACCGGATACATCCGGCCGCCCACCAGGACCGGCGCGCCGGTGGCGATGCGGGGAACGCCGTCGCCGTAGCCGACCGGGATGAGCCCGAGGGTGGTGGGTTTCTGGGTGCGGTAGGCGTAGCCGTAGGAGACTCCCTGCCCCGCCGGAACTTCCTTGCAGTTCGAGACAGTGGTGCTGAAGGTCATCACCGGCTGCAGACCGAGATCGGCAGAGCCCTGGTCGGAGAAGGGCGAGAGTCCGTAGATACCGAGGCCCACGCGCACGAGGTCGAAGTGGCAGTCGGGTCGCGAGAAGGTCGCGGGCGTGTTGGCCAGGTGACGGACCTCGACGTCGATCCCCGCGTTCTCCGCGGCGGCGACCGCCTCACGGAATGCCTGTACCTGGAGGTCGGTCTCGGTTCGCGCGGGCTCGTCGGCCACCGCGAGGTGGGAGAAGATGCCGACGACGCGGATCAGCCCTTCCTCCTGGTATTCGACCGCCCTGCTGAGCAGGGCATCCCACTGGTCCGGCGGGCAGCCGTTGCGGCCGAGCCCTGTGTCGATCTTGAGGTGCACGATCGCGGGCCGTTCCAGTTCACGCGCGGCGGCGACGACGCGCTCCAGTTCCCACCCGGAGATGCCCAGGTCCAGCCCGTGTTCGACGCCGGCCGTGAAGTCGGTGGCAGCGGTGTGGAGCCAGGCCAGGATGGGCGCTTCGACTCCGGCCCTCCGCAGCTCGACGCCTTCGCTGACGTGGGCGACGCCGAGCCAGGCCGCACCGGCCTCGAGCGCAGCACGTGCCACCGGGATCGCACCGTGACCGTAGGCGTTGGCCTTCACGACGGCCATGACGCGGGCAGGGTGGGCGACGTCCCGCAGGTGCCGGATGTTGTGCCGCAGGGCGTCGAGGTTGATCTCTGCAGCACGTTCGGAGGAAGTCACCCGCCCCATTCTGCCAGTTGCGGGGCAAGCCCACCCGTCCTCGCACGTCGGCGAACCGACCTGACGGAACCCCCGGCGACGTGCTGATCGCATTGTGTCGGTGGCAGGCGGCAGGATCGACGGCGTGATCCACGAACTGCAGGGTGATGGGCGGTGCCGGCTCGACGGTGAGGGCAGCGTGCCCTGCGCCCGGCCCGTCGACGGTTCCCCGGTGCCGCTGTGCCCTGGACACCTGGCCACCGTCGTCGAATGGGCTGACGCCGAGTTCGGTGCCACCGATGTGCTGCCGGCGGCCTGTGCCGCCTGCGGATCGAGGATCGGTGTCCGGTACCCCTCCGGCTGGGTCTGCGCAGCCTGCGAGTGGCGACTCGGCGACGTCCTGGACGACGGCCTTCCTGCGCCCAGGGTCGACGTCGTCTACTACATCCGGTTCAGGGACCGCATCAAGATCGGCACGACGGCGAACCCCCGCCAGCGGCTCGCCCGACTCTGGCACGACGACCTGCTCGCCTTCGAGCAGGGCGATCGGCTGACGGAGCGCCGCCGGCACCAGGAATTCGCGGCGTGGCGGCTCGACCGCTCGGAGTGATTCACGGCGTCACCGGCGCTCGAGGCTCACGTGGCCCGGCTTGCTTCCGGCGTCGAGGATCCCTGGGCGCGCTACGCGCGATGGCTCGGCGAGGCGGCAGCCCGGAGGGCATGAGCACTACTTCCGATCCCGCGGGCGGCCTCCACCCCGTTCCCGAGGCGGAGCGGAGGCCGGCGGGCTACACCCGGACGCGACCCTGCAGGGTGGCTGCGGGTCCCAGAGTCAGCTGAGGTCCGCGATGAGCGCCGACGCCGCGCAGTCGCGAATGCCGTTGATGCCGGCAACAGCGGTGTCCTTGTCGTCATAGGGTTCGCTCGTCACCAGGGTGGCGCCGTCGTCCCCTGTCAGCCGGAACCTGAAGTGTTCCTCTTTACGGTAGAGCTCGAATCGTCCTGCCACGCGGTCCTCCTTCGTCGAGAAGCGCTGCGCCCCTGCGGACTGCAGGTGGGTCACGGTAACCCTCACGCCGACAACGCCGTCACGCCCATGAAACCCGCTACCGTTTCCCGAAGCAACAGGAGGTGTGACGCAGCGTGGCCTTGCAACCCGGCGCCGGGCTGTCGGCGCTCGCCGTTCCGCGCCGCGACCTCGATCCGTACCTCGCGATGGTGGGGGTTCGGTGCGCGTCGCGTGGTCGACCTCGGCTGCGGCACCGGCGTCGATCCGGTCACCGGTCGTCGGCCTGATCCCCCCGTGGCTCGGGCGGGCGCGACGACGGTGAGGCATCCGAGTGTCGTGCGATCGTCGCCGTAGCCCTTCGCACCGCCTCGATGGGAACGTCGGACACCAGGTCCTCCAAAAAGGCGTACCGGCGCAGCCACTGTTTGCGGACGCCGTCGCGCCCTGTGTTGACCCGATGCCACCAGTCCGCGATATCGCCCCAGCCGGGCGCAGCCAGCGAACCACCGACGTGCTGCACGGAGAGCGAGGCGCAGAGATTAGCGAAGCTGAGCCGGTCCGCGAGCGGGAAGCCTGCGAGGTCCCCCATGACGAAGGCGGCCCCGAAGCAGTCGCCGGCTCCGGTCGGATCGAAGGCGGACACGGGCAGGGCAGGCACCCACTCCTCCTCCCCCGTGAGCGAGTCGATGGCCATCGCGCCCTGCTGTCCGACGGTCACCACGGCCACCGGCACGTGGTCGGCGAGCGAGTACAGGGCGGCCCAGGGATCATCGGTCCGGGTATAGGCCATGGCCTCGGTCGCATTGGGCATGAACGCGTAGAAGTGCTCCAGCGAGGCCAGCGTCTCGGGCGCCCACTCGCCCGCCGGATCCCAGCCCACGTCCCCGAAGAGCTTGGTGCCGCCGGCCGCGGCCGCGCGCGCCCACGCCTCCACCTCCTGCTCCACCCCGACGACGGCGGCGCGGCACGACGGCGGCGTCCCGATCAGCTCCGAGGCACGCAGCGGTGACGGGTGCCCGTGCGTGACCATCGACCGGTCGTGGTGCACCGAGAGGGACACCGTGACCGGGGAGTGCCACTGCCCGAACACCCGCGACCGCGAGAGATCGACATGCTCCTGGTCCTGCAGCACGTCCCAGTTGAACTGCCCGTACCCGTCGTCGCCGAAGGCTGCTGACAGCGTGGTCCGGAGTCCGAGACGGCTCGCGGCGATGGCCTGGTTGGCGATGCCGCCGGGGCTGGACCCCATGCCGTCGGTCCACACCTCCGTCCCAGGAGACGGCAGCTGTTCGAGCCCCGTGAAGATGATGTCGAAGAACACCTGCCCTGCGAGCAGGAGGTCGAACTCCGGCCCGTCCGGACTGCGGGTGGCCGCCAGTGGATCGAAACGGTGCTGTTGGGACATGTACGGCACAATACTTGCAAGACCGCGGGATGCGGGCGCATCAGCCCGGGACGATCAGCGCACCACGGTCACGACGACGCCCCTGGCGGTTGCCACTGCCACGACGACGGAAGCGGAGCGAGCCTTGCCATCATCGAGCGGACCCGGCGCCACCCTGGTCATCGTCGGCGGCGGAGGCTTCCGCGTTCCCCTGATCCACCGGGCCCTGTCGGACGGGCCGTTCGCCGGGCTGGTGTCCGACGTCGTCCTGGTGGACGCCCTGCCCGAACGGGCGCACGCCATCGCGCGTGTACTCGAAGCCCTCCCCATGATGCCTGGAAGGCCCTCGCCGTCCGTGCGCGTGGACACCCGGTTGGAGGACGCCCTGCCCGGAGCCGACATCGTGTTCGCAGCGGTGCGGAGCGGCGGAGCAGAGGGTCGCATCCTCGACGAGCGGGTGGCACTGTCCGCCGGTCTGCTCGGGCAGGAGACGGTCGGCGCGGGCGGTATCTCCTACGCCCTGCGGTCCATCCCGGACATGATGCGGGTGGCCGGCGCGATGCGCGAGCTCGCCCCCGACGCGTGGCTGATCAACTTCACGAATCCGGCCGGCATGGTCACGGAGTCCCTCTCGACGGTCCTGGGCCCCAGGGTCATCGGGATCTGCGACTCGGCGTCGGGACTCGTGACGCGGGCCGCTCGCGCAGCCGGTGTGGACCTGCGCGGTTCCCTTGCCGGTGTCGACTACGTGGGCCTGAATCATCTGGGCTGGCTCCGCGGTCTCGGCGGTGCAGCGCACGACCACCTACCGGCGCTCCTGGCCGATCCAGCCCGCCTCGCAGGATTCGAGGAGGGACGCCTGTTCGGTCCGGATCTCCTCCGGATGCTCGGAGCCGTGCCCAATGAGTACCTCTTCTACTACTACTTCCACCGCGAAGCGCTTCGCTCCATCCGCGGCGCAGACAGGACGCGCGGAGAGATTCTCCGGGACCAGCAGCAGCACCTCTATCCCCGACTGCTCGCCGCCGAGGCGCCGCTCGCCGTCTGGGAGAACGCCCGACGCGAGCGGGAGTCCGGCTATCTCGCGGAGGCGCGCTCCGGGGATGAGGAGCGTGACGAGGCGGACCTCGCCGGCGGAGGGTACGAACGCGTGGCCCTGCAGGTGATGCGGGCACTTCTGACGGGACAGCGTGCGGAGCTGATCCTGAACCTCCGCAACGCATCGACCTTTCCCGAGCTCCCGGAGGACGCCGTCGTGGAGGTCCCCGCCGTCGTCGACTCGACCGGCGCGCGCCCTCTGCCGGCCGCCGCCCTGACCTCCCACCAACTGGGTCTCATGTCGGCCGTCAAGGCCGTGGAGCAGGACACCATCCGCGCTGCGGTCCACGGCGACCGGGATGCGGCCCTCCGCGCGTTCGCCCTGCACCCCCTGATCGACTCGTTCCACTCGGCGGCCCGGGTCCTCAGGGGGTATGAGCAGGCGTTCCCTGCGCTGGGAGCGTCCTGGTCCGGTTGACGTCCTGGTCCGCGAACATCCTCTGCTGCAGGGTCTGCGCCCCCAGTTCCAGCAACGCGGTGTCGGTGGTCGCCGCAATCCATTGGAAGCCCGCCGCCGCCAGGAGTGCAGCGCGTTCGGGAGTGCCGGCATACGCACCGGCCGGGATGCCGGCGGCACTGCACGCCTGCACTATGCGCGGCAGCGGTGCGGTCCTCTCCCCGGCAGCGAGCAGGCCGTCGACGTCGGTGCCCAGCGCGAGCGACAGATCGAACGGACCGACGAAGATCATGTCCACCCCCGGAGCTGCGGCGATGGCCTCGACGGCGTCGAGTGCGGCGGTCGTCTCGATCATCACCGAACACAGGGGAACGGCGTGCGTGCCGCCGTCGGACCCGGGCCTGTGCACGGGCCGGCTCCCGTGCAGCGGCCCCCAGCTCCGCTCGCCGTGGGGAGGGTAGCGACTTGCCGCGACCGCCTCGCGCGCGTCCGCCACGGTGCTGACGAGGGGGACGATGATCCCGTCCGCGCCGGCGTCCAGCGCCCTGCCGATCAACGCCGCATCATTGGCCGCCACCCGTACGAGCATGGGCGCCTCCGGGTGGTCTGCCTCCGAGGGAGTTCCTGAGCGACAGGTCGTCGAAGTGGCCGTGCTGCGCGTCGAGCCCCACCCAACCGACGCCGCTCCGCCCCAGCACGGTCGTCAGGCGGGGTTCGCCGAGCGTGGCCCAGGCACCCAGCAGCGGATCGTGTTCAGAAGCTACGGACGTCATCCCCCATGATGCCCTCGCCCGACGGCTCTCCGCCATGGGGGCACTCCGGATGTCACTTCCTACTGCTGCTGCCTACAGGACGCGGTGCATGATGTGGAGGCCGGTCGGTCCCGCTGTTGGGTGGACGAAGGCGCCGGGCACCGTGCCGACGATCGCGAACCCGAGCGACACCCACAGCGCGACCGCCCGCTCATTCGTCTGGACGACGGCGTTGAACTGCATCGCCGAGTAGCCCGCGGCCCGTGCTTCTTTCATGACGTGGGCTGCCAGGGCCCTGCCGATTCCCCTGCCGCCGGCCTCGGCGGCGACGAGGAAGGACGCGTTGGACACATGGGAGCCATTGCCTCCGCGGTTGGCGTGCAACTGGGCAGTACCCACCACGCGGTCGGTCCCACTGTCCACGACCACGAAGACGGTCAGCGTGGGATCGGGCCCCGAGGCGCCGGGGAGCCACTCGCGCCGGCCTGCGTCCTCGTCCATCGACATGTCCCAGCAGTAGGTCTCCCCCGCCCTGGCCACCGGCTCCATGATGGACCAGATGGCGGGCCAGTCGTCTGCCCGCGCCGTCCGGAACGCCAGCATCAGGCGTCCATCGCTCGGGCCCAGTGGCCGGTATCGGTGCCGACCGCGAATCCGCCGATCGCCAGCAGTTCGCCGCAGTGGTAGGTCATCTCCTCATCCTAGGCGAGGCGGAACGATCGGACGCGGACTCACGAGGCCACTGTCTACTGGATCCGAAGATGGCCCGACGGCGGCTCCGCCGAGGAAGCGGGCCCCTCACCGGCAGGGCGTATGGCCCGCATCGACTTGTCCCGGCCGCTGGCCTTGGCCGCATAGAGCGCCTGGTCCGCCGCGGCGATCACGGCATCGATGTCGTAGGCACCGGGACCGAGCGTAGCGATTCCGTAGCTGACGGTCGGCATCTCGAACCCGCCCGGCACCGAGTGTCCACGAAGCGCCATGCTGACGTCGCGGGTGATGTCCTCACTTCTGGCGACCGATGCACCGGGAAGAAGGAAGATGAATTCCTCGCCGCCGTAGCGCCCCACGAGGTCGGTGGACCGTACGGTCTCGATGCACGCCGCCGCGAATGCCTTCAGCACGGCGTCCCCCGCTGCGTGGCCGTGGGTGTCGTTGACCGACTTGAAGAAGTCGAGATCGGCCAGGATCAGCGTGCCGCGGGACTCGGTCCTGGCGAGGCGGTCGGCCTGCACGAGCGCGAGGTCGAGGAACCCCGAACGGTTGAGGAGCCCGGTCAGGGAATCCCTGTCCGCCCGGGTCCGAAGATCGGTAGCGATCTGCTCGGCACTGAGGGCGGCAGCGCTGAAGGCGACGACGACGAGCAGGAGCATCGTCACGAGCGTCGTGATCTCCGAGCCGAAGTAGGTGGTGAAGACATAGCCGTCCTGGCCGCCCGCCACGAAGGCCAGGCCGCGCGCCAGGTAGAGGACCGACACGAAGGCGGCTGCGACGGCCAGGGGCATCTGCACCCTGCTGTAGCTGCTGGGCAGGCGCCACAACTCCCAGGCGGCCAGACCGATGGTCAGGGACATCATGCCGAGGAACACCGGCCCGCCCGACCAGGTGTTGGTGGCCGGACTGTCGACTGCCGAGGCAAGCAACGTGATGAGGGGCGCCGCAGAGAGCTGCAGCCAGGCAGGCTCCCGGGTGCGCAGGGTCCGCGCCCCCGCCCAGACGCAGACCGCACCCACGACGATGAGCGTGTTGGCCATCGGATTGGCCCACACCTGATGGACCGTGCCGTCCAGCAGATAACCCCAGGATCCAGTGAAGAAGAACGCGACCGCTGCACACCACCACGCGCTGTAGGCGGACCGTGTCTGGCGGAACGAGACCGTGTAGAACAGCACGAAGAGAGTCACGGCGATGGCGCCGAATGCTACCCGCAGTGTCGCTAGGTCCAGATTCATGGTCTTCCTGCCGCCTCGTGCTTCCGGTGTCCCGTCACTCGCCCAGCGTCAGGATCGGCCTTCCCCCCTGGAAGGATCTCCAGCCCAGTATGCCGCAGGGGTCCGACCCTCCGACCTGTTGGCAGACCACTCCTGCCGAAACCCTTGCAGAGTCCTGACCTACGCGGAGGCCAGGCTGAGGACGAGCGACGCGTGCGGCGGCAGTTGCACCGAGTCGGCCAGCAGTCCGACGCCGTCGACCGTGGACAGCAGGATCTCGGCGTCGGCGCCCTGAAGGGGCACGGTGACCATCGCGTCGCCCAGGTTCAGGACGACGGCGGTGCTGCCGCGATGAAGCGCGATCCAGCGGTCCTCCTCGTCGAAATCGACGGAGATGCTCCCGAAATCAGGGTCCCGCAGTTCCGGCCGGGAGCGGCGCAGGCGGATGAGGTCGCGGTAGGTACCGAGCAGCTCGGCGTGGTGCCCCTGCTCCGCCTCTGCCCAGTCGAGCTTCGCCGAAGCGAACGTCTCCGGATCCTGCGGATTCGGCACGTCCTCCGGACGCCAGCCCATGCGCTCGAACTCCTTGAGCCGCCCCTCGGCCGTGGCTTCCCCGAGCTCCGGCTCCGGGTGGGAGGTGAAGAACGGCCACGGGGTGGACGCTCCGTACTCCTCGCCCATGAAGAGCATCGGCGTGAACGGGCCGAGGATGTTCAGGACAGCGGCCTGCGCCAGTTGCGCCGGGTTCAGCGTGGCACTGATGCGGTCACCGGCAGCCCTGTTGCCGATCTGGTCGTGGTTCTGGGTGGCGACGACGAGCTGCAGCGGCGAGACGCGCGACGGATCGATCTCCCGGCCGTGGTGCCGCTCCCGGAAGGACGAGTAGGTCCCATTGTGGAAAAACCCCTTCTCGAGGACCTTCGCGAGCGCACCGACGGAGTTGAAGTCGAGGTAGTAACCCTCGGTCTCGCCCGTGAGGTTCACGTGGACCGCGTGGTGGAAGTCGTCGCTCCACTGTCCCGCGAGGCCGTACCCGCCGACGTCGCGGCCCTGGATGAGGCGCGGGTTGTTGAGGTCCGATTCCGCGATGAGGAACAGCGGCTTCCCGAGCTCCTTCGCGCACTCGTCGGTCCGGGTGGCGAACTCCTCGAGGATGTGGACGGCACGCTCGTCGTGGAGTGCGTGCACCGCATCGAGGCGAAGACCGTCCACGTGGTAGTCCCGGAACCACATGAGCAGGTTCTCGACGACGTACTCACGCACCTCGTCCGACTGCGGCCCGTCGAGGTTCAGGGAGTCACCCCACGTGTTCGACATGCCCTCCGTGAGGTACGGAGCGAAGAGTCCGAGGTAGTTCCCGCTCGGGCCCAGGTGGTTGTGGACGACGTCCTGGATGACGCCGAGGCCCTTCTGGTGTGCGGCGTCGACGAAGCGCTGGTACGCCGCCGGGCCGCCGTAGGTCTCCTGGACCGCGTACCAGAGCACCCCGTCGTAGCCCCAGTTGTGCGTGCCGTTGAAGGCGTTGACGGGGAGGAGCTCCACGTACTGCACCCCGAGCTCCACCAGATGGTCCAGCCTGCCGATGGCCGCATCCAGCGTGCCCTCCGGCGTGAAGGTACCGAGGTGCATCTCGTAGATGACTCCGCCGTTCATGCCCGGCGACTGCCACGACTCGTCCTGCCATTCGTGGGCGGCGGGATCGAAGGTGCGCGAAAGCTGGTGCACGCCCTCGGGCTGGCGGCGTGAGCGGGGATCCGGCACGGGAGTGTCCGCACCGTTGACGAGGTAGCCGTACGAGACATCGCCGGTAACGGCCGGAGGGTCGACGGGGTGCCACCACCCACCCTCCGCCTGCGTCATCGGGTACTCGGTGCCGTTGGCGACGAGGGTGAGGGAATCGGCGCGGGGCGCCCAGACGTCGAAGGTCGAGCTCATGATGCGTCCTCCTGGACCAGTAGGGCTGCGGGGAAGGTTGGGAAGAGGTCGGCGGCGCGGACGGTGCCTCCGCTGACGGAAGCGCCGGTCAGCACGCAGGTGTAGGTTCCCTGCGGGAGTTCGACCGTGGTGCCACCCCACCCGCCGCGCTGCTCGAGTCCGTAGGGAAGCCGTGTGATCAGGGTGATGGCTCCCCCGCGGTCGAAGCCGAAGACGTGGTCCGCAGCCTCGCCCGAGGAGGCGACGGCCGCATAGCCGGTGAAGAACTCGGGGCGGTCACGGCGCAGCTTGAGGGCGCGTGACACCACGAGCAGCTTGGCATGGGCGTCCGGACCGATCTGAGGCAGTGCTCCGAAGTTGAGGTCCGTCAGCACCTTGCGGCGGGCGTCGTAGTCGACCTCCCGACGATTATCGGGATCGACGAGGGAGGTGTCCCAGAACTCGGTGCCCTGGTAGACGTCCGGCACGCCGGGCATGGTCAGCTGGAGCAGCTTCAGCCCGATGGAGTTGGACCACCCCGCGGCCTGGATGCGATCGACGAGGCCTGAGATGAGTGCTGCGACGGCCTCATCGTCGAAGGCGGCGTCGACGGCCGCGTGCATGCCGCGCTCGAACTCCTCGTCCGGCGCTGTCCAGTGGGTGCTGAGGTCCGCCTCGCGCGAGGCTTTCTCGGCGTAGGCGTGCGCGCGTTCCCTGCTCAGGGGCCAGGCCCCGATGAGTGACTGCCACAGCAGGGGCGCGAACGTTGGGTCCTTGATGGGTGCCAGTTCCTCGAGCTGCGCGAGGATGCCGGTCCATTCCCCGGAGAGTTCCGAGAGGACCGAGATGCGGGTCCGGGTGTCCTCGCTGCGCTTGGTGTCGTGGGTGCTGAGAGTGGTCATCGCGAGGGGGCTGTCCGTCTCGCGTTCGAGCAGGCGCCGGTGGAGTTCCAGTGGTGCGATCGAGAAGATCGCCGGGTCCGCGCCTACCTCGTTGAGCGAGACGAGCCGCGAGTACCGGTAGAACGCGGTGTCCTCGACACCTTTGGCCATGACCATGCCCGAGGTCTGCTGGAAGCGCCGCGCGAGTTCCGTGAGCTCTCCGGAGCCTTCGAGGAACGGGTTCAGGAGCGGGTGAAGCGCCGTGATCGTGTCCGCGAGCTCGGGCCGGCGCACCTGGGCGTCCCGCACCGCCTCAGCGAGGTACTCGGCGCCGCCCGGCAGGTAGCTGCGGTAGACCGGGAAGCAGGTCAGCAGCTCGGCGATGGCATCGGCTGCCGCATCGAGGTCGAGGTTCGCGCTTGCCGGGACGAGCCGTGCCAGGCGCAATACCTCGGACCGAAGGATGCCGTCCGCGATCCCGCGCTTGGTCCCGTGGATCATCTCGTGGAACGGAGCGACGGGCACGGACGCGGTGAGGGCGTGTTCCCCCGCCGAGTCGGTGAACAGCCTGTCGATGTCCGCCAGGGCGTCGTACCCGGTGGTTCCCTCCGTCGCCCAGTCGGCCGGTAGCTTCTCGCCCGGCTCGAGGATCTTCTCCACGAGGACGTAGGCTCCGCCCGTCAGCGTACGAAGGTCCTCGAGATAGCCCTTCGGGTCCGCGAGCCCGTCGGGATGGTCGATGCGCAGGCCGTCCACGAGGCCCTCGTCGAACCACCGCTTGACCTCGCTGTGGCTCTCCTCGAACACCCACGGCACCTCGACGCGCAGGCCTGCCAGGGTATTGACGCCGAAGAAGCGCCGGTAGTTCAGCTCGCTGTCGGCGCGCCGCCAGTTCACCAGCTCGTAGTGCTGGCGCGCGTGCACCTCGGCACCCGTATCACCCGGATGCGCCGTGCCCTCGGCGATCGGGTATCGGTTGTCGTAGTAGCGCAGTTCGCCGTCGACGACCGAGAGCTGGTCCAGCTCGTTCTCGCCGTCGCCGAGGACCGGGATCCGGATACGCCCGCCGTTGGCGTCCCAGTCGACGTCGAACGCGTCCGCCATGCGCGAGCTGCGGCCCTCCTTCAGGAGCTGCCACCACCAGGCGTTGTCGGCGGGCGTCTCGATGCCCATGTGGTTCGGCACGATGTCGACGAGCACTCCCATCCCGGCCGCCCGGGCGGCCTCGCTGAGCGCAGCGAGGCCACCCGGTCCGCCCCGGTCGGGGTCCACGGTGGTGGGGTCCGTCACGTCGTAGCCGTGGCCCGACCCCTTCTCCGCCGTGAGGATCGGCGACAGGTACACCCAGTCCACCCCGAGGTCGTGGAGATACGGCACCAGGGCGGCTGCCCGATGCAGGTCGAACTCGCTCCGGATCTGTAGCCGGTAGGTCGATTTCGGTGTCAACACGTGGAAGTCCTCCTGGACGGGGTTGGCTGGGTGTATCTGGCGGGGCGGTGCTGGGTGCTGCTAGGCGGTGCCGGTCTTGGCGGTGACCTCGTTAGCGAGGATCGCGAGGGACGCCGCAACCGAGTGGTCGAGGTCCTCGACCTCGGAGTGCGCCCGCAGGACCACCATGGACTTCCCCTCGACGGTGACGACCGCGCCCGCCGGGATGGCCGCACTGTCGGCGTACTTGCCGGCGGTGTCGATCACTTCGTCCCACGACGTGCCGTACTCGTCGGACGGGACCGTGAAGTCGACGGCCTCGTCGTGCGCATTGAAGTACAGCAGGAAGTTCGCGTCGACGATCCGCTGGCCGCGTGCGTCGCGGCCCTGGATGCCCTGGCCGTTGAGGAAGACGCCGATCGAGCGGCCGAAACCGCTGTCCCAGTCCTCGGGGGCCATGAGCTCGCCCGTGGTGTCGAGCCACACGATGTCCGGCAGGGCCTCGCCCTCGCCGCGACGGACCGGCCGTCCGTCGAAGAACCGGCGACGGCGGAAGGTTGGGTGCTCGGACCGCAGGCGGTTGACTGCAGCGGTGAATTCGAGCAGGGGCTGGTCCATCTTGTCCCAGTGCACCCAGCTCAGTTCCGAGTCCTGGCAGTAGGTGTTGTTGTTGCCCTCCTGCGTCCGGCCGAGCTCGTCACCGTGCAGCAGCATCGGCACACCCTGCGACAGCAGGAGCGTCGCGATGAAGTTGCGCTGCTGGCGCACGCGGATCGCGAGCACCTCGGGGTCGTCCGTGGGGCCCTCGACACCGCAGTTCCACGAGCGGTTGTGCGATTCACCGTCGTTGTTGTCCTCGCCGTTGGCCTCGTTGTGCTTCTCGTTGTAGGACACGAGGTCGCGCAGCGTGAAGCCGTCGTGGGCGGTGACGAAGTTGATCGAGGCGACGGGGCGACGCGCCGAGTGCTCATAGAGGTCCGCCGAGCCGGTGAGGCGTGAAGCGAACTCCCCGATGCTGGAGGGCTCACCACGCCAGAAGTCGCGGACGGTGTCGCGGTACTTGCCGTTCCACTCGGTCCACTGCGGCGGGAAGTTGCCCACCTGGTAGCCGCCGGGTCCGACGTCCCACGGCTCCGCGATGAGCTTCACCTGCGAGACCACCGGGTCCTGCTGCACGAGTTCGAAGAAGGCCGAGAGACGGTCCACCTCGTAGAACTCGCGGGCGAGGGCGGAGGCGAGGTCGAAGCGGAAGCCGTCCACGTGCATCTCCGTGACCCAGTAGCGCAGGGAGTCCATGAGCAGCTGCAGGGAGTGCGGGTTGCCGACGTTGAGTGAGTTGCCGGTGCCTGTCGTGTCCATGTAGTACTGCTTGTCGTCCTCCACCAGGCGGTAGTAGGACGCGTTGTCGATACCGCGCATCGAGAGCGTCGGCCCCATGTGGTTGCCCTCGGCCGTGTGGTTGTACACGACGTCGAGGATGACCTCGATGCCCGCGAGGTGCAGCTCGCGCACCATCGCCTTGAACTCCTGGACCTGCTCGCCCTGGTCGCCCGTGGAGGTGTACTTGTTGTGCGGCGCGAAGAAGCCGATGGTGTTGTAGCCCCAGTAGTTCGAGAGGCCCTTGTCCTGCAGCGTGCTGTCGTTCACGAACTGGTGCACGGGCATGAGCTCGATGGCCGTCACGCCGAGCTTCTGCAGGTGCGCGATGACCGAGGGGTGCGCCACGCCGGCGTAGGTGCCGCGCTGCTCCTCGGGGACGTCCGGGTGGAGCTGCGTGAGTCCCTTGACGTGGGCCTCGTAGATGACGGACTGGTGGTAGGGCGTCCGCGGCATGCGGTCGCCGTCCCAGTTGAAGAACGGGTTGACGACGACGCCGAGCATCATGTGCGGCGCGGAGTCCTCGTTGTTGACGGAGTGCTCGTCGCCGAAGTTGTAGCCGAACAGCGCCTGGTCCCAGTCGAGGTCCCCGGAGATCGCCTTCGCGTAGGGGTCCAGGAGGAGCTTGTTGGGGTTGCAGCGGTGTCCCTCGGCCGGGTTGTTAGGGCCGTGGACCCGGTAGCCGTACTTCTGTCCGGGGGTCACGTGGGGGAGGTAGCCGTGCCAGACATAGCCGTCCACCTCCTTGAGCTCGACGCAGGTCTCGTTGCCGTCGTCATCGAAGAGGCAGAGGACGACGGACTCCGCGATTTCGCTGTAGAGCGCGAAATTCGTTCCCGTGCCGTCGTAGGTCGCTCCCAGGGGATAAGCATCGCCGGGCCATAGTTCCATGAGTTCTCCTTGTGTCTTCTGCCGGGGCCGCCACCTGGACGGCCTCGGTGTTACTCGCAGGCTTCGGGGTCCTGGTGCCCCGCGTGCTTGCTCCATACATAGCGCATTCATCTGTCGGTCGGGTTAATTCCGATCCGTTCCACACCTCACGTCACTGCGGCTAGGCGTCGCTCCTCGAGGAGGTCCCCGACCACGGCACCGATCCCGGCAGGCAGCTCGGACACCACGATCGGTCCTCGCCGCGCCGCCCGCTGCCCCGCCCTGCCATGGATCAGCGCTCCTGCCGCCGCGATCGCCGCCCACAGGTCCTCCTGCGCGACGCCGACTCGGGCTGCTGCTCCGTCGTCCTCCGCCAGCGTCGCCGCGAGTGCTCCGACAATCCCGGAGAGCGTGTCCCCGGAACCGGCGGTGGCGAGCCAGGGCGTGGCATCGGCCTGCGCGAACAGTGTTCCCGACGGTGCAGCCACGACGGTGGTGAAACCCTTGAGCAGGACGGTGGCGCCGGTGGTCTCGGCGGCCCTCAGCGCAAACCTGGCCGGCTCGGCTTCGATCTCGGAGCGCTCGACGTCGATCCCTCGGTCGGCGAGCAGTTGCCGCAGCTCGCCGGCATGCGGCGTCAGGACGACCTGCGGTCCCACACGCTCCGTGATCTCTGCGAGAGCACCGGCATCGACGACGACGGGGAGTCCGGAGGCGATGGCATCGACCGCGCGCTGGCGCTGGGCGTCGTCGTCGACGGCACCGGGCCCGACGAGCCATGCCTGGGAACGCGCGTCAGCGACCGAACCGGAGGACGCCACCACCTCCGGGTTGCGCTGATGGACGAGCGCCGCGACGGCGTCCGGCCCGAGATAGCGCACCATGCCGACGCCGGTGGCGAGGGCGGCGCCCACGGCGAGCGCGGCGGCGCCCGGGTAGCGGGCGGACCCGGCCGCGACGCCGAGGACACCGCGGGAGTACTTGTGGTCCCGCGGCCGGGGCAGGCGCAGCAGGGCGGCGACATCGCCGTCGACCATGCTGTGCGCAGCCGGGGTGAAGGCCGAGAGGTCGAGCCCGATGTCGACGACATCGAGCTCACCGGCCGCAACGGCGCCGTCGCCGATGAGCAGGCCCGGCTTTGCGGCTCCGAAGGTGACCGTCGCATCGGCGGACAGGACGGGCCCGTCGACGACACCGGTGTCCACACCGATCCCGCTCGGGAGGTCGCACGCGACGACGATCGTGGACCGTGTCCTTCGCGGGCCGGCGACGCTGTTGAACGATTGGACGAAGGTCCGGGCGGAACCCCGCAGGCCGCCGCTGGACCCGGTGCCGAGCACGCCGTCGATCAGGACGTCCGCGGCAGCGGCATGGGCGGCGAGGTCCGTGGTGTCGGCGTCGTCGAGCCTGATCATGGTTCCGCCGGCGGCGACGAAGGCGTCGAGGGAGGCCGCGTGCGCGCGGTCCGAGGTGAGGATCGCCGTCGCTCCCGCTCCCCTGCGCAGGAGCCGCTCCCCCGCGTACAGGGCATCCGCACCGTTGTTGCCGCTGCCCGCCAGCACGACGACGGTTGCCCCGTAGGTGCCGCGACCGGCGTCGCGCAACAAACCGAGCACGACGCCGAAGAGCCCGTGGGCGGCCTTCTGCAGGAGGGCGTCGCCGTGCCCGGCATCGATGAGGGGTGCTTCCGCAGAGCGGACGTCAGCACCGGAGAAGGCCTTGAGCATATGGTCGAGCTTAGCGGTAAGCCGGCCGATAATCAGTACGGTTACTATTTTCGGCCGGACGGTGTAGTGCCTTCGGCCACTACCATGGCCGTGGCGAGCCCGCCGTCGTGGCTGATCGACAGGTGCCAGGTCTCGACGCCCCGCGCCCGTGCAGCGTCCGCCACCGTGCCGTGGACGACGACGGAGGGCGCGCCGGCGTCGTCGACCTCGATGGTGCAGTGCTGCCAGTTCATGCCGACGGGTGCGCCGAGGGCCTTGGCGACAGCCTCCTTCGCAGCGAAGCGCGCTGCGAGGGAACGGGTGTTGAGCTGGCGCTCCGACGGCACGAAGAGGCGTTCGACCAGCGCCGGAGTGCGCTCGAGCTGCTGCCGGAAGCGGTCGATGTCCACGACGTCGACCCCGATGCCGACGATCACGCCGTCCCCCGGCAGGGTGCCGCCCCGCAGGTCCGCGGCGGCACCGGACTGGAACTACTCAACCGTGACCGACTTTGCCAGGTTGCGGGGCTGATCGACGTCGTAGCCCTTCGCGCTCGCCAGGGCGAGGGCGAAGATCTGCAGCGGGACCGTCGTCAGCAGCGGGGCGAGCAGGGTCGGGGAGGCCGGAACGTAGAACACGTGCTCCGAGTACGCCTCGACCGAGGTGTCGCCCTCCTCCGCGATGACGATCGTCACCGCGCCGCGCGCGCGGATCTCCTGCACGTTCGAGACCACCTTCGAATGCAGCGAGTCGCGGGCACTCGGGGACGGCATGACCACCACGACGGGCTGGCCCTCCTCGATCAGGGCGATCGGGCCGTGCTTGAGCTCGCCCGCGGCGAACCCCTCCGCGTGGATGTAGGCCAGTTCCTTCAGCTTCAGCGCACCCTCCATGGCCACCGGGAAGCCCACGTGGCGGCCGAGGAAGAGCACGGACTTGGCAGTGGCCATGTCCGCGCCGAGCTGCTTGATCTTGTCGGCGTCATCGAGGATGGCCTGGATCTTGGCCGGGATCTCCGAGAGATCGGCGAGGACGTCCGCGATCTCGTCGCGGTACTTGTTGCCGCGCAGCTGCGCGAGGTACAGCCCCAGCAGGTAGGCGGCGGTGATCTGCGCGAGGAATGCCTTGGTCGAGGCGACGGCGATCTCCGGGCCGGCGTGCGTGTACAGGACGGCATCCGATTCCCGGGGGATCGTCGAGCCGTTGGTGTTGCAGATCGCGACGACCTTGGCGCCCTGCTCGCGGGCGTACCGGACGGCCATGAGCGTATCCATGGTCTCGCCGGACTGCGAGATGGCGACCACGAGGGTCTTCTCGTTCACGATCGGGTCGCGGTAGCGGAACTCGTGCGACAGTTCGATCTCGGTCGGGATGCGGCACCAGTGCTCGATTGCGTACTTCGCCACCTGGCCGGCGTATGCGGAGGTACCGCAGGCCAGCACCACGATCTTGTCGACCGAACGCAGGATCGACTCGTCGATGCGCAATTCGTCGAGGACCAGGTTCCCGGAGACGTCCGAGCGGCCGAGCAGGGTCTGGCCGACGGCGTCGGGCTGGTCGTGGATCTCCTTCTCCATGAACGAGTCGAAGCCGCCCTTCTCCGCTGCGGCGGCGTCCCAGCTGACGTGGAACTCGGTACCCTCGGCCGGAGCACCGAAGAAATCGGTGATGACGACGTCGTCGGGCGTGATGGTCACGATCTGGTCCTGGCCGAGCTCGACGGCGCGGCGCGTGAAGTCGATGAAGCCGGAGACGTCCGAGCCCAGGAAGTTCTCGCCGTCGCCCAGCCCGACGACGAGCGGCGAGTTGCGCCGACCGGCGACGACGGTGCCCGGCTGGTCCTGGTGGATCGCGAGGAGGGTGAACGCGCCCTCGAGTCGCTGGCAGGCCTGCTGCAGGGCGAGGGTGAGGAGGTCACCCTCGGCGCCGCTCTCCACGAGCCCGCGGTAGAGGTAGCCGACGAGTCCGGCCGCGACCTCGGTGTCCGTGTCCGAGATGAAGGCCAGGCCCTCACCCGTGAGTTCGGCCTTGAGCTCGGCGTAGTTCTCGATGATCCCGTTGTGGATCAGCGCGAGCTTGCCGCCGTCCGCCAGGTGCGGGTGCGCGTTCTGGTCGGTGGGCCCGCCATGGGTCGCCCACCGGGTGTGGCCGATGCCGGTCAGCGACCGCGGCAGCGGGTCGGCTGCGAGCTCGTCGACGAGGTTGGTCAGCTTGCCGGCCTTCTTGCGCGACTCGATGCCGGCCGGCGTGATGACCGCGACGCCCGCGGAGTCGTAGCCGCGGTACTCGAGGCGCCGGAGGCCCTCCATGACGACGTCGAGCGCGCCGTGCTGCGCTTCGGACGGTTCCTGCTCGAAAGCCGGGGCGACAGAGTTCAGCACCGACGATCCCTGGCCGTGGTCCCGGCCTACATACCCAACGATTCCACACATGTCATCAAGACTACCGGTGGCTGTGTTTGTTAATGCGCAGGGCACCGGGCAGAATCGTGAGGTGAGTGACAGGAGCACGGGTACCCAGCAGGCCACCGGTGCCGAATCGATCACGCCCTTCGTCGAGCTCGACCGCCCCATGTGGTCCCGGCTGTCGCACGAGATCCAGAGTCCTCTCAACGTCGAGGACGTGCAGCGGCTTCGCGGCCTCGGCGACGCACTGAACCTCGACGAGGTGCGTGAGGTCTACCTCCCGCTCTCCCGTCTCCTGAACCTCTACACGGCCGCGGCCGGGCAGCTTCACGCGGCCACGAACACCTTCCTCGGAGAGAGCACCACGCGGACGCCGTTCGTCATCGGCGTCGCCGGGTCCGTGGCGGTGGGCAAGTCGACGACGGCGAGGGTGCTGCGCGAACTGCTGCGGCGGTGGCCCGACACGCCGAATGTCGAGCTCGTCACGACCGACGGCTTCCTGTATCCCAACGCGGAGCTCGAGCGGCGCGGCCTCATGCAGCGCAAGGGATTCCCCGAGTCCTACGACCGCCGCCGCCTGCTGCGCTTCGTGAGTGAGGTCAAGAGCGGCGCGGCCGAGGTGCGCGCGCCCTGGTATTCGCACCTCACCTATGACATCGTGCCGGGCCGTGAGGTCGTCGTCCGGCGGCCCGACGTGCTGATCGTCGAGGGGCTCAACGTCCTGGCACCCGCTCGACCGCGCCCCGACGGCATTACCGGTCTCGCCCTGAGCGACTTCTTCGACTTCTCGATCTACGTGGATGCGAAGACCGCGCACATCGAGCAGTGGTACATCAACCGGTTCCAGTCACTGCGCTCGAGCGCGTTCGCCGATCCGGAGTCCTACTTCCACCGGTACGCGAACCTCACGGACGAGGAGGCGCGGCTGACGGCCAAGAGCATCTGGGAGCGCATCAACGAGCCCAATCTGGTGGCGAACGTCCTGCCCACGCGGGGCAGGGCCCAACTCGTCCTGACGAAGGACGCCGACCACTCGATCCGCCGCATGCTGTTGCGGAAGACCTGACGGTGCGTCGCAGGCGCAGTGCTGCCATGGCGGTCCTCGTGATCGGGCTCTCTGCCTGCTCGCCGTCGAACACCGCGACGGACCGGGTACAGGCACCGGGTTCGACGGGGACCACGGACGCCGCGCCGGACTCCCCTGCGGGGTCCTCCCCAGGGTCCATCCGGCCGCCGTCACCGGCGGCGTCCGGCGGGGCCGCAGACCTGCCCGCCCCGGCCGGCGTTCTCCCCGCACCGGCCCAGCGTGAACCCGGCCCCGCAGTCAGCGGCCCAGGGACTGCCGAGGGTCCGACGGCGCCCCCGCCGGCCACGGACCTGCACTCCGATCCGGGCTCCGTCGACGTCGTCGTGAACAAGCGCCGCCCGCTCGAGCCGCTGGACTACGCTCCCTCCGACCTGCGCCGACCCGACGTGGCGACGGCCACCGACAATGCACTCCTGCGCCCCGACACAGCTGCTGCCGTCGAGGAGATGTTCGCGGCTGCGGCGGGGGACGGCGTCGGGCTGGTCATCGTGAGCGGCTACCGCTCGTTCGCCAACCAGGAATCCACCTACGCCTACTGGGTGGGAGAGTACGGCGACGCCGCCGGCGCGGACACGGTCTCGGCGCGTCCCGGATTCTCGGAACACCAGACGGGACTCGCCTTCGACATCGGCCAGGCCGACGGCGCCTGCACCCTCGTCCTGTGCTTCCGGGACACACCCGCTGCCCAGTGGGCCGCAGCACATGCCGCCGAGTTCGGGTTCGTCCTCCGCTATCCGGCCGGCTTCCACGAGATCACCGGCTTCTCGGCGGAGTCCTGGCACTTCCGCTTCGTCGGCAAGGACGTCTCCCTCGCGATGGAATCTGCCGGGACCCAGACGCTCGAGGAGCACTTCGGGCTGCCTGCGGCGCCGTCGTACTGATCCTCAGCCGGGCTCTATGTCGGAGCTCTTCATCGGGGCTCGTCATCGGTGCGCTCGTGAAGCACGCCGCCGTCCGCGGGCGGGCTCACCGCCCGCCCGCAGGCGGGAGTCAGGGCAGCGGCTTGACGATGTTCGAGCGAACGGATTCGGGGCTCGAGCCGATCTTGTTGGTCTCGATGATGCTGACCGTGTAGGCGACGCCCGGCTTGAGGTTGGAGATCCTCGCACTGGTCGCAGTCGCGGAGACGGATCCGCTCAGGACCTTCTGCGTGCCGGAATAGACGGTGATGGTCTGGCCCGTCAGCGGTGAACCGCCGTCACTACCGCGGGTCCAGGTGACGGTGGCGGACTTGCTGCCGGCGGTGGCCCGCACGTTGGTGGCCGCCGAGGGCTTGGTGGCGACGACCGTGGAGGTGCTGTACCCCCCGAAGTTCACCGTCGCGTAGGTGGCATAGCGTACGACCCCGTTGGCGTCGTAGACGGCCTTCGTGTTGGTCACGCCGATTCCGATGTGCGTGAACTTGGTGCTGACCATGTTGGCTTCATGCCCCGGGGAGTTGATCCACTGGGTCATCACCTGCCGGGCGCCCTCGACTCCGACCGTGGTGTTCGCCGCGATGTTCTCGGCCGCCGCGGACCATCCCGACGGGATCTGCGCGGAGTAGTTGGGGTTGTGCTTGAACTCGCCGGTCGTCGCCATCGTGTTCGACCAGTCCTGAGCCACCCGGGACAACCGCGCGTCGTACGCCAGTGCCGGCAGGCCCTTGGACGCACGGTAGGCGTTGTGGCGATCGAGCACGACCGCGATCTGCTCGGCGGTGGCCTCGGTGTACTCCACGGCCGCCGTCGACGTGCTCTGCGTGGGAGCGGTGGTTCCGGGTGCGGGTTCTACGGCCCATGCGCCTCCCGTACCGGCGAAGGTGACGACTGCCGCGGTCGAGACTGCGACCAGAGCCTGCTTGATGTTCGTCCTCATGATAAGACCTGTTCCGTTCATCGGCTACCCCTGCCTGCCAGGGACTCCAAGCGTACCGACCCCCACCCCCATTGCGCTGCGTACCCGGACGTTCACCTGCGGGAGTACCATGGCGGCCATTGCCGCGCACGGGTCGCCGCGGGCCACCACCGGTCTAGGCGGACATCCGGTGCACCAGTCCGTCGCGGACCATCGGCCACTCGTGGGCCAGGATCGAGTAGACCACGGTGTCCCGCAACTCCCCGTTCCGCGCGCGGGTGTGGCTGCGCAGCACACCGTCCTGCCGCGCGCCGAGCCTCGTGATCGCTTCGCGTGACTGGTGGTTCAGCCAGTGCGTGCGGAACTCGACGGCCGGGCACCGGAGTTCCTCGAAGGCGTGCCTCAGGAGCAGGTACTTGGACTCCGTGTTGGTTCCCGTCCGGTGGGCCGACCTCGCGTTCCAGGTCGAGCCGATCTCGAGGCGGGGTGTCTGCAGATCGATGTTCATGTAGGTCGTCATCCCGATGATCCTGCCGGAGGCACCGGTGGCCGGGTCCACGAGGCGCGTCGTGAACGGAAGCATGGACTGCGCGTCCCGCAGTGCGAGCCGCCGCTCGATCTCCTGCCGCATGTCCTGCGGCTCGGGGACGGACGTGTACCAGAGCTTCCAGAGGTCGCCGTCGCGGGCGGCCTCGACGAGCCCGTCGTGGTGGTCGGCCGCGAGCGGTTCCAGGACGACGCGGCGACCGCGGAGGGTGATGGGTTCGATGGACAGCATGCACCGACCCTACTGGGACCGGAGCGGCACGGGGCAGCCCCTGGTCTCACAACACCTCGGAAGCACGGATAGGTGAACGTCACGGAGCGTTTACGCAGCGCGCCAGGACTGGAAACGCGCGCTCACTAGCCTCGGGGAAAAGCAGGAACACCACCCCTGGAGGATTTCAGTGAGCATCGACGAAGCAGCATCCCCCACCCTGATCGCGGGTCAGCCCGCAAGCGCACCACCGCTCAGCCACCGGCCCGGCCGCTGGATCGACAACTGGGACGCGGAGGACAACGATCAGTGGAGCAGCGTCGGCAAGTCGATCGCCAAGCGGAACCTCCAGTGGTCCATCGCCTGTGAGTTCCTCGGCTTCGTGGTGTGGCAGCTCTGGTCCATCGTGGTGGTCTACCTGCCTGCCGCAGGCTTCACCTTCTCGACGTCGCAGATCTTCTGGCTCATCTCGATGCCCTCGCTCGTCGGCGCGACGCTCCGCATCCCCTACACGTTCATGGTGCCGAGGTTCGGCGGCAGGAACTGGACCATCATCTCCGCCCTGCTCCTCCTGATCCCGTCCATCGGGCTCGCCCTCTGCGTCTCGAACCCGGAAACCCCGTTCGGTGTGATGCTGGCTGTCGCGGCACTCGCGGGCTTCGGCGGCGGCAACTTCGCCAGCTCGATGGCGAACATCACGTTCTTCTATCCGGCTCGCGAGAAGGGCTGGGCGCTGGGCCTCAACGCAGCGGGAGGCAACCTCGGCGCCGCCGTCGCGCAACTCGTGGTGCCCATCGCCGTCGCCCTCGGCGCGGCCGCCACACTGAACCTTCCACTGGCGGGCTGGATCTGGGTGCCGCTCATCCTGGCCGCGGCCTTCGGCGCCTGGAAGTACATGGACAACCTGTCGAACGCGAAGACCGATTTCGCCGGCTCGCTCGCAGCCGTCCGGGAACCACACCTCTGGATCATGGCGCTGCTCTACATCGGCACCTTCGGCTCGTTCATCGGTTTCGCCGGCGTCTTCCCGAAGCTGATCGTCGATTCGTTCCCGGAGTTCTCGACCATCGCGATGGGTCCGGCAACCCTGTCCCTCGCGTTCCTCGGCCCCCTGGTCGGCTCCCTCGCCCGGCCCTTCGGCGGCCGGCTTGCCGACCGCTTCGGCGGGGCGTTCATTACCGTGGCCGCCTTCGCGGTGATGGCAGCCATCGCCCTGTCCGTGGTCTGGACGCTCCCCCTGTCCAACTTCTGGCTCTTCCTCGGACTCTTCCTGGTCCTCTTCGCAGCGGCCGGCGCCGGCAATGGCGCCACGTACCGGATGATCCCGGTGATCTTCGCCCGGCGGGGCGCGGCAGCAGGGTCGGCGGAGCTCCGGGAGTCCGTGAGTACCGCCCGCAAGTCCGCAGCCGCCCTCGGGCTCATCTCCGCAGTCGGAGCCTATGGCGGCTTCCTGATTCCACAGGTACTCAACGCCTCGAAGGGCGCCTCCGGCAGCTACGACGGCGCGTTCTACGGCTTCGTGGCCGGATACGTCGTGATGCTGGCGGTCACCTGGTTCTTCTACCTCCGCCGCTCGTCGACGCTGGGCAAGGTCTGACCGATGGCCGAGCCGGCCGGGACCGAGACACACTGCCCCTACTGCGCCCTCCAGTGCGCCATGACCGTGACGGCGGGCCCGGCCGGGGACACCACCCCGGCCGGCAAGGGTGGCCGGGACGACGGCGTGACGGTCACCGGCCGTGACTTCCCGACCAACCGGGGCGGTCTCTGCCGGAAGGGCTGGTCCGCGGCCGAGCTGCTCCGCCACCCCGACCGGCTCACCGCTCCCCTGCTGCGGGCCGGCGACGGCGTCCTGCGGGAGGCAACCTGGGACGACGTCCTCCACCACATCAGCGAGCGCGTCCGGAGCATCCAGGCGCAGCACGGCCGGGACGCCGTCGCGGTCTTCGGCGGGGGCGGCCTCACCAACGAGAAGGCGTACACGCTCGGCAAGTTCGCCCGGCTCGCGCTCCGCACCTCACGGATCGACTACAACGGGAGGTTCTGCATGTCGTCCGCCGCGGCCGCCGGAAACAGGGCCTTCGGCGTCGACCGGGGCCTCCCGTTTCCCCTCGAGGACCTCGATGACGCCTTCGTGGTCCTGCTCCTCGGATCGAACGCGGCCGACACCATGCCGCCCTTCGTCCAACACCTCCGTGGCGCGCAGGCCGCCGGCGGGCTGATCGTCGTCGACCCGCGGCGCTCCGCGACCGCCCGCCTCACCGAGCAGGGCAGGGGCGTCCACCTGCAGCCCACTCCCGGGACCGATCTCGCGCTCCTGCTCGGACTGGCCCACGTCGTCGTCGCCGAGGGCCTCGAGGACCGCCGCTTCCTCGACGCGAGGACCAGCGGCTACGACGACGTCGCCCGCGGACTCGCGCGCTGGTGGCCCGAGCGCGTGCAGGGCCTCACGGGCGTTCCTGCGACTGCGATCCGTGCGACGGCGAGGCTGCTCGCGCGCGGCGCCCGCAACGGTGCCGAGGGCGGACCGGGTGCCTACATCCTCACGGGCCGCGGCATCGAGCAGCACGCCGACGGCACCGACACCACCACTGCCGCCATCAACCTCGCGCTGCTGCTCGGTCTTCCGGGCACCTCGCACAGCGGGTACGGGACCCTCACCGGCCAGGGGAACGGGCAGGGCGGTCGTGAGCACGGACAGAAGTCCGACCAGCTGCCCGGTTACCGCAAGATCACCGATCCGGCGGCCCGCTCCCACGTCGCCTCCGTCTGGGGGGTGCCCGAGGACACCATCCCCGGGCCGGGCCTTCCCGCCGTCGCCCTGCTCGCGTCCCTCGGCCGGGAAGGCGGAACCCGTTGCCTCTTCGTGCACGGCGCGAACATCGCCGTCTCGGCACCGAATGCCGCGACGGTGATCGACGGTCTCCGCTCCCTCGATCTCCTCGTCGTCTCCGACTTCTTCCTCTCGGAAACCGCAGCGCTCGCCGACGTCGTCCTGCCGGTCCTGCAATGGGCCGAGGAGGAGGGCACCGTGACCAACCTCGAGGGCCGGCTTCTCCGGCGTCGCCCCGCTGTCCTTCCTCCTGCAGGTGCCCGCAGTGAACTGTGGATCATGCGCGAACTCGCGCGCCTGCTCGACGCACCGTCCCTCTTCAGTGAGGACCCCGCGGCCATGTTCGACGAACTCGCGCGAGCGAGTGCCGGTGGACCTGCCGACTACTCAGGGCTCGACTACGAGGTGCTCGACGGCGGGAGCCCGGCGTACTGGCCGTATCCGAGCGGAAGCACCGGCACTCCGCGCATGTTCCTGGCGGCCTTCGCCCACCCGACGGGGCGCGCCGCGCTGGTGCCGGTCTCGCCGCGCGTCGACGCGAACGCAGCGCGTGTCCCCGCTCCCCTGCTCCTGGCGACGGGCCGCCTCCTGGAGCACTACCAGTCGGGCACGCAGACACGGCGTGTCCCGGAGCTGCTCGCGGCCCAGCCCGGCGCCCGCGTGCAGCTCCACCACGCCACCGCTCAGGACCTGGGGATCAGCCAGGGCGAGGCCGTCGTCATCACGAGCATGCACGGCGAAGTACACGCCGTCGCCGACCTGACGGCGGACATCCGCCAGGACACCGTCTTCCTCGCCTTTCACTATCCAGGATCGGGAAGCGCCAACCTGCTGACCGGCAGCTCCACGGACCCGGTCTCGGGCATGCCCGAGTTCAAGACGACCCCGGTCCAGGTATCGGCCCTGTCCGCCCATGCGCGCCGCAGCACCTCGTACCGACCGGAGGTCTTCGCATGAGTGACGCCGCTCCTTCCGCCCCGGAGCGGATCGTCGTGGTGGGCTTCGGCCCCGTCGCCGGCCGGCTCGTCGAGCACCTCGAACCACTCGTCGCGGCGGGCACGGTGGCACTGACCGTGATCGGCCAGGAGCAGGACGCAGCGTACAACCGCGTGCTCGTCGCGGATGTCGCCGTCGGACGTACCCCGGAGGCAGCCATCCGGCTCGCGGATGCGGCTGCGTTGAGGGCCATCGGGATCGATGTGCTGCTCGGCGCGCGCGTGGCGAGGGTGGACCGCCCCTTCCGGCGGGTCCTGCTCGACGACGATCGAGCGATCGGTTACGACCGCCTGGTGCTCGCCACCGGTTCGCGTCCCCTCGTGCCACAGCTCGACGGCCTGGACGGCGAACTCCCCCTCCCGCAAGGCGTCAGCTTCCTCCGTGATCTCCGGGACGCGCGTGCCGTGTCGGCGGCCCTGGCCTCACAGCGCCGCATCGTCGTCCTGGGCGGCGGCATCCTCGGCATCGAGGCAGCCCTCGCCGCCGCCGAGGAGGGAGGGCGCGTCACGCTCGTCCACAATGGTCGCGCGCCCATGGAACGATTCATGGGAGACGGCGCCAGGGTTCTGGCCACGGCGCTTGCGCGGGCCGGCGTGACCCTGGTGGCCGGCACCTCCACCGGGATCAGGCAGACGGAGGGCCGATTCTCGGGACTCACCCTCGAGGGAGGAACAGTGGTGGAGGGTGGCGCCCTCGTGCTCGCCTGCGGTGTGCGACCACGGACCGAACTCGCCGACGGATGCGACCTGAACACCGCAGCCGGCATCCTCGTGGACCACGAACTCCGCGCGCTCGACACGCGGGACATCTGGGCGATCGGCGATTGTGCTGAGGTGCGCTGCTGGGACGGTTCCTGCGCGGCATGCGCCGGCGTCACGACTCCGCAGGGCCTCATCGGGCCGGGCTGGCAGCAGGCCGACCAGCTCGGCCTCGCCTTCGCGGCCGAGCTCACCGGCATGCCTCCCGGCGTCACCGGTGCTCCCGACCGTCGCGACGCCGTCCTCGTCCTCAAGGCGCGTGGCGTCGATGCCGTCACCGCGGGCGAGGTCGATGCCGATCCGTGGGCCGTGGAGCCCGGGCTCGCTGTCGCGGTCTGGACCGACCCGGGGCACGGGCGCTACGCCAAGATGATCACGCGCGACGGCGTCCTGACGGGACTGGTCTGCGTCGGCATGCCCCGGACCGGCGCCGAGCTGGTGCTGCTCTTCGAACGCGGGAGCGAACTCCCCGCCGACCGCTCGAGCCTCCTGCGGCTCGACAGCATCGAGGGAGCCGCCGCCGCAATGCCTCGGGGGCCGGACGCGACTCTGTGCCGGTGCGCGGGAGTCACCCGGGGCACGGTGCAGGAGTCCGTGGCGACCGGGTGTGCTTCGGTGAAGGACGTCTCGGCGGACACGCGGGCGGGAACCGGTTGCGGCGGGTGCCACGACGACATCCGGGCCGTGATCGAGCAGCACTTCGCGGTGGCGGTGACGTCGTGACGAGTGCTGCCGGCAGGTCCCGGAATCACGCAACAGCACGTGCGAGCTATACGTGCAGTCGGTATCCCCGCTTGACCACGGTCTCCACCAGGGCAGGATCGGGAAGGGACTTCCGCAACCGGTTGACGTTCATGTCGAGCGCGTGGCCCGCTCCGGTGTGTGCCAGGAGGTTCGTCAGTGCGTCGCGGCTGAGGACGGCCCCCCGCGCCGACAGCAGCGCCTTGAACAGCACCAGCTGCGCGGGCGCCAGGTCCACCTGGACCTCGTCCACCCGCACGGACCTGCCGCGCACCTCGACATAACCGGACCGTGTCCGGAGTTGCTCCACGTGGTGCTCCGCGAGGTGATCGCAGACGAGGCGGATCAGCGCTCCCATCCGGAAGCGCTCGGGCACGATCGGCTCGATGCCGGCATCGATCAGCGGTTGCGCGGTCACTGGGCCGACGGCGGCCGCAAGGACGCTCCGGCGGAACCGCTGGATGAGCTCGTCCTGCAGGCCCTGCTCCGCTGCGGTGCTGAACAGGGCATCGACCGCCGGGGCGCTCGTGAAGGTGACGCAATCGAGTTGGCCTCCGCACACCGCGTCGATGAGTCTGGGAAGGCGCTCGGAGCCCTCCGGCTTGATCCAGCGGTAGGGAGTGACGGTCAGGATGGTCGCGCCGGCTGCCCGCAGCCGCTCCAACTGGTGTGCGTCGGCGTAGGCGTGCAACTGGACCCCGATCGTGAGCCCCGAGAGGTCCTGCTCGAGCAACTGGTCCACGAGGGTCGCCGTCGTCTCATCGGAGCTGATGCCGACGTCGTCGAGTCCGGCAGCGCGCACGGCTCCCCTGGCCTTCGGGCCCCTCACATGGATACGCCCGTTACCGAGGACATCGAGGAGGTCGTCACCCAGCCCCGCCGCGTCCGCGGCCTCGAACCAGCGACGCATCCCGTACGCCGTCGTGATGAGGAAGAGATCCGGTCGGGCCGCAACCATCGCCGCCGTGTCGGCGAGCAGCTCGACGTCCTCGGCGATGGGCGCGATCTTCAGTGCCGGGGCATGGAACACCGAGGCGCCGCGCCGCTCGAGGGCGTCGATCAGGTCGCCCGCCCGCCGGTCGGAGGTGACCCCGATCCGGAAGCCTGCGAGCTGTCCTCCCGCCGTGTCCGGGCGGATCGTCTCGGTCATGACGCGAGCGATTCCGTCAGGCGTGCGAGCTGCGCCGCTCCACCGCTCAGCTCCAGACCCACCCGCACCACCTCGCCGATGACGAGGACGGCCGGGGACTGGCACCGGGCCGCGCCCGCCGCCGTCACGATCGTGGAGAGGGTCCCGGCCGTCGTCCGCTGGGACGTGCTGTAGCCACGCTCGACGACCGCGACCGGCATCTCCGGCCGCATCCCCGCGCGGGCGAGACCGGCGACGAGCTGCGGAAGCGTCGAAACGCCCATCAGGACGACGATCGTCCCGCCGAGGCCCGCGAGGTGGAGGTGTTCCTCCTCGGTGAGCGGTGCGTGCCCGGAGACGACGGTGAACATGGCACTGACGCCGCGGTGCGTCACCGGGATGCCGGCGGCGGCCGGTACGGAGATCGCGGAGCTGACCCCGGGCACCACCCGGCACGGCACCTGCGCCGCGAGGCACGCGGCGAGCTCCTCGCTACCGCGCCCGAAGACGAAGGGGTCGCCACCCTTGAAGCGCACCACATGTCGGCCTGCGAGCGCGTGGCTCACGAGGAGCTCGTTGATGCCCGCCTGCGGGACGCGGTGGTGACCGGGAAGCTTGCCGACGTCGACCAGTTCCGCCGCCGGGGCCAGCTGTGCCAGGGCGTCGGTCGGCGCGAGGCGGTCGTAGAGCACGACGTCGGCCTCCCGGAGGGCCGCCACCGCGTCGAGGGTCAGGAGTCCGAGGGCACCCGGTCCACCGCCGATCAGGGTGACCGCGCCGGTGTCCGTCGCTCCGGTCTCGCGGGTGAGCAGGATGCCGGAACGACGGCAGCGCTCCTGCAGGGCGTTGAAGGCCTGGTCTGCGCGTGCAGCCGTCGGGCGCTGGCCCGCCCTGCCCGACGGCGGGTCGACGACGACGGCCAGCACTGCGCCGTCCAGCACCGTCGCCGTGCAGGCAGCTGCGCTGGGGCGCAGGTCCACCTCGGCGCCGGCGGCCCGATAGCGGGCGACGATCCTCCGTGACGGTCTGGCGTCGCCGGCCACCACGACGCGGCGACCGGTCAGATCGATCTCCAGTTGCACGGTTCAGCCCTCCAGAGTTCCTGATGCGGCGCGGACGGGGATCGCCGCGCCGAGGTTCACGCGTCCGGCTCCGGCCTCGATCTCCTCAGGAGTGGCCGGCCGCTGCTGGCCACGCTCCTCGACCAGGACGATCGACTGGTCCGCGGCATCCGGGGCGTTGACGAACGACCTGAAGCGGCGGAGCCGGTCGGGGTCCTTGAGCGTTGCCGCCCATTCGTCCTCGTAGTGCTCGACGTGGCGCGCCATCGCTTCCTCGAGGTCCTCCGCGATGCCGAGGGAGTCGTTGATGACGACGTCGCGCACGTGGTCGAGGCCGCCGTCGAGATCATCCATCCAGCGTGCGGTCCGCTGCATGCGATCTGCGGTCCGGATGTAGTACATGAGGTAGCGGTCGATGTATCGGATGAGGGTCTCACCGTCGAGGTCCTGCGCGAGGAGTTGTGCGTGGGCGGGCTGGAATCCGCCGTTGCCGCCGACGTACAGGTTCCAGCCCTGGTCGGTGGCGATCACGCCGACGTCCTTGCTGCGCGCCTCGGCACATTCCCGCGCGCATCCCGACACACCCATCTTGAACTTGTGCGGCGCGCGTAGTCCCCGGTAGCGCAGCTCGAGATCGATCGCCATTGCCACAGAGTCCTGCACGCCGAACCGGCACCATGTGGAGCCGACGCAGGACTTCACGTTCCGCAGCGCCTTGCCGTAGGCCTGGCCCGATTCGAAGCCCGCCTCGACGAGGATCTTCCAGATCTCGGGGAGCTGCTCGAGCCGGGCGCCGAAGAGGTCGATCCGCAGGGCACCGGTCAGCTTCACGTACAGCCCGAACTGCTCCGCGACCTGGGCGATCACCGCGAGCTTCTGCGGCGTGATCTCTCCACCCGGGATGCGGGGCACCACCGAATAGGTGCCGTTGCGCTGCATGTTCGCGAGCGCGCGGTCATTGGTGTCCTGCAGCATGCCGCGGCCGCCGTCGAGCACGTACTCGCCCCGCTGGGTGGCAAGGATCGAGCCGATGGCCGGCTTGCAGATGTCGCAGCCGTGTCCGCCCTTCGCCTCCTCAGAAGCTCCGAAGCGCCGGAGGATGTCCTGGAAGGACGCAAGATCGAGGGCCTGGATCGCCTCGAAGAGCTCGGGGCGGGACATCGCGAAGTGTTCGCAGATGCCCTTGGAGACAGTGCGGCCGGCCTTCGTCAGCTCGGTGTCGAGAAGCTTCTTGAGCATCGGCACGCACGAGCCGCACTGCGTCCCGGCGCGGGAGCACGCCTTCAGCGTCGGCATGTCGAGGGCCGGCTCCACGGCCATCCCGTCCGCGCCCACCCCGTGCACCGCCGAGCGGCAGGCACCGGCCGTGACGTTGTTGCAGGAACAGAGGATGACGTCGTCGGGCAGTTCGGACGGCGGAGCCTCGCCGCCCCCGGCCGAGGAGAGGTAGGCACCCGGCTCGGCGGGGAGCTCGCGACCGAGCAGGGGCCTGAGCGAGGAGTAGGGAGCGGCATCGCCGACGAAGATGCCGCCCAGCAGTGTCTTGGCGTCGTCGGTCACCACCAGCTTCTGGTACAGCCCGCGTGCAGGGTCCGCATAGACGATCTCGAGGCTGCCCTCGGCCTCGGCGAGGGCGTCGCCGAAGCTCGCGACTTCGACGCCGGAGAGTTTGAGCTTGGTCGCGGTATCGAATCCGGGGAAGGTGGACAGCCCGCCGAGGATACCGTCCGCGCACACCTCGGCCATCGCGTTCGCTGGGGCCACGAGCCCCATGCTGATGCCCTCATAGCTCGCCACTTCGCCGATCGCCCAGACCCCCGGCATCGTGGTCTCGCAGCCAGCGCTGATGACCACGCCTCCGCGGGGGGCCACCTCGAGTCCGGCGTCCCGCGCGAGTTCGTCACGCGGCCGGATCCCGACGGCGAAGACCACGAGGTCCGCCGGCAGGAGGGCACCGTCGCTCAGGGCCACACCCGTCACGCGGCCGTTAGCCGTCTCGATGGAGGTAGGAGCGCCACCGCAGTGGATGCCCAGTCCTTTCGCCGCGATGAGGCGGCCGAGCGCCTGACCGCCTCCCTGGTCGAGCTGTGCGTTCATGAGCCAGCCGGCCCGGTTGACCACGGTCGACTCTGCACCGAGGTGCTGGAGCCCTCCCGCTGCCTCGAGGCCGAGCAGTCCGCCGCCGATGACGACGGCCCGCGGTGCCCTGCCGAGATCGGCGGCGAGACGGGCCGTCTCCGTCCGCAACCACTGGACGTCGTCGAGCGTGCGGTAGACCGCGGCGCGCTCACCACCCGGCAGTGGCAGCCGCACGGCGTCAGAGCCGGTGGCGAGGACGACGTCGTCGTAGGCGTACCTCTCCCCGGAGGCACCCAGGACGCATCGGGCGGCGAGATCCAGCCTCACTGCGCGCTCGCCTGTGACGAGCCGGATGGCGGGTTCCCGCCACATGAGCTGCTCACCGAGACTGAGGTCGACGTCGCCGGCCAGCGCGCTGCTCAGGGCCACGCGGTCGTAGGGCGCGTAGGACTCCTCCGTCAGCACGGTGATGTGGAGGCCGTCCGTGCCACGTCGCCAGAGGGCTTCGACGAACCGATGTGCCGCCGGCCCACCGCCGACGACGACGATGCGGCGTCCGCCGGACGTGGCGTCGCCCTGGGCGGGCCGGGTTGGTCTGGTCTCGCTCATGTGGTGCCTTCCCTCCGGACCCGGGGCGGTCCCGTTGCTGGTACCACAGTACGAAGGCGCAATTTCTCCTGTGTGTCATGGATGTATCGCAAAGTTAACTTCGGGCTCACACCGCCTGGCCGGGTGCGTGAGGGGTAAGTTACCGGGGCGCAACAGCGCCGGGACGTGGGCGACACGAGGGCTGGCTAGCGTGGTGCGGGAAGCACCAGCCACCGAGGAGACCGCCATGACCGAGCTCATCCTGCAGCGTCCCGCCACCACTCGCGCCCTGTGGGTCGGTGTCTGTAGCCTCGACGACCTCGAGGAATGCTGGGGCGAGGCAGCGCTGGTGGGCCACGAGCAGATCGCACTGTTCCGGTTGCCGGAGCGCCGCGTCTACGCCGTCGGCAACATCGATCCGCGGACGGGTGCTGCCGTCATGGCCCGCGGCATCGTAGGGTCCCGTGGTGCATCACCGACGATCGCCTCCCCTCTCCACAAGGAGGTATACGACCTCTCGACCGGTGAGTGCCTGTCCGGCGGCGAGGGACTGCGGGCCTACCCGGTGCGGTGCATCGAGGGGATCATCGAGGTCGATGTTGCCGCCTGAGCGCTCGCGGATGCTTCAATGGCAGGCATGACCGTCGAGAACCCCGACCGTGGTGGCGCCCCCGTCCTCATCGCCTGCGCGCACGGCACGGACAACCTGCAGGGACGTCGCGAGATCGACGCCGTACGCGCCGGCATCGCCGCCCTGCGCCCGCACCTCGAGGTCCTCGAGGCCTATGTCGATGTGCAGGACCCCGATCTGGTGGACGTCGTCGCGTCCCTCCCCCCAGGGCGCCCGGCGGTGATCGTGCCGCTGCTGCTGTCGGTGGGCTACCACGTGAAGGTGGACATCGCGCGGGCAGCTGCGAGCAGGCCGCAAACGGTCGCCGCGCTACCGCTGGGCCCCGATCCGCGCCTCGCGCACGTTCTGCAGCGCCGTCTCGCGGAGGTCGGGGTGGACGACGGTGATGCCGTGGTCCTGGCGGCCGCGGGGTCCTCGGATGCCTGCGCCGCGGAGGACGTCGCCGAGATCCGGGCCGTCCTCGCCGAACTCAGGACAGGTCCGGTCCGGCGCGGTTTCGGGTCGAAGGCGACTCCGTCGGTGCCCGACGCCGTCACCGACGTCCGCGGTACCGCGGGTTTTCGGGTGGCGCTGGCCTCCTACCTGCTTGCTCCCGGGTACTTCCACGACCAACTGGCAAAGGCCGGTGCCGATGCGGTCAGCGCACCCCTGCTGCCGAGTCCTGTCGTCGCGGAGATCGCCCTCGCCCGGTACGACGACGCGGCCGTCCACCTGGCCGACGGCCCTCGGCGGGAAGGCGCTCCGTGTCCGCGGCCGTGCAGCGCCCTCGTGTCGATGTGCGTCCGGAGTGGCTCGGTCCAACCCGCCTGATGCTTCCCGGGCCGCGGCTCCGACCCGCTGGGCGTGGCTATGCGACCGGTTCCAGGGAGAGACGCTCCTGCACGGTCGCGGCGAGTTCCTCTGCGATGCGCTGTGCGGTTCCGGTATCTGCCGCCTCGACCATCACGCGAACGACGGGCTCGGTGCCGGAGGGTCGCAGGAGCACCCTGCCCGTCTCCCCGAGCATTGCCTCTGCCGCGCGGACAGCCGCCTGGAGCCCCTCGTCCGAGTTGGCAGCCGCGCGGTCCACGCCCTCGACGTTGATGAGGACCTGCGGGAGCTTCGTCATGACTGCGGCGAGTTCCTTGAGGCTCTTGCCGGTCTCGGCCATGCGCGCAGCGAGCTGGAGGCCTGTGAGGACGCCGTCGCCGGTGGTGGCGTACTCGGCGAAGATGACGTGGCCGGACTGCTCGCCGCCGAGGCTGTACCCGCCGTCGCGCATGCCCTCGAGGACGTAACGGTCCCCGACACCGGTCTCCTTGATGGTGATGCCCGATTCCCGCAGCGCGATCTTCAGCCCGAGGTTGCTCATCACCGTCGCCACGAGGGTGTCCTCCTTGAGCTTGCCGGCGTCCTTCATGGCCAGTGCCATGACGGCCATGATCTGATCGCCGTCGACCACGGTGCCTTCGTGGTCCACAGCAAGGCAGCGATCGGCGTCGCCGTCGTGCGCTACCCCGATGTCGGCGCCATGCTCGAGGACGGCCGCCTGCAGCTTCTCGAGGTGGGTCGAGCCGTACCCGTCGTTGATGTTCACGCCGTCCGGATCCGCGCCGATCACGACGATGTCCGCGCCGGCGTTGCGGAACACCTCGGGTGAGCAGCCGCTCGCTGCGCCGTGGGCGCAGTCGAGCACGACCTTCAGGCCGTCGAGGCGGTGAGGGAGCGTCTGGAGCAGATGGACGACATAGCGGTCCTCCGCGTCGGCGAAACGCTGGATCCGCCCCACGTCTCCCGCTACGGGCCGCAGCCTCGCGTTGGCCATCTCGTCCTCGATGGCGTCCTCGAGGGCATCACTGAGCTTCTTGCCGCCGCGGGCGAGGAACTTGATCCCGTTGTCAGGAGCAGGATTGTGCGAAGCGGAGATCATGACGCCGAAGTCCGCGTCGAGATCGGCGACGAGGAACGCCGCGGCCGGGGTCGGGAGCACCCCTGCGTCGTAGACGTCGACGCCGGAACTGGCGAGGCCTGCCTCCACGGCTGCGGCGATGAATTCCCCGCTGATGCGGGGATCACGGGCGATCACCGCGGTGGGCCGCCGCCCGCCGTCCACGGCGTTGTGCCCGAGCACGACGGCGGCAGCCTGGGCCAGCTGCAGGGAGAGTTCCGCCGTGATCAGGCCATTGGCCAGGCCGCGTACGCCGTCGGTGCCGAATAACTTGCTCATCGTTGATCATCCTAGGTGAAGAACATGAGACCGCAGAGGTGGGTCTCCAACAGGTTAAAGCACGAATGCCCGCCCGGAACCCGGACGGGCATTCGACGCGTGTCCTGCCCCGGAGGGATCTGGACTCGACTCCGCACTCAGCGAGCGTGGAGCCAAGCGCCAAATCCTGCCGAGGGGACCCACCGGACATCGCTTCAGCGATGTCCGGTGGGGTAGGCAGGATTTAGCGCTTGGAGTACTGAGGCGCCTTGCGTGCCTTCTTGAGACCAGCCTTCTTACGCTCGATGACGCGGGCGTCACGAGTCAGGAAGCCTGCCTTCTTGAGGGCGGGGCGGTTGTTCTCGCGGTCGATCTCGTTGAGCGTGCGAGCGACACCGAGGCGGAGTGCTCCGGCCTGGCCGGAAGGTCCTCCACCGTGGATGCGGGCGATGACGTCGTACGCGCCGTCGAGCTCGAGGAGCTTGAACGGGTCGTTGACTTCCTGCTGGTGCAGCTTGTTCGGGAAGTAGTCGGCCAGCTCGCGGCCGTTGACGATCCACTTGCCGGTGCCGGGGACGAGGCGAACTCGAGCCACGGCTTCCTTGCGGCGTCCGACTGCTCCGCCACCGACAGTCAGCGCGGGGCGCTCCTTCGTGGTGGCCTCGCTGGCCTCGGTGGACTCTGAGGTGTAGCTCGTGAGCTCCTCAGTGGGTTCATTCAGCTCTTCAGTGTTCTGAGCCACGGTTCTCCTTGAAGTGATTTCTTAGTGTTGGTGGCCAGGACTACTGGGCGACCTGGGTGATTTCGAACGTCTTGGGCTGCTGCGCGGCGTGGGGGTGCTCCGCGCCGCGGTAGACCTTCAGCTTGCCGATCTGCTGTGCTGCCAGCGAGTTCTTGGGAAGCATGCCGCGGATAGCCTTCTCGACTGCGCGCTCCGGGTTCTTCTCTAGGAGTTCGGCGTAGTTCGTGGACTTCAAGCCGCCCGGGAAACCCGAGTGGCGGTAGGCACGCTTCTGCTCGAGCTTGGCGCCGGTGAGGGCGACCTTGTCAGCGTTGATGATGACAACGAAGTCGCCCATGTCCATGTGGGGAGCGAAAGTCGGCTTGTGCTTTCCGCGCAACAGGATTGCGGTCTGGCTGGCAAGACGGCCGAGGACAACATCGGTTGCATCAATGACGTGCCACTGGCGGGTGATGTCGCCTGGCTTCGGGGTGTACGTACGCACGGTTATGGCCTTCGTTTCTATTTCGGTGTCGCCCACCTCCGCGGAAACCTCCGCGCCTGTGGGCTCAGCTTATTCATGCGTTACCGGAACTTCAGGTGAGGGCTGAAATACGACCAGTTATCCCGTAATCTCGGCTCCGCCCCCGGGCCAGGTGGTTCTGCAACTAAACCGCTCCGTGGGGCACAGACGTATCGAGCTGGGATACGCACAACGACTACCAAGATTAGCCTGCTGGTGCGCCTCAGGTCAAAATGGGCCGGAAGGCGTCGATCCGCTGGATAGGATGGCCGGAAATGCCGCCTGGGGGAAGGTCCGGACGTGGGTTCGCGGAAGCACGACGCACCACCGATTCCGGCCTCCGCCAGAGCCTGGCTAACTGCGGCGCTCACCCTCGTCGTCGTCCTGGTTCTCCTCTTCTACCCCCGCGTGGCGTCGGACGGGGCTCTGCGATCCTCTGCACGTGCCGACGCTGCGTCCTTCGAGGTCTCCACGCAGGTGCGGTCCGACGCCGACCAGCGGTTGCTGGCCGGGCCGTCCGTCGCGGCTCTGGCCCCGGCGCTGGACCGGCGCGAGTGGTCCGCAAGCACGCCGGCCGACGTGATCGCCTCCGCGGGGACGGCCGTCAACCTCCCCGCAGGACTCACCGTGACCGCTGTGGCATGGGAGCCCCGCGATGACGTCCCGCAGGGCCCTACCGACGGCGTCCTGCCTGCGTCGATCACCGAGGCCGACGCCGCCGCCCTGAGCCTGAGCCCCGGGGACACGTTCGCCGTCGGAGGGATGGCGGGAACTGTCCGCCTCAGCGTCGCGTCGGTGGTCACGGAGGGCAGGGACGCAGCCCTCCTGACCGCTGCGGCACCGGCCGACCGCGGCGTCGGGCTCGCCGTCGCGGTTGCGCCGTCGGACCTTGCACTGTTCTCCGCATCGGACGTCGTGGGTTGGCAGTTCTTCCTGCCCTCCGACGCGTCGGCCGCGCTCAGCCTCGATGCAGCGGATCGTCTCGCTGCGCTTCCTGCCGCAATCACCGATGCCGGCGCGGCGCCAGGTGGTGTGACGGCGTCCGGTGACCTGCCGGCCATCCTCGCCGAGGCATCGACGTCGTACCGGGCGCTCCTGAACCTCGTCCTCAACGGCGTGCTATTGGTTGCGCTCGTCGGCACTGCCGCCACGGTGCAGGTCCATCGGCGAATGGCAGCGGACGGACCTGCCCTTCCGATCGGCCGCACCCTTCCCGTGGCCGCCGTGGCCATCGCTACCGTCGCGATGGTGCTTCCACGTTTCCTGCCGACCTCCGGCGCCGTACCGCCGCTGTCGGTGGCGCCTTCCGTGATCGTCGTCCTGGCCGCAGTGCTCCTCGCGCTCGTCCTTCCGCGCTGCGTGCTTGCCCTCGGGTCACTCCGCGCGGTGCGTCTGCGGCGTTCGCTGCTCCTTGCCACTCGGCGCGTGGGTCGTCGCCCCCTGCCCTGGTACCCGGTCGCCTTCGCCGTGGCAGTAGCCGTCAGCGCGGGGCTCGCGGGGGCCACCGTGCTGGGCAGCGCACAGGCCTCGGGCCGGGCAGCGGCGGAGCTGCAGAACGGAGGCGACGTCCGGGCGGTGTTTCCGTCTGCCTCGGGCTCACGGATCGCTGTTCTGTCCGACGGAGCCGTCCCTGCGGACGGTGCTGTGGTTTCCCGCGTGCTGAGGATGCCGACCGATGCCGATGGAGAGGCTGCTGAACTGGTCGCCGTCGAAGCAGCAACGCTGCCCGGACTGCTCACTGCACAGGACGTCGTCGATGCCGACCGTCTGAGCGATGCCCTGCAGTCATCCGTCGACGTTCCGGAACCGGCGCTCGACCTGCGACCCACGGCCCGGCAGGTACGCCTGCAGGTGAGGACCTCTCCCCGCGACGCCGGCGGCTCGGCCAGTACTGCTGTCCTGCGAGCGCAGGTCGATGCGTGGCTCGCGCGCGAGGACGGCACGCTCAGCCGGGTGGCTGCGGGCACGCTCACCATCACGCCGAACGAGGCTCAGCAGCATTCCCTGTCCTTCTCCATCCCGGACGATCGCGCACCCGAAGAAATCGCCGCGCTCGACTTCTCCATCGCGGCGGGACCGGAATCCGGGGTCAGCCCTGACGGTTTCTCCCTCTCGCTCATCAGCTCTTCCTCGGACACCGGTATCGGCACGGGCGAGAGCCGTTTCGCGGCGGAGTCGAAGCTCCGTGTCGTAGCGTCGCTCCCCGCTTCGGCGGAGGCGGGCGTGACAGACGCCGACGACGGGCCGGGGTTCAGCCTGTCCGTGGTTCCGGCCGAGCCCCTGACGGTGCGGCTGGCCGTCTCCGCGCCGGACGCGCGGCTCCCGCTGGCAGTCTCCCCATCGGTGGGCCTGGCCGAGGGGGATGCCGTCGACCTGCTCGTCGACGACGCCGTCCTGCCCGGCGTCGTCGCCGAGGTGACGGAGGTACCGGGAGTTGCCGGCGGGAGCGGCATCGTCGCGGATCTCCGATCGGTGTCCCGGGCGCTGTTGACGACGGCGGCGGGGCCCCCCGAGCCGGTGGAGGCGTGGACATCGGGGCCGGACCGGGAGTCACTTCTCTCGGCCCTCCGGGAGGCTGCGCCTGAGGGGACACGCATCACGACGCCGGTGGTCGATCCGCTGGGCGCTTCCCTCGTGCTGCCCGTGGCGCTGGTCGTGCCGGCGTGCTTCATCGGGGCGCTGGGAATGATGGCCGGGACCCGCCGCGCACGCTCGGCCGCACGGGCACACGACGCGGAGGTGCTCGCCGCCCTCGGCGTGTCCCGGCCCATCGCGTCGGGCGCCCAGCACCGGAACGGGAAGGCCACGGCCAGGACCGTGCTCGCGGTCAAGAGGCTGCCACTCCCGGGTGACGCATCCCTCGACGTCTCCGTCAGATCGGGAGAGACGGTGGGCGTCATCGGTTCCAGAGCACAGCTCGACGCCGTTGCCCGCGCGGTGACAGGCGTGGCCGCCGTGGACACCGGTTCCGTGGCCGTCCTCGGGCGCTCCTTCTCCTCGATGCGCGCAGAGGACCGCCGAACCATCCGCTCGGCGTCCATCGGTAGTGCTGCGGCGCAGTGGCCGTTGCTCGCCTGGCTGACGATCGAGGAGAACATCGAGATGGCGGTATCCCCCGATCGCATCGGACAGGACAGCGAGGAAGCCCTTCGTGCCTTCGACCTAGCATCGTCCCGCCACGTGCTGCCATCGGACCTGCCCAGCTCGCTGCATGCCGAGCGCGTGCGGCTGGCGCGAGCCGCTGCGAACAGACCGCCCGTCCTTGTCTGGCAGCCCGAGCCCGGGCTACCACCCGAGTCGGTCGCGGGACTTTTGGGCACCGTTCGCTCCTTCCTGGGATCGGAGGCCGCGGTGCTCATCCTGGTCGACGACGCCATGGATGCAGCGGCGGCTGACCGCATCGTCGACCTGTCCTCCCCCAGTTCCCCTGCAACAGCACCCCGTCCTGCCGGGCGGCTTCCTACCGCAACGACACACGACGTCATCGAGGTGCCGCAGGAGTACAGGAAAGGTCAGCGGACGCTGGGCGAGCACTAGGTAGAGGCAGGGCAAGCGCAGGTTCTGCGCACTGCTCGTGCAGGATTGCGAGCATTCACTCAGGATCAGGGCAGTTCGGGATTCCTCGGCGATCCCGTTGCTACTTTTCTGGCAGTGCTGGCGCTGGGTCAGCCGCTCGGAAGCCCCTTCAGGAGTCCCACATGTTCCTCGTTTCGAACACCCGCATGAACGTCCTCCCCCGCCTGGTCCGTAAGGAAGACGGCGCCACCGCTGTCGAGTACGGCATCATGGTCGCCCTCATCGCCGTCGTCATCATCGCCGCTGTCACCCTGCTCGGTGGCGGCCTCAAGACCTCTTTTGAAAAGACTTCCTGCGCGGTCAAGGGTGGCACCTACACCGCCTACACCGGCACGAGCACTACAGGTGGCTGCTCGGTCTAGTCCTACGGACGGCGCCCGATTGCTATGGCTATTGCGGCCGGGCGCCCACAACCGATCGAAGGGACCGGATATGCGTCGTGAGCAGGGCGCCGTCGCCGTCGAGATGGCGCTCCTCCTGCCCGTCCTCATCCTTCTCCTCCTGGGCATCATGGAGTTCGGGCGTGCGTTCGATGCGCAGGTCACCCTGACCAATGCGGCGAGGGAGGGCGTCCGCGTGATGGCCATCTCCAAGGACGCAGCCACTGCCCGGTCCTCGACCGTGACCGCCGCGGGGACCCTCCGGCCTCAACTGACCGACGCGAACATCGCCATCTCGGTCCCCGGAGCCACGACAGCGAACCCGTGCCCTGCCGGCGGCACCGCCACCGTGACCATCACCTACACGCTGAGCACTCTGACGAAGATCGCCGGGCCGTTCTCGATGACGGGGAAGGGAGTCATGCTGTGCGGAGGGTGAGGCAGGGCGCGATCGTGCGTCGCCCGGATCACGAGCAGGGCGCTGTCAGCGTCCTCGTCGCACTCCTGATGGTCGTCCTCCTAGGTTTTGCAGCCCTGGCCGTCGACGTCGGGCTCCTCTACTCGGAGAAGGCGCAACTGCAGAACGGTGCCGACGCCGGAGCGTTGGCCATCGCACAGAAGTGCGCCACGGACCTCAACCACTCGGAGTGCGCCACCACCTCTCCCCTCGCCCGAAGCCTCGCCAACAGCAATGCGCTCGACGCTCGTAGCAACGTGGCGGACATCGTTGTGGACAAGACCGCCCGCAAGGTGACGGTCACGACCGGCGCCATGGAGCAGGGTGGCACGCCGAACCGGGTCTCCCTCATCTTCGCCAATGCCCTGGGTATCAGTTCCAGCGAAGTGACGGCTACCTCGAGCGCCGTCTGGGGTAGTCCCACCAAGGGCATCGCTCCCTTTCCGCTGACCTTCTCCATCTGCCAGGTCCAGGGTCAGGTCGGTGGCTCGCTCCAACTGCTGCAGTCCCACGGAAGCGGGGCCAACCCGAGTTGCAACTACGGTCCGTCGGGAGCCACCGTTCCCGGCGGCTTCGGCTGGCTCGTACAGCAGTCCGGGCAGTGCGGCGCCTTCGTCGACATCGCCGTCCAGCTGGGCGGCAGCGACACGGGAAACAGTGGTCCAAGCCATTGCGACGCAATCCTCAACCAGTGGGGCGCGGACCTCGCGGCCGGCAAACCCGTCACCGTCCTGCTTCCCGTGTTCGACCAGGTGGCCGGCACGGGCAGCGGCGCCCAGTACCACCTCGTGTATTTCGCGGCCTACGACCTCAAGGGCTGGGCATTCTCCGGCAACAACAGCCTGCCGATGACGTACAACCCGACAGTGACGCAGGGCGGCGTCACCAGAAGCTGCACCGGAAATTGCCGAGGCATCATCGGCACGTTCATCGAGTACGTCTCCCTCGCCGACGGATACACGCTCGGTCCTGTCACCAGCGGCGGCGTGACCGTCGTCCGCCCCTCCCTCTGAAAGTCCCCACCATGAAATCCCGTCTCCTAGCCGGCGTCGCCGCTGTCGTCCTCGCGCTCGTCGGAGCCATGATGCTGTTCGGCTACGCGCAGGGCGCCGAAGCCCGAGCTGTCGAGGGCCTGAATCCTGTCGACGTGCTGGTCGTCGCGACGGCGGTCCCGGCGGGAACTACCGCGGAAGAGCTCATGCCCTTCCTCACCACGCAGTCGCTGCCCGCCACCGCCGTCAGCCCGAGTACCCTCAAGGACCTCGAAGCGTCCAAGGGCAAGGTCACCGCCGTCGACCTGATGCCCGGCGAGCAGGTGCTCGCCGAACGCCTCGTCGATCCGAAGGACGCAGCGACGGCCGCGAGCGTCGACGTGCCGGAGGGTCTGCAGGAGGTCTCGTTCACGATCGAGCCGGACCGCGCGGTCGGAGGCAGGCTCGCCCCGGGCGACACCGTCGGCATCTTCATCGGGCTGGGGTCGGGCGGGCTCGAGGACGAGCCCGACGTCCCCACCACGAAGCTCGCCCTCCACAGGATCCTCGTGACGTCCGTGCAGCGCGCACCCGCCGCGGTCGCCGTCGACCCGGCGGCGACCCCCGAGGAACAGGCCCGCGCCGAAGCGGAAGCGCTGCCGTCCGGCTCCCTCATGCTGACCGTCGCGGTGGACACCGCGCAGGCCACGAAGATCGTCCACGCGAACCAGAACGCCTCCCTGTGGCTGAGCAAGGAGACGGCAGCCACCGTCGAGGGTGACTCTCCGATCATCCAGAACAAGGAACTGTACCGATGAGCAGATTCGTCCTGATCACGCCGAGTTCGGAGTTCGAGCAGAAGGTCCGCCTGGCCGTGGCGGGCGGATTGCAGGGCCATGTGAAGAGCCTCCCGGCGAGCATCCTCACCGGGGACATGGACGCCCTTCTGGAGCAGCTGGCTTTGGAACGGCCGGAGGTCCTCCTCTTCGGACCCGGCATCCCCGTCGAGGACGCCCTGCGGCTGGCCGTCGTCGTCGACGTGAAGTTCCCCGAGGTCAGCGTAGTGCTCGTCCATGACGACCACCCCGAGATAGCCCTGCAGGCCATGCGTTCCGGAGTGCGGGACATCCTCTCACCACTGGCCGACGTCCCCAGCATCCGGGCACAGCTCGAGCGGGCGTGCCAGGCGTCCGCGTCCCGGCAACGCACCGCAGAGCAACACCCCGGCCAGAAGCAGAGCGGGCTCGTCATCGGCGTCTTCTCCCCCAAGGGTGGGGTCGGCAAGACCACCATCGCCACCAACCTCGCCGTCGGGCTCGGGAAGATCGCGCCCATGAGCGTCGTCATCGTCGACCTCGACCTCCAGTTCGGCGACGTCGCCACCGGCCTGTACCTGAACCCCGAGTACTCGGTGCTCGACGCCGTGTCCGGCGCCGCCACACAGGATTCCATGGTGCTGAAGGCCTTCCTGACGGCCCACCCGTCCGGTGTCTACGCGCTGTGCGGGCCCCGCAATCCGGCCGATGCGGATCGCGTCACCTCCGAACAGATCACGCGCCTCCTCCAGCAGCTCGCCCTCGAGTTCCGCTACGTCGTCGTCGACACGGGCCCCGGGTTGACCGAACCCAGCCTCGCCGCCATGGAGCAGTGCACGGACGCCGTGTGGGTCACCGGCATGGACGTGCCCAGCGTGCGCGGCCTCCGGACCGGGCTCGACGTGCTGCACCAGCTCAACCTCCTGCCCGAGACCCGACACGTCGTCCTGAACTTCGCGGACACCAGGACGGGACTCTCCGTGCAGGACATCGAGGCGACCCTCGGCGCGCCCGTGAACGTCTCCATCCCGCGCTCGCGCGCACTCACCCTCGCCACCAACCGGGGCGTTCCCCTGCTACAGGACAAGGTCCGCGACCCCGCGACCAAGAGCCTTACGGAGCTCGTCCAGCGGTTCGACCACGCATGGCGTGCGGCATCCCAACGCAAGCTCCACCGGCGCGTGGTGGTCCGGTGAAGCTCTCCGCCCGCATCGAGGCCGCGGGGCTCGCCGCCGCGCCCGTCGCCGTCGAGCCCGAAGCCGTCGTCGCACCCCAGGAACCGAAGGCGCCCACCCTCGCCCCCGCCGCCGCCGTCCGGCACCCGGCGGACAGGCCGGGATCGGCGAAGGTGGATGTCTTCGCCGGCCTCAAGCAGCGCGCGGCATCCGCGCTCTTCGAGCGGATGGGCACGCGCGCCGGCGACACCTCTATCACGGAGGAGGACCTGAAGGGCATCGCCCGCGAGGAACTGAGCCTCATCATCGACTCCGAACAGGTGCCGCTCAGTCCGGACGAACGGCGCCGCCTCATCCAGGACGTGGCGGACGACGTCCTCGGCTTCGGCCCGCTCCAGCGTCTCCTCGACGATCCGACGGTCACCGAGATCATGGTCAACCGGATGGACCAGATCTACGTGGAGCAGAAAGGCCGCCTGACCCTCAGCGACTCCCGATTCAGCTCGGAGGAACACCTGCGCCGCGTCATCGAGCGCATCGTGTCGAAGGTCGGTCGGCGCATCGACGAGTCCTCGCCCTTCGTGGACGCACGGCTGGAGGACGGGTCCCGTGTCAACGCCGTCATCCCCCCGCTGGCGGTCAACGGTTCGTCGCTGACCATCCGGAAGTTCAGCAAGGTGCCCCTGACGGTGCAGAACCTCATCGACTTCGGCACGTTGACCCCGGAGATGGCGGAACTGCTCGACGCCTGCGTGAAGGCGAAGCTCAACATCATCGTCTCCGGTGGTACGGGTACCGGAAAGACGACACTCCTCAACGTGCTCTCCTCCTTCCTCCCGGACGACGAACGCATCGTCACCATCGAGGACGCCGTCGAACTCCAGATCCAGCAGCAGCACGTGGTGCGGCTGGAGAGCCGTCCGCCCAACACGGAGGGCAAGGGAGCGGTGTCCATCCGCGATCTCGTGCGCAACTCCCTCCGCATGCGGCCCGACCGCATCGTCATCGGCGAGGTGCGCGGCGGTGAATCCCTGGACATGCTGCAGGCCATGAACACGGGCCACGACGGCTCACTCTCCACCGTGCACGCGAACTCGCCGCGGGACGCCGTCGCCCGTCTGGAGACACTGGTCCTCATGGCCGGCATGGATCTACCCCTGCGCGCCATCCGCGAGCAACTGGCCTCCGCCGTCAACCTCGTGGTCCAGATCTCGCGCCTCCGCGACGGAAGCCGCCGCATCACGCACGTCACGGAGGTGCAGGGCATGGAGGGCGACGTCGTCACCCTCCAGGACGCCTTCGTCTTCGACTACTCGGCCGGGGTGGACCAGAAGGGCCGGTTCCTCGGGAAGCCTGTACCCACCGGCATCCGCCCGCGGTTCATGGAGCGCTTCGAGGACATGGGCATCACGGTGTCCCCGGCGGTCTTCGGAGCCATGCCGGTGCGCGGACGATAGCCCATGATGATCCTCTTCGCCGGTGGCATGGTGCTCGTGCTCGGTGCCATCGGTCTGGCCCTCGCAGCGCTCCGCCCTCTGCAGTCGCCGGTACCCCTCGATCGCCGTCGACCGCCCGTCGAGCACCCCGACTCGCAGCTGTCACGGTTCGCGGGAGCTGCCGGCCGTGCCATGGAGTCCTACCTGCAGCGGCATCCCATGCGCTTCCTGCACCAGGGCGTGCTGGAGACCGCGGGGGTGAAACTGGGCCAGGCCGAGGTGTACCTCCTCATCGTCATCGGCGGTCTTACGGGCCTGCTGCTCGGGTGGGTCCTGCTCGCGCCCGTGATCGGGATCCTGCTGTTCCTGCTCTCGCCCGCGGTGGCGCACCTGGTGGTCGCCTTCCTGACCGGTCGACGACGGCGCCGGTTCGACTCCCAGCTCGGCGACACCCTGCAGCTCCTCACGGGCGGCCTGCGCGCCGGCCACAGCATCCTCCGCGCCATCGACGCGGCGGCAACCGAGGCGGACAGTCCGACGTCGGAGGAGATGCGCAGGATCGTGGCGGAGACCAGTCTCGGCAAGGACCTCCTCGCCTCGCTCATGGACACCTCCCACCGCATGCAGAACGAGGACTTCGCGTGGATCGCCCAGGCCATCCAGATCAACCGTGAGGTGGGCGGGGACCTCGCAGACGTCCTAGATCAGGTGGGTCACACGATCCGCGAGCGCACCGAGATCAAGGGCCACATCCGGGCCCTTGCGGCAGAAGGCAAGTTCTCGGCCTACATCCTCGCCGCACTGCCGTTCGGTATCGCGCTCATGCTGACCGTGGTCAGCCCGGGCTATGTCGACCCGCTCTTCACCAAACCGCTCGGCTGGGTGATGCTCGCCGCCGCGGCCGTCATGATGACGATCGGCGGGCTCTGGCTCCGCAAGATCATCGACCTGAAGTTCTGAGGAGTACCGCCCGTGGACCTGATCCTGCTCGCCTCCCTTCTCCTGACGTCGGTGCCGATCGGCTACTTCAGCTGGGCCCTGCTGACCTCGGACACGAAGGTCCGACGCCTCGTGAGGAACAACCTCAACCAGGGCATCGGCGCCGCAGGTGCTTCGGCAGAACGACGCAACCACCTGCTGCGTCTGGGGAGGCGCCTCACCACGCAGGCGTACGTCCTGAAGCTGGATCACCTGCTCGCCCTCGCCGGACGACCCGCCGCCATGCCGCTGGAGAAGGTGCTGACGGCCAAGCCCCTGCTCGGCCTGGCCGGGGGCCTCGCCGGCCTGCTCCTGGTGCAATCCCGGCCGGACAAGCTCTTCGTGCTCCTCGCCCTCTTCATCACGCTGCTCGGATACTTCGTGCCTGATCTCCTGCTGTACAGCAAGGGGCAGGAACGCCAGAAGGCCATGGCCCTGGAACTCGCCAACACGCTCGACCAGATGCTCATCTCGGTGGAGGCAGGTCTCGGTTTCGAGAGTGCGATGCAGCGCGCCGGTGAGACGGGCAAGGGGCCCCTCGCGGAGGAACTCGTCCGCACACTGCAGGACATGCAGGTGGGGCGCAGCAGGCGCGAGGCCTACCTCGCGATGGCCGATCGCAGCAACGTCCCCGAACTCCGCAGCTTCGTCAAGGCGATCGTGCAGGCCGACGCGTACGGCATCGCACTGTCGGGGGTACTGCGCACCCAGGCCAAGGTGATGCGTGTCAAGCGCCGACAGCGTGCGGAGGAGAAGGCGATGAAACTGCCCGTCGCGGTGCTCTTCCCGCTGCTGCTGTTCATCTTCCCCGTGCTGTTCATCGTGATCCTGGGGCCGGCCGTGCTCAACGTGATCGACACCTTCGCGGGACAGTGAGCGGTCCCGGGACGCTTCGTCCTCCCGGCGGACCGCAAGGACCGAAGCGCCGGGAGCGCCGGGAGCGCCGGTACTGGCACGTCCTCTCAGCGGATGCCCGACAAACACGCAGCTTCCGGCCGTAGCGTGACTCCGTGCTCACAACCACGCCTGCGCTCCCGCCACTCGTCGACCTCGCAGTCCTCACCGAGCTCGAGGAGCAGCTGAACGATCCCCGAACGGCGAGGGCATTCGCCCGCGACTACATCCAGGGCTTCGAGGATCGCTACCTGCGCCTCCACGGCTCGATCGGCAACCGGGACCTGCCTGCCGCCCTGGAGGCCGCCCTCAGCCTGCGCGACGCCTCGATCATGGTGGGTGCGGCCCGCCTGTCTGCAATGGCCACAATCCTCGAATCGGCTGTCGCGTCCGAGGACCTGGGCGCGGCCCGTCACGTGCTGCCCGCCATCGAGCGCTGCGGGCTGGACACCATCAGCGAACTCGAGGCCCGTTACCTCGCATCACCCTGAGCAGCGGGCGTCAGGAGCGGACGGGTGTCAGCCGGTATCCCACCCCGCGCACGGTCTGGAGCCAGCGGGGATTCTTCGGATCCTCGTCGAGCTTGCGGCGCAGATTCCCGACGTGGACCTCGATGGCGCGCTCGTCCGAATCGCTGATGTAGGTGTCCTCGCCGTAGTAGTCCCCACGGACAACCCGCACCAGGTCCGCTTTGGTGCGCACGGCTCCGTTGCTCTTGAGCATCTCGTTGAGCAGGTCGAACTCGCTGCGTGTCAGCAGCAGATCCCGACCGTCGACGACGACGGTACGGGTCGCTGCGTTCAGCACCAGTCCGTTGTGCTCCAGAACCGGTGACACTGCGGCCGGTGCAGCGGGGACGAACGACACTGCCGGCTGGCGGGCGCCCACCGGCTCGGGTACAGACCGCGGGCGTCGCAGCATCGCTGCGATCCGGGCGCGGAGCTCCCGCGGCCGGAAAGGCTTGGTCAGGTAGTCGTCGGCGCCCGATTGCAGGGCCGTCAGCGTGTCGAGCTCGTCCCCGCGCGAGGTCAGCATCACGACGTAGCAATTACTGGACTCCCTGATCCTCCGGAGCACCTCGTAGCCGTCGATGTCGGGCAGCCCGACATCGACCGTGATCACCGTCGCGTCGTGCGTCCGGGCCAGGTCGACGCCTGCCCTTCCGCTCGCCGTGGCATGGACGTCGAAGCCCGATTGCCGGAGTACGGCCGAGACGAGGTTGCGCACGTCCGCGTCGTCTTCGATGACGACAGCCACTCCAGGATCACTCACTGTGCGTCCATCCTTCCTGGCCGGCGCCGAAGCGCGTTCTCACCGTCATGAATCCCATTGTGCCTGTCCCCGCGCCCGCCACGCGCGCGTGGCGGAGTTAAATCCGAGTGTGACTACATAATGGGACGTAGTACGTAGGTCTCAGCGTCGGAAGGTTGTTCGGTATGCGGTCTCTCACCCTTCCCTGGTCGGTACGTGCCTAGGGATGCCGGCGCCGTCCGGTTGCGCGGGATGGCAAGGAGATTCACCGTCGAGGGGGCCGTGGTGCTCTACCAGGCACCACTGTCCCTGATCGTCGTCGTCCTCGCCGTCACCTCTCCTGTCCTCCGGCCGGGGCTGATGTCCAACCGGACCTTCGAGCTCGGCTTCTCAATGATCCTCCTGCTGCTGGCCCTGACCGTCGTGGTGCCATGGCGGGAGCTGCCCCGCGGCAGCCTGCTGATCGTTCCGATCCTCGATTTCGTCGCCATCGCGATGGTGAGGAACGGCGCCCTGGAGAAGCAGCCCGCCCTCGGGGTCCTCGTCATCTTCCCGGTGTTGTGGCTCATGCGCTCCTCGCTGCCGACGTGGGCAGCCCTCGCGCTGACGTTCCTGGGTTCGCTGCTGGTGACGGCGTGGCCCGTGATGACGACGTTCGACCCGTCTCTGGTGCAGACGTACCTCGGCGTCCTCCTGCTTCCGATCGTGATGCTCTGCATCGCCGTGACCGTGCGCGTGATGAACCTCAACGCGCGGGCGCGCGAACTGGAGATCGAACGCAAGGACCGCGAACTCAACGAACTGCTGCGTGCGGCCATCGATCGTGAGCGTGTGCTGACGGCGATCCTCAACACCGTCGACGTCGGACTCACCGCCGTGGACGCCCAGGGCAACACCACGCTCACCAATCGCCAGCAGGAACTGTTCAACCGGCTCTCCGCGGGCAACGGCGACGACGATCGCGCACACGTCTTCGGTGTGGACCGGGTGACGCCGCTCCCCACCGACAGGCGTCCCATCTACCGGGCCCTCACGGGCGAGACGTTCGCGGACCAGCTCATCTGGGTGGGCGAGGGCCACGCACAGCGTGCACTCTCGACAGCTGCACGGCCCATCAAGGATGCCGACGGCGGCATCGCCGGAGCGCTCATCGCCTGCAGCGACGTGACGGAGCTCGTCGAGGCCGTCTCCGCCAAGGACGTCTTCATCTCCAACATCTCGCACGAGTTCCATGCGCCCCTGACGTCGGTGCTCGGCTACCTCGAGCTGGTACTCGAGGACGAGCATCAGCTCCCACCCCATCTGAAGGGGTATGTGGATGTCGCAGGGCGCAACGCCGAGCGCGTGCTCCACCTCGTCGCGGACCTGCTCTCCACCGCCGGCGACCGCGTCCGCGTCCACCCGCGACCGGTGGACCTCTCCGCCCTCATCGAGATGAGCGTGCGGTCCAACCGTCTGCGCGCGAAGAAGAACGGCGTCAAGCTGAGGACCGAGGCCACCAGCCCCCTGTGGACGCTCATCGATCCCGTGCGCATCTCCCAGGTGCTGGACAACCTGCTCTCGAACGCGATCAAGTACTCCCCCGATGGTGGTCTCGTGAGCATCAGGGCGGAGGAGACGGAGTCCGCGATCAGCCTCCACGTGGAGGACAGGGGCATGGGGATGACGGAGCAGGAGGCCCAGCAGGTCTTCTCCCGCTTCTACCGGACACCGGGAGCGCGACGTGCCCATATCGACGGCTCGGGGCTGGGCCTCGCGATCACCAAATCGATCGTCGAGAGCCACGGTGGGTACATCGAATGCGTCAGTTCTCCGGGCAAGGGCAGCCGCTTCACCGTGACGCTGCCGGTCAACGGCGAAGTGAGCCACATGTCGCAGGGCTCCATGGAAGAGTCGGTCTAGGTGGTCCTTGCCCTCCTCATGGCCATCGTGGCTGCGGCGACCACCTATGCGTTGACGCCTCTGGCCGCCAGGAATCCACGCTCTGTGCTGCCACCCGCCTGGCGCCTGCCCCTGGCCCTGTGTGCGGCACTCCTGGCGGGCGCAGGAAGCGTGGTGACGGAGCAGTGGTGGAACGTCCCGCTGGTGGGAACCCTCGCCGCGTTCGGCGTCCTGCTCGGAGCGGTCGACGGACGGTCGAAACTGCTGCCCAACGTCATCCTCGTCCGCTTCGCGGCGGTGACACTGCCCCTGGTGCTCCTCGCGGGAGCCGCGAGCGGCCACTGGATCGGCCTTCTCGGCGCGGTGGCGGGCGGCGCGGCGCTCTTCGCCGTGTACTTCCTGCTGGCGCTCCTCTCCCCCGCCGGGATGGGCATGGGCGACGTCAAGCTGGCCGCTATCCTCGGAGTCTTCGGCGGTTGGGCAGGAGCCGAAGCGTGGATGGGGACGCTCCTCGGGGGCTTCCTCCTGGGAGGCTTGGCCGGCGTCGGCGTCCTCCTCCTGCGCCGGGGGTCTCGTGGATCAACCTTCCCGTTCGGACCCGGCATGCTCCTTGCTGCCTTCGCGAGCTTCGTGCTGCTGGCCTAGACGTCGTCGGCCCCGCCGGGGAGCCCCTGGTGCGCGGCGAGGTGGGAGACGTTCCGCCTGGCACGGGTGAGCTCCGCCCGCGCAGCCAGTTCTGCGTCCCCCGGATACGCGATCTCCTCCAGGACGAGCGGGTGGGGTGCGGCCAGGATGGACTGCGCATCCTTGACGCGAGCAGCCAGTCTTTCCGCGAGCCAGCCGGGGGCCATCTCGCCCGATCCGACACGGAGGGTCGAGCCGACGAGCGCGCGGACCATGTTGTGGCAGAACGCGTCGGCCTGCACCGTCGCGGTGATGACGCCGTCGTGTCCGCGGGCGAACTCGTAGCGCTGCAGCTCGCGGATCGTCGTGGCGCCCTCGCGGGGCTTGCAGAACGCCGTGAAGTCCTGCATTCCGAGTAGGTGCGCAGCGCCCTCATTCAGCAGCCCCACATCGAGGGGCGCGGGGTACCAGAGCGTGGAGTGCCGACGGAGCGGGTCCTGTCCCGTGGCAGTATCCGCGATCGCGTAGCTGTAGCGGCGCCACAGCGCCGAGAAGCGCGCGTCGAATCCATCGGGCGCCGGCACGGCGGCACGCACGACGACGGGAGGGACCGAGTTCCGGACGGATCGACCGCGGCCCGAGGTCTCGTCCGCCAGGGCACGGTTGATGGTGCCGGTCAACCGTCGCAGGAAGGCGTCCGCCGGCTGGGCATCGCGCCCCCTGGGCATCCCGGCCCACTCGGCGTGTGTCAGGTCGACGTGCGCGACCTGTCCCCGGGCGTGGACACCCGCATCGGTCCGCCCTCCGACGGTGAGGCGTGCAGGTCGGCGAAAGAGGGTGTGGAGGGCTTCCTCGAGCACGCCCTGGACCGTCGTCCGGCCAGGCTGCAGGGCCCAGCCCGAGAACGGGGCACCGTCGTAGGCGATGTCGAGACGGACACGCAAAAGCCCGCCGTCCCCGGTGGGGGCGGCGGGCTTCGGCGTTGTCATGGCGTGCGACGGGTGGGAAGAATTACTTCTTCTCGTCGGCTACGTCGCCTTCGACGACGACGACCTCGTCGGCGGTGCCGGCTTCGGCGTCCACCGTCGTGTCCTCGGCTGCGACCTCTTCGGCAGATGCTGCCGACTCGGCCGACTCTGCGGAATCGACCGAATCCACCGAGTCAGCTGACTCCGGCGAATCGACGGACTCGGCGACGGGAGCTGCTGCCGGCGCCTTGGCCTGCTCGGCCTCGGCAACGACGGACTGCTTGGCCGACATAGGCTCCAGCACCAGTTCGATGACTGCCATGGGAGCGTTGTCGCCCTTGCGGTTGCCGATCTTCGTGATGCGGGTGTAGCCACCCTCGCGGTTGGCGACGGCGGGAGCGATGTCCGTGAACAGTTCGTGGACGATGCTCTTGCTGCTGATGACTCCGAGGACGCGGCGACGCGACGCGAGGTCACCCTTCTTCGCGAACGTGATGAGACGCTCCGCGTAGGGGCGAAGGCGCTTGGCCTTGGTCACCGTGGTGGTGATGCGCTTGTGCTCGAACAGTGAGGCGGCCAAGTTGGCGAGCATCAGGCGTTCGTGCGCCGGACCGCCTCCGAGACGTGGGCCCTTGGTGGGTGTGGGCATGATTGTTTCTCCTCATTAGGTAGCCGTCCCGTCGCTTCCCAGCAACGGGACGGCCGGATTACGTGTTAGAGCTCTTCGTCGCCGTAGGCGGCGTCGTCCTCTTCGATAGCGGCAGCGCGGGCGGCGAGGTCGAAGCCTGGAGGGGAATCCTTCAGGTTCAGACCCAGCTCGACGAGCTTGGCCTTGACCTCGTCGATGGACTTCGCACCGAAGTTGCGGATGTCCATGAGGTCGGCCTCGGAGCGTGCGACGAGTTCACCCACGGAGTGGATGCCCTCACGCTTGAGGCAGTTGTACGAGCGGACCGTCAGTTCGAGGTCCTCGATCGGCAGCGCCATGTCGGCTGCGAGTGCTGCGTCCGTCGGCGACGGGCCGATCTCGATGCCCTCGGCGGCGGTGTTCAGTTCGCGGGCGAGGCCGAACAGCTCCACCAGGGTGGTGCCTGCAGAGGCGACGGCGTCGCGCGGGGCGATGGCGTCCTTCGTCTCGACGTCGACGATCAGCTTGTCGAAGTCGGTGCGCTGCTCGACGCGGGTGGCTTCCACGCGGAAGGTGACCTTCAGGACCGGCGAGTAGATCGAGTCGACCGGGATGCGGCCGATCTCGGAATCGCCGGACTTGTTCTGCGAGGCCGATACGTAGCCGCGTCCACGCTCGATGGTCAGTTCGAGTTCGAACTTGCCCTTCGAGTTGAGGGTCGCGATGTGGAGGTCGGGGTTGTGGAACTCGACGCCTGCGGGAGGCGCGATGTCCGCAGCCGTGACGACGCCGGGGCCCTGCTTGCGCAGGTAGGCGACGACGGGCTCGTCGTGCTCCGAGGAGACGGCGAGGTTCTTGATGTTGAGGATGATCTCGGTGACATCCTCCTTCACCCCGGGAACCGTGGTGAATTCGTGCAGCACGCCGTCGATGCGGATGCTCGTGACGGCAGCACCGGGGATCGAGGACAGCAGCGTACGGCGGAGCGAGTTGCCGAGGGTGTAGCCGAAACCGGGCTCGAGCGGTTCGATGACGAACCGTGAGCGATTGTCGGCGACTACTTCTTCAGTCAGGGTGGGGCGCTGTGCAATAAGCACTTACATTTCCTTTCAGGAAGCATCCGCTATATGACGCTTCTAAATGGGCGGGACTGCTGGTGAGCCGGCTCAAAAGCTCCTGGAAACGGCACCGAACCGCCTTGCCGGAACGTGAGCTCCGGCAAGGCGGCACGGTGACCGCGAAGCTGATTAGACGCGGCGGCGCTTCGGCGGGCGGCAGCCGTTGTGCGCGCTCGGGGTGACGTCCGAGATGGAGCCGACCTCGAGGCCCGTGGCCTGCAGCGAGCGGATTGCCGTTTCGCGACCCGATCCCGGACCCTTCACGAAGACGTCGACCTTGCGGACGCCGTGCTCCTGAGCACGCTTAGCAGCGGCTTCTGCAGCCATCTGCGCAGCGAACGGGGTGGACTTGCGTGAGCCCTTGAAGCCAACCTCACCGGCGGAGGCCCAGGAGATGACTGCTCCGCTGGGGTCCGTGATGGACACGATGGTGTTGTTGAAGGTGCTCTTGATGTGCGCCTGACCGAGCGCGATGTTCTTCTTGTCCTTGCGACGCGGCTTACGAACCGCTCCACGAGTCTTGGGGGGCATTACTTCTCCTACGAAGGTATTGGGTAAAGCAGTGATCGGCTGATCGGACGTGCTCTGGTGATCTGGACGATCACCGGACGGATGGGCCCCTGATGGCGGGGTTCCCTGGCCGGGCGAGCGCTAGCGAGCCCGGTTAGGGGGCCGTCAGGGACTAGCGTCCGACCTTCTTCTTGCCTGCGACCGTGCGCTTCGGGCCCTTGCGGGTACGAGCGTTGGTCTTCGTACGCTGTCCACGTACGGGAAGGCCGCGGCGGTGCCGAATGCCTTCGTAGCTGCCGATCTCGACCTTGCGGCGGATGTCGGCTGCGACCTCGCGGCGGAGGTCGCCCTCGACCTTGAAGTTGCCTTCGATGTAGTCGCGGAGCTGGACGAGCTCTGCGTCACTGAGGTCCTTGACGCGCGTGTGCGGGGAGATCCCCGTGTCGACGATCGTCTTCTCTGCACGGGTCTTGCCCACGCCGTAGATATAGGTAAGCGCGATGACTACCCGCTTTTCGCGGGGGATGTCTACGCCAGCGAGACGTGCCATGGTGGCGGTTCTCCTTTGGTGTTACCGGAGGTATGGAGCAGAACGTCCCCGGACCGTGTGGCCCGGTCCCCGGCCTCCGAGCCGGGGGTGTACGTTCCTCGAGGGAACGCTGTTCTGCCGTTGAATGTACTTCTACGCGTGGGAAGAGCCTCGGGAGAGGCTCTTAGCCCTGGCGCTGCTTGTGGCGCGGGTTCTCGCAGATGACGAGAACGTTGCCTTTGCGGCGAACCACCTGGCACTTCTCGCAGATCCGCTTCACGCTCGGGTTGACCTTCATGGTTTTCCTTCGAGTTGATTCTTATTTGTAGCGGTAGACAATACGGCCCCGGGTGAGGTCGTACGGGCTGAGTTCCACTACGACCCGGTCCTCAGGAAGGATTCGAATGTAGTGCTGGCGCATCTTTCCCGAGATGTGGGCGAGAACAATGTGACCGTTGGCCAACTCAACGCGGAACATCGCGTTGGGCAGCGCCTCGTTCACAGTGCCTTCAATCTCAATGACACCGTCTTTCTTGGCCATATCCTCCGCTAACGTCTATGCCCGCCACTTGCATGGCAGACGGGTTTAGGGTTTTGATTGTCGAACCCGCAGGGAGCCGAAACTCTCGCGCGGGAGGTCTCCGGGGCCCAAATGGGCACGAAAAGCAGAGACAACCAACAGACGACTCTACGCTAATGGCGCCCGATAGTTAAATCGGCTCGTCAGCCGGCCAGCGGCGCGGGGGTGACGCCGAGGGGCTCGAGCCGGGAGGCTCCCCCATCCGGAGCAGACAGAACCCAGATTCCGCCGTCATGCACCGCCACACTGTGTTCCCACTGGGACGCGCGCTTGCCGTCCGTGGTGACGACCGTCCATTCGTCGTCGAGCACGGCAGTCTCGAGGCCTCCCTGCACCAGCATCGGCTCGATCGCGAGGCACAGGCCCGGCCGGACCTTCGGCCCACGGTTGGAGCTGCGGTAGTTGAGGACGTCCGGCGCTTGGTGCATCGCCGTCCCGATGCCGTGACCTACGTAGTCCTCGAGGATCCCCAGGGGCGGCCCCGGAACCGATGACACGTAGTCGTCGATCGCCGCTCCGATGTCCCCGACGAAACGCGCGGAGGCCAGAGCGGCGATTCCCCGCCACATCGCCTCCTCGGTCACGCTCGACAGCCGGACGTCCTCGGGGCGCGGGGTTCCGACGATCACGGTGCGGGCGGAGTCGGAATGCCAGCCCCGCACGACGGCGCCGCCGTCGATCGAGATGATGTCCCCGTCCTTAAGGGTGTATCCACCCGGGATCCCATGGACGACCTCGTGGTTCACCGACGTGCAGATACTGGCCGGGAACCCGTGGTACCCGAGGAAGTTCGAGGTCGCGCCCGCCTCCCGGAGGACACCCTCGAACACCTCGTTGAGGTGCGCGGTGGTGACTCCGACCGTGGCCGCCGCGACCGTACGGTCGAGCGCGTCCGACAGCACCAGCCCTGCTTCACGCATCACGAGCATCTGACTGGTCGTCTTGTACTCGACCTTGGGCTGACGGAACATGCGGAATTCCTAGCTTGCGACTTTGAGGGCTGCCATGACGCGCTCGGTGACCTCGTCGATGGTCCCGATGCCGTCGACCTTCGTGACGATGCCACGCTCGTCGTAGCGCGACACGACTGCTTCGGTCTGGTCGTGGTACAGGCCGAGGCGGTGGCGGATGACCTGCTCGTTGTCGTCCGAGCGTCCGTCGAGCTTCGCGCGACCGAGAAGCCGCTTGACGAGCTCCTCGTCGTCGGCAGTGAGCTGCAGCACGACGTCGAGCCCCAACTCGTTCTCACGGAGGATGTCGTCGAGCTCTGCGACCTGGGCCGCAGTGCGCGGGTAGCCGTCGAGCAGGAAACCCTCCTGCACGTCGTCGGCCGCCAGCCGATCCCGGACCATGCTGTTGGTCACGCTGTCCGGGACGAAATCACCCGCGTCCATGTACTTCTTGGCCTCGACGCCCAGCGGTGTCTCCCGCTTCACGTTGTCCCGGAAGATGTCGCCCGTCGAGATGGCCACGACGCCGAGCCGCTCGGAGATCCGCGCAGCCTGGGTGCCCTTGCCTGAGCCTGGGGGACCGATGATCAGCATTCTCGTCAACGCAACAACCCTTCGTAGTGACGCTGCTGAAGCTGTGCGTCGATCTGCTTTACGGTCTCCAGCCCCACTCCGACCATGATGAGGATCGAGGTGCCACCGAACGGAAAGTTCTGGTTCGCACCGATGGCGACCAGCGCGATGAGCGGGATCAGCGCCACCAGGCCCAGGTAGATGGCACCTGGCAGGGTGATCCGGGAGAGCACGTACTGGAGGTACTCGGCGGTGGGGCGTCCGGCACGGATGCCGGGGATGAATCCGCCGTACTTCTTCATGTTCTCGGACACCTCGTCCGGATTGAACGTGATGGCGACGTAGAAGTAGGTGAAGAAGACGATCAGCAGGAAGTACATCGCCATGTAGAGGGGATGGTCCCCACTCGTCAGGTAGGTGGTGATCCAGTTGACCCACGCGGCCGGGGCGGTGCCGTCCTGCGGCGTGTTGAACTGCGCGATGAGGCTCGGGAGGTACAGCATCGAGGACGCGAAGATCACGGGGATGACGCCGGCCATGTTGACCTTGATCGGGATGTAGGTGCTGCTGCCTCCGAGCGTCCGACGGCCCACCATGCGCTTGGCGTACTGCACGGGGATGCGCCGCTGGGACTGCTCCACGAAGATCACGAGGGCGACGACGACGACGCCCATCGCGAGGACGAAGGCGAACACGGTGGCGCCCTGCGTGCGGAGGATCTCGCCCAGAGAGGTGGGGAAACCTGCTGCGATGGCGGTGAAGATGAGCAGCGACATGCCGTTGCCGACACCACGCTCGGTGATGAGCTCACCCATCCACATGATGAGGCCGGTGCCGGCCGTGAGCGTGATGATCAACAGCATGATGGTGATGAGGCTGTCGTCCGGGATCAGGGGAACCGGACAGTTGCCCAGCAGCGCGCCCGAGCGGGCGAGGGACACGAGGGTGGTCGCGTTCAGCAGGCCGAGCGCGATCGTCAGGTAGCGCGTGTACTGGGTAAGTTTGGACTGACCCTGCGCGCCTTCCTGGTGCAGCTCCTGGAAGCGGGGGATGACCACCCGGAGGAGCTGCGTGATGATGCTCGCCGTGATGTACGGCATGATGCCGAGTGCGAAGATGGAGACCTGGAGAAGGGCACCGCCGCTGAAGAGGTTCACGAACTGGTACAGGCCGCCCTCGGTGTTACCCAGGGCGAGGCACTGCTGGACGTTGCCGTAGTCGACGCCCGGAGCGGGGATGAACGCACCCAGACGGAAGATGGTGATGATTCCCAGCGTGAACAACAGCTTGCGCCGCAAGTCTGGCGTCCGGAAAGCCCGGCCAATAGCGCTAAGCAAGCGTCCTCCTGAAGGTCTGTTGGTCCTTTGCGGACCGTACACAACAACCGAGTCTAACGGTTGGTCACCGGTGCGACGGCACCGGCAGGTGATGGGGCGGCTGAGCCGAAAAAAGACTCCTGGTGGGCTGATCCAGCCCTGCCCACCAGAAGTCTAGTTCCTCGATGCTCTCGATCACAGCCGACCCCTCCCCCGGAGTAGCCGGGAGAGGGCCGACCGACGACCTACAGCTCGGTGACGGTTCCGCCTGCCGCGACGATCTTCTCTGCAGCGGATGCGGAGAAGGCGTCAGCCGACACGTTGACGGCCACGGTGATCTCGCCGGTCCCCAGCACCTTGACGGGCTGGTTCTTGCGGACGGCACCGTTCGCCACCAGGCTGTCCACCGTGACGTCGCCGCCATCGGGGTACAGCTCGGAGAGCTTGTCCAGGTTCACGACCTGGAACTCGACGCGGAACGGGTTCTTGAAGCCGCGCAGCTTGGGGAGGCGCATGTGCAGCGGCAGCTGGCCGCCGGCAAATCCTGCCTTCACCTGGTAGCGGGCTGCAGTTCCCTTGGTGCCTCGGCCTGCGGTCTTACCCTTCGAACCCTCACCACGGCCAACACGGGTCTTCGCCGTCTTGGCACCCGGTGCGGGTCGCAGGTGGTGGACCTTCAGGGTGTGCACACGCTCTGCGTTCGCTTCGGTCGCGGCCGGAGCCGCGGTGTTCTTCTCTGCCATTAGTTGGCCTCCTCAACCTTCAAGAGGTGCGGAACCGTGTTGATCATGCCAACGGTGACGGCATCGGCTTCACGAACCACGGTGTGGCCGATCCGCTTGAGGCCGAGTGACCGCAGCGTGTCGCGCTGGTTCTGCTTGCCGCCAATAGCGGACTTGATCTGGGTGATCTCGAGCTTCGCCGAGCTCACCAGTACTCGCTTCGGAGTGATCGCGGTCATCACGCACCTGCCTTCTGAGCTGCGATCGCGCGCAGCATCTGGTGGGATGCGACCTCGTCGAGGGGCAGGCCGCGGCGGGCCGCGACTGCCTGGGGCTCTTCGAGGCGCTTCAGCGCGTCAACGGTTGCGTGAACGATGTTGATGGCGTTCGCGGAACCGAGCGACTTGGAGAGGACGTCGTGGATACCGACGCACTCCAGGACAGCGCGCACCGGACCACCGGCGATAACACCGGTACCCGGGGACGCGGGACGGAGAAGGACGACTCCGGCTGCTGCCTCGCCCTGCACCAGGTGCGGGACGGTGCCGCCGATGCGCGGAACGCGGAACATCGTCTTCTTGGCTTCCTCGACGGCCTTCTGGATGGCGGAGGGAACTTCCTTCGCCTTTCCGTAGCCGACGCCGACCATACCGTTGCCGTCGCCTACCACCACGAGGGCGGTGAAGCTGAAGCGACGGCCACCCTTGACGACCTTGGCGACACGGTTGATGGTGACGACGCGCTCAATGAACTTGTCCTTGTCGTCGTTCCGCCCACCGTCGCGCCCGTCGCGGCCACCACGGCCGCCACGCTCGCCGCCGCGGGAGTTACCGCCGCGCTGCTCGCCACCGCGGGAGTTGCCGCGGCCACGGTTCGCGTCAGCCGACGCGGTCTCAGTTGCGCCTGCAGCCGGAGCTTCGGCTGCGGGCTGCTCTGTAGCCGTATTCAATGGGGCTTCCTTTGCCTTGTTTTCCTCGGTCACAGTGCCAGCCCACCTTCACGTGCGCCGTCTGCGATTGCTGCAACGCGACCGTGGTACTTGTTACCGCCGCGGTCGAAGACGACTGCTTCGACACCGACAGCCTTGGCACGCTCTGCAACCAGTTCGCCAACGCGCTTCGCCTTGGCGGTCTTGTCACCATCGAATGCACGGAGATCCGCTTCGAGGGTGGAGGCTGATGCGACGGTCACGCCCTTGGTGTCGTCGACGACCTGCACGAATACGTGGCGGGCCGAACGGTTGACGACCAGGCGGGGACGAACAGCCGTGCCCGAGACGCGCTTGCGTACACGGAGGTGGCGGCGTCCACGCGAGGCGGACTTGCTCTTCGAGCTGCGCTTCTTGTTGATGCTCAGTCCCATGGTTACTTACCAGCCTTTCCGACCTTGCGGCGGATGATCTCGCCTGCGTAGCGGATGCCCTTGCCCTTGTAGGGGTCAGGCTTGCGCAGCTTGCGGATGGTTGCAGCGACCTCGCCGACCTGCTGCTTGTTGATGCCTGCGACCGAGAGCTTGGTGGGGCTGTCGACGGTCAGGGTGATGCCCTCGGGAGCCTTGACGGCGACCGGGTGGCTGTAACCCAGAGCGAATTCCAGGTCGGTGCCCTTGGCCTGCACACGGTAACCCGTGCCCACGATCTCAAGGTTCTTCTTGTAGCCCTCGGTGACTCCGACGATCATGTTGGAGATGAGCGTGCGGGTGAGACCGTGCAGCGAACGCGACTCGCGCTCGTCGTTCGGGCGCGTGACCGTGAGGGTCCCCTCGTTCAGGGATACCTCGATGGGGCTGGGCACAGTGTGGCTCAGCTCGCCCTTCGCACCCTTGACGGAGACCTCGTTGCCGTTGACATTGATCTCGACACCGGCAGGAACGGTGATGGGGAGACGTCCAATACGTGACATGTTTCTTTCCCTTTCCCGCTACCAGACGTAGGCGAGGACTTCCCCACCTACACCCTTCTTGGATGCCTGGCGGTCCGTGAGCAGACCGGAGGACGTGGACAGGATGGCGATGCCGAGGCCGCCAAGCACGTGGGGCAGGTTCGTGGACTTCGCGTACACGCGCAGGCCGGGCTTGGAGATACGGCGGATGCCGGCGATGGAGCGCTGGCGGTCCGGTCCGAACTTGAGGTCGATGGTCAGCTTCTTGCCGACCTCCGCTTCCTCTTCCTTCCAGCCGGCGATGTAGCCCTCGGCCTTCAGGATGTCCGCGACGCGGGCCTTCAACTTGCTGTACGGCATCGACACGGAGTCGTGGTACGCCGAGTTTGCATTGCGCAGACGCGTGAGCATGTCTGCGACTGGGTCAGTCATTGTCATGTGGGCTCTTGCCCTTCCTCGAAACGGTTTCCGGAATCCGGGCGGCACACGGAGTGCCGACTGGAGCGGACCTGCAACGTAGTTAGATTAATCTTCGGATTTGAAGGGGAAGCCAAGTGCCTTGAGGAGCGCACGGCCCTCGGCGTCGGTCTTGGCAGTTGTGACGACGGTGATGTCCATGCCACGCACGCGGTCGATCCTGTCCTGGTCGATCTCGTGGAACATGGACTGCTCCGTGAGGCCGAAGGTGTAGTTGCCGTTGCCGTCGAACTGCTTGCCGTTGAGGCCGCGGAAGTCGCGGATACGGGGCAGTGCGAGGGAGATCAGGCGGTCCGTGAATTCCCACATGCGGTCGCCCCGCAGGGTTGCGTGTGCACCGATGGGCATTCCTTCGCGGAGCTTGAACTGTGCGATGGACTTGCGGGCCTTCGTGACCTGGGGCTTCTGGCCCGTGATCGCGGTGAGGTCCTTGACGGCTCCGTCGATCAGCTTGGAGTCCTTGGCGGCGTCACCGACACCCATGTTGACGACAACCTTCACCAGGCGCGGGACCTGGTTGACGTTGGCGTAGTTGAACTCTTCCTGCAGGGTCGCCTTGATCTCGGACGCGTAGCGCGCCTTGAGGCGGGGAAGAACCTTGGTTTCTGTGGTTTCGACAGTCATTACAGATCCTTCCCTGATGACTTGGCCACGCGGATGCGGACAACGCGCTCGCGGCCGTCGCGTTCGACGGTCTCGGTGCGGTATCCGACGCGGGTCGGCTTCTTGGTCTCGGGATCGACGACCGCGACGTTGCTGATGTGCACGGGGGCCTCAAGGACCTCGATGCCACCGGTCTTGGTGCCGCGCTGCGACTGCCCGACCTTGGTGTGCTTCGTGATCCGGTTGATGCCTTCCACGAGTACGCGGTTGGTCTCGGGGAACACCTTCAGTACCTTGCCCTGCTTGCCGCGGTCTCCGCCGCGTTCCTGCTTGGCTCCGGTGATGACCTGGACGAGGTCACCCTTCTTGATCTTGAGCTTTGTCTTCTGTGCCATGGACTACAGCACCTCCGGCGCCAGCGAGATGATCTTCATGAAACGCTTGTCGCGGAGCTCGCGACCGACAGGGCCGAAGATGCGGGTACCGCGAGGGTCGCCGTCGTTCTTCAGAATCACTGCTGCGTTCTCATCAAACTTGATGTAGGAACCATCCGCACGGCGGCGTTCCTTCTTGGTGCGGACGATGACCGCCTTGACGACGTCACCCTTCTTGACGTTGCCGCCCGGGATCGCGTCCTTCACGGTGGCGACGATGACGTCGCCGATGCCTGCGTAGCGGCGCCCGGATCCTCCGAGAACGCGGATGGTCAAGATTTCCTTGGCCCCCGTGTTGTCGGCGACCTTTAGCCGCGACTCCTGCTGAATCACTGATTACTCCTGTCGTCGCGCTGGTTCTCTCATCGAGCCTTGCGGAACGGATATGGGTGGGCCCCGTAATACTGGTACTCACCACCCGCACGCCTGAGCGCGCAGCTGTGCGTGGATCTCTGCACAGTGGATTGTGATGAACAAGATTATCGGGCTTTTGCCTATGTGCCCGGTGTGAAGGAAACCCCGTGAGGGCGACCCTGGAAGCAAACTTCCTGAGGGCATGCGCCAGCCCACCAGACAGACAAGATTCTTATAGTATCGCGAAGAAGCCCCGGACGCGAAATCGCGTCCGGGGCTTCTTCAGTGGAGCCGGCGGAACCGGCCCGGGTACTGCTTCGGTACTGCTTGGTGCTACTTGGCCTTCTCGATGATCTCCACCAGGCGCCACCGCTTGGTAGCGGACAGCGGGCGGGTCTCGCTGATCAGGACCATGTCGCCGATGCCGGCGGTGTTCTGCTCGTCGTGCGCCTTGACCTTGGAACTGCGGCGAAGCACCTTGCCGTACAGGCCGTGCTTCACGCGGTCCTCGACCTCGACCACGATGGTCTTCTCCATCTTGTCGGAGACGACGTAGCCACGACGTACCTTGCGGTAGCCGCGCGAGTTGGCGTCGTGGACGGCCTTCTCGGTTCCTACGGTCGTTTCGCTCTGCTGCTCACTCATTTGGCGTCCTCCTCAGAAGCCTCGGTGTCCACGGACGGTTCGTCCTTGGAGGCCTTCTTGGCTTTCTTGGGCTTCTCCGCCTTTTCCGGCTTCGCTTCCTCGACGGGAGCGACGACCTCGGGGCGGATACCCAGTTCACGCTCACGCAGCACCGTGTAGATGCGTGCGATGTCACGCTTCACCGAACGAAGGCGACCGTGGCTTTCGAGCTGGCCGGTGGCCGACTGGAAACGGAGGTTGAACAGCTCCTCCTTGGCCTTGCGCAGTTCTTCCACCAGGCGGTCCTTATCGAAGCCGTCCAGCTGGTCTGTTGCCAGTTCCTTTGAACCCAGAGCCATAACTATTCACCACCCTCACGACGCACGATGCGTGCCTTCAACGGCAGCTTGTGGATCGCGAGGCGCAGGGCTTCGCGGGCTACCTCTTCGGTTACACCGGACAGTTCGAAGAGAACACGTCCGGGCTTGACGTTGGCCACCCACCACTCGGGCGAACCCTTACCGGAACCCATGCGGGTCTCGGCAGGCTTCTTGGTCAACGGACGGTCCGGATAGATGTTGATCCAGACCTTGCCGCCACGCTTGATGTGGCGGGTCATGGCGATACGAGCGGACTCGATCTGGCGGTTGGTGACGTATGCCGGGCTCAGAGCCTGGATACCCCACTCGCCAAAGCTGACCTCGGTACCGCCGGTTGCAGCGCCGGAACGACCCGGGTGGTGCTGCTTACGGAACTTGACGCGGCGTGGGATAAGCATTTAAGCCTGTCCTCCTTCAGTCGCAGCGGGTGCTGCGGCGGTCTCGGCGGGAGCTGACGCACCCTGGCCCTCGGAGCGCTCGGGAGCACGACGACGACGGTCTCCGCCGCGGTCGCCACCACGGTCGGCGCCGGCAGGGCCACGGCCCGGACGGTCTCCACCGCGGCCACGGGAGGGAGCTGCCGCAGCCTGCGCTGCGAGTTCCTTCGCCGTGACGTCACCCTTGTAGATCCAGACCTTCACGCCGATGCGGCCGAAGGTGGTCTTCGCTTCGAAGAAGCCGTAGTCGATGTTGGCGCGGAGCGTGTGCAGGGGAACGCGTCCCTCGCGGTAGAACTCCGAACGGCTCATTTCGGCGCCACCCAGGCGACCGGAGCACTGGACACGGATGCCCTTGGCGCCGGCACGCTGTGCGGACTGCATGGCCTTCTTCATCGCGCGGCGGAAGGCCACGCGGGAGGAAAGCTGCTCGGCGATGCCCTGCGCCACAAGCTGTGCTTCGATCTCGGGGTTCTTGACCTCGAGGATGTTCAGCTGGACCTGCTTGCCCGTGAGCTTCTCGAGCTCGCCGCGGATGCGGTCTGCCTCTGCTCCGCGGCGGCCGATGACGATGCCGGGACGTGCCGTGTGGATGTCCACGCGGACGCGGTCGCGGGTGCGCTCGATCTCGACCTTCGCGATGCCTGCCCGGTCCATGCCGGTCGACATGAGCTGGCGGATCTTGATGTCTTCGCGAACGAAGTCACGGTAGCGCTGGCCCGGCTTGTTGCTGTCGGCGAACCAGTGTGACCTGTGGTCGGTGGTGATGCCGAGTCGGAACCCGTGCGGGTTTACTTTCTGTCCCACTTAGCGGACCTCCACTTTCTCAGGGGTAGCGACGACAACCGTGATGTGGCTGGTCCGCTTGTTGATGCGGAACGCGCGGCCCTGGGCTCGCGGACGGAACCGCTTCATCGTGGGGCCTTCATCAACAAATGCTTCGCTGATGATGAGGTTGTCCTCGTCGAAGGCAACGCCGTCGCGGTCCGCGAGGACGCGGGCGTTGGCGACTGCCGACTGGACCACCTTGAAAACCGGCTCCGAAGCAACCTGTGGGGCAAACTTCAGAATAGCCAGAGCCTCATTCGCCTGCTTACCACGAACAAGGTTGACGACGCGCCGGGCCTTCATAGGCGTTACGCGGATATGACGCGCAATAGCCTTGGCTTCCATTGCTTTCCTTCTCTCGTCTTAGCCGTAAGAGCAGCGCCTAGCGGCGCTTGCCCTTGCGGTCGTCCTTAACATGGCCGCGAAAAGTCCGCGTGGGAGCGAATTCGCCGAGCTTGTGCCCGACCATCGACTCGGTGACAAACACCGGGATGTGCTTGCGTCCGTCGTGCACCGCGATCGTGTGCCCGAGCATGTCGGGAACGATCATGGAGCGGCGGGACCACGTCTTGATGACGTTCTTCGTGCCCGATTCGTTCTCGCGAGCGACCTTTACGTAAAGGTGCTGATCGACGAAGGGGCCTTTCTTCAGGCTGCGTGGCATGTCTCCAGGCTCCTATCGCTTGTTCTTGCCGGAACGACGGCGACGCACGATGAGTGAGTCGCTCTCTTTGTTGGGGCGACGGGTGCGGCCTTCGGCCTTACCGTTCGGGTTGACCGGGTGGCGTCCACCGGAGGTCTTGCCCTCGCCACCACCGTGCGGGTGGTCGACCGGGTTCATGGCGACACCGCGGACGGTCGGGCGGATGCCCTTCCAGCGGTTACGGCCGGCCTTGCCCCAGTTGATGTTCGACTGCTCGGCGTTACCGACCTCGCCGATCGTCGCGCGGCAGCGGACGTCGACGTTGCGGATTTCACCGGAGGGCAGTCGCAGCTGGGCGAAGCGGCCTTCCTTGGCGACGAGCTGTACCGAGGCACCGGCGGAGCGTGCCATCTTCGCGCCGCCGCCTGGGCGGAGCTCGACGGCGTGGATGACGGTACCGACGGGGATGTTGCGCAGCGGCAGGTTGTTGCCGGGCTTGATGTCCGCTCCCGCACCAGCCTCGACGAAGTCGCCCTGCTTGAGCTTGTTCGGCGCGATGATGTAGCGCTTGGTGCCGTCGACGTAGTGCAGGAGGGCGATGCGCGCGGTGCGGTTGGGATCGTACTCGATCTCGGCAACGCGGGCGTCGACGCCGTCCTTGTCGTGGCGGCGGAAGTCGATCAGACGGTACTGACGCTTGTGTCCACCGCCCTTGTGGCGGGTCGTGATCTTTCCGGTGTTGTTACGTCCACCCTTCTTCGGAAGGGGACGGACCAACGACTTTTCCGGCGTAGACCGTGTGATTTCAGCGAAGTCGGCAACGCTCGAGCCACGACGGCCCGGGGTTGTCGGCTTGTATTTACGGATTCCCATAACTCAATTCCTCGTTAAAGTGGTCTCCGCTCTAGGAGAGCGGACCGCCGAAGATGTCGATCGAGCCCTCTTTGAGGGACACGATGGCACGCTTGGTGCCCTTGCGCTGGCCCCAGCCGAACTTGGTGCGCTTGCGCTTGCCAACCCGGTTGATGGTGTTGATCGATTCGACCTTCACGGAGAAGATCTTCTCGACCGCCAGCTTGATTTCTTCCTTGTTCGAGCGAGGGTCGACCAGGAAGGTGTACTTGCCTTCGTCGATCAGGCCGTAGCTCTTCTCCGAGACGACGGGTGCAATGACGACGTCGCGCGGATCCTTTGCGATGGTACCGCTCACTTGGCATCCTCCTCGGTGATGACATCAGACGCACCGACGAACTGGTCGTAGGCGGCCTTGGTGAAGATCACGTCGTCGGAAACCAGCACGTCGTACGTGTTGAGCTGGTCTACGTAGAGGACGTGTACCTCGGGAACGTTGCGCACGGACAGTGCTGCGACGTCGTTGGCACGCTCGATGACGACAAGCAGGCGGGGCCGCTCGGAAATCGCGCGCAGGGTCTCGATGGCACCCTTGGTCGACGGCTTGTCACCGGTGACCAGGGACTCGAGGACGTGGATACGGCCGTTGCGTGCCCGGTCCGAGAGCGCTCCGCGCAGGGCGGCAGCGATCATCTTCTTGGGGGTGCGCTGGCTGTAGTCGCGGGGGGTGGGTCCGTGGACGATACCGCCACCGGTCATGTGAGGTGCACGGATCGAACCCTGGCGGGCACGACCGGTTCCCTTCTGCTTGAACGGCTTGCGGCCGGCGCCACTGACCTCGGCGCGGGTCTTGGTCTTGTGCGTACCCTGGCGGGCAGCGGCAAGCTGGGCCACGACGACCTGGTGCAGCAGCGGCACGTTGGTCTGTGCGTCGAAGATCTCCGCGGGGAGATCGACCTTTACAGTGTTGGCAGCCATGTGGCTATGCTCCCTTCACGGCGGTGCGTACGAGGACGACCTGGCCGCGGGCGCCGGGGACGGCACCCTTGATCAGCAGCAGCGACTTCTCTGCGTCGACAGCGTGAACCTTGAGGTTCAGCGTGGTCTGACGAACGGCGCCCATGCGGCCTGCCATTTTCATTCCACGGAAGACGCGGCTGGGGGTGGATGCTCCACCGATGGACCCGGGCTTGCGGTGGTTCTTGTGAGCACCATGCGAGGCTCCAACACCGTGGAAACCGTGGCGCTTCATGACACCGGCGAAGCCCTTGCCCTTGGTGGTGCCGATGACGTCGACCGTCTGGCCGGCCTCGAACATCTCGACGGAGAGTTCCTGGCCGAGCGAGTAGGAGTCGGCGTCGGACGTACGCAGTTCGACGACGTGACGGCGGGGCGTGACGCCTGCCTTCTCGAAGTGGCCTGCGAGCGGCTTGGTGACCTTGCGGGGGTCGATCTGGCCGAAGCCGATCTGGACGGCGCTGTAGCCGTCGTTGCCCTCGCTGAGGAGCTGGGTGATGACGTTCGAGTCCGCCTGGAGCACGGTGACGGGGACGAGGATGTTGTTCTCATCCCAGACCTGGGTCATGCCGAGCTTGATGCCCAGCAGGCCCTTGACCTGGCGCGTAAGTGAAGTAGACATGTGTATCCGCTCTCCCTTACAGCTTGATTTCGATGTTCACGTCCGCAGGCAGATCGAGACGCATCAGCGAATCGACGGCCTTGGGCGTGGGATCAATGATGTCGATCAGACGCTTGTGAGTACGCATTTCAAAGTGCTCACGGCTGTCCTTGTACTTGTGCGGGGACCGGATAACAACGAACACGTTCTTCTCCGTGGGAAGGGGCACGGGGCCCACGACCGTTGCGCCTGCGCGCGTCACCGTCTCAACGATCTTCCGTGCTGAAACATCAATGACCTCGTGGTCATATGACTTCAGCCGGATGCGGATTTTTTGTCCCGCCATGGCGTCTCGACTCTCTCTCTACATAACTGCCTGGGCAGTTCCGGTACGTACGTACATTTCCTGCGCCCGTTGTACGACGCTCCCCCGCAGACTGAATCCGGATGGATCCGGGTTCCTCACCCTGCTAGGGCTCCCACCCCCGCGCTCGGGCGTGTCGCACTCTCTGGACACACACAGTCCGCTGATTTCGAGCGGGCCGAACGGGGTGGATTATATTTGGGCCGCACGCTCCGGTGGACTCGATCCCTGCATCAGGCATTATCCTGACCGGGATGAGGTCTCAAACCGCGCGCGTTAGCACTTGAACAACTTATCTAGTGTCGCAGATCGCGCGGACGATTGCGAACCGGGCTGCCCTAGCGTCGGGTGATCTGCGCGACGCCCGGGTGAAGCCGCTGCCCCTGAGCCCGTTCTTCTCCCAGAACTTCAGTAATGGCGCCCCGCGGGTCCTACGACGGCGGGACGAGCGGATGGTCCGCCGGTGGCTCGGGCTGCGATGATGCACCGCCCGAACGGTGGACCGGCAGGGTCGGTTGGTCCAGGGGTCGAGGCGCGGACTGCTGCGCCGCTCCCCCCGGGTTCGACGGTTCCCGGGCCGAGGCCGCGACCCCGGGGCCGGTCGGGGCATCCGCTCCCGAGGCAGGCTCCTGCCCGCTGCCCCGTGTCTGGCTGTTGAGCTTCCACAGCGCGAAGGCGAGGAGGAGGAGCGCCGCAACCGTCAGCAGCAGGAAGGTGAACCCCCGCAGGAACCAGAGCAGCGCCAGCGCGATGCCTACCGCTCCCCAGAGGCTGAACATCCGGCGTGAGAGGGCGACCCCTGCAAGGAGGAGGGCCACGTGGCCGCACAGGGACCAGACCTGGGCTCCCGTGGTGCCATCGACGACAGTCAACAGTCCCGTCCCGGAGAGCAGGACCGCCGCTGCCCCGAGCCAGATCGGCCCCCTGCGCTCGGTCCCGCGCGTGAGGGAGTATGCACTCAGGAGGGCCAGGGCGATAACCCACCACTGTGCTGCCCAGAAGAGGTCCAATCCGCCCGTGAAGAGCCAGGTGACCCGCTGCGCTGCTGCAACCGGCACGAGGAAGGCTGCTTCACCGTAGAGGAGCCGCGCACGGACCGGCACCTCCCATGCTCCCAGGAGTGCCGCGGCGACGAGGATCGCGGACGCGGCCACGGCGGATTCGTCCGGCACCATCGCGACCATGGCGGCGACGCCGGTCCAGCCCAGTGCTGCCGTGCCGAGGATCCGGTACCGAAGGCGGTCGCCGTGTCCGCCGGGCAGGAAGGTGCGTCCGCCGTACAGAATCGCGGCGGCCACCACTGCGCCCAGGAGCAGTTGGGTCGTGCCGGCCGCGAATGTGCCATCGGCACGACGCGTGAGTTCTTCCACGAGTGCCGTGGCGGAGACGATGACCGCCACCGCTCCCCCTGCCTCGAGCCAGGGGACCGCTTCGCGGCGCGACAGTGCGAACATGGCACCTGCCAGCACGGCGGTCACGAAGACCCTGTCCCATCCGACGCCGTCATTGAGGCCGAGCGCCAGTCCCTCCAGACCGAACAATGCTGCCCCTACCCAGCTGGGCAACTGCAGGCGAGCGTCGGCGGATCGGATGCGCACCAGCACGAGACCTACGACGCACACCGCCGCGAGGACCGCTGCTGCCGGCTCCGTGAGCGGCGGTGAGGGCAACCAGCCTGCGCGCGTCGTCGGCACGACGCCGGACAGGACCGCAAGGAGCGCTGCCCCCGCGTACAGGGTCAGGTAGGACGCCGGGTCCTTCCGCTGGAGCACGAACACGAGTGAGGCTATCGCACCGAGCAGGAGGAGGTGGACGGTGACCACGCCGAGCCTCGGCCCGGACTCGGCGACGGCCCCGTAGACCACCGGCAGGGCCACGAGCAGTGCGAGACTCAGCCACGTCGACGAGGCTTGCAAGCCGATGTCCCGCAGCCGGTAGCGCACCAGCGCTCGTACCGCCTCCTGCAGGGCGACGCTGGCAGCTACTGCCGTGAATACTCCATGCACGGACAGCTCGAGATCCGCGGAAGCGACTGCCGTCAGCGCGGTGAAGGCGAGTTGCGCGGCGAGCATGTAGGCACCCCTGCTGCGGAGTCCGCGTGATCGTCGTGCCATGACCGCGCAGTAGGTGACGGTAAGGACGAGCAGCAGCTCATAGGACAGGGCGCCGAAGCCCGCCGCGGGGCCGGCCAGCGCGGCTACCGTGATCGACAGCGGGGCGATCGCGTCGATCAGGTGGGCACGTACCGGGATCGGGGTGCGCTGTGGCCTTCCGACGCCGGGGAGGGAAGGACCTTGCTGCACGGTCCACCTCCCCTTCCGGGTGAACGCGCTGCCTGCATCCTGAACAGAAGCGCGTATCGCGGGATGCAGTACCAGGGACGTCGCAGTACCGACGCCGATGACGATCCAGAGACCTGCCGCTGCGATCGTCGCTGCTCGGGCTTCGACCGCGAGCACACCGGCGGCGAACAAGGACAGCACGCTCGCCGAGCAGATCACTGCGACTGCGAGGGCTCCTACCGAAGGCGGGTTCTGCTGCCCGGCTTCCTGCAGGCGTTCCTCCATGCGGTCCTGCACGCGTCCCTGCCCGCGCCCCTGCGCGCGGTTCAGGAGTACCTCCACGAGTTGGTTACCGGCGAGGGCTGCCACGAGCGCGAGGCCTGCCACATCGTCCGTCGTCATGTCCGACAGCACGGGCTCCGGCAGGTGGACGAGGACGGTGATCGGCATCAGCGGGACGATGGCCCCACGAGCAGCGAGCACAAAGCGCTCCCGTTGTGGGTTCCTGGCGCCCCAGGCCCGGGTCCCGAAGTAGCAGGCGGCCAGGACCAGCACGATCTCGAGACGCCAGGGGTTGGCCCACGGCGTCATCGCACCCAGGAGGACCCCCGGGGCGACCAGCAGCTCGAAGGCCCCCCTGTTGCGCAGTGCGGTCACCATGCCCAGTAGCAGGACCAACAGCACCGGCACGATCGGGTCCGGCCCGTCGACGGTGACCGACATCCGGAACCAGGACGTGCCGAGGGTGACGATCGCCGCCACGAACGTCATCGCTCCGAAGGTCACGAGCAGATCCAGACGGTAGTGCGCCGCAGCCCGTTCGCGGCCCTGCGCAACCGATGCGACCGATGCGACCGATGCAACCGATGCGACCGATGCAACCGGTGCAACCGATGCGACCGCGGTGGTGGGCTGGATGATCCCGCCGAGGAGGCGGCTGATCGTGTCCCGAGCGGTGAGGAGACCTGCGACCTGGAGGCCGAGCACGCCTGCGAGCACGACCAGCGACCACCACGGCGACAATCCACCGGCCGATGCAGTGAGGAGCACGGCAACACTTCCGACGATTCTCAGGGCGTAGAAGTGCTGAACCCGCGCGAGGTCCAGGAAGGCCAGAAGCGCTGCGTAGTACATCGTCCCGACGAGCCACAGCAGGGACCTGTCGACCTCGGTGAGCAGCCCCCCGAGGAGCAGCGAGGCGACGAGCGCGATCGGCGTCAGCAAGCGGTGCGTGTCCACGAGAGCTTGCGCGATGATTCCGGGCAACCACTTGGGGGCCAGGCGCACGAGGGCGGCCAGAACGGCGGCTACACCGATGGAGCACGTGAAGTACCACACCAGCGCGCCCCCGATGAGGGACACCGACGACAGCGCGATGGAGAGGAAGAACGGCAGGGTGAAGTAGGCGACGACCCTGCTCCGCAGCCGTACCGCGGCAAGCAGGTACGCTGCGGTTCCGATGATGGCCGTGGCGAACCAGGCGATGCTCCCCTGTCCGCTCAGCAACCCGAACAACAGTCCCGCCACCGGCAGGAGCGCGAGGCCTGTGCCTGCAAAGGCGACGGCGGCCGGCCGGAGCCTCGGTAACCGCGAATGGACCACCAGCCCGCCGGCGTAGAAGAGGACGACGACCACGATGATCGTCACCGCGCGGGCGGACCCGGGCACCGCGGCGCCGATGAACAGGCCACCGGCTGCGACCAGCAGGAGGCTTGCTGAGTACAACGCGATGTTGATGTTCCGGAGGTCGCGCGCAGCCTTGGTGGCCGCGATCTCCTCCTGCGTCGGCGGCTCGACCACGGGCACTGTCGGCGGGTGGTCTTCCCGGCTCAGGACCGGATGGCCGAACCGGCCGGTCCCGACTGCCTCGGACGTCGTCGCGTGCGGGCCGGCACCAACGGGCGCCTCCGGACGGCGGGAGGATTGCTGTGCTCGGTCGTCCGGCGAGCCGATCATCGTGTCGGGCTGGGCTCCGTGCGCCCTGGCGGCTTCCGCCAGTCCAGCCCGGAAGCCCTCCTCATACACCTCGGCCGGTGAAGGGACCTCGATGGGCCACAATCGGAAACGGCCACGAAGGTTGCGCCCTCTGACCACCCAGCCCAGCAGGCCACCGGCACCCAGTACCAGCAGCAATCCGACGAACCCCATGCTGTCACTCCCCCGTGTGCGCCTCCCTGGGCATTTCGGCAAGTCTAGGTGGTGCGGACACCCGCGTTAAACGAAGAACCCCCGCCGTGGATACGACGGGGGTTCTTCGATTCCTACCGGTCAGCACCGGCCGGATGATGCTGAATCTACTTCAGGATCTTGGTGACACGTCCCGAACCAACGGTGCGGCCGCCTTCGCGGATTGCGAAGCCGAGGCCCTCTTCCATTGCGATGGGCTGGATGAGCTCAACGGTCATCTCAGTGTTGTCGCCGGGCATAACCATCTCGGTGCCCTCGGGGAGGGTGATGACACCGGTTACGTCCGTGGTGCGGAAGTAGAACTGCGGGCGGTAGTTCGAGTAGAACGGGTTGTGACGCCCGCCCTCGTCCTTGGCCAGGATGTAGACGTTGGCCTCGAAGTCGGTGTGCGGGGTGATCGAACCCGGCTTCACGATGACCTGTCCACGCTCTACGTCTTCGCGCTTGATACCGCGGAGGAGCAGACCACAGTTCTCGCCGGCCCAAGCCTCGTCGAGCTGCTTGTGGAACATCTCGATACCGGTAACCGTGGTCTTCTGGACCGGACGGATGCCGACGATCTCGACCTCGGAGTTGATGGCCAGGGTTCCACGCTCGGCGCGGCCCGTGACGACGGTTCCACGACCGGTGATCGTGAAGACGTCCTCGACAGGCATGAGGAACGGCTTGTCCTTGTCGCGCACGGGGTCGGGCACGTTGTTGTCGACAGCCTCCATGAGCTCCTCGACGGACTTGACCCACTCGGGGTCGCCTTCGAGAGCCTTGAGGCCGGAAACGCGGACGACAGGAGCGTCGTCGCCGTCGAAGCCCTGCGAGCTGAGCAGTTCGCGGACCTCCATCTCGACGAGGTCCAGGAGCTCCTCGTCGTCGACCATGTCGGACTTGTTCAGCGCGACCAGCAGGTAGGGAACGCCGACCTGGCGGGCGAGCAGAACGTGCTCGCGGGTCTGGGCCATGGGACCGTCGGTGGCGGCGACAACGAGGATGGCGCCATCCATCTGGGCCGCACCGGTGATCATGTTCTTGATGTAGTCAGCGTGACCGGGGGCGTCTACGTGTGCGTAGTGGCGCTTCTCGGTCTGGTACTCGACGTGCGAGATGTTGATGGTGATGCCGCGCTGCTTCTCCTCGGGAGCCGAGTCGATCGACGCGAAGTCACGCTGCTCGTTGAGGGTGGGGTACTTGTCGTACAGCACCTTGGAAATGGCAGCCGTCAACGTGGTCTTTCCATGGTCAACGTGACCGATGGTGCCGATGTTAACGTGCGGCTTAGTCCGCTCGAACTTTGCCTTCGCCACGGGTTCCTCCTAGAACGTTTGAGAAGATTTGCTTCCCAGCCGCGCTTTTCGCAGCTGAAACTCATGCAAGTCTACTGGGGGCTTTTGGTTTTGATGAAATTGCTCTGCTCTACCGGTCCGACTGGCCCAGCAGTGGGGTGTGGGGCCGGCCTGCCCTTCGACAGACCGGCCCCGCTCCCCGGATTTCCCGCTTCCGGGAGGGTACTACTCGCCGCGAGTCTTCTGGATGATCTCGTCGGCTACTGCCTTCGGGACCTCCGAGTAGCTGTCGAACTGCATCGAGTACACGGCGCGACCCTGAGTCTTCGACCGCAGGTCACCGATGTAGCCGAACATGCCCGAGAGGGGCACGTGGGCGCGGATGACCTTCACGCCGCTCGCGTCCTCCATGGACTGCATCTGGCCACGGCGCGAGTTGAGGTCGCCGATGACTTCGCCCATGTACTCCTCGGGCGTGCGTACCTCGACATCCATCAACGGCTCGAGCAGGACCGGCTGCGCCATCCGGGCAGCTTCCTTGAACGCCATGCGGCCGGCGATCTTGAAGGCCATTTCGGAGGAGTCGACGTCGTGGTAGGCGCCGTCGAGCAGCGTAGCCTTGATGCCCACCACGGGGTAGCCCGCGAGGACACCGTCGTTGAGTGCGTCCTGGATGCCGGCGTCGACGCTCGGGATGTACTCGCGCGGCACGCGGCCACCGGTGACCTTGTTGTCGAACGAGTACAGCTCGCCGTCGGCCGTGTCCAGGGGTTCGATCGCGATCTGGATCTTCGCGAACTGGCCCGAGCCACCCGTCTGCTTCTTGTGGGTGTAGTCGTGCTTGGCGACAGCGCGCTTGATCGTCTCGCGGTAGGCGACCTGCGGCTTGCCCACGTTGGCCTCGACCTTGAACTCGCGGCGCATGCGGTCCACCAGGATGTCCAGGTGGAGCTCGCCCATGCCGGCGATGATCGTCTGTCCGGTGTCCTCGTTGAGGGACACCTGGAAGGTGGGATCCTCGGCCGAGAGCTTCTGGATGGCCGTGGAGAGCTTCTCCTGGTCACCCTTGGTCTTCGGCTCGATGGCCACCGAGATCACGGGCTCCGGGAAGCTCATGGACTCGAGGACGATCTGGTTCGCGGAGTCGGACAGGGTGTCACCGGTGGTGGTGTCCTTCAGGCCGATCGCCGCGTAGATGTGGCCGGCAAGGGCTTCCTCGACGGGAATCTCCTTGTTGGCGTGCATCTGGAAGAGCTTGCCGATGCGCTCCTTCTTGGTCTTCGTGGAGTTCGTCACCTGCGTACCGGCGGAGATCTGGCCGGAGTACACGCGGATGAAGGTCAGCTGACCGAAGAAGGGGTGCGTCGCGACCTTGAACGCAAGGGCCGAGAAGGGCTCCTCCGTGCTCGGCTTGCGCGTGAGCTCGATCTCTTCGTCCCGGGGATCGTGACCGATCATCGGGGGGACGTCGAGCGGCGAGGGCAGGTAGTCGATGACGGCGTCGAGCATCGGCTGCACACCGCGGTTCTTGAACGCGGATCCGCAGAGGATCGGGTACAGCTCGGAGTTGATCGTCATCTTGCGGATGCCGGCCTTCAGCTCCTCGATGCTGATCTCTTCACCCTCGAGGTACTTGTTCATGAGCTCGTCCGAGGACTCGGCGACGGTCTCGACGAGAGCCGCGCGGTACTCCTCGGCCTTCGCCTGGAGGTCCGCGGGAATCTCCTGGACCTCGTACTTCGCGCCCATGGTCACGTCACCCTTGGCATCGCCGGGCCAGACCAGTGCACGCATGTGCAGCAGGTCGACGACACCGATGAAGTCGTTCTCGGCGCCGATCGGGAGCTGCAGCACGAGGGGCTTGGCGCCCAGGCGGCTGATGATGGTGTCGACGGTGAAGTAGAAGTCCGCGCCCAGCTTGTCCATCTTGTTGACGAAGCAGATGCGGGGGACTTCGTACTTGTCGGCCTGACGCCAGACGGTCTCCGACTGGGGCTCGACGCCCTCCTTGCCGTCGAACACTGCGACGGCGCCGTCGAGGACGCGCAGCGAGCGCTCTACCTCGACGGTGAAGTCGACGTGCCCGGGGGTGTCGATGATGTTGATCTGGTTGTTCTCCCAGAAGCAGGTGACAGCGGCAGACGTGATGGTGATGCCGCGCTCCTTCTCCTGTTCCATCCAGTCGGTGGTGGAGGCGCCGTCGTGCGTCTCGCCGATCTTGTGGTTGACACCCGTGTAGAACAGGATGCGCTCGGTAGTAGTGGTCTTGCCGGCATCGATGTGGGCCATGATGCCGATGTTGCGGACCTTGTTGAGGTCGGTAAGCACGTCCTGTGCCACGGTGTCTCCCTTATGACGAGAATGGAGTTCTGCTGGACCGCCGGCCCGGCCGGCCCGGATCGGGTCACGGCCGGATCGGCAGCTCTGCTACCAGCGGTAGTGTGCGAAGGCCTTGTTCGACTCGGCCATCTTGTGCGTGTCCTCGCGACGCTTGACGGCGGCACCGAGACCGTTCGATGCGTCGAGGATCTCGTTCTGCAGGCGCTCGGTCATCGTCTTCTCGCGACGAGCCTTGGAGTAACCGACCAGCCAGCGAAGGGCCAGGGCGGTCGAACGACCGGGCTTCACCTCGACGGGGACCTGGTAGGTGGCTCCACCGACACGGCGTGAGCGGACCTCGAGGGTCGGCTTGACGTTGTCCATGGCCTTCTTGAGGGCTGCGACCGGGTCGCCGCCGGACTTGGCGCGTGCGCCTTCGAGGGCACCGTAGACGATGCGCTCGGCGGTGGACTTCTTGCCGTCGACCAGCACCTTGTTGATCAGCTGCGTGACCAGGGGCGAACCGTAGACGGGATCTAGTACGAGCGGCCGCTTCGGGGCCGGGCCCTTACGAGGCATATTACTTCTTCTCCATCTTTGCTCCGTAGCGGCTGCGTGCCTGCTTGCGGTTCTTCACGCCCTGGGTGTCCAGTGCGCCACGGATGATCTTGTAACGAACACCGGGGAGGTCCTTCACACGTCCGCCGCGCACGAGCACGATGGAGTGTTCCTGAAGGTTGTGACCGACACCGGGAATGTAGGCGGTGACTTCGATGCCGCCGTTGAGGCGCACGCGAGCGACCTTGCGCAGAGCCGAGTTCGGCTTCTTCGGAGTGGTGGTGTAGACGCGGGTGCAAACGCCGCGCTTCATGGGGCTGCCCTTGAGTGCGGGCGCCTTGGTCTTGGAGACCTTAGGTGACCGGCCCTTGCGGACCAGCTGGTTAATCGTAGGCACTTTCGTGTTCTCCGTAATGTCTCGGATGAGTTCTGTGTCGCCCTACTCCGCGGTAAGGGCAGCTTCGCAGGGCCGCACCACCCAGAGGTTGGGATGATCAGTCGTTTGGCGCAACACCAACCATAGAGCTGCCGCAGAACGACTGTAGGCGTGCGAAAATGTGGCATTCGTTGTACAACTTACGTACAACACGGAGATACGTTTCGCAACGCCGATCCTCTGCCACACAAACAATTGGTATCAAGTCTACCAGAGTTCGACCGGCTGACCCGCGCCCTCTGGTCCTCGGTGATCTGCCACCTGCGGACGACACATCGGCGGACGGGAAAGGCCCCGGACCGACAGGTCCGGGGCCTTCCTCGTGACAGACCGTTCCGCCGACGTCGGCCGGCGGAACCGCGGCATCAGCGGAAGTCGCTGTTGCCCATGTCGTAGTCGTCCAGCGGGATCGCGTGGAACTCAGGGCTCAGGCCGCCCTCGACACCGGCGTAGTCGAAGTCGCTGAATGCGCTCGGACCGGTGAACAGGTTCGCCTTCGCTTCCTCCGTGGGCTCGACGGTGACCTTCGTGTAGCGGTCCAGGCCGGTGCCGGCCGGGATGAGCTTACCGATGATGACGTTCTCCTTGAGGCCGAGCAGCGGGTCGCTCTTGCCTTCCATGGCTGCCTGCGTGAGGACACGCGTGGTCTCTTGGAAGGAAGCGGCCGACAGCCACGACTCGGTGGCGAGCGACGCCTTGGTGATACCCATGAGCTCGGGACGGCCTGAAGCCGGCTTCTTGCCCTCGGATACCACGCGGCGGTTCTCGTCCTCGAAGCGGCGACGCTCTGCCAACTCACCGGGGAGCAGGTCCGACTCGCCGGACTCGATCACGGTGACGCGACGCAGCATCTGGCGGACGATGACCTCGACGTGCTTGTCGTGGATGCCCACACCCTGGCTGCGGTACACGCGCTGGACCTCGTCCACCAGGAATTCCTGTGCCTTGCGAGGGCCGAGGATGCGCAGGATCTGCTTCGGGTCGACCGCACCGAAGACGAGCTGCTGCCCGACCTCGACGTGGTCGCCGTCGGCGACCAGGAGGCGTGCACGGCGCAGGACCGGGTACGCGATCTCCTCTGAACCGTCATCCGGAGTGACCACCAGGCGAAGCTGCTTCTCGGCATCCTCGATGGTGACGCGCCCTGCAACCTCGGAGATCGGGGCGACACCCTTGGGGGTACGCGCCTCGAAGAGCTCCTGGATACGGGGCAGACCCTGGGTGATGTCCTCCGCCGACGCGACACCACCGGTGTGGAAGGTACGCATCGTCAGCTGGGTACCGGGCTCACCGATCGACTGCGCGGCGATGATGCCGACGGCCTCTCCGATGTCCACGGTCTTGCCGGTCGCCAGCGAGCGGCCGTAGCAGAGGGCACAGGTTCCGACGCTGGACTCGCAGGTGAGGACCGAGCGGACCTTGATCTCGGCGACGCCCGCCTCGAACAGCTCCGCGATGAGTACGTCTCCGACGTCGGCGCCCGCGGCAGCGAGCACCTCGCCCTTGGAGTCGACGACGTCGGTGGCCAGCGTACGTGCGTACGCCGAGTTCTCGACCTCCTCGTGCAGCACCAGCTCGCCATCGGCGTTCGGTACGGCGATCGTCACCTTCAGGCCACGCTCCGTGCCGCAGTCGTCCTCGCGGACGATGACGTCCTGCGAGACGTCGACCAGACGACGGGTCAGGTAACCCGAGTTGGCCGTACGCAGTGCGGTGTCGGCGAGGCCCTTACGGGCACCGTGCGTTGCGATGAAGTACTCGAGGACCGACAGGCCCTCGCGGTACGAGGACTTGATCGGACGCGGGATGATCTCGCCCTTGGGGTTGGCCACCAGGCCACGGATACCGGCGATCTGGCGGACCTGCAGCCAGTTACCACGAGCGCCGGAGGACACCATGCGGTTGATGGTGTTGTCCTTCGGCATCGCTGCACGCATGGACGCGGCAACCTCGTTGGTCGCCTTGTTCCAGATGTCGATGAGCTCCTGGCGGCGCTCCTCGTCGGCGATGAGGCCCTTGTCGAACTGCGACTGGACCTTGGCGGCCTGCGTCTCGTAGCCCTCCATGATGCCGGCCTTGTTGATCGGCGCGGAGATGTCCGAGATGGCGACGGTGACGCCCGAGCGGGTCGCCCAGTAGAAACCGGCGTCCTTCAGGTTGTCCAGCGTTGCCGCCGTGACGACCTTCGGGTAGCGCTCCGCCAGATCGTTGACGATCGTCGAGAGCTGGCCCTTGTCGGCGACCTTCTCCACCCAGGGGTAGTCCAGGGGAAGCGTCTCGTTGAACAGGACCTGTCCGAGCGAGGTCTCGATCAGCGCGGGGGTACCCGGCTCCCAATCCTCGGGAGCCGCGATGTCCGCACTCGGGACGAAATTCTCGACGCGGATCTTGACCACCGAGTTGAGGTGGAGGGAGCCCATGTCGAACGCCATGATCGCCTCGGCGACGCTCGTGAAGACGCGGCCTTCGCCGGCACTTCCCTCACGCTTGGTGGTGAGGTGGTGCAGACCGATGATCATGTCCTGCGAAGGCAGGGTGACCGGACGGCCGTCGGACGGCTTCAGGATGTTGTTCGAGGACAGCATCAGGATGCGTGCCTCGGCCTGGGCCTCGGGGCTCAGCGGCAGGTGCACTGCCATCTGGTCGCCGTCGAAGTCCGCGTTGAACGCGCCGCAGACCAGCGGGTGGAGCTGGAGTGCCTTGCCTTCCACGAGCTGCGGCTCGAAGGCCTGGATGCCGAGGCGGTGCAGGGTAGGTGCACGGTTCAGCAGCACGGGGTGCTCGGTGATGATCTCCTCGAGCACGTCCCACACCTGGGGGCGGTAACGCTCGACCATGCGCTTGGCGCTCTTGATGTTCTGCGCGTGGTTGAGATCCACCAGGCGCTTCATCACGAACGGCTTGAAGAGCTCCAGGGCCATCTGCTTGGGCAGACCACACTGGTGCAGCTTCAGCTGCGGGCCGACGACGATGACCGAACGGCCCGAGTAGTCGACGCGCTTGCCGAGGAGGTTCTGGCGGAAACGACCCTGCTTGCCCTTGAGCATGTCAGAGAGCGACTTCAGGGGACGGTTGCCCGGTCCGGTGACCGGACGGCCGCGCCGACCGTTGTCGAACAGGGAGTCGACAGCTTCCTGGAGCATGCGCTTCTCGTTGTTCACGATGATCTCGGGAGCCCCGAGGTCGAGCAGGCGCTTCAGGCGGTTGTTGCGGTTGATGACACGGCGGTACAGGTCGTTGAGGTCGGACGTCGCGAAACGGCCGCCGTCGAGCTGGACCATCGGGCGCAGTTCCGGCGGGATCACCGGCACGGCGTCGAGGACCATACCCAGAGGGCTGTTGGTCGTCGTCAGGAACGCGTTGACCACCTTGAGGCGCTTCAGGGCGCGCGTCTTCCGCTGGCCCTTGCCGTTCTGGATGATGTCGCGCAGCATCTCAGCTTCCGCCGGCATGTCGAAGTTCTCGAGGCGCTTCTTGATCGCCTCGGCACCCATGGAGCCTTCGAAGTACAGTCCGTAGCGGTCGCGCAGCTCGCGGTAAAGGCCTTCGTCACCCTCGAGGTCGGCGACCTTCAGGGTCTTGAAGCGCTCCCACACCTGGACCAGGCGCTCGATGTCGGCGTCCGCGCGCTTGCGGACGTTCGCCATCTGGCGGTCGGCCGAGTCGCGTGCCTTCTTCTTGTCGGCAGCCTTGGCGCCTTCTCCCTCGAGGCGGGCAAGCTCGTCCTCGAGGTCCTTGGCGATCGCGGCGATGTCGCCATCGCGCTGGTCCGTCATCTGCTTCTTCTCGAGGTCGTGCTCGGCCTGGAGGTTCGGCAGTTCGGCGTGGCGGTTCTCTTCGTCGACCGACGTGATCATGTAGGCGGCGAAGTAGATGACCTTCTCGAGGTCCTTGGGGGCAAGGTCGAGGAGGTAGCCGAGGCGCGACGGGACGCCCTTGAAGTACCAGATGTGCGTGACGGGAGCAGCAAGCTCGATGTGCCCCATGCGCTCACGGCGCACCTTGGCACGGGTTACCTCGACACCGCAGCGCTCACAGATGATGCCCTTGAAGCGCACGCGCTTGTACTTGCCGCAGTAGCACTCCCAGTCGCGGGACGGGCCGAAGATCTTCTCGCAGAAGAGGCCGTCCTTCTCGGGCTTGAGCGTGCGGTAGTTGATGGTTTCCGGCTTCTTGACCTCGCCGTAAGACCAGCCACGGATTTCATCCGCGGTGGCAAGGCCGATTCGCATGAGGCCGAAGGAGGATTCGCTGGACATAGGGTCCCTGTTCTCTCTTTGTTCTCTAAATTCTTGAAGTCTTATGGGGTGCGGCGAGCGTCCAGGCCCTGCACCGGACCGGTGTTCGAGAAAGCGGCCTTTAATATTTCAAGGCCGTCCGCGGCCGCCAGAAATTTCGTTGGCCGCGGTCGAACACCGGTTCGGGGCGTGGAACCTAGACTTCCTCGACAGAACTCGGCTCGGCCCGTGAGAGGTCGATGCCCAATTCCTCCGCGGCCCGGAAGACTTCTTCATCCGAGTCACGCATTTCAATCGTGGTGCCGTCGGTGGAAAGGACTTCCACGTTCAGGCAGAGCGACTGCATTTCCTTGATCAGGACCTTGAAGGACTCGGGAACGCCCGGCTCGGGGATGTTCTCGCCCTTGACGATGGCCTCGTACACCTTGACGCGTCCGTGGATGTCGTCCGACTTGATCGTGAGGAGTTCCTGCAGCGTGTAGGCCGCACCGTAGGCCTCGAGGGCCCACACTTCCATCTCACCGAAGCGCTGTCCGCCGAACTGTGCCTTACCACCCAGCGGCTGCTGCGTGATCATGGAGTACGGGCCGGTGGAACGCGCGTGGATCTTGTCGTCCACCAGGTGGTGGAGCTTCAGGATGTACATGTAGCCGACGGAGATCGGGTCCGGGAACGGCTCGCCGGAGCGGCCGTCGAACAGTCGCGCCTTGCCGGACTCGCTGATGAGGCGCTGTCCGTCACGCGTGACGTTCGTGGAGCCGAGCAGACCGACGATCTCGTCCTCGGTCGCGCCGTCGAACACGGGGGTTGCGACGGTCGTGGTGGCGATCTCCCGGGGAAGGTTCGGGAGGTTCTTGATCCACTCGGGCTCGCCCTCGATCTTCCAGCCCTGCTTGGCAGCCCAGCCGAGGTGGATCTCGAGGACCTGGCCGACGTTCATACGTCCGGGAACACCGAGCGGGTTCAGGACGATATCGACGGGGGTGCCGTCCTCCATGAACGGCATGTCCTCGATCGGCAGGATCTTGGAGATGACGCCCTTGTTGCCGTGGCGGCCTGCGAGCTTGTCACCGTCCGTGATCTTGCGCTTCTGCGCCACGTACACGCGGACGAGCTGGTTGACGCCCGGGGGCAGCTCGTCGTCGTTGTCGCGATCGAAGATGCGCACGCCGATGACGGTTCCCGACTCACCGTGGGGAACCTTGAGCGAGGTGTCGCGGACTTCGCGGCTCTTCTCGCCGAAGATGGCGCGCAGCAGGCGCTCCTCGGGGGTCAGCTCCGTCTCACCCTTGGGGGTGACACGGCCGACGAGGATGTCGCCTGCCTCGACCTCGGCACCGATGTGGATGATACCGCGCTCGTCGAGCGCACCGAGTACCTCCTCGGAGACGTTCGGGATGTCACGCGTGATCTCCTCGGCACCGAGCTTGGTGTCGCGGGCGTCGACTTCGTGCTCCTCGATGTGGATCGACGTCAGGACATCGTCGGAGACGATGCGCTGCGACAGGATGATCGCGTCCTCGAAGTTGTGGCCCTCCCAGGACATGAACGCGACGAGCATGTTCTTGCCCAGCGCGAGCTCGCCCTGGTCGGTGGAGGGACCGTCGGCGATGATCGTGTTGTACTCGACGCGGTCGCCCTCGGAGACCAGGACGCGCTGGTTGTACGCGTTGCCCTGGTTCGAGCGGGCGAACTTCATGATCGGGTAGTTCGTCTCGGTGCCGTCGTCGTTCAGGACGCTGACCAGGTCGGCCGACACCTCGTTGACCACACCGGCCTTCGTCGCGGTGACGGCGTCGCCGGCGTCGACGGCCGCGTTCTTCTCCATGCCGGTGCCCACGAGGGGACGCTCGGAGCGGAGCAGGGGAACGGCCTGGCGCTGCATGTTCGCACCCATGAGGGCGCGGTTGGCGTCGTCGTGCTCCAGGAACGGAATCATCGCGGTGGCGACGGAGACCATCTGGCGCGGGGAGACGTCCATGTACTCGACCTCGTCGGGCGCGACGAGCACGGGCTCGCCGGAACCACCACGGGTACGCACGAGAACCATGTCCTCGACGAACGTGTTCTGCTCGTTGAGGGGCGCGTTCGCCTGGGCGATGAGGCGCTCGACCTCGTCATCGGCGGTCAGGTAGTCGATCTGGTCGGTGACGACACCATCGACGACCTTGCGGTACGGCGTCTCGATGAAGCCGAAGGCATTGATCCGGCCGTACGAGGCGAGCGAACCGATGAGGCCGATGTTCGGGCCTTCAGGGGTCTCGATGGGGCACATGCGGCCGTAGTGCGACGGGTGGACGTCACGGACCTCCATGCCGGCGCGGTCACGGGACAGACCACCCGGGCCCAGCGCGGACAGGCGACGCTTGTGCGTCAGTCCGGCGAGCGGGTTGTTCTGGTCCATGAACTGCGACAGCTGGGAGGTTCCGAAGAACTCCTTGATCGCGGCCACGACGGGGCGGATGTTGATCAGGGTCTGCGGCGTGATCGCCTCGACGTCCTGAGTGGTCATCCGCTCGCGGACGACACGCTCCATGCGGGAGAGCCCGGTGCGGACCTGGTTCTCGATGAGCTCGCCCACGGCGCGGATACGACGGTTGCCGAAGTGGTCGATGTCGTCGACCTCGACGCGCAGTTCGACGTCGCCGCCGTCACGCTTGCCACCGAGGGTCTTCTCGCCGGCGTGCAGCGCGACCAGGAACTTGATCATCGCGACGATGTCGTCGATGTTCAGTACCGAGGCGTCCGGATCCGTGAGGTCCTTGTCGATGCCGAGCTTGCGGTTGATCTTGTACCGGCCGACCTTGGCGAGGTCGTAGCGCTTGGGGTTGAAGTACAGGTTGTCCAGAAGGGTCTGGGCAGCCTCGACCGTGGGGGGCTCGCCCGGTCGCAGCTTGCGGTAGATGTCGAGGAGGGCGTCCTCGCGGGTCTCCGTCGCGTCCTTCTCCATGGTCGCGCGGATGGAGTCGTACTGGCCGAACTCCTCGAGGATCTGGCCTTCGGTCCAACCGAGGGCCTTGAGGAGCACCGTGACGGACTGCTTGCGCTTGCGGTCGAGGCGGACGCCGACCTGGTCGCGCTTGTCGATCTCGAGCTCGAACCATGCACCACGCGACGGGATGATCTTCGCGCTGAAGATGTCCTTGTCACTGGTCTTGTCGGCGGTGCGCTCGAAGTAGGCACCCGGCGAGCGGACCAGCTGCGACACGACGACACGCTCGGTGCCGTTGATGACGAAGGTGCCCTTGTCGGTCATGAGGGGGAAGTCGCCCATGAACACGGTCTGCTGCTTGATCTCGCCCGTGTTGTTGTTCATGAACTCGGCCTTGACGTACAGGGGCGCGGAGTAGGTCGCGTCGCGATCCTTGCACTCGGCCATCGTGTACTTGGGGTCGGCGAATTCCGGCTCGGAGAAGCTCAGGGACATGGTGCCCTGGAAGTCCTCGATCGGGGAGATCTCTTCGAAGATGTCGGCCAGACCGGAGGTCGTGGCTACACCCTGCAGTCCCTTTTCCAGCGCTTCCTCGACGCGAGCCTTCCAGCGCTCGTTGCCGACGAGCCAGTCGAAGCTGTCCGTCTGGAGGGCGAGGAGATTGGGAACGTCAAGCGGTTCGTGAATCTTTGCGAATGAGAGCCTTGGTGCGGCGCCGTCGGCGTCGACCTGGCTGGTAGCGGTTGCATTATTAGAGGTGCTCGGGGCGACCAAGAGGGATCCTTCCACAGACCGTCAGGCTTGTCAGCGCTTCGCCTCAGCACCGCCACCGCAGTATGCTGCGGGGATCTCAGTACTCACCAGAGTCTGCTCGCGTGAATCCCAACCATGGGGCCAGGTTAAACGACGAGAGCAGAGCAAAGCCCACCGCTATATGAAGGCTGAGGTTTAGAGGGAAGACGCAAAGACCTACACTACGGTACGCGCGACGAAATGTCCACTAGCCTCTTTCCCCCGATTGCGTCAAGCCCGGCTCGCCCTCGCCGACGAAGTCCGCCGGGCCAGCCGGGCCTTCTGCCCTCCCTCGCTAGCGGAGGGCGGGTTCCGGCAGCGGGCCGGTGCTGGTGTCCCCGCGCAGTCGCTTGACGATGAGTTCCGCGCTGATCAGGCACATGGGGATGCCGATGCCCGGAACGGTGGAGCTGCCTGCATAGAAGAGGTTCTCGACCCTCGCGCTGCGGTTCGAGCCGCGGAAGAAGGCGCTCTGCTTGAGGATGTGGGCCGGTCCGAGCGACGTGCCGCGCCAGGCGTTGAGATCGTCCGCGAAGTCCTGGGGTCCGTAGCTGCGCCGGACGACGATCCGCTCGGCGAGGTCCGGCACGCCGGTCCATTCGGCGATCTGTGCGATGACCGCGTCCGCCAGTTCCTCCACCCGCGCGTCTCCCCCACGTTCCAGTCCCCCTTTGCCGATACCCACGTCGGCCGGGATGGGAACCAGGACGAAGACGTTCTCGTGGCCATCCGGCGCCACGGAGTCGTCTGTTGCGCTGGGGCGGCAGACGTAGAGCGACGCCGGCGAGGGCACGGAAGTCTCAGCACCGAAGATGCGGCCGAAGTTGTCGCGCCAGTCGGTGGTGAACAGCAGGGTGTGGTGTTCGAGCTGCGGCAGGCCGCCCCGGACGCCGAGGTAGAGCAACAGGGCGCTGGGCCCCGGCACACGGGTCTTCCAGTACTTCTCCGGGTAGCTCTGCAGGTCAGCCGGCAACAGCTCGGTCTCGGTGTGGTGGAGGTCGGCGGCGGAGACGACGACGTCGGCGTCGATCGACGTCGTCGTGCTGTCCGTCCTGTACGTGACCGCTCGCACCGTCGCCGACCGTCGGTCCAGCGGCGACCTGCCGGGGGCGCGCGGAACGGTATCGATGGAGACGACGTCGGCGCCGGTGCGGATCTCCACTCCGGCAGCGGTCGCGACGCGACGCATGGCCTCGATGAGGGTCGTGAAGCCCCCCATGGGGTAGAGGACGCCGTCGTCGAGGTCGAGATGGCTCATCAGGTGGTACATGCTCGGCGCGTCGAACGGCGAGCTGCCGAGGAACACGGCCGGATAGCCGAGGATCTGCTGGATCCGCGGGTCCTTGAAGCGCTTCTCCACGAAGGACTGCAGCGGCTGCAGCAGGAGCGAACCGATCCGGGGAAGGCGCCTGAGCACGTCGGGCCGCACGAACGGGAGGAAGGACTGGAAGGTCGAGTAGAGAAAACGCTTCTTTGCGATCTCGTAGGCGTCCTCGGCGGAGTCGAGGTATTTCGAGAGCTGCTCGCCGGCCCCCTCCTCCATCGACTCGAAGAGCTTCGTCACGGCCTCGCGGTCGGCAGGGACGTCCACGGTGTCGAACCCGTCCTCGAAGATCACCCGGTAGCCGGGGTCGAGCCTGACCAGGTCGAGCTGTTCCGCCGCACTCGTTCCCATCAACGTGAAGAAGTGGTCGATCACCTCGGGCATGAGGTACCAGGACGGGCCTGTATCGAAACGGAAGCCGTCCTGCTCCCACGAACCGGCGCGTCCGCCGACCTGTTCGCGCCTCTCGAGCAGGGTGACGCGGTGGCCCTCCCTGGCCAGCAGGGCCGACGTCGCCAGCCCACCGACGCCGCCACCGATCACGACGACGTTGCCGGCGCCGACCCGCACGCGCTCATTCTGGTGGATGGTCATGCCGTCCTCTCCTGCGCGGCGGGTGCCGGTACCGCGCGACCGGTGAAGGCTTTCGCCATGATGCGGGCCTTGACCGGGTTGGGGACCCGGACCCGTGCCCGCAGGAGCTCGTGCGCCGGGGTGGCGCGCAGCCTGACGGCGAGTTCGGTGAACAGGCCCTGGGCGAGGGCGACAGCGCGGCGCGGCGTCGCCGGGAGGCCCGGAAGCGCTGCCGCCGAGATGCGCAGGTCCTCGTCGATGTCGTCCAGGAGGCGGAGCTTGTCCGCCTCGGTGAAGCTTTCGGGGCTTATCCCGGGAAAGTAGCTGCGCCCGAGGGTCGAGAAGTCCTCCGCCAGGTCCCGCAGGAAGTTGATCTTCTGGAAGGCCGCACCCAGGTGCCGCGCTCCGTCCACCAGGACGGCCTCCTCGTCGCCGGTCACCTGGTGTCCAACGAGGAACGCCCGCAGGCACATCAGCCCGACGACCTCCGCGGACCCGTACACGTACAGGTCGAAGGACTCCTGGGTGTGCTCGCTCTGGCTGATGTCGGCCCGCATCGAGGCGAAGAACGGCCGCGTGAGGTCCACCCCGATGCCCGTCTCCCGGGCGGTGACCGCGAAAGCGTGGACCACCAGGTTGGCGCTGTAGCCCGCGCCCATAGCAGCCTCCGTCTCCCGCTCGAGGTCATCGAGGAGCGTCTCGACGCCGCCCGGAGGTATACCTGCCCCCGCAGCCGCGCCGTCGACGACCTCGTCCGCCACGCGCACCAGCGCGTACACGGCCTCGATATGGCTACGGGTGGTGCGATCGAGGACGCGGGAGGCCATGCCGAAGGACGTCGAGTAGGAGCGGATGACACCCGCCGAAGCCTTGAGCGCTGCGGCGTTGTAGCGGGCGAGGGAAGCGTCGACGCCCACTCAGCGCACCCTGTCCACGACGGCCGTCACCACGGGACCGAGCGCGGCCCGCAACGCCGGAGGCACGACGCCGGCGTCGAGGTGGGTACGCGCACGTGCCGCGTATTCGGAGGCGAGGTGGGCCGAGTAGTCCCTGGCGCCGCTGTCGACGAGGATCCCGCGCACGTAGTCGGCGTCGGCGGCCGACATCGAGGGTCTGCCGACCAGCGAGGAGATGCTGTCCCATTCCGGCCGCGCCGACACGTAGGACATGAGCGCCGTGCGCTTGCCCTCGCGTAGATCCCCCCAGTTCGTCTTCCCCGTGCGCGTCTCGTTCCCGAACACGCCGAGCAGGTCGTCCGCGATCTGGTAGGCGATACCGGCGTCCCGCCCGAAGTCACCCAGCCGCACGATGACCTCCTCCTCCGCACCCGCGAGGACCGCTCCGGCCTGCAGCGGCCCCTCGAAGGAATACACCGACGTCTTGAGCCTCGCCATGCGGACGATGGCTTCGAGTGGCGGCATCGCGGGGTCCAGCGAGGTCTCGATATCCAGGAACTCTCCAGCGGCAGCCGCGAAGACGGCTTCGTCGAGGATCTCGCCGAGGCGCCGCTTGGTCACGGGAGCGGCTTCGACGCGCTCCAGCAGCCGGTACGCGTTGGAGAGCGCGAGGTCACCCGCGACCACTCCCGCCGAGAAGCCCACGTGCCGGGCCTCGTCCGGCGAGGCGCCGGCGGCCTCCGCGATGGCGCGGTAGCGACCGGAGACGTTGGGGACGCCCCGACGGATGAAGTCGCGGTCGATGACGTCGTCGTGCACGATCAGGGCCGTATGCAGCAGTTCGAAGGCGGCGCCCACTTCGGCGGCGTTGCCGAGGTCCCGGCCGCCGAGCATCTGGTAGGCGGACATCACCATGCGGGGACGGAAGCGCTTCCCGCCCGCCGTGCAGCGCTCGAGGGTTTCCCACAGGGAGTGGTACCCGGGTCCGATTTTCGCGGCCCGATTCTTCGACTCCTCGAAGAACCGCAGCAGGGCACCCTCGACCTGCTCGAGCCCGGCAGGCTCGATCAGCAGAGTGTCCATGTCCATAGGTAAAGTAAACAACGGATAAGAGGCCGCTGACGACAAAGCTCGCGGCCGCAGCCGGGCCCCTCGCCCGGCCCCGCCGTACTCCGTCCGATGGTCCGACCACCGGCGGACGATCGGACGGACCACCAGCGGAAGAGAGTCACGATGGCGAGCGAAGCAGGAACCATGCACCCCGGCGCCGTCGGAGGCAGCGGCTCGGCTGCCCTCCCGGAGGTCGTGGTGTTGCTCGCCGAGGACGGCACACCGCTCGGCACCCACGACAAAGCGACGGTCCACACGCTCGACACCCCCCTCCACCTCGCCTTCTCGGCGCACGTGTACGACGACGCGGGGCGCATCCTCGTGACGCGCCGCGCGCTCGGCAAGAAGGCCTGGCCCGGCGTCTGGACCAATTCGTTCTGCGGGCATCCCGCTCCCGGCGAGTCCTTCGAGCAAGCCGTGGACCGGCGGGCCGCCCAGGAACTCGGATTCTCCGTCCGCGACATCCGGGCCGCCCTGCCGGACTTCCGGTACCGAGCGGTCGACGCGTCGGGCATCGTCGAGAACGAGATCTGCCCGGTCTACACGGCTGTCGCGGACAGTGCCGTCGATCCCCGGCCCGCAGAAGTCATGGACTTCCAGTGGGTCGACGCCGGTGAGCTCGTCCGCGCCGTCACCGCGACACCGTGGGCTTTCAGCCCCTGGCTGACCCTGCAGCTGCCCCTGCTGTACCCGCAGGGCGCCGACGGGCCGGGACCACGCACGCACCGGTGATCCCGGTTCTCCCATCACACGAGCGCGGGCTCGACAACGCCTAATCTGGTAGCGGCACCATTTCAACGATGAAAGAGAGTTTCGCCATGGCGACACCCACGCCGACCCCCGATGACGTCGTCATCGTCGGAGGCGCCCGCACACCCCTCGGGCGCCTCAACGGGCAGCTTGCCTCCTTCACGGCCGTCGAACTCGGCGGCCTCGCCATCGCAGGGGCGCTCGACCGGGCAGGTGTCGAACCCGCTGCGGTGGACGCCATCATCATGGGCCACGTCGTCCAGGCCGGGTGCGGCCAGAACCCGGCACGGCAGTCCGCGGTCAGGGCGGGCATCCCCTGGAACGTCCCCGCGGTCACCGTGAACAAGGTCTGCCTGTCGGGGCTCACGGCCGTGATCGACGCCGCCCGTTTGATCCGCGGCGGTGAAGCGCGGGTCGTCGTCGCGGGCGGACAGGAATCGATGACCAGGGGGCCGCACCTGCTGCCCGGCTCACGCCAGGGCTGGACCTACGGGTCCGTCCAGGCGCTCGACGCGGTGGCACACGACGGGCTCACCGACGCCTTCGACGGCGACTCGATGGGAGGATCGACCGAACGCGGCAACGTCCGCCTCGAGATCGACCGCACAGCCCAGGACTCGGTCGCCGCGGCTTCGCACCAACGCGCGGCCGCGGCAACGGATGACGGCGTGCTGGTGGAGGAGATCATCCCGGTCACCGTTCCGCAGCGCAAGGGCGACGACGTCGTGCTGACAGCGGACGAGGGGATACGGCCCGCGACGACGGTCGAATCGCTCGCGAAGCTGCGGCCGGCATTTTATCCCGACGGCGCCATCACGGCGGGGAATTCGTCTCCGCTGTCCGACGGTGCCGCTGCGCTCGTCGTGACGACGCGCTCCTACGCGGAGGAAGCCGGCCTGCCCGTGCTGGCCGTCGTCGGACGGCCGGGCCAGGTCGCCGGCCCCGACAATACCCTGCACTCCCAGCCGTCCGCCGCCATCCGGCAGGCACTCTCCCGAGCGGGCTGGGCCACGACAGACCTCGACTTCATCGAGATCAATGAAGCCTTCGGCTCCGTGGCCGTGCAGTCGTTGAAGGACCTCGACTATCCGCTCGAGAAATGCAACATCCACGGCGGTGCGATCGCCCTCGGTCACCCGATCGGAGCCTCGGGCGCACGGCTCGCCCTGCATGCGGCGATGGAACTCGCGCGTCGCGGCAGCGGGAAGGCCGCCGTCAGCCTCTGCGGGGGCGGCGGCCAGGGCGAAGCCCTGTTGCTGTGGCGCTGACAGGTCCACCCGTCCTCCTGCACGCCTGACGACGAAAGAGCCCCGCTTCGCGAGAAGCGGGGCTCTTTCGGACTGCAGCGGACGCGGCGCGAGCCGCCCCGTCGGCAGAGAGGTGTTACTTGAGGGTAACGGTGGCGCCGGCAGCCTCGAGGGACTCCTTGGCCTTCTCTGCGGCTTCCTTGGTTGCACCCTCGAGGACGGCCTTGGGAGCGCTGTCGACAACGTCCTTGGCTTCCTTCAGGCCCAGCGAGGTGAGCGCGCGGACTTCCTTGATCACTGCGATCTTCTTGTCGCCGGCAGCCTCGAGGATGACGTCGAATGCGGTCTGCTCCTCTTCGGCGGCTTCGCCGGCTCCGCCACCGGCGGGGCCTGCAACTGCAACAGCAGCAGCGGTGACATCGAAGGTCTCCTCGAACAGCTTTACGAAGTCCGAGAGTTCAATGATGGACAGTTCCTTGAAAGCTTCAATGAGCTCTTCGTTGGTGAGCTTCGCCATGGGAGGCGTCCTTCCTTTAGTGGTGCTCTGCACCGGAGTGTGTGGATCGAAGGGAAACTAGTTCGCTTCGGGTGCTGCGGCTTCCTCGGCGGGAGCCTCCGCGGTGGCCTCTGCGGGAGCAGCGGCTTCCTCGGCAGCAGGAGCATCAGCGTCGGCTGCAGGTGCAGCGCCGCTCTCCTCCTCGAGCTTGATGCGCAGTGCATCGACGGTACGAGCCAGGGCGGACATCGGCGCCTTGAGGACACCGGCCACCCGGGCGAGCTGGAGTTCGCGCGACTCGAGGGCTGCCAGGGCAACGACCTCGGATGCGTTGAGGGGCTTGCCCTCGAAGATTCCAGTCTTGATGACGAGCTTCGGGTTGGCTTTCGCGAAATCCGTGAGGCTCTTGGCCGCAGCAACGGCGTCACCCTTGATGAAGGCGATCGCGGTGGGTCCGGAGAGCTGGCCATCGAACGCGTCGATGCCGGCTTCCTTCGCCGCGATGCCGGTCAAGGTGTTCTTGACGACGGAGAACTTGTTGTCCGCGCCAAGGGCACGGCGCAGTTCCTTGAGCTGAGCAACAGTGAGCCCGCGGTATTCGGTCAGGACAGCAGCGGTGGAATCCTTGAAATCGGTAGTGATCTCGTCCACTGCAGAAACCTTTGTTGGCGTTGCCATAACCCTCCTTCCGGGGATATGCGCCGGCTTTCCAGCTCCAATAAAAAACGCCCCGCGCAGATGCACGGGGCTTTGCTCGACACGGGCAACAACCCATGGAGAGGAGCTTCGTTCACCTGCGTAGGCCGTCCCTCACGGGAACTTTCGGATCCTGCTCCTTCTTCCCCGCCGCGCACGGATGCACTGCTGGAAAGTGGAGGTGGACCGACCGACGGTCTTTGGTAGTTAAAGACTACGGGACTCGCGGATCCCTACCAAATCGGCGCCCGGACGCCGAGCTGCCAGCCACCAGCCTTACGACGAAGAAGCCCCGCGGCACAGGCCGCGGGGCTTCGGGGGTCATGCCGATGCAGGGAACTATCCGGCGAAGACCTTCGTGACGCTCGGGTCGACGGAGATGCCGGGACCGAAGGTGGTCGAGACCGTAGCCTTCTGGATGTAGCGGCCCTTCGAAGCCGAAGGCTTCAGGCGGAGGATCTCCTCGAGCGCTGCAGCGTAGTTCTCGCCCAGCTTCTGCTCGTCGAAGGAGACCTTGCCGATGATGAAGTGGAGGTTGGAGTGCTTGTCGACGCGGAAGTCGATCTTGCCGCCCTTGATGTCGGTGACAGCCTTCGCCACATCCGCCGTGACAGTACCGGTCTTGGGGTTCGGCATCAGGTTGCGGGGGCCGAGGATCTTTCCGAGGCGTCCCACCTTGCCCATCAGGTCGGGGGTGGCGACCGCTGCGTCGAAGTCGGTCCAGCCGCCGGAAACCTTCTCGATCATGTCGTCGGAACCGACGAAGTCAGCACCGGCAGCAATGGCCGCCTCTGCCTTCTCGCCTGTTGCGAAGACCAGGACACGGGCGGTCTTGCCGGTGCCGTGGGGAAGGTTGACGGTCCCGCGAACCATCTGGTCCGCCTTGCGGGGGTCCACTCCGAGACGGAGGGACACCTCGACCGTGGCGTCGAACGACGAAGGGTTGGTCTCCTTCGCGAGGACTACCGCCTCGAGGGGCGCGTACTGCTTGTCCGCCTCGATCTTCGCGGCAGCTCCCTTGTATGCTTTGCTGCGCTGTGCCATCTGCTTGTTCTCCTTATGCAGTCGTGGTCGTCGGACCGCGCTGGGCCCTGCCACTCACGACGTCGACCGCGGGATGCGGCGCCGTCGTGCTGTGAATTGGTGGTGTGCCCTGTCCGGGTGTGCCGGACCGGGCGTTGGTGAGGCTGCTACTAGCCCTCGACCGTGATGCCCATGGAGCGGGCGGTGCCGGCGATGATCTTCGCGGCGGCCTGGACGTCGTTGGCGTTGAGGTCTTCCATCTTCATGGTGGCGATCTCCTCGACCTGGGCGTTGGTCAGCTTCGCCACCTTGACGGTGTGAGGCGTACCGGATCCCTTTGCGACACCGGCTGCCTTCTTGATCAGCTCGGCTGCCGGCGGGGTCTTGGTGATGAAGGTGAACGAGCGATCCTCGTACACCGTGATCTCCACGGGGATGACGTTTCCGCGCTGGGATTCCGTGGCGGCGTTGTATGCCTTGCAGAATTCCATGATGTTGACACCGTGCTGACCGAGCGCGGGACCGATGGGAGGAGCCGGGTTGGCGGCGCCTGCATTGATCTGCAGCTTGATGAGGCCGGTGACTCTTTTCTTGGGGGCCATGAAAGGGTCCTTCTCTTGCATTGCGTTCCCGCGGGACAGGAGCGTCCTGCGGGGTGGTGGCCATCATGGCGTGATGGCCGGACGGCGCTTCCCGGCCAAGCACGCCGGGAGGCGCCGAAGCTTTACTGGATCTTGGTGACCTGGTTGTACGAGAGCGTGACCGGGGTCTCGCGCTCGAAGATCGAGACGAGCACGACGAGCTGCTGCGACTCGTGCTTGATCTCGGAGATCGTCGCAGGCAGGGTCTCGAAGGGACCCTCGTTGACGGTGACCGACTCGCCCACCTCGAAGTTGACGGTGGCAGGCGTGAACTGCGGCTGAACGGGCTTGCCCGACTCCGCGTCCGTGTGCACGATCGTGTGCTCGAGCATCGAGAACACCTCGGAGAGGCTCAGCGGAACCGGGTTGTGGGCATTGCCCACGAATCCCGTGACGCCGGGCGTGTGGCGGACGGCACCCCAGGACTCATCGGTGAGTTCCATGCGGACCAGGACGTAACCGGGGATGCGGACGCGGTTGACGATCTTCCGCGTCGTGTTCTTGATCTCGACGACCTCCTCCATCGGGACCTGGATCTCGAAGATGTAATCTTCCATGTCCAGGGTCTGGATGCGGGTCTCGAGGTTCGCCTTCACGCGGTTCTCGTAGCCTGCGTAGGAGTGGATGACGTACCAGTCACCCTCCTGGCGGCGGAGCTTGGCCTTGAACGCCGCGACGGGATCCTCCGCGGGGGCTTCCGCTGCGGCGGCCTCGTCGCTCTCGGAGCCGGCGGCCTCGTCGACGGCTTCCGTCGCCGTCGCCACGATCTCGTCGGCATCTGCGTCGGCCTCGTCGGCCTGCACCTCCGCATCGTCCGCGAGGAGTCCGTCCTCGGCGGCGACATCGGTTGCGGCGGGGTATTCGGACGACTCGGAATCGTCAGCAGGCACGTCGAGGTCGGAGGCTTCCACATCCGCCTCCGTTCCGTACTCCTCGTTCTCCAGACCATCTTCGGGAGTGATCTGCCGTTCGAGTTCTTGCTCGGACACCTAGCCGCCTGCTTTCTGACATTCTTCAGGGTTGTCTTGCTTGCCTGTACTCAACCCGACACCACAACAACGGCACCGGAACGTGCATTCCCCCGGAAAGGGGTCAGTTCTCGCCGAAGACCCACACCGCACCGGCCCCGAACAGGAGGTCCAGGGCGGTCACGAGGAGCATCATGATGACCACGAAGATGAGGACGGTGATGGTGAACCTGACCAGCTCCCGGCGGGTGGGCGTGACGACCTTCCCGAGCTCCGCGAGGACCTGGCGGATGAACAGCATGATGCGCCCGAAGAACCCGCGCTGAGGAGCCTTCTTCTCGGAGGGGCTTCCCTTGGAGCTGCTCGCAGCCGTATCGGTCACCGTCAACCTCATCAATCTGTGTGGTGTTCCAGCCGGACCACCAGTGGCGCCCCCAGCTGATCATGTTTACCGCCGCGCGGGGCCTGTGCCTGCGCCGGGGCTTCGTGATCTGTTTCTGCCGTGCCTTCGCCATCCATCCGCGAAGGCCACGCGCAGGGCAGACAGGACTCGAACCTGCAACCTGCGGTTTTGGAGACCGCTGCGCTACCAATTGCGCCACTACCCTTTGGTTTTGAACCGGTACAGCTTCCACTCCGGACGGGCCGGTGAGGGCACGAACCATCATGGTGTTTCAACACCGAGGAACAAGTCTACGCATTCACCGCCGGAACGTCGAACCGAGGAGCCGGGCGGGAGTCGACGAGGCATACCGCGACGTCCGTCCGGTCGCCGCGCTCCATGGGTCACCGCGGTCCCGGGTGTCACTCGGCACGCGTCACTTCCCCTGGCGCCGAACCTTACGCGCGTCACGCGTGGCCGGTGGGCAGCTCCCTGCCCTAGCCGCAGGGCCGCCTCATTCCGGCCCGAACACGCCCAGCACCTAAGCTGGAAGCTGACACGACACCGCCAGCGAACGGGACCCGATGAACACGACGACCGACGACTCCATCCGAGCAGCCCTCCCGCGGATCTCCCGCCGGATCGACTCCATCGCGGAGTCGGCGACGCTGGCCGTCGATGCCAAGGCCAAGGCCCTGAAGGCGGCAGGGCGACCGGTCATCGGTTTCGGCGCGGGCGAACCGGACTTCCCGACGCCCGGATACATCGTCGAAGCGGCGATCGAAGCCGCGCGCCAGCCGAGGTTCCACCGCTACTCCCCCGCCGGAGGGCTGCCGGAGCTCAAGCAGGCCATTGCCGAGAAGACGCTGCGCGACTCCGGTTATGCCGTCGATCCCGCGCAGGTCCTCGTGACCAACGGCGGCAAGCAGGCGGTGTACGAGTCCTTCGCGGCTCTCCTCGATCCAGGCGACGAAGTCCTCGTGCCGACTCCGTTCTGGACCACGTATCCCGAGGCCATCCGGCTCGCCGGTGGAGTACCCGTGGAGGTCTTCGCCGGTCCCGAGCAGGGCTACCTGGTCACTGTCGACCAGCTCGAAGCCGCGCTGACCGCCCGCACCAAGGTGCTGCTGTTCGTGTCGCCGTCCAACCCCACGGGAGCGGTCTACGGCGCGGACGCGGTCCGCGAGATCGGGGAATGGGCCGCCGCCCGCGGGCTCTGGGTCGTCACGGACGAGATCTACGAGCACCTGACCTACGACGGCGTTCCCTTCACCTCGATCGCAACGGCGGCTCCCTCCCTCGGCGACAAGGTGGTCATCCTCAACGGGGTCGCGAAGACCTATGCGATGACCGGATGGCGCGTGGGCTGGATGGTCGGCCCGAAGGACCTCATCAAGGCCTCGACGAACCTGCAGTCGCACGCCACGTCGAACGTCTCGAACGTCCCGCAGATGGCAGCGCTCGCGGCGGTCTCCGGTCCACTGACCGCCGTCGACGAGATGAAGGTGGCATTCGACCGCCGCCGTCGTGCGATGGTCTCCGCCCTGAACGCGATCGAGGGCGTCGAGTGCCCCACTCCGCACGGTGCCTTCTACGCCTACGCGGACGTGCGTGCCCTGCTCGGGCGCAGCTTCGACGGCGTCGCACCGGCGACCTCCGCCGAGCTCGCCGCCCTGATCCTCGAGAAGGTCGAGGTCGCCGTCGTGCCCGGCGAGGCATTCGGTCCGAGCGGATACCTCCGGCTGTCCTACGCGCTCGGCGACGAGGACCTCGCCACGGGCGTCGGGCGCCTGCAGGAGTTCCTCGGCTCCGCCCACTGACGTCCCCCGACGTCCACCGACGGCTGCGGTACCGGCGGCTGCGGTACCGGCCGGGTCAGAGCAGCTTGCGCTCCGTGGCCCAGCGCGTGAGTTCGTGGCGCGAGGACAGCTGGAGTTTCCGGAGCACCGCGGACACGTGTGTCTCGACGGTCTTCACGGAGATGAAGAGTTCCTTCGCCGTCTCCTTGTAGCTGTAGCCGCGTGCGATCAGCCGCATAACCTCCAGCTCGCGCGCGGAGAGCCGGTCGAGTTCGTCGTCGACGGCGACGGAAGCCGTTCCGAAGGCATCGAGGACGAAGCCGGCCAGCCGCGGCGAGAACACGGCGTCGCCTGAGGAGATGCGCTGCACGGCGTCGGTGATCTCGGGTCCTGAGATCGTCTTGGTGACATAGCCGCGGGCCCCTGCACGGATGACGGCGACGACGTCCTCCGTCGAATCGGAGACGCTCAGGGCGAGGAACCGGGACCGCGTTCCCCGGGTCGTGCACCGGTGGATCACTTCCGCGCCGCCCCCTCCGCGACCTCCCGGCAGGTGCACGTCGAGGAGCACGACGTCGGGCTCCGTGGAGCTGACTACCGCCTCCGCCTCCTCCACCGTCGCCGCCTCGCCGAGGACGCGGATCGACGCGCCCAGCGCCGCACGGAGGCCGGAGCGGAAGATGGCGTGATCGTCCACGATGACCACGGTGACGATCACCGGTGCTGCCTCGTCCACCGCTTCGTTCTGGCTGTCCACGTCTCCCTCTCCTGGCCGCCCTGCGACCGTCCGCCCCTGTCGCGCCCATAGTTCTCCGCCGTTGCGGCGGCAGTCCGTCACGCCAGCCTAGACGCCGTTCCGGGCAGACCTGGGCAGACGGAGGCGCACCTCGGTGCCGGCCTCGTCACTGCGGAGCTCCGAAGAGCCACCGTGCCGGCGCATCCTGCTGTGGATGGATTCGCGGATCCCCAGGCGATCTGCCGGCACCGCGTTCGGATCGAAGCCATCGCCCCTGTCCCGGATGAACACCTCGACGGCGTCGGTACCGGCCTCGAGATAGACGGAGACCGCGACCCCCGCATGTTTGGCGGCGTTGAGCATCGCTTCCCTCGCCGCCTGCGCCAGAGCGTCCTCCGCCGGGCCCAGGACGGCGTCTCCCACGGCCACGACTGCGACAGGATGCCCGTAAAGGTCCTCGATCTCGCCCGCCATGACGCGCAGCCGCTCAGCGAGGCTGCCGGGGTCCTTCGCCGGGTCGGCGAAGAGCCACTGGCGCAATTCGCGCTCCTGCGCCCGCGCCAGCCGCAGCACATCCGTCTCGGAATTCGCCCGGTTCTGAATCAGCGCGAGGGTCTGCAGCACGGAGTCGTGCAGGTGTGCAGCGATCTCCGCGCGCTCCGTCTCACGTACCCGGGCCGCACGCTCCGCCTCGAGGTCGCGCCACAACGTAAGGCCCCACGGTGCGAGGACCAGGGCGACCCCGGCGAGGACGGCGAGCACCGCCACGACCGTGGCCATCGTCAACGTCCACGAGCCGGTGCTCGACAGCGCGACGAGGACGCCTGCGACGACGAGCACGATGCCCGCGAGGAGGCGCAGTGTTCCGCCGGCCCGTCCCGCGCCCGCCCTGTTCATGACCCGGGCCCGACGCACCTCGTCGAGTTGCGACCATGCCAGAGCTGCTCCCGTGGCCACGACGGCGATCGGGACGAGGAAACCCCAGTTGACCTGCACTCCGAGCAGTTGCACCACGAGCACCGCCGCCGCGAGCAGCAACCCCGTTCCGAACAGGATCTCCCGTCGGCCCGCGCGCAGCGTCCGATCATCCAGCCCCTCCGCATCGAAGGGACCCTGCTCCGGCGAACGGGATGCACCGGCCGCCGACGCCTGTCCAGAGTCCCTTGCCGCGGCACCGTCGTCGGACGGACCGGGCGTCCCGACGTCGTGCATGAAGGCTGCCGGCCCGGTCTGCCTCCCTGCCTGCGCCGCCTTGTCCGCTGCGGTCGGCACGAAGATCCAGAGCCAGGCGTACAGGAGCACACCTGCGCCCGAGGCGAGGGTCAACAGCGCCATCCCGATGCGGACCCAGGAGGGCTTGATCCCCAGATGGACCGCGAGTCCGGCGCAGACACCGGCTATCACGCCGTCGGATCTGCGCAGCAGCGGGGGTCTCATGTCCTCATCAAAACATGCACCTGCAGGGTGGGAGCCCCTCCCGGAGCAGATTCAGGGGGCGCTCAGGGTTTAATCAGGGTAGGCCCCGATAGCCGCACCGGACCGTCGAGGGAAGGATTGAGGCATGACATCAGCACCAACACCAGGCGGGCCGTCCTGGCAGCAAGATCCGGCCACACCCGCTCCTGCGGAGCCTCCCGCGTCATCGTCGTTCTTCCGTTGGATCCGGGGCCTCGACATCACCAGGGCCCCCGATCGCTGGGTCGGCGGAGTCTCGGGCGGCGTAGCCCGCCGCACGGGCCTCGACCTGGCCCTGGTGCGCGGCCTCATCGTGATCCTCGCGGTCTTCGGCGGCATCGGCGTGCTGCTGTACGGGCTCGCCTGGGCCCTGCTTCCGGAACCGGACGGACGCATCCACGTCGAGCAGGCCGGCCGCGGATCCTGGACGTCCGGCCTCACCGGAGCCGCAGCGCTCGTGGCGATCGGTCTCTGGCGCCCGAACCTGCCGTTCCTCGGCGAGGGCGGTGCCGGCGGCCTCCTGTGGACGCTGTTCTGGATCGGCGCCGTCGTGCTGTTCGTGTACTGGATCATCAACCGGTCCGGCGGCGGCCGCATCGTGCACGGAGCACCAGGCGGTCCACAGGACGTCGGCGGAGGCCCTGCCGGCACACCCCACAGTCATGGAGGGCCAGCGGCCTTCCCGCCCGCGCCTTTCGGACCGGCGAGCCGGCCCGTGCCGCCCACGCCCGGTGAACGCATGGCCTTCACACCCTCCGCCGGCGCCCCAACGAGCGGCACCGGACCAGCACTCCCTCGCACCGCGCCTGATGGGGACGACGGCGATCCCGACGTGGGCCGCGCGCGGGACGAGACGCTCGAGCAGAGGACCATTCCCCTGCCACAGCATCCGGGAGCGCTGACTCAGCCCCTGCCCGCCTCCGCCCCCCTGCCCCACAACCCCGCCGGCACCGGGTGGACCGGCTCCTCGACGTGGGCAGGATCGGGGTCGCAGTATCCGGCGCCAGGGTTCTACGGAGCGGGATCTCCGCCGTCCGGTTCCAGCCCGGGAACCGCCCGCCCCCGCCCCGCGCGGCCCTCCGGATCCGCGACGGCGCTCCTCGTCGGCGGAACGGTCATCCTCGCGGCAACACTCCTGACGCTCGACTACCTGGACGTGCTGGACCTCGTGAATCCGGCAGTGGTCGCCCTCGCAGCGGCTGCGATCGTCCTCGCCCTCGGCGTCGTGGTACTCGGGGCTCGTGGTCGAACCTCCGGTCTTGTCGGTCTGACGGCGGCGCTCGCGACCATCGGTGCACTCGTCTCGTCCTTCACGATCGTGGGAGGGGCCTGGATCGTGGCGCAGGAGAACCGGACCACGCCGACGTCCCTGCGGGCAGCGGAGGGCGGTTACAGCATCATGGCGGCGCACACGACGATCGACCTGACGGAACTGCCCCGGCCGGCGAGCGACATCACGGTGCCGGTCAACTCCCTGGCCAGCGGCGTGACGGTGATCGTTCCGGAGGACGTCTTCGTACAGATCCGGACGCGCATGGCCCTCGGAAACGCCGAGGCGATCAGCGACGCTCCGCCGCTCGGCGAGTCCCGCTCCGAGTTCAGCGACCGGGAAGGACTGCTGCAGCTGAGCAACGGCGAGCTGAATCCTGATGCTGCCGGGGCAGCCCTGATCCTCGAGGTGCGGGGCGCGCTCAGCGACGTCTCGATCACCACCGCCCCCGGCACCGACACCCTTGCAGGAGACACACCATGAGCACTTCGATCACCGAGCAGAAGCGACGCCCACGCGTCACCACGATCGTCTGGGGGGCCTTGATCCTCGCCATCGCCCTGCTCGTCCTCCTCAGCCAGTTCATCGCGCTGTCGATCGATCCGGTGGTGGTGGCGCTCGGCCTGCTGATCGGCGTCGGGCTCGCCCTGGTCGCCGGAGGGATACTCTCCCTCCGCTCCCGGGCGACGGCCGACGGCGGAGATACGGACCGATCAGCGAACGAAGCCGGACGGGACGGCGACAGGGACGGCGACAGGGACCACGACAGAAACCACGGCTCGGATACCACCGCGCCCTACTGACCATCCCCACAAGCACAGACCACCAACGAAAGGCACACCATGCAGTCCTTCTACCGTTTCCTCCGCTCCTCCCCCATCAAGCGCGGTCCGGGAGGGATCCTCGGCGGCATCGCCTCGGGCATCGCACACCAGTACGGGTGGCGCGTGAGCTACGTACGCATCGCGATGCTCCTCAGCTTCCTCCTCCCGTTCATCGGTCTTCCCCTCTACCTGGTCCTGTGGCTCCTCCTGCCGACGACGGACGGCAGCATCGCCTTGGAGAAGGTCGTGTCCGGGTCCCGGTGACGGGTGACAAGCACAGGAAGGGCCATCCGCGCAGTCAGCGCGGATGGCCCTTCCTGCTGCATGACCTGCAAGGATGGATGCCGTGTCGAGAACCACCGCTCCCCGCAACGTCCCGCGCCTGCTCATCGCGTCGTGCGCGTTCCTGTTCATCTCCGGATACTTCGTGGTGCGGTTTCCCGACGTGGAGGGCGCGAGCTACGCGTCGTACGCCTTCAACCTGCTGATCGCGCTGCCGGCGTTCATCGCGCTGGTCCGGCAGCTCGGCGCCGCCCGCGGGTCCGCGGCCCTCGTGGCAGTGTCGCTCTTCGGCTACCTGATCGAGGGATTCGGCGTCGCCACCGGAATGCCGTACGGCCGGTTCTACTACGGCGATCCCCTGGGTCCCACGATCCTCGGCCTCGTGCCCTACCTGCTGCCCCTGTCCTACGTACCCCTGGTCATCGGCGCCGTGGCTGTCGTGTCGGGTCACGGGACGACGCTGCGCAGGATCGTCCTCGGCGGCCTGATGCTGGTCGTGATCGACGGCGTCCTTGATCCGGGCGCCGTGTCCCTCGGCTTCTGGATCTGGCCCGACGGCGGCCCGTACTACGGAGTGCCGCTCTCCAATTACGGCGGCTGGCTCATCTCGGGGCTCATCGCGTCCGCGCTCGTCACCTGGATCGGCGGCCGGCGGCTCACCGAGGTGCCGCTTCGGCCGGGCCTGCTCGACAGCCTGCTGGTCTCGATGTTCCTGTGGCTGGGCGTCTGCATCTTCTCGGGGCTCGTGTTTCCCGCCGTTCTCGCCGCTGCACTGATCGTCCTCGTGGGGCGGCGTCGCCTGCAGCTCGCGCGCTCGGCCACCACGGCACGCAGGGACGACGACACCGTCCCGGCCGCTCCGCGATCCTGACCGCAGAGACTCAGTGCAGCCGGTGCCAGCGGCTCCGGCGGAACGAGTGGTCCGCGCGATGCTTAGCGGGCTCTCGATCAGGCGGCGGGACCGAGCCGATCCAGCAGCTTCTGCGTCGACATCATCGCCCCGCCGAGCACGGCCGGCAGGCCTCCGCCCGGGTGCACGGACGCTCCGACGCGCCACAGCCACGGCCGCAGGGGATCCGAGTAGGGCGGGAGGTGGAACGGTCCGCTCAGCCAGGCCGGGTGCACCGCGCCGTACAGCGCCCCGCCGGCGGATCCGCGCTCGCCGAAGTACCCCGGGTCCAGAATCTCGTAGGTCTCGAAGTAGTCCTCGACGGGCTCCGGCAGTCCCAGCACGTGCGTCGTCCGATCGAGTTCGTGACGGACGAAGGGATCGTCGAGGCGATAGGTCTTCCCGTTGGCCGGCGCGGTGAGGAGCAGCGCCAGGGTCGGGGACGAGTTCGGGTAGACCCCGTTCGCCGGGTAGTAGTTGACGAACGCCATCGTCTGCTCGGGTTCGTCGCCGGTCTCGAGCCGCGCGTACAACGCGGCTGGGTCGTCGGGCATGACCACTCCGTGGCGCGGCGTGCCCTCGGGCAGTGGCCGGGCCAGCACGGCGTAGATCGCCACCGCCGAGCAGGTGAGCTTCCCCGGCACTCGCGGAGCGCGTCCGGACAACAGGCCGCCGAGCCGGTTGGCGTCGATGCCGCTCACCACGGCGTCGGCCGGGTAGGTGCCCCCGGCCGTGGTGACCCGGCGTCGCGCGATGCGCTGCACGGGTTCACCCGTACGGATCTCGACGCCGGCGTCGACGGCAAGCCGTTCGAGCGCCAGTACCAGCTCGTAGACGCCGCCGTCGGGGATCCAGACGCCGTCGTTCGCCATGATCGCCGGCATGCTCGCGTACAGCGCGGGCGTCCTGGTGGGACTCACGCCTGCATTGAGCGTGTGGATCGCGATGACCTCGCGCAGCCCTTCCGGCAGCCAGTCCAGGCTGCCCAGGTAGCTGCGCGTCGTCAGCCTCCGGCCGTACAGCCCGGCGAGTTTCGCCAGCGCAGGATACGCCGTGGCCTCGAGCGGGCCGGTGGTGAGCAGTCGCGACACGTCGGCACCCAGGATGCCGTGCTCGGCGGCGAAGCGCGTCCATGCCTCGTGCCACGGGTGTCCCTCGGGCACCGGCAGCACGCACTCCTCCCCGCGGTAGTAGTAGGTGCCGACCTCCGGCAGCCTCTCCAGCCGGAGGTCGGCGATGTCCGAAGCACTGCCGGACGCGGACGCTCCGACGGCATCGAGCCTCTGCAGGAGGTCCTGCCAGACGGCCGGGAAGGTGAACAACGACGGCCCGGTGTCCATCCGCTGCCCAGCGACCTCGATGCGCCGGCTCTTGCCTCCGACGTCGTCGGACGCCTCCAGCAGGGTGACGCTGTGACCCGCTCGTCCGAGCAGGGCGGCAGCGGTCAGGCCACCGATACCGCCACCGACGACGACGACACGGCTCACCGGTACAGGCCCAGCGTGAGGCCCACCACGAGCTGGACGCCTGCGACGGTGCCGGCCACATAGGGGAACGCGATCGAGTACCGGTACAGCCGGTGCCCCGTCGCCGGCCGGGGATCCCGGTAGAGGCCGACCAGGAGCCAGCCGGCGATCAGGGCATTCACCACGGCGACCGGGATGCTGACGAGGGCGAAGCATGCGGTGGAGAGAGCCCACCAGGCCCCGCTCCAGCCGACGACGCCGCGCACCCCGAGCCGGACCGCCGTCGTCGTGATGCCCACGCCCCTGTCCTCGTCGATGTCCTGGACGGCGTCGTACGTGTGCTTCGCCGCGCTCCAGGCCATGAGGCCGAGCGCCGCGGACCAGACCGGCTCGTCGCCCAGGGCGTAGGGCACGAACACGAGCGGGAGGGCGTAGGCCGCATTGCTGATCGAGTCCAGGTACGGCCGGGCCTTGAAGCGCAGCGGCGGCGCCGAGTAGAGGACGAACACGACCGCGTAGAGCGCGATCCATGCGAGCGCCACCGGCGGGAGGGTGAGGGCGAACCAGGCGAGGAACGGCAGGTTCGTGACGAGGACGGCGACCCAGATGGCCCGGACCTCGGAGGCCCTGATCCTTGCGCCTTCGAGCGAGCCCTTCCGCGGATTGAGGGCGTCCGTGTCCTGGTCGAAGATGTCATTGACGCCATAGATGAGCAGGTTGAACGGCAGCGTGAGCCAGACCAGGAGCGCACATGCCTCCCACTGCCACAACGAACCGACGAGCCACATGCCGACCACGCCGGTGCCCAGGGTATTGATCCACAGCACCGGTCGGGAGATGGACACCATGCGCAGCGCCGCTGGCGCAAAACCTGCCTGGGGCACTGCTGTGTCCTCCTCGGACCTACGGGGTGACGATCCGCGGGAGCTGCGTCCGCGTGCGCCGGATGGTGCCAGCCTACGTGGTCCGTAGCGGGGTGGACGGCCCGGGAACGACGAGTCACCCCCAGTGTTCCCGACAGTGTGACGCAGTCGGGTGGGGAGTCCCGTGTGTGTCTAGAATCATAGTTGGGCCCGACGGTGTGCTCCTGATGAACCACCCACCCCCCTCGTCGAAGGAACCCACGCCCCATGAAGATCGGAATCCTCACCAGCGGCGGCGACTGCCCCGGGCTGAACGCCGTCATCCGCGGCGCGGTGCTCAAGGGCATCAAGACCCACGAGCAGGAGTTCGTCGGATTCCGCGACGGGTGGCGTGGCGTCGTCGAAGGCGACATCATCGACCTGCCCCGCCATGCGGTCCGGGGCATCTCGAAGCAGGGCGGCACGATCCTCGGGACCTCGCGGACCAATCCCTTCGAGGGCAAGGGCGGTGCGGAGGCCATCAAGGAGAACCTCGACCGGCTCGGCATCGACGCGATGATCGCGATCGGCGGAGAGGGCACGCTCGCGGCTGCCAAGCGCCTAACGGACCTGGGCCTGAAGATCGTCGGCGTCCCCAAGACCGTCGACAACGACCTCGACGCCACGGACTACACCTTCGGCTTCGACACGGCCGTGCAGATCGCCACCGAGGCCATCGACCGGCTCCGCACCACGGGCGAGTCGCACAGCCGCTGCATGATCGCCGAGGTCATGGGCCGCCACGTCGGCTGGATCGCGCTGCACGCGGGCATGGCGTCCGGCGCGCACGCCATCCTGATCCCGGAGCAGCAGACCAGCATCGAACAGATCGCCGAGTGGGTCTCGACGGCGAACGCCCGAGGACGTGCACCCCTCGTCGTCGTCGCGGAGGGTTTCGTGCCCTCGCACATGGAACAGGCGCACTCGGAGCGCGGGCTCGACACCTTCGGCCGCCCCCGTCTCGGTGGTATCGCGGACCAGTTGGCCCCGGAGCTCGAGGCACGAACGGGCATCGAGACCCGGGCCACGATCCTGGGCCACATCCAGCGCGGCGGAGTCCCGACGTCGTTCGACCGCGTGCTCGCCACGCGCCTCGGCATGGCCGCTGTCGACTCCGTCAAGGACGAGCTGTGGGGCACCATGGTCTCGCTCAACGGCACGGAGATCGCCCACGTCGGCTTCGAGGCGGCACTCGGCAACCTCAAGCGCGTTCCGCAGCACCGATACGACGAAGCTGCGATCCTCTTCGGCTGAGCTCGTGGAACTGGACCCGGGAACCGTCTCGATCATCCAGCTCGCCTGGTCGCGGCTGCTGGGGCTCGACGACGACGCACTTGCCGGCGGCGGCCCCGACCGCCTATACAGCCTCGACGACGACGCATCCGTGCTGACCTTCGTCACCCTGTTCGGGCAGGAGGTGCTCAAGGGACCGGCGTGGGCCATCGACGCAGGGCGGAGCATGTCGGGGCTCGAGCTGCGCAGCCACTCGGCGCTGCTCACGCTCAGTCGCAACCACGGGGGACGCGGTCTCGGTGAGGCGCAGCTGTACTTCTGCGACGTCCTGCCACAGTTCGACGGACCGCCCGCCGTCGTGTCCCGCGAGCAGCTGCTCGTCCGCGCGCTCGAGCGAAGGTGCCCGCCCGACGACGTGGCGGAGGCTGGCCTCGGCGGGGCCGAACACGCCTTCGTGCTGGTGGCAGAGGGCGACGACGCGGACAACGGGCAGCCGACGCCGCTTGCGGGCGCGGGGTACGACATCTGGGAGGGCATCCTGGCGCACACCGCCGTCATCACGCCGCCTGACGAACGACGCAAGGGATACGCGCAACGCATAGCCGCCGTCGCCGTCGAGGAAGCGATGGCTGCCGGCCTCGTCCCCCAATGGCGCGCGCGCACGGACAACACCGCCTCGCAGCGCACCGCCCGACGGGCGGGTTTCGCCTTCGCCGGGACACAGACCTCGGTCATCCTCGACGCCTGACACCGAGCAGCGGGCCGGCGCGAGGGTAGCCCCCGCCCGGGCGACGCAGCAGTGGGTATCCGGCTATCAGCGTTTTCCCAGCGAGTCACGGTCGGCCATCGATCATGTTACGGAACAGCAACCGTGCCCCCGATCGAGCCGTTCGACCGACGTCGGTTGTTAGCGTTGAACCGGTGAAATTCTCCCCTCGCCTCGGCACACAGCCCGCGACCACACTCCGGTCGACCCTCGGCACCACGTTCTACGGGGCCCTGATCGGTCTGGTGGAGCTTGTCCCGGGGGTCTCCGGCGGTACTGTCGCACTGGTTCTCGGGGTGTTCGACCGCGTGGTCGCCTCGTCCAATCACCTCATCCGAGGCTTGGCTCGCATCGTCCTGCGACGCGACCGACAGGGTACAGGGTCTCGCCTGGCCGGTGTCGAGTGGACCCTGATCCTGCCCCTTGCCGTCGGCATGTTCGTAGCCCTGTTCGCCCTCTCGAAGCCCCTGCACACTTTCGTCGACACGCAGCCGACACTCTCCAGCGCCCTGTTCCTCGGGATGGTGGCGGCGAGCTTGCTGGTGCCCATCACCATGGCCCGGGACGCAGGTCCCTCGACCACGAGCTCGAGGGTTCTCGGACCCGTCGCCGTATGTGCAGTTGCAGCTGTGGTGTTCGTGCTCCTGGGCCGGCCGTCATTACAGGTCGAGGATCCGTCCGGGTGGGTCGTGGTCCTCAGCGGAACGGTCGCGGTCTGCGCCTTGGCCCTCCCCGGGCTCTCGGGCTCCTTCATCCTCCTGACCCTCGGCATGTATGAGCCGACGCTCGAGGCGGTCAGCACCCGGGACGGCGGCTACTTGTTGCTCTTCATCGCTGGTGCCGCCCTCGGACTCGTCTCCGTGGTCCAGGCCCTCTCGTACCTCCTGCGCGTGCACCGGCGAGCAACCCTCCTGGTCGCGACAGGGCTTATCCTCGGTTCGCTCCGGGCACTGTGGCCCTGGCAGGACGGCAGCGCCCTCCTTGCACCCGACGACGCCTGGGCGGTCCCGCTGCTCGCGTGCGTGGGCGGTGCAGCCCTGGTCCTCCTGCTGTGGTGGCGCGACCGCCGGTCAGTACGGCCCGCAATCCTGTCGACGCGCGCTCGGTGACGGCGACTCCACGCAACGTCCCGCCGAGCACACTGGCAATTCCGAGCTACGGTGCGGTCCCGCAGCGGACTGGCTCCATGGAAGGGCAGACATGACGGACGAACAGGAAGTACCTTCGACCAGCGCCGATGAGGAACAGCGGGAAACGGTTCCCCCGCGTGCGATGCTGGGCGATATCCGTAGCGGAGCAGTTCTCTCGGCGCTCACGACGACGACCGCCCTCCTCGGGCGAACGCTCATCATCGCCATCGCGATCGCAGGACTGGTGTATCTGCTGTCGGCGCTGCGGGTGATCGTCCTCCCCCTCGTCCTGGCCCTCCTCCTGTCCTCGGTCCTGTGGCCTGTCAACAGGATCCTGCGGTCGTTCCTGCCCCGCGCGGCAGCCGCGGTGACCACGGTTCTCGGCCTGCTGGTCGCGGTGACCGGAGTCGGGTGGGCGGCAGCGAGCCTGTCCGTGGACGGCGTCCGCGAACTCCTCAGCAAGGCCGTGGACAACGCACGACAGCTCGGAGACTTCGCGGAGTCACTGCCCTTCACCGTGCCCGACGTCGACGTACTCATCACGTCCGCACTGGGCTGGCTCCAGGCACACGCGGGTCAGATCCTGTCCCAGGTCTCCTCGGGACTCGGAACGGTCGGGTCCGTGACCGTGACGGCGCTGCTGGCACTGGTCCTCACCTTCTTCTGCCTGAAGGACGGCGACCGCTTCTCCCGCTGGCTGCTCAGGTGGACGACCGGGACTGTCTTCGTGCACATCGCGGAAGTGTCCACGAGGAGCTGGAGGACCTTGTCCGCATATGTGTCGTCACAGGCTGCCGTGGCGCTCGTGGACGCCGTGTTCATCGGTACGGGGTTGTGGATCCTCGGGGTGCCGCTCGCTCTCCCGTTGGCGGTCCTCATCTTCTTCGCAGGGTTCCTGCCCGTCATCGGCGCCGTTGCTACCGGGTTCCTTGCGACGCTCGTGGCTCTGCTGTCGGATGGCTGGATCACGGCGCTGATGGTATTGGGCATCGTGCTGCTTGTGCAGCAGCTCGAAAGCAACGTCCTGCAGCCGATCCTGGTGGGCAAGTCACTCAAGCTTCATCCCGCTGTGGTACTCACGGGGGTGACTGCAGGAGGTTCGCTGTTGGGCATCGTGGGAGCATTTCTCGCGACACCCGTCATCGCCGTAGCCGTGGTCCTCCTCCAGTACGCGAGGGAGCAGATGCTCGAACCTACTTCACCGACCCCCCGTGATGCCGCCGAGGAACCGACCATGATCGGGACGGGGGCTCCCGGTAAGTGATGGACGAGTATGAGGCTGAGGACCGCGCCGGTAGGATTGGACACCGTGTTTGCCGTGAACGCTGGAAAGACGAGCATGAGTAGGATTCGGTCTTCTGTTCCCCGACGGGAGAGCAACGGCACGGGTGGGGGTTACCGTCCGGAGGTCCAGGGCCTGCGCGCGCTGGCTGTACTCATGGTCGTGTCCTATCACATCTGGTTCGGCCGGGTGTCGGGCGGGGTCGATGTCTTCCTGCTGATCTCGGCATTCCTGCTGACGTTGTCGTTCCTGCGGAAGGTCGAATCCGGGCGCCCGCTGGACCTGACCCGCCACTGGCTGCACCAGTACAAGCGGTTGCTTCCGGCTGTCGTGGTCGTCATCCTCGGCACGCTTGTCGCATCCAGCCTGCTGGTGCCGCAATCGCGATGGTGGGACATCATGGGACAGTCATGGGCGTCGCTGTTCTATGTGCAGAACTGGATACTGGCCGCCGACACTGTGGACTACTACGCCGCCGATCACAGTCAGGCCAGCCCTCTGCAGCACTTCTGGTCGCTGTCGGTGCAGGGGCAGGTCTTCATCCTCTGGCCCGTGCTGTTCCTTACCAGTGTGCTGGTGTCGCGCCGGTTGCAGCTCAGGTTCCGCAGTGTCGTCCTGATCGTGTTCGGTGCATTGTTCGTCGCCTCGCTGGCGTTCTCCGTCCGGGAGACCTACACGAACCAGGCATTCGCGTATTTCGACACGCGCGCCCGGCTGTGGGAATTCGCCTTCGGCACGCTGCTCGCGCTGGCATTGCCGTACGTCCGCCTGCCGCGCGTCGGCCGCATCGTCGCGGGCTGGGTCGGCGTGCTCGCGATGCTGAGCGGCGGTTTCCTGCTTGATGTGCAGGGCCAGTTCCCAGGATATGTAGCCCTGTGGCCGCTGATGGCGGCTGCCCTCGTGATCGTTGCAGGGCAGACCCGGAGCGCTGTCGGAGCGGACCGGTTCCTGTCGTCGAAGCCGCTGGTGCGCCTGGGGAATCTGTCCTACGCCCTCTATCTGTGGCACTGGCCCGTGTTGGTGCTGGCGTTGGCATGGCAGGACCGCCCGACGCCGGGCGTACTCGGAGGCCTCATCATCATCGCGGTGTCCCTCGTGCTGGCCTACGCCACGATGCGCTTCGTCGAGCGCCCCCTGCGGGCACTGACGTGGGCCGACAGACGGCGCCGGAATGCCGTGATCGTGCTCGCGGCGTGCCTGGGGCTCGTCGCAGTTCCCCTGACCGCCTGGCAGCAGAGCCTGAGGATCGAATCGGAACAGATTGCGGCCGAGGCCAGCAGAAACAACCCGGGGGCCCTGGTGCTGGATTCGCGCTTCGGGGTCACCGCCCCCGAAGGGGTCCCGCTCGTCCCTTCCGCAAGCACTGCCGCCCACGACTACGCCAGCCTCCATGCTCCCTGTTCAGGGAGGTACGGCACGGACGCCCCACTGCTGCAGGGGATGGGCTGCTCCGTCATCGTCGACCAGGAGGCGCCGGATCGCACCATTCTCGCGGTGGGGAACAGCCACGTCCAGCAGTGGCTCGCTGCCATCAAACCGATGGCGGAGGAGAACAACTGGGCAGTGGTGGCCGTCGTGAAGGGTGGGTGCCAGTACGTCGGCCACGAGGAGACGGTAGCCCCTGACTGCAACGAGAGGAACACCCAGGCCACCGACTACATTCTCGGTCTCCGTCCGGACGTGGTGTTCACCACGGGAACCTACTCGATCGCCGATGCACCCTTCGAGTTGCTTCCCGGTGGGTTCAGTCGGGGTGCCTCCGACCTGATGTCCCAGGGCATCCCCATGGTGGCTGTCCGCGACAACCCCCGCTTCCATCAGAACATGATGGAGTGCGTGGAGAAGTTCGGGGCGTCGTCGGAAGCGTGCAACCCACGAGAGGCCGACGCACGCGACATGGGAGAAGTATCGCCCATCGCGCAGATGGCAGCCATCACTCCGGGCCTCTCGACCATGGACCTCAACGGCTACATCTGCGTCTCGGAAACCTGCCCCGCCGTCATCGGGAACGTTCGCGTGTACCTCGATGACAATCACCTCACTGCTACCTACGCCGGGACGTTGAGGCCGTTCTTCGAGGAGCAGTTCAGGGACGCCATCGGATGGTGACCGGCACGAGCATCCGTTCGGGAGGTATCCCCCGCTTTTCGAACAGCTCGAGCTAGCCGAACAGCTCGAGGAGCTCGGTGCGCCCGAACATCTCCGCGGCTGCACGGGCCGACGGCGTCCCCGCCTCGGGATCCGCTCCGGCCGCCACGAGGAGCCGGACGACGTCGGTGTGGCCCTTGAAGACGGCTCCCGCGAGCGGCGTCTGACCTCGGTCGTTGGCCTGATCGACGTCAGCGCCCCGTGCCAGCAGGTCCCGTACGACGGCCGGATGCCCGTTGTAGGCGGCCAGCATCAGCAGGCTGTCCCCCGCGGTGTTCGTCAGGGCGAAGGGCACCCCGGCGTCCAGGTACCGCACCAGCGTGGTGGTGTCACCCTGCCGCGCGGCATCGAAGAGCGCATGGGCCAGGGCGATCGCTGCGGCAGCGCCGTCGTCCGTGCCCGCCGCGGCGGTGCCGCCGCCGGTCCCGTCGCCTCCACCCGCGCTCATCGCGGCGACCTCAGGAACCCGGTGGCGCGACCGACGACCTGACCGGCGTCCGGCGCCACGACGACCTGCTGGCCGGCCGCATAGATCTCCTCGCCGTCCTGCACGATGAGGTCCGCCGACGCATCAGCGGACCGCTTGAGGACCGCAAGCGCGATCGGGCCCATCTCGTAGTGGTGCGCGACGGACGTCACCCGGCCCACGGTGCGGCCCTCACTGACGACGGCGCTGCCGGGGGCGGGAAGGGTGTGCTGGCTGCCGTCGAGATGGAGGAAGGTGAGCCTGCGCGGTGGATGCCCGAGGTTGTGCACGCGCGCAACCGTCTCCTGGCCCTTGTAGCACCCCTTGGCCAGGTGGACGGCCGTGCGCATGAGGTCGAGCTCGTGGGGAATCGTCTTCTCGTCGGTCTCGAAGCCGGGCCGCGGGCGCCAGGCGGCCACGCGGAGGGCTTCGGCGGCGAGTGACCCGGCGAGGGCAAGACCCGTCGCAGCGACGACCTCCTCCAGGCGCTCACGAGGCACGAGGTATTCGAACCAGGGCCGCTCCCGGCCGGGGTGCTCGCCGTCATCGACCGTGGAGTAGGCGTAGCCGCCCGCGCCGATCGACGGCCAGGGATCCTCCCAGGTGACGACGGCGTCGGCCACCTCCGGCAGGGCCCTCGTCGCTCCGACCACGGCCCAGGCATGCGTGACGTCCTCCACCTCGACGCGCAGCATGAACTTCATGCGCTGGAGCCAGGCTGCCAGCGGGGCCGCCTCGCCGCCCTCGGTGACGAGCCAGGTCGTCGCGCCGTCGTCCACGACGTGCGCCGAGTACTCGATCCGTCCCTGGACCGTCAGGAGCAACGTCTCGGTGCTCTGCCCGGGCCGGAGGCCGAGCAGCAGCTGGGATGACAGGCTGTTGAGCCAGCTGAGGCGGTCGGGGCCCGACACCGTGACCACTCCGCGGTGGGAGAGGTCGACGACGGCCTGCCCGTCCGCCAGCAGGCGCTGCTCACGGAACGGATCGCCGTAGTGGGAGGCAACCCCGGCGTCCGCTCCGCCGCCCTCGACGGCACCGGGTCGGCTCAGGAAAGGGCTTGATGGGATCATGACGGTATAACGCCTCTCGGGCGGGGCTATTCCTGCTGGTCGGCGCCGGGGTGCACGGTGCGACCGCGGATCCGGTTGTCCGCGCTGTCAGGGGGCTTTCTTGAGGATGGCCGACGCATGCGCCTCGAGGGAGTTGCCGTCCGCTGCCACGTCCCAGCGCCAGTAGAGGTTGCCTTCGACCAGTCCGAACAGGCGGGTGGCGGCGGAGTACTCCTTGGAGTGCTGTCCGCGCATGACGAGGTCGGTGCTCAACTGGATCTGCGGGCCCTTGATGCTCCCGTAGTAGAGCTCGGCGATTCCGCCCGGGTGCACGATCGTCGCCGTGATGTCGAAGCCACCGGCCGCGTTGCGGAACTGCTCGACCTCGTCGGCCGTCTTCAGCGCCGGAACGATGTCCGCGGGGCTCAGCCCCGGACCGACGTCGGCGTCGTTCAGCTTCCGGTCGAGCGCCCAGAAGCCCGTCTCGACGGACAGCGGCCGCAACTGCGAGCCCTGCTCGTCGATGAGCCAGGACTCTGCGCTGTACTGCAGGTAGGGCAGGCCGTTCTGCGAGAACACGACGCGCTGGGAGAAGCGCTCCGACTCGGCCGTTCCCTCACCGAGCATCCCTGTCCCCTCCCAGGTTCCGAGGAGCCACGACAGTGGGACGAGCTCGGGTGTCAGGTCGGTGGGCAGTTCAATCGACATGGGTTCTCCGGGTCAAGGGGCTTGCTGGGACTACTTCTGGCCCTTGTACAGGCGCGAGATGACGAGGGCTGCGAAACCTGCCATGCCGAGACCGGCGACGACCAGCAGCGAGATGAAGAAGATTTCAAGAGCAAGAATGGACATGCTTCCATCGTAACGCGCAGCCCGGACACGGCGGGACCGCTCGGGCGGGCTCCCTGCGCCTTGGTCGGGGGATCGCGTCAGGACGCGTCAGGAGAGGAAGAGCTTGTCGAGGAAGTAGACGACGGCGCCGATCGCGAGCACGGGCGTCACGCCCGACGCCACGGCGGCAATGGCCGGCAGGGATGCCTCACGGGCGACCAGCAGCCGGCGCGTCCCTGCGATCACCGTGCCGCACGCGAGCCCTACGACCGCGGCGGACAGGGCCGGCACGTCGGTGAACAGCAACCCGCCGAGAGGACCGGCGAGCGCCGCGAGGAGGACGACGGCCGGGGCGACCAGACGGTCGGGGAATGGCAGGAGGCACACTGCGATGGCCACCAGGATGCTGATTCCGGTGACCAGCATCACGCCGGAATCCGAGGCGTTGACGGCCAGCCGCTCGGCGGCGACCCACCCCGACCCCATGGCGACGGCGACGACGCCCGAACTCGCTCCGAGGGTCGACTCCAGCCGGTGGCTCTGACCGGTCCCGCGGATGAGCTGGATCATGAAGACGGCGCCGACTCCCAGCGCGACGGACGCCGGGAACCAGGCGAGGAATGACGGGCCCGGGATGGTGGCGGTCAGCACGACGGCAAGCAGGGCGCTCAGCCCGATGGCGGCGGACTGGCTCTTCCTCGCGGGCACACCGAGAACGTAGGGCCATCCGACGGCAGCCAGGACGACGGCGGCGCCGACGATCAGTGCCACCGCCGTCAGGGAGATGTAGGAGGACGCGACAATCGCCCCTGTCGCCACTGCTGCTGCTCCGGCCGCAGCGGCCACGCTCGTCCTCTTCACCCCAGCAATACTGCCCTACCCCCACGTGCGCTGGGAAAACCGGGGCCTGCGGACCAGTGGCGCACGTGCGCCGCATCACAGCCCTGCGGCTATACTTGTCAAAATCTCTACCGCCTTCGCCTCCCCTTCGGGAACGACGGCACCGCTGCCCGATGATGCGCATTCCCGACCCGTGGAGGACACATGCCGCACATCCTGATGCTCACGAACACCACTGGCTCGTCCGTCGACATCCTGCCGGCCCTCGAACTGCTCAACCACAAGGTGCACATCCTCGCAGCGGAACCGACGGCGCTGCTGGAGACCGAGCCCTGCGACGTGGTCCTGGTGGATGCCCGCAAGGATCTCGTGGGGGCCCGCTCGCTGACCCAGCTCCTGAAAGCCACCGGCCTCAGCGCCCCCCTCGTCCTCGTCCTCACCGAGGGTGGCATGGCGGCGGTCGCCGCGAACTGGCTGGCGGACGACGTCGTACTGGACACCGCCGGGCCGGCAGAAGTAGAGGCGCGGCTCCGCCTCGTCATCGCGCGGTCGACGGCGGCCAGCGAGGAGACGAGCACCGAGATCCACGCGTCGGGCGTCGTCATCGACGAGGCGAGCTACACGGCGAGGGTCGGCGGTGAACCCCTGAACCTGACGTACAAGGAGTTCGAGCTGCTGAAGTACCTCGCGCAGCATCCGGGGCGTGTCTTCACCCGCGACCAGCTCCTGCACGAGGTGTGGGGCTACGACTACTACGGAGGCACGCGGACGGTCGACGTCCATGTGCGGCGACTGCGCGCGAAGCTGGGGGCGGACCACGAGCAGCTGATCGGTACCGTGCGCAACGTGGGCTACCGGTTCACGCTGACCCGCCTCCCCGAGGACCGCAGCTCCGTCAATCAGGACGCCTGAGCCCGGCTCCGTCCGCGACGACGACACGAAAAAGCCCCTCCACCCGTGGGTGGAGGGGCTTTTCCCGTGCCGGCCGTGATGGACCGGACCTTGGTGGAGGACATACGGGTCGAACGTATCGCGGGCACCCCACTGGTGCATCCCCCTCGAGCAGTTCACGACACTACCGCACAACGGGGCCGGCACCAAAACGATGGTCGGCAACGGGACTAGGCTGAACGCATGACCGCTGCGCAGCACGTTCCCACTTGGTCCGTCGACAGGATCGTGGGCGCCCCGCCCGCTCCCCTCTCCACGGAGGTGCACCGGCTCACGGCCGCGGCGACCGAGGCGGACGGGAATCCCCCGCTGTCGGAACAGACGCTCGTGACGCTGCGGGCGCAGGACGCCGGTGACCGGTTGCTCGTGTTCACCGTGCGCACCGCGGGGCAGCAGGACAGCGAGCTCGCGGGCGTGGCCGTCGTCACCGGTGGTGTCACGGGCGACACCGGGGACGGCGCCGTCCTCGAACTCGTCGTCGCACCGGACTGCCGTGGTGAAGGCGCGGGGACGGCCCTCATCGAGGCGGTCCTGGCGGAGAACATCACCGGACTCCGTGGCTGGTCCCACGGCAACCACTCCGCCGCCGCAGACCTTGCCGCCCGCTTTGGTTTCCGGCCCGTGCGGGAACTCTGGCGCATGCGGCTGACGCGTGCCGCCGTCGAGCAGAGCGTCCCGGCGCTGACCCTTCCCGAGGGCGTCGTCCTGCGCCCGTTCGTGCGCGGCGAGGACGAGGAGGCGTGGCTCGCGGCCAATGCCGCGGCTTTCGCCCACCACCCCGAGCAGGGCTCCACCACACGCGCGGACCTCGAAGCCCGCATGGACGAGGATTGGTTCGACGCCGACGGCTTCCTGCTCGCCGTGCGCGAGGGCGACGGCGCGCTGCTCGGCTTCCACTGGACCAAGATCCACCAGGGTGTCGGTGCGCACCCACCGATGGGCGAGGTGTACGTGGTGGGGGTCACGCCCGACGCCCAGGGCATGGGCCTCGGGAAGGCCCTCACCATCGCCGGCATCGAATACCTCCACCGCAAGGGGCTGCAGGCCATCATGCTGTACGTCGACGCGGACAATGCCGCGGCCGTGGCGCTCTACCGGAAGCTCGGTTTCACCCGCTGGGACGTCGACGTCATGTACGCGAGCACGACGGCGTAAAGCACCTTGTAAGGTTTGTTTCGAGGCGTGCCCGGCCGGTCGGCCGCGGTACTCACCACACCATGCCCGCCCACGCTGCAGGAGACGCAATGGATTCAGAGACCAAACGCCGTGGTGCGTCACTGTACGGATCGTCCGAGACGGCTCCGGCCCGGGCGACCCAGGACCGCATCGACATCCCCGACTTCGCTCCCAGCCTCCTGCCCTCCGGCGACATCCGGCCGGACCGCTTCCTCGACCGCGAGATCAGCTGGCTCGACTTCAACGCGCGCGTGCTGGAACTGGCCGAGGACCCGGAGCTCTTCCTCCTCGAGCGCGTGAACTTCCTGTCCATCTTCGCGTCCAACCTCGACGAGTTCTTCATGGTGCGCGTCGCCGGACTCAAGCGTCGGATCGCCACCGGCCTGGCCGTTCCGTCGGCCGCGGGCCTCAGCCCGATCGAGCAGCTCGAGAAGATCATGCAGGACGGCTACCAGCTGCAGCAGCGGCACGCCGTCGTGTTCGCGGAGCAGATCCGCCCCGCGCTCGCGCAGGAGCAGATCTACCTGACCACCTGGGAGGAACTCGACGACGCCGCGCGTGCGGAGCTCCGCAAGGTCTTCGCCGAGAAGGTCTTCCCGATCCTCACGCCGCTCGCCGTGGACCCCGCGCACCCTTTCCCGTACATCTCCGGGCTGTCCCTGAACCTCGCCGTCGTGGTCCGCAACCCGATCAGCGAGAAGGAACTCTTCGCGCGCGTCAAGGTGCCCGACCAGCTGCCGCGCCTGATGTCGGTCGACGGGCCCCGGGCGGGCAACGTCGCGGGACGCATCGCGCGCTTCATCCCGCTCGAGGAGGTCATCGCCGTCCACCTGGACCAGCTCTTCCCGGGCATGGAGGTTCTCGAGCACCACCTGTTCCGCGTCACGCGCAACGAGGACCTCGAGGTCGAGGAGGACGACGCCGAGAACCTCCTGCAGGCGCTCGAGAAGGAACTGCTGCGCCGCCGCTTCGGCCCGCCCGTGCGCCTGGAGGTGACGACGGACATCAATCCGAGCATCCGTGCGCTCCTGTCCCGGGAACTCGGCGTCGAGGCGGACGAGGTCTACAACCTGCCGGCCCCGCTGGACCTGCGCGGCCTCAGCGTGATCGCCGGGATCGACCGGGGCGACCTGCACTACCCGAAGCACGTCCCGCACACGAGCCGGTACCTCAACGAGAGCGAGACCTCCAAGGCCGCGAACGTCTTCGCTGCAATGCGCCGGCGGGACATCCTGCTGCACCACCCGTACGACTCCTTCTCGACGTCGGTACAGGCGTTCCTTGAGCAGGCCGCCGCGGATCCCAAGGTGCAGGCCATCAAGCAGACCCTCTACCGCACCTCGGGCGACTCCCCCATCGTGGACGCCCTGATCGACGCCGCGGAGGCGGGCAAGCAGGTCCTGGCGCTGGTGGAGATCAAGGCCCGCTTCGACGAGCAGGCGAACATCTCCTGGGCGCGCAAGCTCGAGCAGGCAGGCGTGCACGTGGTGTACGGCATCGTGGGCCTCAAGACCCACTGCAAGCTGTCGCTCGTGGTGCGGCAGGAGATCGACGGCCTGCGCCGCTACTGCCACATCGGTACGGGCAACTACCACCCACGCACCGCGCGCTACTACGAGGACCTCGGGTTGCTCACGGCCAACGAGCAGGTGGGGCAGGATCTTTCGCGCCTCTTCAACCAGCTCTCCGGCTACGCGCCGAAGTCCACGTTCAAGCGTCTCCTCGTGGCTCCGCGGTCCGTGCGCTCGGGCCTCATCGACCGCATCGAACGGGAGATCGCGAACAAGCAGGCGGGCCTCGCAGCCCGCGTGGTCATCAAGGTGAACTCCATGGTGGACGAGGCGATCATCGATTCGCTGTACCGTGCGTCGCAGGCGGGCGTGAAGGTGGACGTGATCGTCCGCGGTATCTGCTCCGTGCGACCGGGGGTTCCCGGGCTCAGCGAGAACGTGACCGTCCGATCGGTCCTCGGACGGTTCCTGGAGCACTCGCGTGTGTTCGCCTTCGCGAACGGGGGCGAGCCTGCGGTGTTCATCGGGTCGGCGGACATGATGCACCGCAACCTCGATCGCCGCGTGGAAGCCCTCGTGCAGCTCAGCGAGCCCGAGGACATCTCCTACCTGATGAACCTCATGGACCGTTACATGAACCCCGCTGTCTCCAGCTGGCACCTCGACGCGAGTGGTGAGTGGACACGCCACCACAAGGATGACGACGGCGTGCCCCTCGAGGACATCCAGTCCTGGCTGCTCGCCTCCAGGGCCCGCCAGCGGGCGGTGGCCCGCCGCTGATGGTCCCGACGACGAAGGACGCGCCCGCCGGCACCACCCAGGGTACGGGCGTCACCGTTGCTGCTGCCGGGACGTTGTGCTGGCGCATCGAGAAGGGCCGGCTCGAGGTCCTGATCATCCATCGCCCCCGCTACAAGGACTGGTCCTGGCCGAAGGGCAAGCTCGATCCGGGTGAGACGACACCCGAGTGCGCCGTCCGCGAGACGTTCGAGGAGGTGGGACTGAGCGTCAAGCTGGGGATCCCGCTTGCCACGATCACCTACCCCGTCGCATCGGGCGACAAGGTGGTGCACTACTGGGCCGCGAAGACAGAGCGGCTCCGACCGGCCCCGGACGGCAAGGAGGTCGACCGGGTGCTGTGGGTGTCGCCCGAGAGCGCGCGCGACATGCTGAGCAATCCGTCCGACGTCGAACCGCTCGATGCCCTGCTCGAGGCACACCGCGCGAAGGACCTGCAGACGTGGCCGCTGATCGTGGTGCGGCACGCGAAGGCGAAACCGCGGTCCTCGTGGAGCAGGGCGGAGGGCGAGCGGCCCCTCGCGGCCACCGGTCGCAGGCAGGCCATCGCGGTGAGCCGCCTGCTGCAGGCCTGGAACCCGGAGCGCGTGGTGAGCAGCCCCTGGGTGCGGTGCGTCCAGACGATCTCGCCCTATGTGAACCAGCGCAGCGCGAAGCTCAAACTCGTCGACGCGCTCACCGAGCATGACGCCTCGCGCAAGCCGGCGCGCGCGAGGGCCGCCGTCGAGCGCGTCATCGACAAACGCCGTCCCGTGGCGATCTGCACGCATCGCCCCGTGCTCCCGCTCGTGTTCTCGGTGCTCGGTGAGCACATGACGAGCGCGCTGCGGGCGCTCCTCCCGGTGGAGGACCCCTATCTAGCGCCCGGCGAGGCAGTCATCTGCCAGGTCAGCAGCACGAACCAGGGGCGCATCGTCTCGGTGGAGCAGTTCCGCGCATACGACGACTGATCCGGCGGATTCAGCGCGCGTGCATCCACTCGTCGTCCGGAGATGATCAGCCCACGTAGCTTCATCGCCGGTGTTGGCTCCGTTCATCGAGCGTTTACGCGGTGGACCTAACGTCGGTTCCTCATGCAGGGACCAGCACCGACGACGGGAATGCAGCAATGGCCGATGTGAAGAGCCTCGTGCGGGGCCTGGCGCCGCACGAGATCGAGGAGATCCACAGCATCGGCCCTGCCGGGCCACTCACGCCCAAGCTCCTGCACGCGATCGACCGCGCTGCCGGGGGCCCCGGCGAGGGCCGTGGCTACTACGTCTACGGGACTCCTGCCGACCGCGACCGCCCCCGCCCCTTCGTGCTGCGCGAGGATGTGTGCGCCGAACTGTTCGGCGTCCGCCACTAGGCCCTGACGCAGGGTTCACGCGACGTGGCCGTGCCGCACAACGGGTGACCTCACCCGAGCACCGCGTTTTCGCGGCAGGATGGTGGAATGACCACCGCAGCAGACGTCGGTCCAGGCATCAGGTGAACCGGCCGCAGATCCCCACGAACAGTGTGGCCCTTCGCCTGCTCCGTACTGCGGAAGGCACCGCCCTGCCGCCGGTTGCCGAGATGCGGTCGGTCCTTGATGAGGCGGAGCGCGCCCGGGCAGCGCGGATGCAGGACACCGGTACACGTTCATCCTTCGTCGCCGGCCGGTACGCGCAGCGCCTGCTGGCGGCTGAACTGCTGGACGTCCGGGTGTCCGACCTCGCCTCGTGCTTCACGTGCCTCTCCTGCGGGTCGGAGCAGGGGCTGCCGGACCATGGCAGGCCCGGCTACTCCCTGAACGGCGAACCCGTCCCGCTGGCCCTCAGCCTCTCCCGGGCCGGCGGATTCGTCCTGCTCGCAGCCCTCGACACGCGTGGTGCCGATCCGGTGCCCGGTGCCTGCGGTGTCGGTGTCGGCGTGGATCTCGAGTCGATGACCGGCACGGCCTTCGACGGCTTCGACGACGTAGCGCTCACCCGGGCGGAGCGGGATGACGTCGGCCGGCTTCCCGAGGTGCAGCGAGCCGCCGCGCGTACCCGCTTGTGGGCACGGAAGGAAGCGCTGCTCAAGGCTTTCGGGACAGGCTTCGCCGACAGGGACCCCAGTCAGGTGGATGTCCTGCGGGACGGACGGATCCAGGACCTGCAGGGCGTGGACGGCATCGCCCTCGAGCAGGAAGGCCTCGTGGCTGCCCTCGCCGTCGCCCCGCTCTGAACGGAGCGCAGGGAGGGTGATGCTCACAGGGCCGGCAGTTCCTCCCTGAACAGCCAGCGTGTCAGCAGTGCCTCGACGTCGACCCCGGCCAGTGATCGGGCCGCGAGCGCGATGAAGTCCGGCGTGGTGACGGAGGCGAACCGGTGCGCCTCCGTCCAGGAGCGCAGCAGCGCGAAGAAGGCGTCGTCGCCCGCCGCGGTCCGCAGCACGTGCAGAGCGAGGGCACCCCGCTTGTAGACACGGTCGTCGAACATCTCAGGAGCGCCCGGATCACCGACGGCGAGGTCCTGGCGCTCGGCGCTGAGCCGCTCGTGGGTCGAGCGTGCCCGCGCATCCGCCGTCGTCGATCCGCTGGCCTCGGACCAGATCCACTCGGCGTAGCAGGCGAACCCCTCGTGGAGCCAGATGTCCTGCCAGCGCGCTGCCGTGACCGCGTTGCCGAACCACTGGTGCGCGAGTTCGTGGGCGATCAGCCGCTGTGCGTCCCAGTCCTGGCGGAGGTGGTTCCGGCCGATGATGGAGAGCGTCTGGGCCTCGAGTGGGATCTCCAGTTCGTCGTCGGTGACCACCACGACGTACTGGGCGAAGGGGTACGGCCCGAAGCGATCCTCGAACGTCGACATCATCTCGTGGTTCCTCGCGAGCGACGTCTTCGCGGCCGGCACGAGGGACGGCGGCACGGCGGCGTACTGCGGAACGGGGGCCCCCGGGTCCCGCTGCGCGGCGTGGCCGGGGAGGGCCACGGCAGGCTGGGCGGGATCGTTCAGGGCGACGAGCTCGTACCGGCCGATCTGGACGGTCGCGAGGTAGGTCGCCATCGGCTCCGCCTGCTCGTACACCCAGGTGGTACGGCTGGACTTGCCGATGCGGGAGACGAGGACCCCGTTGCAGATCGCACGGTAACCGGCATCGGTCGTCACCGTGAACCGGTAGGAGGCCTTGTTCGACGGGTGGTCGTTGCACGGGAACCAGGACGGCGCCCCGGTGGGCTGGCCGGCGACGAGGACGCCGTCGGTCAGTTCCTCCCACCCGACGTCACCCCAGGTGCCGGAGATCGGTGCAGGATTCCCCTCGTACCGGATCTCGAGCCGGAACTCCGCGTCGTCGGGCACCGCGTCCCGGAAGGCGACCACGAGCTTGCCCGCCCGGTCCTTGAAGGATCGGATGCGAACGGTATCGGACGTGACCTTGGTGGTGCGGAGGCCGCCCAGGTCGAGTTCCAGCCCCTGCAGCTCCCGCTGCGCCGTCATCGTGAGGACAGCGCGCCCGGACAACCGGTTGCTGGCCAGCTTGTAGTCGAGGGTGAGGTCGTAGTGCCCTACGCGATAGGAGGTGCTGCCGTTGTCCGGCGTGTAGGCGTCCGGCGCAGCGCTCTCGGGACTACTGCTCACGCACCGTCCCCCGGGCCGGACCAGGAACTGACGGGATTCCCCATCCAGTAGCTTCCAGCGGGGACGGTCTCGCCGCGCATCACGAGCGACGCCGGTCCCACGGTAGCGCCCGTGGCGATGTCGGCAGCCGGAAGGATCACGCTGTGCGGGCCCAGGGTTGCTCCTGCGGCGAGCTCCACGGTGTCCATGCTCATGATCCTGTCATGGAAGAGGTGGGTCTGCACCACGCACCCGCGGTTGACCGTCGAACCGCTGCCGAGCGTCACGAGGTCTGCCTCGGGCAGCCAGTAACTCTCGCACCAGACTCCTGACCCGATCCGGGAGCCGAGCGCGCGGAGCCACCAGACCAGCGCCGGGGTCCCGCTGGCGGCCCGGGCGAACCAGGGCGCGCTGACGCTCTCGATGAAGGTGTCCACGACCTCGTTGCGCCAGATGAAGGAACTCCACAGCGGGTGTTCCCCCGCAGCGATCCGTCCCACGAGGAGCCACTTCGCCACGACAGCGCTCCCGGCAGCAATGGCGCCGAGCACCATGAACACGATGCCGCTCAGCACCGCGGCCAGCGGGTACCCGCCCCGGAGGGCCAGGGCATCGAAGACCACGAGCGACGTCGCAGCGATCATCACGGTCAGGATGATCGGCACCACGCGGCAGAGCTCCCAGAACGCCCGGGCGGCCTTGAGCCGGCGGAGCGGCTGGAAGGTACGGCTCTGGTCCCCCGTGACGGCGAGACGGCGCAACCGCGACGGCGGACTCCCCAGCCATGAGCTGCCGGCCTTCGCCTTGGCCGGCGTCGCGGAGAGAACCGCGACGAGCGAGTTCTTCGGGACGCGTCGTCCCGCCGACGTCATGCCCGAGTTGCCGAGGAACGCGCGCCGGCCGATCTTCGCGGGAGCGATGCGGAGGTAGCCGCCACCGAGTTCGTAGGAAGCCACCATGGTGTCGTCCGCGAGGAAGGCACCCTCGCTGATCGTGGTCATCTTCGGTATCAGCAGGACGGTGGAGGCCTCCACGTTCCTGCCCACGCGGGCGCCGAGCAGTCGCAGCCAGACGGGCGTGAAGAGGCTCGCATACAGGGGGAAGAGGATGTCGCGCGCGAGGTCGAGGACGCGTTCGGTCGCCCAGATCTGCCAGCCGATCCGGCTGCGTGCCGCGTAGTGTCCCTCCCGCAGCCCGAGGCCGAGCAGGCGGACCGTGACGAGTACGAGGAGCGAGTTAGTGACGAGCCAGAGGACGGCCGAAAGAACGACCACTCCCACCAGTGACGGCCCGGCGGCCGACAGGGAGGGCGCGCCCCGGAGCGCGGCCACGACCGGCAGGGACGCGACGACGGCGGCAACGTACGGGATGAGCGACAGGGCGCCGGACGCAGCGGCGAACGCCACGAACGCCAGGCGGGCGCGTAGCCGGGACTGCGCGGGTGGGGCTTCCGGCCAGTCCTGCTTCGCCTTGCCGGCTCGTGTCGCAGGTGATCCGGAGACGAGATGACCCGGCTTGACGACGCCCTGGACCGCGGACCCCGGGGCGACTTCCGCACCGGCTCCGATCCGCGTCCCGGGCATCAGCGTGCTCCGGGCACCGACGACTGCTCCCGCCCCGATCGTCACGGCGCCGATATGGACACGGTCCCCGTCGATCCACCACCCGGACAGATCCACTTCAGGTTCCACCGATGCACCGGCACCGAGGGTCAGGAGCCCCGTCACGGGCGGCACGGAGTGGAGTGCGACGTCGGGCCCTATCCTCGCACCGAGCGCCCTCGCGTAGACGGGCACCCAGGGAGCGCTCGCCAGGCTGACGGCCCCGACGCTGTCCGAGATCTGCTCGGCCAGCCAGAGACGCAGGTGCACCTTGCCGGAACGCGGGTAGACGCCCGGCTCCACCCGGCCGAGGAGCATGCGTGCTGCGAGGACGGACAGTGCCATGCGGCCGAACGGGCTGACGAAGACGACCCAGGACAGCGCGACCCACCACCAGGACAGTGTGGGCGCGGCAGTGAGGATGCCGACGCCGGCGAGCACGTTGCTCGCGATCATCGCGTAGGTCAGCCAGCGCATGCCGGTGAGGAACTGCAGCGGGATGCCCATGATGGTCTGGAAGACCTGCGACCTGCGGGCGGTGCCCCGGACCGTCCTGACGGGCGCTGCCGGTTGCTCGCCGCCGTCGCCCGTGCTCGCTGCGAACGCCGCGAGTGCCCCGAGCCGGGGATGCGCGTAGATGTCCGCGACGGTGATCACCGGGTAGCGCACCCGAATCAGCGAGACGAGCCGGGCAGCGGCGAGGGAACCTCCGCCGTGCAGGAAGAAATCGGCGTCCTCGTCGGTCGCGACGGCGCCCAGGACGGCGGCCCACTGGTCCGCGATCCACTGTACGCGCGGGTCGAGGTCCTGCGGCTCGCCCGGTCCGCCGACGCCGGCGAGTGGCCAGGGCAGGGCGTTGCGGTCCACCTTGCCGCTGGTCTTCGTGGGAAGCGACGCGGTGACGGTCAGCAGCGGCACGAGCGCTGCGGGAAGGCGGTCCGCGAGGAGGTCCCGGAGCTCAGCGAGGTCGGGCTCACCACTGGCGGGGACGAGGTAGCCCACGAGCAGCTGGTTGCCGGAGGGCGTCGTCTGCACTGCCGAGGCAGCACCGGCGATGCCCGGCAACGACTGGAGGGCGGCGTCCACCTCGCCGAGTTCGATGCGGCGACCGCCCAGCTTCACCTGGTCGTCCGCCCGGCCCGCGAAGACCAGTCCGGCGGACTCGAGCTGCACGAGGTCCCCGGAGCGGTAGGCACGGTCCCACCCGAGGGTGGGCATCGGGGCGTACTTCTCGGCGTCCTTGGCCGGGTCGAGGTAGCGGGCCAGGCCCACTCCCCCGATGATCAGTTCTCCCGTGGCACCCTCCTCCACAGGGATGCCGGCCTCGTCGACGACCGCGAGGTCCCAGCCGTCCAGTGGCAGGCCGATCCGGACCGGTCCCGGACCGCCGAGGCGCGCGGCGCACGCCACAACGGTGGCCTCGGTGGGCCCGTACGTGTTCCAGACCTCGCGGTCATGGACCGCGAGGCGCTGCGCGAGTTCGGGAGGGCAGGCCTCACCGCCGAAGATCAGCAACCTCACGTTCTCGAGGGAATCCGAAGGCCACAGCGCTGCCAGGGTAGGCACCGTGGAAACGACGGTGATCCCCCGTGCTATCAGCCACGGCCCCAGGTCCATCCCGGTACGCACCAGCGCACGGGGGGCCGGCACGAGGCAGGCCCCGTTCCGCCACGCCAGCCACATCTCCTCACAGGAGGCGTCGAACGCGACGGAGAGACCGGCGAGGACACGATCGGCGGGCCCGATGGGCTCACGCTGGAGGAAGAGCCGGGCCTCGGCGTCGACGAAGGCCGCTGCCGACCGGTGTGTCACGGCCACTCCCTTCGGCGTGCCCGTGGAACCGGAGGTGAAGATGATCCAGGCGTCGTCGTCGGGCGTCGGGTCGCCGGTACCCCCATTGGTTCGGCCTGCTCCCGCGGCCACCGAGAGGCCCTGTCCTACGACCGCGACCACGCGGGACTCCGCGAACACGACCCGGGCCCGCTCGTCGGGGTCGTCCGCGTCCACCGGGACGTAGGCGGCACCGGCCGACAACACGCCGAGGATCGCGATGTAGAGCTCGTTGGTTCCCGACGGGATGCGGACTCCCACCGCATCTCCGCGGCCTACACCGGCGCCGCGCAGCGCCTCCGCGAACTCTTCGGCCGCGGCGACGAGTTCCGCATAACTGAGCGCGGCCGTTCCGTCGTCGAGCGCCGACGCGTCGGGGTGTGCCGCGGCGGTCGCTCGCAGGATGTCGAGGAGCGTACGGGGGTCCGGTGCGAGCCCGGATGCCACGAACTGTGCGGGGTAGGGCGCGGCGGTGGTCTCGGGCGAGGGAATGGTCACGGCTGGAGTCTCCCGGTGAAAAGTGAACGGCAGGTGACCGGCGTCGCCGTCCGCCCGGCCTCGGCGCAGTCTACCGGGCCGCCGCTGCAACCCGCGGCGCGATCGTCCTAGACTGGCTGGGTGAGCACCCCCATTCCCACCCCCTATGAGGATCTGCTGCGCGATGTGATGGCGAACGGCGCGGCGAAGAGTGACAGGACGGGCACCGGAACGCGAAGCGTCTTCGGCCGGCAGTTGCGCTTCGATCTCCGCGAGTCCTTCCCGCTCATCACCACCAAGCGCGTGCACTTCAAGTCCGTCGCACTCGAACTGCTCTGGTTCCTCCGCGGCGACTCGAACGTCCGCTGGCTCCAGGAGCGGGGCGTGTCGATCTGGAACGAGTGGGCCGACGACGACGGCGAGCTCGGCCCGGTGTACGGCGTGCAGTGGCGTTCGTGGCCGACACCTGACGGCGGGCACATCGACCAGATCGCGCAGGTGGTCGAAGCCCTGAAGACCGATCCCGATTCGCGCCGGCACCTCGTCTCGGCCTGGAACGTGTCGGAGATCTCCAACATGGCGCTCCCCCCGTGCCATGTGTTCTTCCAGTTCTACGTGAGCCCGGGGGTCGACGGGAGCCCTGGCACCTTGTCCTGCCAGCTGTACCAGCGTTCCGCCGACACGTTCCTGGGGGTACCGTTCAACATCGCGTCCTACGCCCTGCTGACCCTGATGGTGGCCCAGCAGACCGGTCTCGAGCCCGGCGAGTTCATCTGGACCGGCGGCGATGTCCACGTGTACGACAACCACGTGGAGCAGGTCACGGAGCAGTTGTTGCGTGCGCCGTACCCCTACCCCCGCGTCGAACTGAAACGGAAGCCCGAGAGTATCTTCGACTACACCCTGGAGGACTTCGACGTGGTCGACTACCAGCACCACCCGACCATCAAGGCGCCGGTGGCGGTATGAGCGAAGCGCCCTCCGCCGGCACCCTCAGCGTCTCCGATGCCGTCGGATCCGCTCCTGTCATCGGCATGATCTGGGCCCAGACGGAGGACGGCGTGATCGGCAGGGACGGCGGTATCCCCTGGCATGTCCCTGAGGACATGGCACACTTCAGGGCCACGACGACGGGACATCCCGTCATCATGGGCCGTCGGACGTGGGAGTCCTTCCCGGAGAGGTTCCGCCCCCTGCCTGATCGCACGAACATCGTGATCTCGGGTTCCACCTCGGCGGACCTCCCGGGCGCGGTCCTCGTGGACTCGCTCGACTCGGCCCTCGAGGCCGCGCAGGGCAGCCCCGGTGCCGAGGAGATCTGGATCATCGGTGGTGGCCGCGTCTATGCAGACGCCATGTCCCGCGCCAATGCCGCGCTCGTCACCGTCGTCGAGTCGACGGTGGAGGGGGACACCGTCGCGCCCGCCCTCGGGCCCGACTGGACGCTTGCCGCGCTGACCCCCGAATCCGGGTGGCTGGAGTCGTCGGGCGGCACGCGGTACCGCATCAGCCTCTGGATCAGGCAGGACTAGGACGACCGGCGATGGGCAGCTCTCCCCATCGCCGAATGGTCCCGAGCCGCCTAGGCTCGACCACGCACGGTCCCGACCACGGGATGATCGAAGGACTGGGGAAGAGAATGTCGGACGTCTGGGGATCCAACCCCGCGCAACTGCGCGAACTGGCGCAGTTGTGCTCGCAGGGCTCGGCCACGATCACGGCGGCGAGCACGGCCATCAGCTCCGCGGTCAACAATCCGTTCATGTGGCAGGGCCGCGACGCCGATCGGGTCCGGCAGCAGTGGAACGGGTCGATGCGCCTGCAGATCCTCGAGGCGACGAATGCGCTGGAGAAGGTCTCGGCCGAGTTGCTCGGCCATGCGGACGAGCAGGAGACGGCGAGCGACGAGGGTGGGGGCGCCGCTGGGAACCCCACACCGTCTGCGCCCGGCACCGCGCCCGGCACTGCGCCGTCCGGCGATGACTCGCCGAACGCCTGGGACATCTACAACACCCTCAAGGCGATCCCGAACATGCGGGCGGGCCTGTACGACATCGCCACCCTCCTCCACAGGGGCGGCCCGTTCGATAAGGCCGCGTTCGCGGCACTGCGCAACTCCGACGCGCTGAGCGGGATCTTCAACACCTCGTCCGACCTCTTCGACGGCAAGTGGCACACGGCGCTGGGCCTGGCGGAAGGAACGAAGGCGTTCGCCGCGTTCGACGTGCTGGGCAAGAGTCTGGGCGTCCTGGGAACAGGGCTGGACGTATGGGACGCCGTCGACAGCTATCAGCAGGGCGACTACGGCGACGCAGTGTACTCCACCGCGAAGGCGGTGCTGGGTGGACTCTCGTTCGCCCCTCCACCCGTCGGCACCGCAGCCATGGTGGCCAGTGGTGCGCTGGCGCTCTACGACAACGTGCCGATCATCCACGACAGCGTCAATGCGGTGGGCGCCGCGATCGGCGAGGGCGTCGCTGATGCGGCCGATGCCGTCGGTGACGCGGCCGATGCTGTCGGCGATACCCTGTCCGACGGCGCGGAGGCCGTCGGGGACTTCTTCGGATTCTGACGACTAGGACATCGACATGACTGGAACCACCACCGGGACCACCACCGGGACCACCACCGCCACGGCAGCCGGGACCCCGACCGCCTATCCGGGAACCCTCGGCTTCGGCTATGCCGAACTGGCCGCCCTCCTGGCCATGCGGCCCGGACCGCAGTCGACCGCGAGCGCCGCGGCACTTCGCATCACGGCGGAGGCTGCGGACGGAAACGTCATCCGGGCAGGCGCGTCCTCGCTCGTCGCGCACGGGCTGGCGACCGTCGGTGATGAGCGGGAACTCGTCGTCGCGGGACCCGCCGCAGCCGTCCTCTCGGCCCTCTCCGAGGCCGAGCGCCGCGTCGACGTCGCACTGCTGGCGCCGGATCGGACGGGCGACAGTGTCCTGCAGGTGGAATCGTCCGAGTTCGCCATCCTGCTGCAGCCGCGATCCTACTTCGCCTGGTTCGCCATGCCACAGGCTCCGGCCCTGTCCGGTGCCGAGGCTCTCCTCGCGATGATCTCGACGCACCTGGACGCGACCCCCGCCGGCGGTGCCAGCGTGTACCGCAGGGAGACTCCGGACAGGGGCCGGCTCCTGGTGAAGAAGGGCGAGGGCGGGTGGACGGTCGGGTACACGGACACCGGCAGCGACAACATCGCGTTCCGCGAGGGCCTGGACGATGACGCCCTGCTGGCAGAGCTCGCTCTGGTGCGGGGCGACTGACGTGGTGTACGACGCAGCACGACAGCGCCGGGACGACGCCGCCGCGGCGGAACACGAACGCCTCGTCCGTGAGTCCGGGCAGCAGCGCATCCTGTCCCGCGGGAGGAACGGCGAACTGGTCAGCTACCTCCCGGAGGAATTCGGCAACGGACGCACCGGTATCGGCCCGAAGATCAGTACCGCGCGGGGCTACATCGTCCTCGTCGCCATCGCAGGCGCGGTGTCGGTCTTCCTGACGATCATCGTGGCATCGCCCTACTTCGATCCCCGGCCGAACCCCCCGCTCTTCGTCTGGGTCATCCCGCTCATGCTCTTCGGGACGACGGCCCTCTTCGCGCGCTACATGGTGATCGAGGTGCGGGCGGACCGGCTACGGAGGGAGCGCGGGCTGCCGACGCCTTCCCAGCAGCCCTTCTGACCTCCGCACCAGCTGCCGGGGTCGAGCGAGGGACCTCGGTCACAAAGCGCGACCCACGGAGGCTGCGCGCCTAAACTGGACAGCATGACTTCAGCACCCGAAAGCTCAGCCCTGCCGTCCGTCGGATTCGTGGGCTGGCGCGGCATGGTCGGCTCTGTCCTCATGCAGCGGCTCCAGGACGAGGGCGACTTCGCCCGCATCAACCCCGTCTTCTTCTCGACCTCGGCCGCCGGGGGTTCCGCGCCGTCGTTCGCTGACGGCGCCGGCACGTTGCAGGACGCGTACGACGTCGAGACCCTCGCGAAGCTGCCGATCATCGTGACGGCACAGGGTGGCGACTACACCGCCGAGGTCTATCCGAAACTGCGCGACGCCGGCTGGTCCGGCCTCTGGCTCGACGCGGCCTCCACGCTGCGCATGGAACAGGACAGCATCATTGTGCTGGATCCCGTCAACCGGAGTGCCATCGACGAGGGTCTGGCAAGGGGCGTCCGCGACTTCATCGGTGGAAACTGCACGGTGTCCTGCATGCTGATGGGCCTCGGCGGGCTCTTCCGCAACGGCCTCGTCGAATGGGGCACCTCGATGACCTACCAGGCGGCCTCGGGCGGCGGTGCCCGCCACATGCGCGAACTGCTCAACCAGTTCGGCGCGCTGCACGGCACGGTCGCGATGAACCTGGATGACCCCGCATCGGCGATCCTGGACATCGACCGGGCCATCCTCGCGAAACAGCGGCATCCGAGCCTGGAAGCAACGCAGTTCGGGGTGCCTCTGGCCGGATCGGTCATCCCCTGGATCGACAGCGACCTGGGCAACGGCCAGTCGAAGGAGGAATGGAAGGCCGGTGCGGAGACCAACAAGATCCTGGGGACCGACACGCGCATCCCCTTCGACGGCCTGTGCGTCCGCGTGGGAGCAATGCGGTCGCATTCCCAGGCGCTGACCCTCAAGCTGACGCAGGACCTGCCGGTGAGCGAGATCGAGGCGATCATCGCCGCGGACAACGAATGGGTCCGTGTCATCCCGAACACGAAGACGGACACGCTGGCGGGGCTCACCCCGGTCGCGGCCACGGGGTCGCTCGACATCCCCGTCGGGCGCATCCGCAAGCTCGAGATGGGGCCGGACTTCATCAGCGCCTTCACGGTGGGCGACCAGCTCCTGTGGGGTGCGGCCGAGCCACTCCGCCGCATGCTGATGATCGCGACCGGCAACCTCTAGACCGCGTCCTCCCGGGTCGTCATCCCTGCTCGCGGAGGGACCGCGGTCTGGTAGACCAGCGCAGCGGCGACGTCCCGCAGCCTGACGTTCGCTTCGTTCGACATCTTCCGCAGCCGTGCGAAGGCCTCATCGCTGCCACACCGGTGCCGGCCCGTCAGGATGCCCTTCGCCTGGTCGATGACGGCGCGGGACGTCAGTGCTTCCTGCAACTGCTCCACCTCCCGCTGCGCGGAGTGGTAGAGGCTCGAGTGCGCCATGGCGGTGGCCGCGTATTCGGCGAAGCGGCGGGAGGTCTCCGCGGAGGTGCCCGCCGGAACCTCCCGCAGGTAGCCGAGCACCTTGACCAGGTCGTCGCGGTAATCGGTGACGTCCTCCACCTGCTGCAGGAGAGCGACCAGGTCGCCGTCGTCGTTCATCACGGGAAGGTTCACCGGGCTCCAGTAACGCTCGTGGAATGCGCCCGGCTCGGACGGATCAGGGACGTCGAAGCGCTGGATGTGCATGACGTCGGGTTGTCCGGTCGCGATGACGCGGTCGAGGGATTGGCGCATCGTTCGTGCAGGAGCGTGGTCGGACTGCAGCGGGTTCTCCTGGAACACCTCGAATGCCTGACGTCCGACCAGCATCTCGCGATCCAGGCCCGTCGACTCGGCGAACGCCCTGTTGACATCGAGGATGACGAAATCCAGGTCCATCAGCGAGTAGCCGGACGTCGCGACGTCGAAGGCCAGGGACCTGAGGGAAACAGCCGCACCGGCCGATCGACGCTGAGCTGGATGTTGTTCGGCCACGCGCGTTCTCCCTGCCCGAGACGATCCCGCACGGAGCCGGGCCAGCGCGTGCAGTCGTACAGCATCGATGCTAGTCATTCCTGCCGTCATCCGTCTGCCCGGCTCCCCTTCCGCGCACCGGGGAAAAAGTCGGTGGCCGACGGCAGGATGTGCGCATGGACCACCTCAACGCAGACACCATCCTCGATCGCTTCTTCGCGGCGAGCGGGCACACGCGGCACCCGGAGAGCCTCCTGCGGTACGAGCGGGTGCAGATGCACCTCCGGGCCTACCTCGAGGACGGCGGAGCCGCGCTCCTGGACGCGGACGACCGGCAGCTGATCAGCCTGGAGCGGCAATTCGGTACCGATGCACCGTACGCGCGCATCATGGGCGCCCGCGAAATGCTGCATGCACTTCCCGGCTTCCTCGCTGCACCCCAGCTTCTGCCCGACTTCCACGACCGGCTCGCACAGATCAGCGTCGCGTCCCGGCTGGCCCAATGGCTCTGCTCCCGCCGCCTCGTCCAACGGGAGGACAGCTGGGACGACGTCGTGCTCACGCGCGCCGCAGCCGAGCAGGCGCGCCGGTCCGCCGTCCTGTAGCCGGCGCACCAGAAGTCGGATCCGAGCAGTGTGGGCTCCGCCCGCCGGGGGTCCGTGGACTACCCCTACCCGGTGTACAACAGATTGCTTGAAGGTGAACCAAGGTTGAACAGGTAGCATAGCGGGGCTAGTCTTCTATGGGCCCGGAAGGGCCGTATGTCAAGGGCGCCCGGCCGACGGGTACCTGAGAACGCGAGGTGTTGCCATGTCTGACCGGATCCGTGCGCTGACCCGACGGGTTGGCTCCGTTATGGGCAGCACCCTGGTCTACGTCCTGATCTGGGCGGGGCTCGTGCTGCTCATCGCCGCCCTCGGCATCCGTTTCTACTGGGGCAAGATCTCAGTGAATCAGCTGCTCCTGAATCTGATCTCCGTTCAAGTCGACGGTGGGGGCGGCGCGATCGTCTGGATCGGCGTTGTGGCTATCGGTGTCGTCCCCCTGCTCGTCACCGGCGGGATCGCCTTGCTGCGGTACTTGCGGCGCCGGAAGCGCCGCTTCGGCCGCCACATGCAGTCGCGTCGTTCAGCACGGGCGACGCGCATCGTCTGCAGCGTCGCGGTGGCCGCGATCGTCGTCGCCGGCAGCTCGGCCTTCGCCAGTGCGGTGGGAGTGGTCGACTACATCAAAGCGGCGAACTCCGATTTCGATCTCGGCGACTACTACGTCAAGCCGATCGTCACCGATGACGAGCACAAGCGCAATCTGGTGCTGATCTATCTCGAATCCGGCGAAGCCACCCTCGCCGACGGCCAGCTCTTCGAGAAGGACGCGTTCGCTCCGTTGAAGGAGGTCACGACGTCGTCGGACGGCTGGCAGAGCATAAAGGGCCTCCAGGAGTATGAGGGTGGAGGCTGGACGATGGCCGGTATCACTGCCACCCAATGCGGTGTTCCGCTGAAGGGAATGGGCACCGTCTCGGGTAACGCAGCCCTCAACGAGCTCGGCGGTGTGATCGACACGTACCTCGGAGGGGCCACGTGCCTGGGCGACGTCCTGGAGGACCACGGCTATACCAACGTCTTCCTGGGCGGCGCCGACGCCTCCTTCGCTGCGAAGGACACCTTCCTGAGGAGCCACGGTTACTCCGACGTGAAGGACCTCAATGTCTGGCGTGCCGCCGGTGAACCGGAGGAGAGCATCCGCGACTGGGGCCTGAGCGACGAACGCCTCATGGCCCATGCCAAGGACGAGATCGACGAGCTGCATGCCGAGGCCGCGAGAACCGGCCAGCCGTTCAATCTCTCTGTGCTGACGCTGGACACCCATGAGCCGGTACACGTCTTCGACTACTGCCCTGTAGATACGGAGGACGCGGCCACCTCGGTATTTTCCTGCTCGATGGCCCAGGTGGCCGGATTCGTGAGCTACATGGAGGAGAAGGGTTACCTCGACGACACTGCCGTGGTCATCATGGGCGACCACCTCAAGCAGATGAGCGCCGGGAGCGCATTCCACGAGCAGCTGGCCGCCAGCGACAACCGAAGCATCTTCAATCGGATCTGGATCCCGGGCGAGAACCCGGGAAGCACGCTGCGCCCCGACGTGGACCAGATGAACCTGTACCCCACCATTCTGGAGGCCGCCGGCCTGACTCTGCAGGACAGTGAAGCTGGGCTTGGCGTATCTGCCTTCGCTCCTAGTGTCTCCAGCAATTCAGCGCAGGCGATGATGCCGGAACCCTACGCCGAGTTGCTCAACTCGCGTTCGGAGCAGTTCTACGCGACAGCCTGGGCAGGCCAGGACGCCCCCCAGTAACGCTGCCGCCGCGTCAGAGCGAGCAGTTGACCAGCAGCGGTTCCGGTTCGAGCCGGATCCCGAAGGATTCTTCGACGCCGTCCCGCACGAGCCGGGCAACCGCCAGGAGGTCCGACGCCGAGGCGCCTCCCCTGTTGGTGAGGGCAAGCGTGTGCTTCGTCGAGAGGGACGCGCGCCCTTCCGCCACAGCATGGCCTTCGTCGTCGCCGAGCCCGAACCCCTTCGAGAACCCTGCGTGCTCGATCAGCCAGGCGGCGCTGAGCTTCACGTCTCCGGCCGCTCCCGTCGCATACCGGGGAGCGTCCTCGGGGAGCCGGTCGGCCACCTCCTGGGGCACGATCGGGTTGGTGAAGAAGGATCCCGTGCTCCAGGTGTCCGGGTCAGGCGCGTCGAGCACCATGCCCTTCCCCGCGCGTAGCTTCAACACCTCCCGCCGCACGTCGTTCGCGTAGGCGCGGGCGCCCACCTCGATGCCGAGCGCGCGGGCCAGTTCGGCATACTTGACCGGCTTGCTCATGCGCCCCAGCCCGAGCTGGAACTCGACGCTCAGCACCACGTAGCGGGGCGAGCCGTTGACCGTGCTGCGCTTGAGCAACGAATCCCGGTAGCCGAATCTCAGCTCGAAGTTGGTGAAGCTCTTGATGCTGTCGGTCTCGCGGTCGTAGGTGCGGACCGTCGCGATGGTCTGCGACACGTCCGAACCGTAGGCCCCGACGTTCTGCACGGGCGTGGCTCCCGTGGAACCGGGGATACCCGAGAGGGCCTCCAGACCGGAGAACGCGTGCAGCACGGTGTACCGCACCAGTTCGTCCCAGTCCTGGCCGGCCTGCACCTTGACCATGACGCCGCCGCACGTCGCGTCGTCGTCGTCGACCGTGAAACCCCTGGACACGATGTGAACGACCGTCCCGTCGAAGCCCTCGTCCCCGATCAGCAGGTTTGAGCCCCCGCTGACGATGAGCAGCGGGTCACCCGCAGCATCGGCGGCACGGACGGCCTCGACGATCTCCCGTTCCGTCGCGGCCTCAACGAACGAGCGCGCCGGTCCCCCAACGCGGGTGGTCGTGAGGTCGGCGAGATTCACCTGCGTGGCGGGCGCGCTCACGCCAGCCTCACCACGGCCTGGGCCTTGACGAGGACCTTCTGCCCGGCGGAGGTCACCGTGAGGTCGACGCGCGCCGTCGAGCGTTCGGTGTCGATCTGGCCGACGACGCCGGTAACCTCGACGACCGCACCCGGCTGGCCGGGCTGCGCCGTCGTATCCGTGACGACCACGGGCTTGGTGAACCGCGTCTGGTAGTCGACGACGGCGGCCGGGTCGCCGATCCAGTCGGTCACGAGCTGGACGGCAGCGCCCATGGTGAACATCCCGTGGGCGATCACGCCGGGCAGGCCGACCCCCTCGGCGAAGGCCTGGTTCCAGTGGATCGGGTTGAGGTCGCCGGAGGCGCCTGCGTACCGCACGAGGTCGGTCCGGGTGATGTCGACGGTGGCGGAGCCGATGTGCTGGCCCACCTCGAGCGAGGCAAGGGAGACGGTCATGGCTACTGGTCCTCCCCTCGGACGAGGATGGACGACGTCGTCGTGGTCGTCGCTTCTCCGTCGACGGTCGAGATCTCCGCACGCGTGGTGATCATCGCTCCCCCGCCCATGGCCCGCACCTGGTCGACGTGCAGTTCGGCGACGAGCTGGTCCCCCGCGAGGATGGGTCGATGGTGGACGAACCGCTGGTCCGCGTGGACCACGCGGGTGAAGTCGATGCCCGCGCTCGGATCGCTGATGAGCTGCGCGTCGGCCCGCTGGGCCACGATGATGGCGAACGTGGGGGGCGCCACGAGGTCGGCATGCCCGAGGGCTGCCGCGGCGGCCACGTCGTAGTGGGCCGGGTGTGTCGCCTTGATGGCCCTGGCGAAGTCCCGGATGGCCTCGCGGCCCACTGAGTAGGTCTCTCCGGCGGGGTAGCTGCGCCCCTGCAGGTCTGGGTCGATGGTCATGGAACCTCCGGTGGAAGCGTCGTCGGGCATGGATGCGGAGAAGCTGGGGATGTGCGCGTGCCGGCACGGGGTGCCGTGCGGGTCGAGGTCCCGGCACCGGCGGAGCGAGGGAGGGTCAGGACAGGTCCTTCAGACGCCGCCGGACGTCGCGCGAACGGACCACCATGCCGGCGAGATGGCACACCATCCCGGCCACGATGACCGTGATGCCCGCGAGAACGACCGCGCGCTGGTCCGACGTCGCGCCGACCACCGCGATCAGGATGCCGATCGCCGTGGTCACCAGCGCCGACACCACCAGCCTGCGGTACAGGTCCGAGCCGGTCTCCCAGGGCGTATTCAGCATGATCCGATTCTACTGCGGGTTCCGCTGCTGCCGCTCAGAACAACGCCTCCTGGACGGCCGGCACCGGCGTACTGAAGTCACCGAACCGCAGGCGCCTGCCCTTGAGCCCGGACAGATCGGCGACGAACACCAGGTCCGCACCGTCGATGGCGACGAGGGCCGACGGACCGAGCACCTCGAGGATGGTGAAGCCGTGCTGCCCGCTCCCGAGCGGCTCGGCATAGGGCTGCAGGCCGTGGTGACCGAGAACGGCGGACCACGACGACGGCGGTTCGAACTCCTCGTGCACCACCTCGAAGCCGTCGAGGCCGAGGCCACTTTCGAGGAGTCCCCTGGCTGCCAGGGCTAAACCGTCGTTGACGCGTTCGAGCCGTGCGGTCGGTAGCGGCGAGCAGAGCGAGGATGCCTTCGTGCTCGACCTCACAGCCTGCTGGATGCCGACCGAACGGGTGACCTCGTCCTCCAGGACCCTGACAACCCGGCCGTCGTCGGCATGCGCCACGTACTGGGCCACCACCGCTCCCTGCTCCACGAGGCGGGCGCGCTTCCTCGGGTGCGAGGCCGTTCCGACTTTGCTCGAGCCATCGGCGAACGTCGCGACGTACAGCCAGTGGGGCTGGTCGAGGTAGCGCTTGAGCCCGGCCGGTGCGATGCCGGAGCGGTGGATGTCGTGCATGAACCGGACGTCGTCCTGTGCGAAGCATCGGGCGCACTGGTAGCCCCGCTCGGCGGGCGCTTGGTCGGCGCACTGCACCCACGTGCGGTCGTCCCGGCCGTGCACCCGGTGGTACCCGAGGCAGAACCTCCCGTCGGCGGCGATCTCGTAGGCCACCCTCGTCCCGGGCCGGAGCACGACATCGAGCAAGCGGTCGTCATCGGTGGCTGCGGCGGCAGTTCCAGTCCCTCCGGGAACGCCCTCGCTCGGCACGGCGTGCAGTGACAGCACCGGTACCCCTGCGCGCCAGCCCGCGCCGCTGCACAGGTAGAGAAGGCTCCTCCGTCCGGCTTCGGCGGAGGTCACGCCAGCACCCTGCTGAGATCGTAGGCGGCAGGGATGTCGAGCTGCCCGAACGTGCACGATCGCGGCTCCCGGTCCGGCCGCCACCGTTCGAACTGGACGGTGTGGCGGAACCGGTCGCCCTCCATCTGGTCGTACCGCACCTCCACCACGCGCCGCGGCTCCAATCGGATGAAGGACACGTCCTTCGAGGACGCGAAGCGGCTGCGGTCGGTGGCGCCCCGTTCGATCTCGCCTGCGTCGTCGCGCATGACGTCCGGTGCGAGCTCCTCGACGAGTTCCAGCCGCCGCTTGTCGGAGAACGCCGAGATGCCTCCCACGTTGCGCAACCCGCCGTCGTCGTCGTACAGGCCCAGCAGCAGCGAGCCGACCCCCTGCCCGGACTTGTGCACCCGGTAACCGAGCAGCACGACGTCGGCGGTGCGGTGGTGCTTGACCTTGAGCATGAGCCTCTTGTTCGGCTCGTACTGCGCAGTCAGGGGTTTCGCGACGATGCCGTCGAGTCCCGCACCCTCGAACTCGACGAGCCAGCGCTGCGCGAGCTCGACGTCGCGGGTGACCTGCGACAGGTGCACGGGAGCGGAGAAGGACTCGCCGATGCCCTCGAGCGCCTTCCTGCGATCGACGAACGGCATGCGCGTCAGGTCGTTGTCGTCGATCGCGAGGAGGTCGAAGGCCACGAACGACGACGGCGTCTGAACGGCGAGCAGGCGAACCCTGCTGTCGGCGGGATGGATGCGCTGGGACAGGGCCTCCCAGTCGAGCCTCTCCGCACCGGGCTCCCCCCGGCGCACCACGATCTCCCCGTCGACGACGCAGCGCTCGGGCAGGTTCTCCAGCAGCGCATCGACGAGTTCGGGGAAGTACCGGGTGAGCATCTTCGAACCCCGGCTGCCGATCTCGCAGGTACCGTTCTCGATGCGCACGACAGCCCTGAAGCCGTCCCACTTCGGCTCGTAGAGGAGTCCGCCGGAAACGCTGTCGGGACCGGGCACGGAGTCCACGGCTTTCGCGAGCATGGGCTGGATGGGAAACGGCAGCTCGGTCATGCCTGATCCTGTCTGAAGGTCGGGAAGCACGGCAAGCGGTCTAGAGCCCCTCGGCCACCGCAGCCGCCGCGGACAGCCATGCGCGCTGCGTGGCCGGGCGCAGGGCGCCGTAACGGATCCGACCCTTGATCAGAGCCGCATCGAAGGGAATGGTGACCGCGCGGCGGGCGAGCTCGCCGAAGCCGTCCGCGATCGACTGGCTCTGTGCCTGGGTCCCGTTCTTGTCCGACTGGCTCACGATGACCACCGCGCTGCGCGCGAGCTCGGAGTAGCGACCACCACGCGCGCGCAGAGCCTCCAGCAGGAGCGCCCCGGCTTCGGCGTGCTCCTCGAGCGTCGTCGTGGCGATCACGAGCTGGTCCGTATGGTGGATCATCCGCAGCCAGCGCTCGGCGGTCTCGTCGTTCCCCGAGTCGACCACGGTCAGGCGGAAATACTTGGACGCCACTTCGTGGAGCGCGTCGAAGTCGTCGGCCGTCACCTTCTGCTGGGAGGCGAGGACGTCCGGCTTGGAGCGCAGGACGTCGAACTTGTCCTCGGTCTGGTGATGGACGTACCGCGCCAGCAGGGCCGACTGCGCGGACGGTGCCAGGAGCGCGTCCGCCTGCGGTAGGAGATCCAGGACGGTGGCCTCGTGCGGGCCCTGCTCGGTCCGCCAGCCGAGCGTGCCGCGGGCGTCGTTGTTGTCCCACGCAAGAACGGGCCCGCCACCATTGCGCGCGAAGACGGCCGCGAGCATGACCGAGGTGGGCGTCTTGTTCGCTCCGCCCTTGCCATTGACGACGGCGACGGTCCGGGGGCCCGGCCAGCGCCGGCTGACCGCGGTGACATCCGCCCTGATCGCGAGTTCCCGCCGTGACGGCGGGATGCTCAGCCCCAGCCGTGCGAGGACGCCGCGCCATCCGCTCTCGGCGGGGACGACGGCGGTATCGGGTGCGAGGAACGACGCCCGTCCCTCGCGCGGGCGCAACCCCGTCGGCGCGTGGTCCGGACCCGGGACCGGCACGCGGCGAGGGGGCGCCGGCACGGCCGGTAGCGCTAGATCCGGGGCGACGGACGGTGCCGCTGCCTCCTGCCCGGCAGGCGACGGGCGACGCCTGCCGATCGGTGACGGCGCGGTCCTCGCTGCGGCGGCGTCCGGCCCGGGTGCGACGGCAGTCGGGATACCGTCCGCTTCCGGCGCTGCAGCGGGGGCACCCTGGATCGCCGGCTGGAACACCGGCAGGCCTGATGTGCCCGGTACGGCAGGTGCGTCCGATGCGTCGGGGGCCTGCCCTGTCGCCCGTCCGCCGGAGGTGCCGGTGGGAGTGCGGCGCAGGGTAACGTCGGCGTCGTCGTCGGGGTGGCCCGGCTCGCCCGGAACGCCCTTGTCCGGCGCGACCGGGTCCGTCGCGGGATCCGGCGCGAAGCGGTCGGCGAAGCGTGGCTGTTCCGGCGACGCTGCGGCGCGGCGGCGGCTCGCCCGGGTGGGGAAGCCACCGGAGGGGTTGTCGGGGGTGAACCCCGGCTGCTCGTTCGTCATCGTCGTTCCGTCCCCGTCGGCCCGCGGTCGGGCCGCTCTCTGATCGCTCGGCTCAGTTCATCCTATAAGGCCGTCGCGTGCCGTCTGTCGCCTTCTCCGGCCGGCCCGACTGCCTCACGATCGCTTCGGCCGTGCGCGGACGTGCATCCGCTCACCCTGCTGCCCGAAGAGGCTGATCATCTCGACGGGCTTCCCGTCCGCACTGGCGAACCAGTGCGGCGTTCGTGTGTCGAACTCTGCTGCCTCGCCGGGCCCGAGCACGAAGTCGTTGTCCGCGAGCACCAGCCGCAGGGAGCCGTTCAGGATGTACATCCATTCGTAGCCCTCGTGGACCTGCAACTCCGGTTCCGTACCGCGTCCGTCTCCGGCGATCACCATCTTGAAGGCCTGCACGCCCCCGGGGCGCCTGGTGAGGGGGATCGCCGTCATGCCGTGGTGCTCGATGGGCCGGAGGTGGATGCGCGGGTCTCCGGTGGGCGGAGCACCGACGAGGTCATCGAGCGGCACTCCGTAGAGCTGCGCGATCGGCAGCAGCAATTCCAGGTTCGGCCGGCGCCGGCCGGATTCGAGCCGGGACAGTGTGCTCACCGATACACCGGAGGCAGCAGACACCTCTCCGAGCGTCAGGTTGCGCTGAACGCGAAGCGCACGAAGACGTGGACCAACGGCGTCGAGCACGGAGTCGAGGTCTGAAGCCATGGTGCGATTTTGCCACATCAGCAAGGAAGTTTGTCACTTCTACCTGCCGTGCGGATGCTTGGAAGACAAGCACCACGGAAGGAGACCCAGCATGTCAACCACCAGCCAACCCCTCCAGGATCGGTACGACGCCGTCGTCGTCGGGGGTGGTGCGGCAGGCCTCAGCGCCGCCGTCACCCTGAGCCGCGCCCTGCGATCCGTCCTCGTGATCGACGCCGGACAACCGCGCAACGCAGCTGCCCGGGGCGTCCACGGTTTCCTCACCCGGGAGGGCATGGATCCGCTCGCACTGCTCGACACCGGCAGGACGGAGGCGGAGTCCTACGGCGCTACGATCGTGCGCGCCGAAGCCGAAGCCGTGCTGCGGACCTCGGAAGGGTTCGACGTCGTGCTGACGGACGGGCGCAGTGTCACCGGACGACGCATACTGTTCGCCACCGGCCTCTCGGACGGGCTGCCCGAGATCCCGGGCCTCCGTGAACAGTGGGGGGCGGGCGTCGTGCACTGCCCCTACTGCCACGGCTACGAGATCCGCGGGCAGCGCATCGGGGTCCTCGGCACGGGCGCCCTGTCCGTCCACCAGGCCCTCCTGTTCCGGCAGTGGTCGGATGACATCACGCTGTTCCTCAACGACTCCCTCACTCCCACCGATGAGGAGTGGGACCGGCTCGCCGCCCGCGCCGTCCGGGTGGTGGAGGGCGCGGTGACATCCGTCGACAGCGCAGGAGGAACGCTGACCGGGGTGACGGTGGCAGGTGGACACACCTTCGACCTGCAGGCCCTCGCCGTCGGGACGCGGATGGAGTCCCGGAGCATCCTGCCCGGATCACTCGGTCTCACGACGCAGCAGCATCCGTCGGGGATGGGACACTTCATCGAGCCCGGCCCCATGGGGGCGACGGCGGTACCGGGGGTGTATGTTGCGGGCAACGTCTCGAATCTCGGTGCACAGGTGATCGTGGCCGCGGCCGAGGGCACCATGGCGGGCGCGGCGATCAACGCCAATCTCGTGGAGGAGGAGACGGCGTGGGCCGTCGAGGCCCATCGCGGTCCCTTCTCCGCGGCGTCCGAGGCGGACGTCTCGGCCCGGGTGCTCGGGCTCCGGCGGCACGGGCTGGAGGACGGGCTCGCCGGCGTCTCCACGGCCGCACGAGCAACGGTCGACGAAGCAGCGGATAAAGGAGCACGCCGTGCAGGTTGAGTACACGCAGGAGTTCTGGGACGAGCGCTACCGGCAACGGCCGAGGATCTGGAGCGGCAAGCCGAACCGACAGCTCGTCGCCGGCGTGGCGGACCTGCCTCCCGGCAGGGCTCTCGACGTCGGGTGCGGGGAGGGAGCGGATGCTGCCTGGCTAGCATCCCGCGCCTGGAACGTCCTCGGCATCGATGTCTCCGACGTGGCGCTCGCACGCGCCCGGGCCCATGCGGAGGAGCTCGATCCTCCGGTCCGGGACCGCCTGGAATGGCGCCACGTGGATCTGCTGTCCGCACCGGATCTTCCGAACGGCCTGGACCTCGTCTCCATTCAGTTCATGCATCTGCCCGACCCCGATCGGTCGCGCATCTTCCGCTCCCTTGCGGCCCTGGTCGGAGTCGGCGGGACCCTCCTGATCGTCGCGCACGATCCCTCGGACCTCCACTCGGGGATCGGCAGGCCGCCGCAGCCCGAGCTCTTCTACACGCCGCAGCAGATAGCCGAACTGCTCGACGACGCTTGGGACATCCGGGTGTGCGAGTCGCGTCCGAGGACGGAGCGCACCGGGGACGGCCGGGACGTGACCATCAGCGACGCGGTGCTCCAGGCAGTACGGATTCGCTGACGCGTCCGCAAGGGGCAGGGCGGGATGGTGCACCGCGTGCTTCCCGACCTGCCCCGTCGGTAGCCTCGACGGATGCAGTGGATCACCGAGAAGTACGTCAACTTCGCCAGCATCATCGACGACGCGACGCTGGCACAGAACCGCATGACGAGCTCGATGCCGTTCGTGTATCCCCACTTCGCCTCGATGCCCGACGCCCACCTCGGCCTGGGGTGCGCCGTCGGCTCGGTCCTGCCGACCCTCGGCGCGATCATCCCCGCAGCAGTCGGCGTGGACATCGGCTGCGGCATGGTGGCTGTCCGCACCGACTACACGGCTGACGACGTCGCCCGCCTCGAGCGCCGCGCGCTGAGGGTGGCCATCGAGCGGTCCGTACCCCTGTCCGCGGGCAACAACAACAAGCGGCTGAGCGCGTCCGCCAGACCCCGCATCGAGTCGCTCGAGCAGGACGCGCACTCGGCCGGCTTCGATCCGGCGAGCTACGTCAGGGACTGGCGCCTGCAACTCGGCACGCTCGGCTCGGGAAACCACTTCATCGAGGTCTCGCTCGACGAGCAGGACGACGTCTGGCTCTTCCTCCACTCGGGCTCCAGGGGTATCGGCAACCGCATCGCGCAGCGGCACATCCGCGCGGCCCAGGACTACTGCGCACAGAGATCGATCACCCTTCCCCACCGGGACCTCGCCTACCTCGAGGAGGGCACGCCGGAGTTCGACCGCTATATCGCCGAGCTGATGTGGGCCCAGAAGTTCGCGCTGCTCAACCGCGAGGAGATGATGGATCGCGTGGTCCGGCAGTTCAGCGACTGGGTCGGGAAGCCTGTGGAGGAACGCGAGCGCATCAACTGCCACCACAACTACACGCAGCGGGAGAAGCACTACGGCAAGGACGTCTGGCTCTCGCGCAAGGGTGCCATCGCCGCGGATCCCGGGCGCCCCGGCCTCATCCCCGGCTCGATGGGTACCCGCTCGTACGTGGTGACGGGCGGGGGAAACAGGGAAGCTCTGGACTCGGCACCGCACGGGGCAGGGCGTGAGTATTCCCGCAACGCGGCCCGGGAGACCTTCACGCAGGAACAGCTCCGGGCCGCCATGCGGGGCATCGAGTTCCGGGACACCCCGGCGTTCCTGGACGAGATCCCGGCGGCCTACAAGGACATCGACGCCGTGATGGAGGATGCCCGGGACCTGGTGGAGATCCGCCACACGCTTCGGCAGATCATCAACGTGAAGGGCGACTGACGGGCGACCGAGTGGCCGAGTGACCGAGCGCGGGAAGCCCGGATACACAGAAGGCCCCGGAGCCGAAGCTCCGGGGCCTTTCCTGTAGCGGTGCCGGGACTCGATCCCGGGACCTCACGATTATGAGTCGTGCGCTCTAACCAGCTGAGCTACACCGCCCTAAATGAGGCTGCCCGCACCGATCGGATGATCGTCACGGGCCCCCTCATTTACGAGCCCCCCACCGGAATCGATCCGGTGACCTCGTTCTTACCAAGAACGCGCTCTACCACTGAGCTAGGGGGGCAACAGCAAGAAACTTTACCAGTTCCCGGCCGCTGGAGCGAAATCGGCAGCCGCCCTGATCGGCGGTTCCCGGTTTCCCCATCGGACCCGCGCTCAGCGCGGGTCCGATGGAACCGACTAGTCGGGTCCTACCACTGCTCGGACTGGACGCTGGAGCGTCCTGCTCCGGCTCCTGCACCCTTGGCACGGGGCTTCCGGTTGGCGTCGCCCGTGAAGCGGGTGTCGCCGTCGCGCTTGGGGAAGTCCTTCTTGAAGGGCTTCTTGAACTCGCCGGCGCCGCGGTTGCCCGCAGGCTTGCGCCCCTTGTCGAGCTCGAGGTGGATGAGCTCACCGCCGATGCGCGTCTTGGAGAGTGCGCGCAGCTGATCGGTCGAGAGGTCCGCCGGCAGTTCCACCAGGCTGTGGTCGGCGCGGATGTCGATGCCGCCGATCTGCGAGGAGGACAGGCCGCCCTCGTTGGCGATGGCGCCGACGATCGAACCCGGCATCACGCGCTGGCGACGGCCGACCGCGATGCGGTAGGTGGCGTTGCCCTCGGTGAGCGTGCGCGTCGGGCCACGCGACCCGAAGGCATCCTTGCGACCCTCGGCACGCTCGCGCTGCCCGGCAGGGGCGACCGGGATGTCCTGCACGAGGATCGGCTGGCCACCCTGCGCCATGACGGCGAGTGCAGCAGCGATCTCGTTGGCCGGCACGTTGTGCTCACGCTCGTAGTTGGCAATGAGGTCGCGGAACAGTGCGACATCCTTGCCGGCCAGCGTCTGCGTGATCTTGTCCGCGAACTTGCTGAGGCGCAGCTCGTTGATCTTCTCCGTGGAGGGCAGCTGCATCTGCTCGACCGGCTGGCGCGTGGCCTTCTCGATCGAACGCAGCAGGTACTTCTCACGGGGAGTGATGAAGAGGATCGCGTCACCCGAACGGCCCGCGCGGCCGGTGCGGCCGATCCGGTGCACATAGGACTCGGTGTCATTCGGGATGTCGTAGTTCACGACGAGCGAGATGCGCTCCACGTCGAGGCCACGGGCTGCGACGTCCGTCGCCACGAGGATGTCGATCTTGCCGTCGCGCAGCGCCTCGACCGTGCGCTCACGCTGCTGCTGCGGGATGTCTCCGTTGATGGCTGCGGCCGAGAAGCCCCGTGAACGCAACTTGTCCGCCAGGTCTTCGGTAGCAGCCTTGGTGCGGACGAAGGCGATGATGCCGTCGTAGTCCTCCACCTCGAGGATGCGGGTCATCGCGTCCAGCTTGTGCGGGCCCATGACCTGCAGGTATCGCTGGCGGGTGTTGGTACCCGTCGTCGTCTTGCCCTTGACCGAGATCTCGGCCGGATCGTTCAGGTACTTCTTGGCGATGCGGCGGATGGCCGGAGGCATGGTCGCAGAGAACAGTGCGACCTGCTTCTCCGCGGGAGTCGAGGCGAGGATCTTCTCGACGTCCTCCGCGAAGCCCATGCGCAGCATCTCGTCGGCCTCGTCGAGCACGACGTACTCGAGGTTCGAGAGGTCGAGCGACCCCTTCTCGATGTGGTCGATCACGCGGCCGGGGGTACCCACGACGACCTGCGCGCCACGGCGGAGTCCGTTGAGCTGTGGTCCGTAGGGTGATCCGCCGTAGACGGGAAGGACGGTGAAGCCCTCCATGTGCTTGGCGTAGGAGGTGAAGGCGTCGGCTACCTGGAGCGCGAGCTCGCGGGTCGGTGCGAGCACCAGGACCTGGGTGTTCTTGCTGGGCCCACCGTTGACATCGGCCAGTTCGGCCATCTTGGACAGCGCGGGAACGGCGAACGCGGCGGTCTTGCCGGTTCCGGTCTGCGCCAGTCCGACGACGTCGCGCCCTTCGAGCAGCACGGGGATCGTCGCTGCCTGGATGGGCGAGGGCTTTTCGTAGCCGAGGTCGGTCAGCGCCGCGAGGATGCGGCCGTCGAGGTTGAGCTCGGTGAAGCGGATGTCCACGCCGTCGTCGTCGGACTGCGCCGCGGGGGCCGCGGCTACTGTTCCGGTGAGGGTGGAGTCGATGTTCTGCTCGGACAGGTTTTCAGGCACGGGAAATAATCCTCCAGGTAGGTGCCGGACGGCCCTGACAGGATGGAGCCCGCAGTGCCGAATGAACGTAGAAATCCGGCACTTTTTCAATCCCGAGGCCGAACTCCTCGCCACACGGGTTCACTGTGACAGCAGTGATGTGTGACTTTTCTTCTAGCCGGCGCTCCCTGATGAATCTGCTCGCGAGTCTGTGCTCCGAGCCCCAACACAACCTATCCGGCCCTGAGGGGCGGAAATAAAGGGAATACCGGTGTGGGGGATGTTTCCAGTCTACGTCATACGCGGGCGGTCGCGCTCCAGGGAAGGCGTTGCACGAGGTGACGTTCGGCACGTCAGGCCGGCGATGCCACCTTCAGTGCCTGGAGCGCCGACTTACGCACCTGCGGCGTGAGCGCGATCTGCCCCGACGCTCCGGCGTCGAGCAGGGCCTGCGCCTGCCTCTCATCGAGGCCCGCGTAGACCTGGGCAGCGGTGATTCCGTGCTCCGGGGCGCTCACCACGCGAATGGTGTCACCTGCGCAGATACTGCCCCTCGTGACGACGCTCAGGTAGGTGCCCACGCGGTTGGCCTCGGCGAAGCGCCTTACCCATGAGCGCTCGCCCAGGTAGCGCGCGAAGTTCACGCACGGCGTGCGGGGCATGGTGACCTCAAGCACCACCTGATCACCCACGGCCCAGCGTTCGCCGATGACGGCGTGGGAGGCGTCGATCCCACCGACCCGGAGGTTCTCACCGAACAGGCCCGGCGTCACCTCACGGCCCAGCTGCTGCGTCCAGAAGTCCGCATCCTCCTGGGAGTACGCGTAGAGGGCCTTCGTGGGTCCACCGTGATGCTTCCTGCTGGCCTGGATGTCGCCGGTCAACCCGAGCGCATGCACGTTCACTGCTCCCGCGACCGCACGCTTGTCGATCGCAGTGACACCGGTGGAGTCCTTGGTGGGCAGCAGTTCGTGCACGCGACAGACAGCGAGGAGGGTTCCAGTGGTCATGGCGACCATCCTATGCGCCGGCCTGCGCCTCGTTCCGGGTCAGGGCTGGAAGCGATACCCCATGCCGCTCTCGGTGACGAAGTACCGGGGCGCGCCCGGGTCGCGTTCGAGTTTCTTGCGCAGCTGCGCCATGTACACGCGAAGATACTGGACGTCTTTCGCGTAGGCCGGGCCCCAGACGTCGAGCAGCAGCTGCTGCTGCGACACGAGCCGGCCAGGATGGGCGATCAGCCTGTCCACGATCTTCCATTCCGTCGGTGTCAGCCGGACATCCTGCCCGTTCCTGACGACGCGCCGCGCGCCGGCGTCGAGCGTGAAATCCGGTGTCTCGATGACGGGGGCCTCCGCCTCGACGGCAGCGCGTCGGCTGGCCGCGCGGAGGCGCGCCAACAGTTCGTCCAGTCCGAAGGGTTTCGTGACGTAGTCGTCGGCACCGGCGTCGAGGGCGTCGACCTTGTCCTGGGAACCGTGCCGGGCGGACAGCACGATGATGTGTACCTGCGACCAGCCGCGGATCCGCCGGATCACCTCGACGCCGTCGAGGTCCGGGAGACCGAGGTCCAGCACGATGATGTCCGGGTGGTGCTCGGAGGCGGCGGCGAGGGCCGTCTCGCCGTCGACCGCTGTCACGCACTCGTAGCCGTAGGCGCGCAGGTTGATCTCGAGGGCGCGGAGGAGCTGCGGCTCGTCGTCCACGACCAGCACACGGATCACAGCTCCACGGCTCCCGTCGAGATCGGCAGCCGGATGACGAGCGTGAGTCCGCCGCCCGGCGTCTGTTCGGCGTCGAGCACGCCGCCCATCACCTCGGTGAAACCCTTCGCCACGGCGAGCCCCAGGCCGACGCCGGCACCCGACGGTGCGTCGTCAAGGCGCTGGAACGGGCGGAACATGGCGGCGACGTCGTCCCGGGACACCCCGTGTCCGTGGTCGACGACCCTCAGCTCCGACGCCGGGAAGCCGTCGATGAGCGCCTTGCCCGTGCCACCCACGGACGCGGTGATCTCGACGGGAGAGTCCGGGGCGTACTTCACCGCGTTCTCGACGATGTTCGCGAGGACGCGCTCCAGCAGTCCGGGGTCGGCCTCGATGGCAGGCAGGTTAGGTGGGATGGACACCTGCACGCGGTCCTCCGCGACGTTCGCCAGGGCGGGCGTGACGACCTCGCCCCACGTGAGCGGGCGTAGGTGCGGATTGACGGCGTCGCCCGTGATGCGGGACATGTCAAGGAGGTTGTTGACGAGTGCCTCCAGCCGGTCGGAGTAGCTCTCGATGGTCTCGAGCAACTCGCCCTCGTCCTCCTTCGAGAAGGTCACGTCGGAGCGCCGCAGGCTGCTGACGGCGAGCTTGATCCCGGCGAGGGGGGTGCGGAGGTCGTGCGAGACCGAGCGCAGGATGGCCGTGCGCATGACGTTGCCCTCGATGAGCCTCCTGTTGGTGCGCGTGCTCGCGATCAGCTCCTGCCGCTGCAGCAATGACCGCAGCTGACCGGCGAAGGCGGTGAGCAGCCCGCGCTCACGTGCCGAGAGCTGGCGCCCGTAGAGGGCGAGGGAGACGTCCCCGTCCACCTGCTCGACGGCTGTCGCGCCGTCCAGGGTGAAACGGTCCGTGTCACGCCCGGAGCTCGGTTCCGCGACCGTCCGCCCGGAGTGCCCGCCTGCCTCCGGAGACCTTCGTGATCCCCGTGACTTCCGTGACTTCCGTGAGTCCAGTGCCTCCGCGATTCCGGGGTCACGCGGACGCACCGCGAGCGAGCGGCGTTCCAGCCGGTGCCCGCCGGGCGACGTACCGGCATCCGGCTCGGCGTCGGTGCCGGACCCTGCAGGACCGAACAGGGCGACGGCGTCGACGTCGAACTGGGCCTGGACGTGCTGCAGGAAACCCTGCAGCGTGTCCTCCTCGGCGAGCACGCCGCGCGCGAGTTCGCCGAGCAGCGCGGCCTCCTGCTGGGCCATGGCCGCTTCCCGGGACCGTCGGGCGGACAGCCCGACGACGAGCGATACAGCCACCGCCACCGTGATGAAGATCAGGACCGTCACGACGTCCTCGGCGTCGGAGATCGCGAGGGACCCGAACGGCTCCGTCGAGGTGTAGTTCAGGATGATGCTGCTCCACAGCGCGGCCAGCAGGGCGGGCCACAGGCCACCGATCAGCGCCACGGCGATGACGCCCGCGATCTGGAAGAGCACGTCGATGGCGAGCAGCGAGGTGCCGACCGTGAACACGGCCGCCTCGAGCAGCGGCGGCAGGACGAGGGCGACAGCGCACCCGGCCGCGACCCGCACGCGGCTGACAGGAGCCGCGAGGGTTCGCCGGGCTGCCGTGGCCATCAGCGCGTCCGACTCGCGGCGGTATCTTCGTCGGCCGTTCCTGGCGTCCCCCGAAGAGCGTTCCCAGCCGGCAGGGGCCGCAGCGCGCGCGACAGGAGAACCCAGAAGACGGTGATGGCGAGCGCGCAGAAGACGCCGGCGCTGGAGGCCATGAGCCACCCGGTGGCGAGCTGGGAGTTGAGGTCCTCGGCGCCGAGGAGCACGCCGATGGTCTTCGGCGAATAGATGAATACCGCAAGGGTGACGACGAAGAGCACCCCGGCCGTCCTCCGGTAGACCCGCAGCTCGGCGGGAAGCCGCACCGCCTGACCGGCGAGGACCGCCAGCACGACGACGATCCACACCCAGTGGTGCGACCACGAGATCGGCGAGATCAGCAGCATGAGCAGGGCCGTCATGGCGATCGGCGTGAAGCGGTCCCCACGCTGCGCAGCCGAACGGATGATGAACACGGTCACGGCGACGAGCAGGAGCGAGAGGAGCAGCCAGGGAAGGGTGGACGGAAAACCGGGACCCATGAAGTGCAGGATGGCCCCGCGGATCGAGAGGTTGTCCACATAGCCTTCGCCGCCGATGCGGCCCGTGTCGCGCAGCATCTGCAGCCAATAGGTCGCCGATTCGGCGGGAAGGAGGATGAACCCGACGGCGATGGTCCCGAAGAAACCGCCAGCCATGGTGAACAGGTGCTTCCACTCCCCCCGGACGAGGAAGTACAGACCGAAGACCAGCGGCGTCAGCTTGATACCGGCGGCGATACCGGTGAGCAGGCCGGTCGGCACGCGGCGGTGCGGTCCGGACAGGAGGTCGGCGGCGATCATGGCGAACAGCAGGATGTTGACCTGTGAGAAGGCCATTGTCTCGCGCCAGGGCCCGAGCAGGCACACCAGACCGGTGCCCGCGATGGCGAGCGGCAAGGCCCTGGGGTGCTTGAGGACGTCCCCGGTCCTGTGGAATCCGCCGAGATAGCGCGTAATGAACAGGGAGATGATCGCCGCGATCAGCACCGATAGTCCGACGAAGAGGATGGCGCCCGTCTCGGCGCTGACGAGTGTCAGCACGGTGAAGGCCAGGGCGGCGAACGGTGGGTAGGTGAAGAGGAGCGAGCCCTCACCCTCGCCGAAGGACCGGCTGTAGAGCGAGCCGTCGCCGTCGACCACCGACTGGCCGCCCATGCGGTACACCCGGAAGTCGAGCCCGATGAAGTCGGCCCAGGCGAACGCCCAGGCGATGAGGCCCGCTGCCACCATCACCGAGGCGACGACGCCCAGCGCCCGGACCGGTGCCGGGGTGCTGCGCTGGCTCATGCTTTTCCTCCGAAGACAGTGGTGGCGCCGTCCTGGAACCCTGGAACGGCTCAACCAGTGTAGGCACGGCCCCGGCCAGGTCCTCGCGTGCCGATATGGTGGAAATCACCCCCGTTCCCTGCGAAAGGCCGATGCACCGATGTCCTCCCCCAGCGGCACCACCCCGTCCGCTCCCATCACCGCCTTCACCAATGCGCATGTCGTGCCCATCGACGGCGAGCCGTTCGACGGCACCGTCGTCGTCGAGGACGGCCGCATCACGGCGCTCGGTGCCGACGTTCGCGTGCCCGATGGCGCTTCGGTCATCGACGCGGGCGGCAAGTGGCTGCTGCCCGGATTCGTGGACGCGCACGTGCACCTCGGCACGCATGAGGAGGGCGAGGGCACGGCGGGCGACGACACCAACGAGATGACCGACCCCAACACGGCCGGTGTCCGGGCGATCGATGCGATCAATCCCTACGACCCCGGGTTCGACGACGCCCTCGCGGGTGGTGTCACGACCGTGAACGTGAACCCCGGGTCCGGGAACCCCATCGGCGGGCTCGCCGTCGCCATCCACACGCACGGGCGCTACCTCGAGGAGATGGTGCTCCGCTCCCCCAGCGGGCTGAAATCAGCACTCGGCGAGAACCCGAAGCGTGTCTACGGCGGAAAGGGCAAGACGCCGTCCACTCGTCTGGGCACCGCACTCGTGATCCGCGAGGCCTTCATGAAGGCCCAGAACTACCTGGGCAAGGCCGAGGAGAACGCGCGGGACCCGCACCTCGAGGCACTCGCCATGGTGCTGCGCCGCGAAATCCCCTGGCGTCAGCACGCGCACCGCGCCGACGACATCGCGACCGCCATCCGCATCGCCGACGAGTTCGGTTACGACCTCGTGCTCGATCACGGCACCGAGGCGCACCTGCTCGGCGACGTCCTGGCAGAGCGCGGGATTCCTGTCCTGATCGGGCCCCTCTTCACGACCAAATCGAAGGTCGAGCTACGCGGCCGCTCCATCGCTAACCCGGGCAAGCTCGCGAGGGCCGGCGTCGAGATCTCGATCATCACCGACCACCCCGTCATCCCGATCAACTTCCTGGTCCACCAGGCCACCCTGGCGATCAAGGAGGGTCTTGACCGGGAGACGGCCCTGCGCTCGATCACCCTCAACCCGGCGAAGGTCCTCGGACTCGCGGATCGGCTCGGTTCCCTCGCCGTCGGCAAGGATGCGGACCTGGTGCTGTGGAGCGGTGACCCGCTCGATGTCATGCAGCGCGCCCTGCAGGTATGGATCGGCGGTACCGAGGTCTACTCCTACAACACCGAGACCCGCAGCGGCACTGTCGCTCCGCGGGGCTAGGAGCGCCCCGGTGCGTTCCCCCCAGAGCGCCCTGCCGCCGCGGCCGTTCACACTGCGTGCCGCGCTCGTCCTGTGGCTCGCCATCGCGGTACTGCTGCTCATCGCGGCCGGCACGTTCCTCACATCGGCGGCCGTTCAGGACCTCGACCGCGCCGGGTTCATCGGGCTCGGCGCGCTCTTCGGGGCGCTCGCCGTCCTCCAACTGGTCCTCCTGCTCCCGCTCCGTCGGGGCAGGAGGAGTGCCCGCGAGCTGCTGAGCACCATCGGCATCATCGTGGGCGTCCCGATCCTCGTGCGCGGGACCCCGGGGCTGTCCCTGATCGCGGGGGTGATGCTGGTGGCCGTGCTGCTGATGTGGCTGCCGCAGAGCAGCGACTTCTTCCAGCTGACCCAACCGAAGGCGAAGAAGCGCTTCCGGCTGCCGAAGGGCCGCTAGCGTACTGCCCGGTGCGGGGCGTTGCTCGCGCCCGGCGGGTCGCGGTCCTTCGCCCCGGGCTCGACGCCGTCGTCCTACGCAGCCGGTCGCCGTCGTTCCCTCGCAGCCGCGTCGCCGTCGTTCCCACGCAGCCGGTCGCCGTCGTCCCGGTTCTTCGCGCGCCGGCCGCCGTCGTCCCCGGTTCTTCGCGCCGGCGCGCGTGGTCTGCGGGCATCACGCCGCCGGTCGCCAGGTCGGGCGGGAACCGCGGGAACGACGGCGGGACGCCCTCCGCAACCGCTTGCCGGTGCGGCGTTATGCACGGCTTTCGTCCGCGAAGGGCGTGTTGCGCCGGGACACGCCGTGCCAAATGCCCGTCCTTGCCGGGAACCCGTGCGCGAAGCCGCTTCGCCGACCTGCTGGACGCGCGAAAGGCCCCTCCGGACGGAAGGGCCTTTCGCATGAGGGACAGGGACTAGCGCAGCGCCGAGATGGCCTGCTCAAGGTCGCCGATCAGGTCCTCGATGTCCTCGATGCCCACCGACAGCCTGATGAGGTTCTCGGGGACGGCGAGCTCGGTGCCCTTGACCGAGGCATGCGTCATGTCCGACGGATAGTTTATGAGCGACTCGATGCCGCCCAGGGACTCCGCCAGCAGGAAGACCTGCGTCGACTCGGCGACCTTCTTGGCAGCGTCCGCCCCGTCCTTGAACGTCACGGAGATCATGCCACCGAAGTCCTTCATCTGAGCCGCCGCGAGTTCGTGGCCCGGGTGGTCGGCCAGGCCCGGGTAGTACACGCGCTCGACCTCGTCCTGGTCCTGCAGCCATCGCGCGATGGCCATGGCGTTCGAGGAGTGCCGATCCATCCGGACGCCCAGAGTCTTGAGCCCACGCGTGGTGAGCCAGGCCTCCATCGGAGCGGACACGGCACCGGCCGCGAACTGGATGAACCCGATCTTCTCCGCGAGCTCGTCGTCGTTCACGACGACGGCCCCGCCGCTGGCGTCCGAGTGGCCGCCGATGTACTTGGTGGTCGAGTGCACGACGACGTCGGCGCCGAACGTGAGCGGCTGCTGCAGGTAGGGCGAGGCGAAGGTGTTGTCGACGACGAGCAGGGCGCCGGCGTCGTGCGCCAGCTGGGCCGTCGCGGCGATGTCGGTGATCTTCATCATCGGGTTCGACGGCGACTCGACCCACACCATCCTGGTGTTGTTCGCGGCGATGGCCGCCTGGACCGCAGCGCTGTCCGCCATGTCGACGGCCGTGTTGGTGATACCCCACTGGGACAGCACGCGGTCGATCAGTCGGTAGGTTCCGCCGTACGCGTCGTTGCCGAGGACGATGTGATCGCCCGGGCGCAGCGCGGCCCGGATGAGGGCATCCTCCGCGGCGAGACCCGAGGAGAAGCTGAAGGCATGCTTGCCACCCTCCAACGCGGCGAGCTGGGTCTGCAGCGAGTTCCGGGTGGGATTGGTGCCACGACCGTACTCGTATCCGTTGCGCAGCTTGCCGATGCCGTCCTGCGCGAACGTGGTGGTCTGGTACAGGGGCGGGATCACCGCACCCGTGGTGGGGTCGGGGGTCTGGCCTGCGTGGACGGCCCGGGTGTTGAAACCCTGGGCGTTCGAGTGCGTCACGATGCTCCTGGAATTCGCGGTGGGGTTGTTACTTGCTCACATACGTCAGCAAGTCATGGCGCGTAAGAATTCCCACGGGCGACCCGACGAACGTCACCATCAGCGTGTCGCTGTCCTGGAGGCGCTCGCGTGCCGTTGCGATGGACTCGAGCGACCCGATGAGGGGCAGTTTCCCATCCATGTGCTGGGAGACCTGGTCCGTCAGCTTGGCTTCCCCTCGGAAGATCTTCGCGGTCAGGGAACGTTCGTCGACCGATCCCAGCACCTCGCCCATCTTGACCGGCGGCTCCTGAGACAGCACCGGGATGCTCGAGACTCCGTACTCGTTCATGATCGAGATGACATCGCGCACGGTTTCGGTGGGATGCGTGTGCACCAGGTCCGGGATGGATCCACTCTTGGCGCGCAGCACCTCGCCGACGCTGGCGTCGTCGCCGCTGTCCATGAAGCCGTAGGACTTCATCCAGTCGTCGTTGAAGATCTTGCCGAGGTAGCCGCGCCCGCCGTCGGGCAGGAGGACCACGACGACGTCGTCCGCCGTCAGGTCCTTCGCGACGCGCAGGGCGGCGACGACGGCCATGCCGCAGGAGCCGCCGACGAGGAGCCCTTCCTCGCGGGCGAGGCGCCGGGTCATCTCGAAGCTCTCGGCGTCGGTGACGGCGTAGATCTCGTCCGGGATCGAGGGGTCGTAGGAATCGGGCCACATGTCCTCGCCGACGCCCTCCACGAAGTAGGGGCGCCCGGTGCCGCCGGAGTAGATGGAGCCGTCCGGGTCTGCGCCGATGATGCGCACGGGCCCGCCCTCGCGGTCCGCGGACACCTCCTTCAGGTACCGACCCGTACCCGTGATGGTGCCGCCCGTGCCGACGCCGGTGACGAAGTGCGTCAGCTTGCCGTCGGTGTCGTTCCAGATCTCGGGGCCGGTGGTCTCGTAGTGGCTCAACGGCCCGTTCTGGTTGGAGAACTGGTCCGGCTTGTAGGCGCCCGGGATCTCGCGGACCAGGCGGTCGGAGACGCCGTAGTAGGACTGCGGGCTGTCGGGTGCGACCGCCGTCGGGGTGACGACGACCTCGGCGCCGTACGCCTTCAGGACGTTGCGCTTGTCCTCGCCGACCTTGTCGGGTACGACGAAGACGCACTTGTAGCCGCGCTGCTGCGCGACGAGGGCGAGCCCGACGCCGGTGTTGCCGGAGGTCGGCTCGACGATGGTGCCGCCGGGCTTGATCTTGCCCTCGGCCTCGGCGGCGTCGAGGATCTTCGCCGCGATGCGGTCCTTCACCGATCCGCCCGGGTTGAGGTATTCGACCTTGGCGAGGACGGTGGCTGCGATGCCGTCGGTGACGGAGTTGAGCTTGACCAGCGGGGTGTTGCCGATCAGGTCAACGATGGAATTGGCATACTTCATGACTACAAAGTTACCGGCTGGTGCTTGCGCAGCCGCGCCGCCGTTACGTCGCGGGACGTGGAAGGCCCCCGGGGGACCGCTCGGAACGAGCACGTGGAGGCGAGGGCGGCGAATGACGGTGGTCTCCGCGTCGACAGGTTCCAGATCACGCGTTGACGCGGGATCCTGAGAGGAACGGGAACGACGGCGTCGCTCGGCGCGGCAATCGCGCAGGCCGTCAGCGGCTCGTCCCGCTGGCACTCCGATCCGCTCGGGATCACCGGGGGCAGCTGGTGCAGCGTGGCACCATGGATGCATGACCATCGCTCCCGCCGTCGTGCCCGCGGGCGCCGAGGCCATGGAGTGGATTCCGGACGGACCGTACACCTTGGCCGGCACCGTCGGCACGTTGCAGTGCGGGCCGCACGACCCATCCTTCATCGTTCAGGGACCCGATCACTGGCTCGCCTTCCGGACCGTCGACGGCCCCGTCACGCTGGCCCTGAGGCAACGCGGCTCGTTGAACGACAGTCGTGTCCAGGCCACGGCGTGGGGGCCCGGCGCGGCGCGGGCGCTCGAGTCCGTTCCGCGACTGCTCGGTGGCGACGACGACTGGAGTACGTTCGACAGCTCGGAGTTCCGTGCGACGCTGCCCGAGGTCGCCCGCAAGGGGCGGTACCTCAACCCCGGCCTGCGCCTGCCCGCGAGCGGCCGCATGCTCGACACCGTAGCCCGCGCGGTCCTCGAACAGAAGGTCACCGGCATCGAGGCCAAACGCGCCTGGCGCTACCTGCTGACCCGGTACGGCGACCCGGCTCCCGGGGCGGGGACCTACGCTCCGCCAGGGCTCCGCCTTCCCCCGACCGCCGAGCAGTGGCGCCGAGTGCCATCCTGGGACTGGCACAAGGCCGGGGTCGATTCCCACCGCTCGGCGACCATCCTCAAGGCAGCCCTCGTCGCCAGCGGCCTGGAACGCCTCGCGTCCCTGCCGGGTGGCGACGACGTCCGCGCCGGTTTGCGATCCGTTCCGGGCATCGGCGTCTGGACAATCGCGGAGGTCGTCCAGCGGACCCACGGGTGCCCCGACTCGATCTCGATCGGCGACTACCACCTCGCGGCCTACGTAGGGGCCGCACTCACGGGTCGGCGCACCGACGACGCCGGGATGATCGAACTGCTCAGGCCGTGGAAGGGGCAGCGCCAGCGCGTGGTGCGGTCCCTGTATGCGAGCGGTTTCCGCAAGCCGACCTTCGGCCCCCGCCTGTCCCCGGAGGACCATCGCCGGCGCTGACAGGAGCCGATATGACGCAACGAAGCGGCGCACGGAGGCGCCGCCGCTAGGGTTGGAGCATGAGCCACACCGTAGACGTCACAGCAGTGTTCACCCCCCTCGAGGGCGAGTTCTTCCGCGTGAAGCTCGCACTCGACATCGCCATCGAACAGGTGGTGCAGGAGCCGGGATGCATCCGGTACGAGATCACGGACGCGCAGGAGGACCGCATCGTGCTGACGGAGCAGTGGGAGTCCACCGAGCTCCTGGACGCGCACCTGCGCGGGCCCGCGGTACAGGATCTCGGCGAATCGCTGAGCGCGCTCCTTGCCAAGCCGGCCGAGGTCGTCCGTTCCGACCAGGCCGCCTGAACTTCAGCGGCATTCCCACGACGACGAAGCCCCGCACTCGAGGAGTGCGGGGCTTCGTCGCGCTGGAGGATCCGTTGCGGAGGAAGCGTTACTGCGCGTCGGCAGCCGGGCTGCCGCCCTCGGTCTGCTGCTGGGCGATCTGCTCGTGCACGGCTTTCATGTCCAGGCCCTTGACGGCCTCGACCAGTTCGGTGAACTGCGTGGCGTTCAGCGCGCCGGGCTGGGAGAACACGAGCACCTTCTCGCGGAATGCCATGAGGGTGGGAATGGAGGTGATGCCTGCGGCAGCGGCGAGGGACTGCTCGGCCTCGGTATCCACCTTCGCGAAGGTGACGTCATCGTGCTGCTGCGACACGGCGTCGTACACCGGGGCGAACTGCTTGCAGGGTCCGCACCAGTCGGCCCAGAAATCAACGAACACGATGTCGTTGCCCTCGATGGTTTCCGGGAAGCTAGCCTCAGTGATATTGATTGTCGACATCCCTTAACGCTAGCGATCCCGGCTTTCCCTGTCAGGCCTGTTCGCTACCGATGAAGCGCCCCAACCGCTCTGCACAGCCGGAGGTACGAGTGACCGACCCGTATGACCTGACGCGATTCGTCGAGGCCCAGAACTCCGAGGGCACCTATGAGCAGGCCCTTGCCGAGTTGCAGCGGGGCCGCAAGACGGGGCACTGGATGTGGTTCGTCTTTCCCCAGATCGCCGGACTGGGCAGCAGCCCGACCTCGGTGAAGTACGCCATCACGTCGCTCGACGAGGCGCGGGCGTACCTGTCGCACACCGTTCTCGGACCCCGACTCATGGAGAGTGTCCATGCCCTCCTCAACCTGCAGGGCGGGGATCCTGTCGCGGTGCTCGGCGGGATCGACGCCCGCAAGCTCCAGTCCTCCATGACGCTCTTCAACCGGGCCAGTCCGCAGGAGCCGTGGTTCACGGCAGTGCTGGATCGCTACTACGACGGCGCGGAGGACGAGGCGACGACGTCGCTCCTCGCGGACTGACGCCGCCGCTCTCCCGTTCCTGCCGGCGGGTCTCTGCGGAGTGCATGAGCGACCGACAGGGTGTGGGCGAGGATCGTCAAGGAGCCGTGGTTGCGGGACAGTCCGCTGGACGCCGCGGGTACTGCTAGGTGGTGTGGTTGAGTTTCTCGATGATCGGCAGGGCGGCTGCGAGTGTCGCCCTCTCATCGTCGTCGAGCTGCTCGAGCAGGGCCGCCACGCGCTCGTTGCGGCGCAGGCTCGCCTCCTCCCAGGCGGCGCGGCCCTTGTCCGTCAGCTGTACCAGGACGGCGCGCGAGTCCGTGGGGTCCGGCTGCCGGCTGACAAGGCCCGCTTGTTCGAGCTTGATGATTTGCTCCGTTGCCGACGGAACCCGTATGCCGAGGTTGGCGGCAACGCGGCTCACGCGCAGGGGCTCGTCGGCAGCCATGCTCAGGGTGCTCATCTGCATGGTGGTCAGTTCGCCGTCGCCGTCCATGGATCGGCTGAGATAAACAGCGTGACGCAACGTGGTGCGGAAGGACTGCGCCAGTGCAAGCAGCCGCCGGTCGGTCGGGGAATCGGTCATAGTTAGGTAGCCTAACATTCCGAGCCGAGCACGACAAGGTGCGCGGAGGCAGGGGTAGCGCTAGCGTGGCAGTGAATCGACGTCAGGGGACATTGTGCAGGACGCAGCACCGCCTACCGCGCAGGCAGGGCTCCCCGACGACCACCTGGACCGCATTCTCACCGAGGTCGACGACGCCATCGCCCTCCTCGCCGGGACCTGGTCGACACACCGCGCCCTGCTGGATCGAGCCAGTGGTACGGCGGGCATCTTCACAGGCACGACCACCTTCACCCCCGCTGACGGCGGCCTCCGGTGGGACGAGGCGGGCACGGTTTCCTGGCCGCATTTCCGCGGTCCGGCCTCCCGCTCCTATTCGATCGAGGGAGATGGATCGACGATAGCGGTTTACTTCGAGGACGGGCGGTTACTCTGCCGGCTCGACCTGAGCCAGGGTAGGGCACGCGATGACCACGCCTGCGCGCCGGACACCTACCGCGTGGAGTTCGCCGTCACCTCCCCGGACACCATCGAGTACTCCTGGGACGTCACGGGCCCGGCGAAGGACCTCCTGCTGACGACGACCCTCACTCGCGTGACCCAGCGAAAGCTGAAGCCGGGGCCACGTCAGCGAGCGGCGGGACCCGGCGCGGGGTCCGGTGCCGCCACCCGAGGGCCGGCAGGGTTGGACAACGACACCGGCGAACGCTGAGGGAACACCGGGCGGCCTGCCCGCCGACCGGAGTCAGCGGCGGAGCAGTCCGCCTTCGGCTGCGTCCGACAGGACGCAGACCCGCCAGGAGCCTAGGGAGTGTGGGACGGCAGTCCCTGGCGAAGCGACGTGGAGGACGAGCCGTCAGCCCCGGCTCGTCCGGAGGCCTGTGCGGGGAGCGGATCGCTACCCGCCCGGTCGTCGTGCGCGGGGCGACCCTCCGCAGGCCGGGCGAGCCCCAGCCGACCGCGGGTTGCGACGAGGATGACCAGGGCGATCACGGCCATGGCAAGGAGCTCGTGGATCTCGTGCACTCCGCCGAGGGCGCTGACCTTGAGGCCGGAGGCGGCATTGACCGCGGTGTGCGCAGCGACGACGGCGAGAGCAGTCCGCCGCCGGCGATGTTGAAGACGAAGCCGAGGACGATCGCGATCGCCACGACAAGGATGACGTAGATGGGGAACGAGATGGCGGACTGCGCGGTGGCCATCGACCAGAGAGGCGCGTGCCACACGGCCCAGATGATGCCCAGCATGACGTTTGCGGCCACGGGCGGCAGTGCCGCCTGCAACCGCGGCAGGGCGAAACCGCGCCACCCGAGCTCTTCATTACCTCCGCCGACCAGGGCGATGAGGACGATCATGCCGGGCAGGGCGGCGATTCCGGTACCGAGCCCCTGGATGTCCAGGGCTCCGCCGGCAAGCAGCGCGATGCCACCGGAGGCAACCAGTGCCACGAAGATCAACGCACCGATGATGAAGGGACGCCCTCCGCCCTGCCTTCTGGGGAGGTAGCGACCGAACAGCGCGCGGAGGCCTGCGCGACCATCGAGCCGGGCAGTGACGACGGTGGCGGCAACCGCCGGACCGAAGCTGCCGAGGATGACGAGGGCCATGGTGGACGAAGCTCCCGGCGCCATCAGTGGGCCGGCCCACCAGACGAGCCAGGAGAACGCGAAGGCGATGGTGAAGAACGCCGCGAGTCCTCGCGGCGGAAGCAAGCGGGCGTCGGCGGTTGGAAGTGCGGTGGCAGACGGTGCATGAGGAGTCATGGGCTCACTTTCCCATACGGCGTAGGGGAATCCAACGTCGTATGACTCAGAAGGTCTGACCGACGTCATGAAAGAGGTCGGCGAGGCATCAGGCCGCCGTTCTGGCGTTACGGATCGCGAGTCGCGCGAATGCTTCAACGAGGTCTGGTGGATGGACGACGTCGATGTCGGTGTCGAAGCGGTTGAGGGATGCGGCGAGGGCTATCCACGACCATGATCCGGCCTCGAGACTGCACCGGTCCGGGCCGAGATCCTCGACGACGCCATCCCCGGCGAACGGAAGCACGTCGGATGCGGGTCGGTGAAGGACCACTTTTCCGGTGCAGGGCCATCTGGTGCTGACACTCCCGCTCGAACCCCTGAAGCGCGCGGACACATAGATGCCGATGTCACCGCCCGGAACCTGCCGCGCCGCGAACCGGGAACCCATGGGCGAGCGGGGCGTGATCCTGTCGACGCGGAAGCTGCGCCAATCGTCACGATCAAGGTCCCAGGCGATGAGGTACCAGCGCCCGCCCGAGGTCACGAGGTGGTGTGGCTCGGCCCTCCGCGGCGCCGTGGCCTGGTCTTTCTCGCCTGGCCGGCTGCCGGCATAGTCGAAGCGCAGCACGGAGCGCGCTCGCACAGCAGTCGAGATCGTGATGAGCACGTCCGCGGACACCGCTTCGCGCGTTGCGTCGTCGCGCCGGGCGGGGATCGCCGTGAATTCCAGAGCGTCGAGGCGATGCCGCAGCCGGGCCGGCAGGACCTGACGCACGGTGGTCAGCGCGCGGATCGCCGCCTCTCCGATGCCCACTCCGGAGACTGTTGCCGCCTGCAACGCAACCGCAAGGGCGACCACCTGTTCGTCGTCGAACAGCAGTGGGGGCAACTCGCTACCGGCATCGAGACGATATCCGCCGTCGGGGCCCATGGTGGCACGGATGCTGTATCCCATCTCGCGCAGCCGATCGACGTCGCGGCGCACCGTCCTGTGGCTGATGTCCAGGCGCTCGGCCAGCAGGGCCCCTGGCCAGTCCCTTCGCATCTGCAACAGGGACAGCAGGTTCAGCAGCCTCGAGGTGGTCGTTGTCATGGTGCCGATCCTATGGCCGGTGTAGGACCGAAGCTGTCCTATACCCCTGTCAGAGTCGGTGTCGTCAGGGAAGAGCCCCGGCCCAGTTCTTACAAGGAGCAGACATGAGCATCACGACAACCACCCACCTGAATCTCCATGGCGAGGCCCGAGCGGCCCTTGCGTTCTACCAGTCCGTTTTCGGAGGCGATGTCACGATCGCGACCTATGGCGATGTCGGGATGCCCCGGGAGGTTCCGGGCGCAGAGGACGTCGTGTTCGGGCAGGTCGAGACCGACACGGGTTTCCGCGTTATGGCATACGACGTCCCAGGTCCGTCCAGCAGCTCGGCCGGCGCTCCGGGAACCACCCGGCGGGAGAACGGCGTCACCATCACCGACCGGCCGTTCTTCGTCTCGGTACGCGGCGAGAACCTGGACGAGGTGCAGGGCTACTGGAGCAGGCTCTCGGCCGAGGCATCGGTCATCGAGCCCTTCGCAGCGTCCGCCTGGAGCCCAGGTTTCGGCATGCTGACCGACGGGTTCGGCGTGACCTGGATCCTCGATGTCGCCCCGACCCGCATCTCCGGGTAACGCCTGTCCAGGGCTGCGGCGCGGACACGGAGGTTCCCGCGCCGCAGCCTCCGGTTCCACCCGCTTGCAGCGGTGGTCACCCTGCGCTCCGGGAGAACACCCACCCCCGGCGTCCCAAGGGGTTGCAGACGACCGGTCGTGGGGCGGGGGCCACTGATTCGGAAGTGGACCGCGAACGGCAGTCCACTTCGACCCTATGCTCGCTTCCATGGAAATTCTCACGTACCGAGCATTCATCACGCCCGACGCGAATCCACGGTCGGGCAATCCGGCGGGGGTGGTCATCGGCGCGGAGGCACTGTCCCGGGCGGACATGCTCACCGTCGCGAGGGACCTGGGCTTCAGCGAGACCGCGTTCCTCACCGAGACCACGCCCGGGTCGACGCGCGTCCGCTATTTCAGCCCTCGGGACGAAATCGCTTTCTGCGGTCACGCGACCATCGCTTCCGGAGTCGCACTCGCTCGGCGAGGAGCCGGACCTGTCGTCGCTTTCGATACCAACGCGGGAGAGGTGCTCGTGGAGGTCTCGTCGGACCGGGCGACCCTCACTGCGGTCGACACGGGGGTCGCACCTTTGAGCGACGCACTGCTGGACGAGTTGCTCGCCGCTCTTCGCCTGTCGCGCGACGACCTCGACCCCGCGCTGCCCCCGGCGTTCGTACGCGGCGGGAATCCGCACCCAGCCGTCTTCGTGCGGGAAGGCGTGCTCGCTTCTCTCGATCACGACGGCGAAGCGGTTCTGCGACTTCAGGAGCGTGAGGGCTGGGACGGGACGATCCCCGTCGTCCACCGCCTGTCACCCGGCAGGTTCGCCTCCCGCAACCCCTTCCCGCGCGGTGGCATCCGGGAAGACCCCGCCACTGGCTCCGCTGCGGCAGGTCTCGGTGCCTATCTTCGTGCAGGTGGTCACCTTGCCCTGCCCGCGGTGATCGAGGTCGAGCAGGGTGCGGAGATCGGGCGTCCCTCGTTGATCACCGTCGACATCCCGCTCGAAGGTCGTATCCGTGTGACAGGCGCGGCCTCGGAGCTGTAGCGAACCCGGGCGGCGTCGAGGGAAGTGCCGGAGGGCGGATTATCGCCCTCGTCGTACCGGACGGGCTGACCGAATCCGAGCGTACGCCGGGTGGTACCGGCGGCTACCCTGACGAGAGCAGCCCCGGGAGTCGCACCATTCCTCTGGAGGTCCTTCGGTGACAAGTACCCTGCTTCGCTCGGCGACGCTCCCGACGGATGCGGTGAAGGCGTCGTCGTTCCGTCCCGCCATCCAGGGTCTGCGCGGCCTGGCAGTCATCTCGGTGCTGCTGTACCACCTCGACGTACCCTTCGTGCCGGGCGGGTTCGTGGGAGTCGACGTCTTCTTCGTCATCTCCGGGTTCCTGATCACCGGGCTCCTGATCAAGCAACTCGCCACGGCAGGGCGGATATCCCTCGTCGAGTTCTATGCCCGCAGAGCCAGGCGGCTGCTTCCCGCGGCGACCCTCGTCCTCGTAGTTACGGCGGCCCTGACCGCAGTGTTCCTGCCGATCACCCGGTGGGCGTCGATCGGCTGGGACATCATCGCTTCGGCTCTGTACGTCCAGAACTGGCGCCTTGCCGGCGACTCCGTCGACTACCTCGACGGCGACGTGGGCCCGGGCCCGCTGCAGCACTTCTGGTCCCTCGGTGTGGAGGAGCAGTTCTATCTGGTCTGGCCCCTGCTGCTCATCGCCGCCGGCTGGCTCGCGACGAGGCGGAAGCGTCGTGCCGGACCGATCGCCGCGGCAGACCTGAGCCGGCTGCTGCTCATCGGGCTCGGCCTTGTGCTGCTGCCATCGCTGGCGTGGTCGGTCTACTTCACTGGAACAGAGCCGGAGCCCGCCTACTTTTCCTCGACGACACGGTTCTGGCAGCTCGCACTCGGCGCGATTCTCGCCGTGATCCCCGCGCGCCTCGAGAGGTTACCGAGCCGCGCCGCAGCGATCATGGGCTGGACCGGGATGGCCGGCATCATCGGCTCGGCCGTCCTGATCGACGGATCGCTGCCCTATCCGGGTGCAGCTGCCCTGGTTCCCGCGGTCTCGTCCGCCCTCGTGATCGCAGCGTGCACCGGGCGAGCACCACTCGGGCCGGCACACGTCCTCGGTACCCGGCCCATGACCTTCGTCGGAGACATCTCCTACTCCCTGTACCTCTGGCACTGGCCACTCATCGTCCTGGCGACGGCGGTCCTCGGAAAACTGCACGGCACAGCGGTCATCCTCGTCGTCGGATTGTCCGTCGGCCTCGCCTATCTGACCTACCGCTATGTGGAGAGGCCGGTCAACCGTTGGGGGGCGCTCACCGTGGCTCCCCTGCGCGCGCTCTGTGCCGGTTCCGTTCTCGTGCTGGCCGGAGCGATCACGGGCGGGATGCTCGTGAACACGGTCCGTGCGGAGGAGGCTCGGGCGGAGGACGGAATGCGCCAGGCGGGCGATGTCCGGAACGGCGCCCTGACCCTCCCGGGCGACCCCCGCTCGTCCGGGTTCCGGCCGCAGGAGACCGCTGAATACATCACACCGATGCCCATCGTGGCAGCCGAGGACTTCCCGACCTGCGACTCCACCAGGATCAGTCAGGCCCACATCACGTCCTGCCAGTACGGCGATACGGCATCCGAGCGCCACGTCGCGCTGGTGGGCGACTCGCACGCGAAACAGTGGATCCCGGCACTCGACGGCATTGCCCGGGACAAGGGGTGGAAGCTCACGGCCTACATCCATGACGCCTGCCCCTTCGCAACCGGGGAACTCGAGCGGAAAGGGCGGCTCTACACCACCTGCATGGAGTGGAACGCCCGGATGCAGGACCTGCTGGGACGTGATGACCGTCTCTCGCTGGTCATTACCAGCAGCTACACGGAGAGCGCCGGCATCGCGGACGCGACGGAAGACGTCGCTTCCATGTCGGAGGCGTTCCAGCGATCGTGGAGCAGCTTCACCCGCCGTGGCATCCCTGTCGCCGTCATCAGGGACACTCCAGCACCCGCCATCAACGTCCCTGACTGCGTTGACCTGAACCTCGGGGATCTGACCGAATGCTCCGTGCCACGCAGCGAAGCAGCGGATGACAAGGGGCTGGCTCAACTGATGGCCGCAGCATCCCTTCCCGGGACTACCGTCATCGACCTCAACGACTCCATCTGCCCCGCCACGAGGTGCCCGGCCGTCATCGGCGACGTCCTCGTCTACCGGGACACGGACCACCTGACGGCGTCGTACGTCCGGTCGCTCACTCCCCGGCTTGCGGAACCGCTCGAGGCGCTGGTCGACGCCGGGTAGCTCCCACAGGTCCGAGGGATTAAACGCCAGAGGCCGGTACTTCCTCTATTCCTAGCGGAAGTACCGGCCTCTCCTTGCTGTGGCAGATGAGGGATTCGAACCCCCGTAGGCGTTGCCAGCTGATTTACAGTCAGCCCCCTTTGGCCGCTCGGGTAATCTGCCGAACGTCTTCACAGGAAGACCGCCCGCAGCAAGCGCGGGCAAGACAACTTTACAGACAAACAGCCGCTGTGACGAATCCGCGCTGGCGCTAGAGGCCCGCGGCGATCCTGCGCTCGATCTGCGCGTAGAAACCGTCCGCCTGCTCGGGCGTGACGAGACGCATCAGGACCGCCTGGTCGAGGTCGTCACGGACCCCGGCGAGCCGTACCTGCGCAGACGTCGTTCCGCTTGCAACGGCGACCGGCGATGCGACCGTCACCGACGACGCCGGGTCCGGCCCGAGCGTGATGTCCCCCGCTTCGTGGTCCACATCCGCAGCGACGGCTCGCGGCGGCACGGCCAGCGCCGGCGCCGCCGTGGCACCGGTCAGGGATGCCGCGGCGGCTGCCGCGAGGAAAGACCCCGCTACCGCCGTGCGGAGACGGACCTGGTAGCGCCGGTGTCGTGGGTCAGGCATGGGACTCTCTCCTCGAGGGGTGTGCTGGTACTCCTACCGTTCCATCGGACCGTGTACGCGTCCCCGGAGTGGCCTGACCGCTCCCTGTGAAGCGCTCGGCCCAGCCGTCCGGGGGTTGCAGATAGTCTTTAACGCAAGAACCCAACCACCCCGAGGAGGCATCGTGGCGAGTGAATCCACGTTCGACGTCGTAAGCAAAGTGGACAAGCAGGAGGTCGCCAACGCGCTGAACCAGGCGCAGAAGGAGATCGCGCAGCGGTACGACTTCAAGGGGGTCGGCGCGGAGGTGGACTTCAGCGGCGAGAAGATCCTCATGAAGGCGAACTCGGAGGAGCGCGTCCTGGCCGTGCTCGACGTCCTGCAGTCCAAGATGATCAAGCGCGGCATCTCCCTGAAATCCCTCGACACGGGCGAGCCCTACCCGTCCGGCAAGGAGTTCCGCCTCGAGACGACCATCAAGGAGGGCATCGCGCAAGACATCGCCAAAAAGATCAACAAGCTGATCCGTGATGAGGCCCCCAAGGGCGTGAAGTCGCAGATCCAGGGCGATGAACTGCGCGTCAGCTCGAAATCACGCGATGACCTGCAGGCCACCATGGCGCTCCTCAAGAACTTCGATGAGGCCGACCTCCAGTTCGTGAACATGCGCTGACAGTGCCTTCTCTGTAACAGCTTTGACGACGTAACAGCTTCGACGACGACGGCGGCCCCACCTGCGAAAGGTGGGGCCGCCGTCGTCATCGTGGCATCCCTCAGGTGAGCGGGCGTCCCGCCATGCCCTCGAGGCGCGCGATGCGCTGGTCCATGGGCGGGTGGGTCGCGAAGAGCTTGCCCATGCCTGCCCCCTTGAACGGATTGGCGATCATGAGGTGTGAGGTGTTCACCAGTCGCTGATCCTGCGGGAGCGGAGCGCGTTGCGTCCCTCGCTCGAGCTTGCGGAGCGCTGACGCGAGGGCCAGCGGGTCGTCCGTCAGGATCGCACCGTCCTCATCGGCGTCGTACTCGCGCGTCCGGCCGATGGCCGTCTGGATGAGCCCCGCCGCCAAGGGTGCGAGGAAGGCGAGCAGCAGGGCCGCGATCGGGTTGCCGCCCTGGTTCCGGTTGCCGCCCATCATGCCGGCGAACGCGAACATCTGGGCCACCGAGGTGATGACGCCGGCGACTGCGGCAGCGATGGATCCGGTGAGGATGTCCCGGTTGTAGACGTGCATGAGCTCGTGCCCGAGGACTCCGCGCAGCTCCCGCTCGTCGAGCAGCTGCAGGATGCCCTGCGTGCAGCACACCGCGGAGTTCTCCGGGTTGCGGCCGGTCGCGAAGGCGTTCGGGGCCATGGTCGGCGAGACGTAGAGCCTCGGCATGGGCTTGTTCGCCCGCGTGCTGAGCTCGCGCACGATCCGGTACATGGCCGGCGCCTGCTGCTCGGTGACCTCGACGGCGCCCATGCTGCGGATCGCGATCTTGTCGCTGTTCCAGTAGCTGTAGGCGATCGAGCCGACGCCGAGCAGGGCGAACAGCCAGATGAACATGGAACTGCCGGTCGCTCCAGCGATGACTGCGCCGAAGACGAGGAAGATCCCCATGAGGGCGCCGAACAACAACGCCGTCTTGGCACCGTTGAAATGGTTGTGCACTGCAACTCCTTGTACTGGGTGGGCCGGGCGGCTCCTTCAGTAGAACGGGGAATCCCAGCGGCCTGTTCCACTCATCGTACGGGGGTTCGCTTCGCGGCCGGCGGAGAGGACCGTGACGGTCACGGTTCCGGCCGGCGGGAGTCGTACTGGAGGAAGCGCGGCTGCCACCGCGCGACCGCGAGCACGAGCGCGGCACACGCGACACCTCCGACGACGGCGGTCCAGCCCTCCCCCAGCCACGATGCCTGACCTCCGGCGACCATGTCGCCGGCACGGGGACCACCGGCGACGACGACGATGAACACTCCCTGGAGGCGGCCACGCATGGCGTCCGGCGTCGCGGACTGGAGAATCGTGTTCCGGAACACGCTGCTGATCGAATCCGCGATACCCGCGAGGACGAGGCAGGCCGATGCCGGCAGTACCCATGCGGACAGTTCCCCCTCCCCCGGGGTCGGTAGGGATGACGAGCCGGCCATGACGACCACGAGTCCGAAACCGGCCACCGAAGCGCCCCACCCCACGATGGACCAGACGACGGCCTGGCCGTGCTTGTGGATGCGCCCGAGTGGCCCGGAGAACAGGCCCGCCAGCACCGAACCGAAGGCGGCCGATGCGAGCAGGATGCCGACCGTCAGTTCTCCCCCGCCGATCAGCACGGCTCCGACCGCGGGGAGCAGCGCCCGCGGCTGGGACGTGATCATGGCGATGAGGTCCAGGATGAACGTCATGCGGATGTTCGGCCGCGTGCCCAGGAAACGGAAGCCCTCGAGGACCGTCGCGAGCCCGGCCCTGCGGGTGGGACCTTCCGGAGGCATCGGCGGGAGGCGGAAGACCGCCCAGACGGCGAAGGTGAACGTGACGACGTCGACGGTGTACGTCCAGGCGTAGCCGAACTGTGCGACGAGCAACCCGGCGAGCAGCGGACCGACCGTGAAGGCGAGTCCGAAGGTGATCATGCTCAGCGCGTTGGCGGCAGGCAGCAGTTCGGGCCGGACGAGGCGCGGGATGATCGAGCTCCGCGTGGGCTGGTTGATCCCGGCGGCACCGGACTGGATCGCGATCAGGATGTAGAGGAGCCACACGCTGTCCACGCCGGCCCAGGCCTGGATGGCGATGGCCATGGTGGTGCCCCACAGCGCGAAGCCCGAGTACAGCGCGACCTTCCGGCGATCCTGCGCGTCGGCGATCGCTCCGCCGTACAGGCCCGCGACGACCAGGGGTACGAGGGCGAAGAAGCTCAGCAGGCCGACGCTGAAGGTGGACTGCGTGAGCGAGTAGACCTGCAGGCTCACCGCGACGATGGTGAGCTGCGTGCCGATCGCCGAGAGCGCTGTGCCGATGTACAGCCTACGGAACGCCGGACTCTCCCTCAGCGGTGTGATGTCGGCGAGGAGTCTTGGCACGGGGAAAGTCTAGCCGGGTGATGATTCGCTCCGGCAACGGTTGGCGAGGTGGAAAAGGAACCGACGGTCGTCGTCGTGCACCCGGACATGACTTGATCCACCGGGTCCGCTCCGCTGTCTCCCTGCACTGGTCCCATGAGCAGCTCTGCAGCCCTCGAGGGGTGTCAGATCATCCTGGTGAATGACGACGGAGGGGTGCTCCTGCTCCGCGACTGGTTCCTCCAGTCCGAGATAGCGGCCATGCAGCCGGCCTACGAGGACAACGCGGTACTCGAAGGCTTCTTCTCCGACCACCCCTGACAGGCTCGACGTCGGCAGGACGGGGACTCGCATGCGGTGCGCGGATCCCTATCGCTGCTCCCCGTCGGACCGGGTGGCTGCGGACCGGCGACCGTTGGGTGGGGCCGGAGCTGTTACGGACGCCGGTACCGCTTGGCGGTCACGTCCTGCATGAGGTCTCCGAACATCTCGGTCATGGAGACGGCCACACCCGCATGCCGCGCGATCAGGTCCGCTCCGTCACCGAGTGCCGCTCGGACGGCGTCCAGCGCCGGTGTCGCTCGCCCCGCGGCGGCAGCGCGCAACACCTCCAGGCGCTCCGGACCGGAGGTATGGCCGAGCTCGAACAACGTCCAGTGGAAGAGGTGCATCAGGGCGGTATCACGGTCGAAGCCGTCATGGGCAGGCATGCATTCCGACTCCTCCACGGTGAGGTCGAACTCCCGGTGGAGCGACAGGCCGAAGTCCGTGAAGAGGAGTCTGCCGTCCCGGACGAGGATGTTCCCCGGGTGCACGTCGAAGTGCTGGAACCCCTGCCCGTTCATCCACCCCGTAGCCTCGATGAGCTGCTCGACCGCGTCGGGGAAGACGGTCGCCGCCGTGCCCTCGGCCAGGCTTCTCCGCACCCGGTCCCCCAGCGTCTCGGGCACATATTCGAGGAAGAGGACCAGACTGCTCGTTGCATGCCGCACGGCTGACAGCTTGCTCTGGACCGAGGGCCAGTGGTGGCCCCACCGGCGGGGAGGACCATCGCCGTCGAACTCGCTGAGGTCCGCTCGGCACTTCGCATCGATGACTCTCCATCCGAGCAGGAGCGGGAAGAAGTCCGCTGCTCCCGTTCGGACCCACTCGGACGTCGTCCGATGCGCGGCCAGTTCCCGGCCGACCGCATGGGTGGGGCTTCCGATCCCGTAGTGCGAGACGAAAGGAAGCGGGAGCCGACTCGTCGTGGCTGTGGGATCCGCTTCCTCGACAGCCGTGAGGGGAAGCTGCTTCACGAAGGCAGCCGCTCCGCCGATGCGCACCGTCAGGGTCGTTCCGCCGATCCCGACGCCAACGCGTTCGGCGGTGTCGACAAGCATCCGTACGCCGGCGTCGTCCAGTCCGTCGAGCACGGCAGTGATGGCTCGGGCGTCGTCGAGGCGGACCGTCATCGCTCCACCCTAAGCGTGCGGCGCTCGGAGCGCCGCCCGAGGTCTCAACCGGAGGCGGCGTCCCGCTCCCCCGCCTCGATGGCGCGGTCGATCTCCTGCAGCACGCGCGTGTCGGCGATCGGACGGAAGTGACCCATCGTGTCGAGCTGGACGTTCCGCGCGCCCTCGACGTAGCTGCCGCCGGGGATGTGGGGATCGAAGCGGCCGTAGATCGAGGTGATGTGGCCGTTGAGCTCGAGATTGGCACGCAGGGCCCGCAGCGTCCTGTCGTGCGGGGAGAACGCCCGGATACTGGGCAACAGGAAGAAGTTCGCGTAGATCGAGCCGGAGAACGGCGTGTTCACGGCCACCAGCCGCGTGATCCGCCTGGTGACGCTGGACATCGTCATGAGGAACTTCCCGATCAGGCCGCCCTTGCTGTGCGCGACGACGACCACGTCGGTGAGGTCGTTCTCCTCGAGGTACCCGGCGGCAAGCTGGGCCATGGCCTCCACGGTGCCGCGGTTGTAGCCCAGCTTCTGCACCACATGGACGGGATGGCCCGCACGGTGAAGGTGGTCGGCGATGGGCCGCATGAACTGCCAGGTCTCGTAGATGCCGGGGATCAGCAGGACCGGAGCCTTGCCGGCGGGACTTCCGGGAGGCGGAGTCAGGTAGTGCGCAGGATCGGCGCGGAAGACGAACCCGTGCACCTGCCAGAAACCGACATAGGCGTAGTCCAGCAGCCAGGCCCAGCCGCGCTTGATGAGGATCACCCTCTCCACGGTACCCACCGCACCAGCACCGTGGTGTGCGAGTTGGGCGCGCCTATTATGACTAATTCAGAATTACTGGTTTGATGGAGCCATGACGCAGACAGCCAGGACACCGGAGGCCCGCAAGGCCCAGTGGTCCGCTGCACTGCATGCCCATCATCGCCGCGTGACACGCCAGCGCCTCGCCGTCCTCGCCGCCGTCGAGCAGTGTCCGCACGCGACGGCCGACGACGCCGCGACCGCCGTTCGCGCGGAACTGCCCCACATCACGGTCCAGTCCGTCTACGTGATCCTCGCCGACCTCACCGACATCGGCCTGCTGCGGCGCATCGAGACGCCGCACTCCCCCGCCCGCTACGAGACCCGCGTGGGCGACAACCACCACCACGCCGTCTGCACCGGATGCGGCCGCATCGAGGACGTCGACTGCGCGGTGGGACACGCGCCCTGCCTGACCCCGGAGTGGTCCCCCGGCGCCTCGCGCATGACCATCCAGATCGCAGAGGTCCTCTACCAGGGCCTCTGCGACGGCTGCCGCACGGCAGCCCCCTGAGCCACCACCGATCCCTCAACCCCTAGGAATAGGAGCACTATGTCCGCGAACTTCAGCACCACGCAGTCCGGCGCCCCCGTCATCGACGACAGCAACTCGTCCGTCCTCGGCCGCGACGGCGCCATCCCGCTGACCGACCACTACCTCGTCGAGAAGCTGGCCCAGTTCAACCGCGAGCGCGTCCCCGAGCGCGTGGTCCACGCCAAGGGCGGCGGTGCGTTCGGTGTCTTCGAGACCACCGAGGACGTCAGCATGTACACCCGCGCCGCGCTGTTCCAGAAAGGCGCGACGACGGAGACCCTCCTGCGTTTCTCGTCCGTCGCGGGCGAGCAGGGTTCACCCGACACGTGGCGCGACCCCCGCGGCTTCGCCCTGAAGTTCTACACCTCCGAGGGCAACTACGACCTCGTGGGCAACAACACCCCTGTGTTCTTCATCCGCGACGGCATCAAGTTCCCCGACTTCATCCACTCCCAGAAGCGCCTCCCCGGCACGAACCTGCGCGACGCCGACATGCAGTGGGACTTCTGGACGCTCAGCCCCGAGTCCGCACACCAGGTGACCTGGCTCATGGGCGACCGCGGCCTGCCGAATTCGTGGCGCACCATGAACGGCTACGGCTCGCACACCTACATGTGGATCAACGAATCGAACGAGAAGTTCTGGGTCAAGTACCACTTCAAGTCCAACCAGGGCCACGAGGTCCTCACGGTCGACGAGGCGGAGGCACTCGCCGGTTCGGACGCGGACCACCACCTGCGCGACCTCTCCGAGAACATCGCGAAGGGCAACCACCCGAGCTGGGACCTCAAGGTCCAGATCATGCCGTACGACGACGCGAAGACGTACCGGTTCAACCCGTTCGACCTCACGAAGGTGTGGCCGCAGGGCGACTACCCCCTGATCCCGGTCGGCAGGCTCACGCTGAACCGCAACCCGGAGAACTACTTCGCGCAGATCGAGCAGGCCACGTTCGCGCCGTCGAACTTCGTGCCCGGCATCGCCGCCAGCCCTGACCGGATGCTGCAGGCCCGCATCTTCTCCTATGCCGATGCGCACCGCTACCGCGTGGGCACCAACCACGCGCAGCTGCCCGTGAACATGCCGAAGAACGAGGTGCGCAACTACTCGAAGGACGGCGCGGCACGCTACTACTTCAACTCCTCCTCGACCCCCGTCTATGCCCCGAACTCCGTGGGCGGTCCGGCGGCAGACCCTGCGCAGTACGGAGCGCACGGCGGCTGGGAGAACGACGGCGACCTCGTCTACGCGGCGCACTCCCTGCATGCCGAGGATGACGACTTCGGCCAGGCCGGGACGCTCTACCGCGAGGTGTTCGACGACGCGCAGCGTGCCCGCTTCCTCGAGACCATCACCGGTGCGGTCGGCGGCGTGAAGAGCGACGAGATCCGCGCCCGGGCCGTCCAGTACTGGGCCAACGTCGACGCCGAGCTGGGGGCGAAGCTCGCCGCGAACCTCGGTTCCGGCGTCGAGCCCGCCACCGAGTCGGAAGCAGCTCTCTACTAGGCGACCACCAGCTCCCTGCACGAACGAAAGGGCGGACCCGCAAGGGTCCGCCCTTTCCGTGTCCCGCCCCCCCTGGGAGCCGCACCATCGCGGAATGTTTCGCTGGAAGTCCTGCGCGTCTTGATCGCCCGACCGATCTGCGATTACATCGCCATAGTCCGTCGGGTTCGCTCCCCGGGACTGAAAGACCATCCAGAGCGGCTGAGAGACCTGGCTCGTTGAAGCCGCAGCAACCACCCCGCCGGGGCCGGTGCTACTGCCAGGACCGATGGAGATAGCCTTATCCCCCCGTTGGTGACGACCGACCTCTCGTCGGTCCGAGCCCTCCTGCGTGCGCGGATAGGGAAGCCTCGATCACGACTGAGAGGACCGGCATGACTTCCCGCACCGTTTCGAGCCACAACGACGCCCGACTCCGCCCCGTCCTGACGCGAAGGTCACTGCGCATGACGGCGATGTTGGGCATCGCAGCCCTCGCGCTCACTGCCTGCGGGTCGACGGCGGACACCGCTGCGCGGCAGGACGCTGCCTCGGGAGAACCCGTCGAGGGAGGAACCCTCGTGTACGCGGAGGTGACGCCGATCAACAATTGGCAGACCCAGGCCGCACGCTTCTACGAGAAATCGAACGTCCTCAACAGCGTGCTGGACCGCCTGACCTACTTCGATCCCGAGCAGGGCGAACTGGTGCCCTGGATCGCTTCCGAGTTCTCCGCCAACCCGGAAGCGACCGAGTTCACGTTCACCATCCGCCCGGGCGTGACGTTCAGCGACGGCACGCCCCTGGACGCCGAGGCGGTCAAGCTGAACCTCGACGCGCTGGGTCTCGGCATCGAAGCCGCACAGATCCAGCCGAACGTGGACTTCGCCGGGTACGCGTCGGCCGAGGTGATCGGTGAGGACCAGGTGAAGGTCACGCTGTCCTCCCCCAACGCGAACTTCCTCCGGGCCACCTCGTCCGTCACCGCGGGCCTGGTGTCGCCGGCAACACTGGAGCTTGATGCGGCGGGACAGTCGGCGATCAGCAAGATCTCCGGCTCCGGTCCTTTCGTCTTCGAGTCCGAGAAGCCGGACGAGGAAGTGGTGCTCGCCAAGCGCGCGGAGTATGCCTGGGCACCGGAGACCTCCGCCAACCAGGGGGATGCGTACCTCGACAAGGTCGTCGTCAAATACCTGCCCGAGGTAGCCCACCGCGCCGGCGCCGTGCAATCCGGGCAGGTGGACCTGGTGCGGGGCCTCCAGCCCCTGGACGAGAAGACGCTCGCGGGGAGCGGGAACCAGGTGCTCCCGGCCGAGGGCGTGGACCTCACGGCGAACATGGCTGCGGTCCGGATCGGCAGCGGGAAACTCGCCGATGAGGAGGTGCGCCGAGCCCTGCAGATCGGCATCGACCGGCAGAGCATCAAGGACACCGTCCTGTCCGACAGCTACGAGCTCGCCGCCTCGGTGCTGAACCACAAGGCCCCTGGTTTCACCGACCTGTCCGACGAGCTCGAGTACCAGCCGGAGGAAGCCCGGAAGCTGCTCGACGCCGCCGGCTGGAAGGTCGGAGCGGACGGCATCCGGGAGAAGGACGGCGTGAAGCTGGAGGTCACCGTCACGAGCTCCAACAACTCCGTGGTGATCAAGCCCGCCTTCGAGCTCATCGAGCAGCAGTGGCGCGAGATCGGGGTCAAGCTCAACAACCGCGCCGGTGACAACACCTTCCTGGCCACCGCCATGCCCGATCCGAACGTGGAATTCTTCGGAACCCGCCAGTTCATCTACGGGGGCCTCGGCCCCATCTTCGAGCCCGCCAACAACACCATGACGCACACCAGCGATCCGGAGCTCAATGCGATCTTCGCCGCTGAGCGCGCTGCTGCTCCGGGTCCGGAGCGGGACGCCCTGCTGGCCGAGGAACAGCAGGCACTGGTCCTGGACAAGGCCTACTCGCTCGTGCTGTGGGACGAGGTCCAGGTGTACGGTGCGCACAGCGGAACGCACGTCGAGTTCACCTCCGGCACGGCACCTGTGTTCCAGGGCGCTTGGAAGACGGGCGGCTAGCGCTGGTGGCACGCTACCTCGCGCAACGGATCGGGCAGGCACTGCTGGTGGTGTGGCTCGCCTACACCCTCGTCTTCCTCGCCGTGCAGCTCCTGCCCAGCGACCCCGTGACGATCTTCCTGACCGTCGACTCGGCGGTCGACCAGGCCGCGATCGACACGATGAAGAGCCAGTACGGCTACGACCAGCCCCTGCCGGTGCAGTACGTGCACCAGCTGCTGGGACTCTTCTCGGGCGACTTCGGCTACTCGCTGGCGTCGGGCGAATCGGTGAGTGACAGGATCAGTGGTGTCGCCGGATCGACGGTGGTGCTGGCGGGCTCCGCCTTCGTCACCGCAGTACTCATCTCGGTCCTGCTGGTCGCCGCCGCCACCCTCACCCGGTCGGGTGCCACCCGTCGGTTCCTCGTCAACCTGCCTCCCCTGTTCTCCGCGGTACCGGTGTTCTGGCTCGGGTTGGTCCTGCTGGAACTGCTGTCCATCCGCTGGGGCGTGATGTCGCTGTTTCCGGACGGCTCCTTCCTGTCGCTGGCCGTTCCCGTCCTGGTCCTCGCCGTCGTCGTCTCGGCCCCGATGGCCCAGGTACTGCTCAAGAGCATGGCCCATGTCTACGAGCAACCGTTCATCGACGTCCTGAGGGCCAAGGGCGCCTCGCGGTCATGGATCTTCTTCCGCCACGCGCTCAAGAACGCGGCAGGGCCGGCCCTGACGATCACCGGTATCACGGTGGGGACACTCTTCGCCGGGTCCGTCATCACGGAGACCGTGTTCGCCCGCTCCGGTCTCGGTTCGGTGGTCCTCCAGGCCGTCACGACCCAGGACGTCCCCCTGGTCCAAGGGCTCGTGCTCCTGACCGCGACGGTCTTCGTGGTCGTCAACCTGGTGGTCGACCTGCTGTATCCCCTGCTCGATCCGCGCATCCTCAAGAGCAACCGCCAGGGGTCCCCACGGGCCCTCGCCGCCTGACGACCAAGACACGATCGAGGTATCTCCATGCCCGCCACCAGGAATTCCCAGCTCCCGGTCCTTCCGGCCGCAGCAGCACCGGCGATGCCGGTCGGCCCCGACGCGTCGTACGCGGCGATCGACGACGTCGGCCTCGTGCACCCGGCCGCACGGCGCCGTCGCAGGGTGCTCCGCAATCCTTCCCTGTGGGTCCTGGCCCTGCCCCTGACCGTGATCGCAGCCTGGGCGCTCGTACCCGACTGGTTCACCGCGTACTCGCCCCTCGACGGCACCCCGAGCGAGAACTTCCAGGCGCCGAATGCCACCCACCTCTTCGGTACGGATCATCTCGGCCGCGACGTCTTCGCCCGCGTGGTGCACGGAACGCGGCAGACACTTCTGACCGCAGGACTCGCCGTCCTGATCGGGCTGGTCGTGGGCTCGGTGGTCGGGCTGGTGGCGGCGACCGCAGGACGTGCGGCGGACGCCGTCTCCATGCGACTCGTCGACGTGCTGCTCGCCGTACCCGGCTTCCTGATCTCCCTCGTCATCGTCACGGCTTTCGCTCCCGGGCCCGTGTCCCTCGGGGTCGGTGTCGGCATCGCCTCGGTGGCGTCGTTCGCACGCGTCGTCCGATCGGAGGTCCTGCGTGTCCGGAACCTCGACTTCGTCGAGGCGTCCTTCCTCAATGGCGGCACCTACTGGTCGGTGGTGCTCCGCCATGTCCTCCCGAACGCCAGCGGACCGGTCCTGGCGCTGCTCGCCGTCGACCTCGGGGCGGCCATCCTCGCGATCTCAGGACTGGGCTTCCTCGGATTCGGCGCCCCACCACCCACTCCGGAGTGGGGACTGCTGATCGCGGAAGGACGCCAGTACCTCGGCAGTGCGTGGTGGCTGACGTCGTTGCCGGGCGTGGTCATCGTGGCGACCGTCATCCTGCTGGCTGCCCTCGGGCGGCAGCTGTTGAAAACCTTCCGGATCTAGCCAGGAGCACACCGTGAACACCCGAGAAGCACCCACACGCCCCCGTACGGAAACGGCCCCTGATCGGGTATCGCACGTTCCGGACGAATTGCTGCTCGACGTGCGCGGGCTGAGGATCGAGTACGGCCACGGCGACGCAGCCAGGACCGCCGTCGACCGCGTGGATCTGGCTGTCCGCCGCGGCGAGATCGTCGCGCTCGTCGGCGAATCAGGATCGGGCAAGTCGACCCTTGCGAAGTCGATCATCGGCCTGCTCCCGGCGGCGGCTCGACGGACCGCCGGCTCGATCGTCCTGGGCGACACCACCCTGACTGACGCCCGGGAGAAGGATCTCGAGAAAATCCGGGGCGTCCGGATAGGGCTGGTGCCTCAGGACCCCGGCGCCTCCCTCGACCCGGTCCGGACCATCGGCTCACAACTGGCAGAGGTCTTCCGGCTGCACCGCGATGGCCCGCGCCGCTCCCGCCGATCGGTCCGGGCCGACGTCATCCGGCTGCTCGACCTCGTCGGGATCGACCGCCCCGAGGACCGGCTGAAGCAGTACCCCCACGAATTGTCGGGCGGCCTCAAGCAGCGTGTCCTCATCGCGATCGCCTTCAGCCTGCAGCCCGAACTGCTGATCGCCGACGAGCCGACCTCCGCCCTCGACGTGACCGTCCAGGCCAGGGTTCTGGACGTGTTCGAACGGCTCGCCCGGGAGTTCGGCACGGCCGTGGTCTTCGTGACCCACGATCTCGCGGTCGCCACGGACCACGCCGTGCGGATCGTCGTCATGCGTCGGGGACGTATCGTCGAGGACCGCCCCGTCGCCGACATCCTCGCCGAGCCCGAGGACGAGTACACCGCGAGGCTGCTCGAGGAGGCCTCACCGCACCCCCCTGCCGAGGCCCGATCGGTCTCCGTGGCAGGACCCGGCGCGACACCCGCTATCGAGGTACGGGGGCTCATCCGGGACTTCGACAGGGCCGGTGAGCACCACCGGGCGGTCGACGGCGTGTCCTTCAGCGTCGCCCCGGGCACGACCTTCTCCCTCGTGGGGGAGTCGGGGTCGGGCAAGTCGACGACCGCGCGCATGATCCTCCGGCTCCTGGACCCCACGGCGGGGCAGGTACTCATTCAGGGGGAAGATGTCACCTCGGTCTCCGGCGACCAGAAGAGGGAGCTGTGGCGGAGCCTGCAACTGGTCTACCAGAATCCCGACTCGGCCCTCGACCCCCGGCTGCCGGTCAGGAAGATCGTCGGTGAGCCGCTCCTGAACTACCGGATCGGCACCCGCGCGGAGCGGGACGGACGCGTGGCCGACCTCCTCGGGCAGGTGGGCCTCGCTCCCAGCCTCGCCGGCAAACGCCCCCTCGAACTCTCGGGCGGGCAGCGCCAACGCGTGGCGATAGCGCGGGCGCTCGCGCTGGGCGCACGAACGCTGGTGCTCGACGAGGCGCTCTCAGCCCTCGACGTGCTCACCCAGGCGCAGATCCTCCGCCTCCTCGAGGATCTGCAGCAGGACCTCGGACTGACCTACCTCTTCATCTCGCACGATCTGCACGTCGTGGAACGGATCTCGACGACGGTCGGCGTCATGCGCCGGGGCCAACTCGTCGAGACGGGCCCGACGGCGGACGTCTTAGGCAACCCTGCCAGCGAGTACACCCGCCTGCTCCTCGACTCCAACCCCGGCCACCGGCTGCGCGCACTGACCGATTCCCGCAGCACAGCTGCCCTCTCCTCCTCCCGCTAAGGACACCTCCATGACCGCTACGGCAAACACACCGCCCCGCCAGGCGACCGGCAGCACGGACCCCGACGACCCACGAACGGTCCCGGTGACCGGCGAGGCCCGGTATGCGGAACTGGCTGCCCGCTTCCGGCCCGTCTTCGACCGTATCTCCGAGGGGACGCTGGACCGCGAGGCGAACCGTATCCTGCCCTTCGACCAGGTGGAGTGGCTGAGGCAAGCAGGATTCACGACCCTTCGCGTGCCGGCACGCTTCGGCGGCGACCCGGTGAGCCATGAGCACCTCTTCCGGCTGCTGATCGAACTGGCCGAGGCGGACTCCAACGTCTCCCACCTGCTCCGGTCCCACTTCTCCTTCGTCGAGACCGTCGCCCTGCAGCCCGCCGAATTCCAGGAGCGCTGGTTCCCACGCATCGCCGCGGGGCAGATCTTCGGCAACGCAGCCACGGAGCGTGGTGGAAACGCGCTGGGTACAACCCGGACGCGGCTCCGCCAGGAGGACGGGCAGTGGTTCCTGACCGGTGAGAAGTACTACACCACCGGCAGCATCTTCGCTGACTGGGTGGTCGTCATGGCGAGCACGGAAGGCCTGGACGGTCGCCAGTACGCCCTCGTGAAAGCCGACGATCCGCGGGCCACCATCGTGGACGACTGGGACGGTTTCGGCCAGCCGCTGACCGGCACGGGGACCGCGCTCTTCGACAGGGTGCCCGTGCACGCCGGGGACATCCTCCAGAGGAAGGTGACGAGCACGCTCGAACCCGCGTTCTTCCAGCTCTTCCTGCTGGCTGTCCTGGCTGGGATCGGGCGCGCCGCGCTCCGTGACACCCGCAACCTCGTCGGAGCTCGGACCCGGACCTTCAACACGGGCTCCGGCGGGTTGTTCCGCGACGACCCCCAGATCCAGGAACACGTGGGACTCCTCGCCTCGAAGGTCTACGCGGCAGAAGCGATCGTGACGGCTGCTGCACGGGATCTCGATGCCGCCGTCGATCCCCTCCTGGCCCTGTCTCCCGAGGATTCGTTCCTCCGTGCCGAACTCGCCGTCCAGCAGGCCCACGTCGCCGTGCCCCCGCTGGTGCTCGCGGCCACCGGGGAGCTCTTCGACGTGACCGGAGCCTCGGCCGTCAGCAGGGGTAAGGCGCTGGATCGCCACTGGCGCAACGCCAGGACCGTCGCGACGCACAATCCCGCCCTCTTCAAGGCTCGCTCCGTCGGTGACTACCTCATCAACGGCACCATCCCGATCGGCCTCAACAGCATCGGCGAAGCCACAGTTCCCCAGTCGTCCACAACCGGAGGTACCCCCTGATGTCAGTCTTCTCCGAGCGGCCCCGGCTGCTCCTCAGCGCATTCGCGATGAACACCACCAGCCACATCCTCGGCGGGCAGTGGCGTCATCCCGAGGCACAGCAGCACCGCTCCAACGAGCTCGGCCTGTGGACGGACCTCGCCCGGCGCCTCGAGGACGCGAAGTTCGATGCCCTGTTCCTCGCCGACGTCGTCGGCCTGTACGGGAACCATGGCGGTCGCTGGGACTCCCATGTGGAGCGGGGCATGCAATTCCCGGCTGCTGATCCGCTGATCCTCCAGTCCGCGCTGGCGGCCACGACAGAGCACCTCGGGTTGGCGCTGACCAGTTCCGTCGTCCAGTCCCACCCGTTCCAGTTCGCCCGACAGCTCTCCACCCTGGATCACCTGAGCAACGGGCGCGCGGCATGGAACATCGTCACGAGCGTCCTGGAGAACTCGTTTCGCAACTTCGGCAATGACGGGCTCCTCGAGCACGACAGCCGCTATGACTGGGCCGACGAGTACCTTGAGATCTGCTACAAGCTGTGGGAGGGCTCGTGGGACGAGGGCGCGCTCCTGCAGGACAAGCGAACGGGTCGCCACGCGGACCCGACGAAGGTCCACAAGATCAACCACAGCGGTGCCCGGTACGCCGTCGAGGGCCCGCACCTCGTGGCCCCGTCGCCGCAGCGCACCCCGCTCCTCTTCCAGGCCGGCTCCTCGGGCCGCGGGCAGCACTTCGCAGCAGCGAACGCCGAAGCCGCCTTCCTCTTCGCGCCGAACGTCGGCTACGTGGAGAAGGTGACCTCCGCTGTGCGCGCCACCGCGCGCCAGCTGGGACGCCGCGACCAGGACATCAAGTTCTTCGCGGGACTGTCCTTCGTCGTCGGGTCCACCGAGGCCGAGGTGAAGGCGAAGCAGGCCGACTTCGACGAATACCTGGACCTCGACATGATCGTGGCGCACATCGGCGGCGGCATCGGCGTCGACCTCGGCGGTCTGCCGCTCGACACCACGCTCGGTGACCTGCGCACGGACGGCGCCCGGGGAGTCCTGGAGTCGGTCTTCGCCTCGGTCCCGGGCGGCAACCCCACCATCGCCGACCTGGCGAGGTACCGCGCCTACAACCAGCAGATCGCGGGGACCCCGGAACAGATCGTCGACCAGCTCGAGACCTGGCAGGATGCCGGGATCGACGGGATCAACATCATCAACCAGATCCTGCCGGGCTCCTACGTCGACTTCATCGACGGCGTCCTGCCCGAACTGCGCAGGCGCGGGCTGGCCCAGACGGAGTACCGTCCCGGTACCCTGCGGGAGAAGCTGTTCGGGGAGGGGCCGCAGCTGCCCGACCGTCACCCGGCGGCCGGCTACCGCGGCGCCTTCTCGGAGGTTCCGGTTCCCTGATCGCCGTCCTGTGGCGGACCGGTTCGAACTCGTTCGCGCCGGTTCGCCACGCCGGCCTGCGCTCTCCTAGGCTGGACGGATGCTGCCACTGCCCTGCGCCGAACTGCACCTGCACATCGAAGGGACGCTGGAGCCGGACCTCATCTTCGAGCTCGCCGGGCGCAACGGGATCTCGCTGCCCTACGCGGACGCGGCCGACCTCGCGGCCCGGTACGCGTTCTCCGACCTGCAGTCGTTCCTCGACCTGTACTACGCGGCGATGACCGTACTGCGGACCGAGCAGGACTTCGAGGACATGACGCGGGCGTACCTGCGGCGCGCCTCGGCGGCGGGGGTCCGTCACGCCGAAATCATGATGGACCCGCAGGCGCACCTCGCCCGCGGCGTCGCGCTCGAGACCTGCGTCAACGGCGTGGCCGCGGCGCTCGCGACCAGTGAGGCGGAGTTCGGCATCAGCACGGCGCTCATCGCCGCATTCCTGCGCGACCGCCCCGCCGCGGAGGCCCTCGGGGTGCTGCGGGAACTGATCGCCATGGACGCTCCGATCATCGGGATCGGGCTCGATTCGGCGGAGGTCGGCTTTCCGCCGTCGCTCTTCGCCGAGGTGTACGATCTCGCCCGGACCGCTGGGCTGAAGTGCGTCGCCCATGCCGGGGAGGAGGGACCGCCCGCCTACATCCGGGAAGCGCTCGACATCCTGCGCGTCGACCGGATCGACCACGGTATCCGGTGCCTGGAGGACGACGCGCTCGTCGAGCGCCTGGTCGCGGACCGCGTCCCGCTGACGGTATGCCCGCTGTCGAACGTGCGGCTCCGCGCCGTCGACACCATCGCCGACCATCCCCTGCCGCAGATGCTCGCCCGCGGTCTGAGCGTGTCCGTCAACTCGGATGATCCCGCCTACTTCGGGGGCTACCTCGACGACAACGTCCAGGCCCTCGAAGCGGCGTTCGGTCTCGGTCCCGACGACCTCGCGATGCTCGCCGCGAACTCCTTCCGTTCCGCCTTCCTGCAGGAGGACCGACGGACGGTCCTCCTGGCCGAGGTCGACTCCTGGCTGGTTGCCGCCCGGCGGTCCGGCGTCAGCTGACCCTTCCTGGTCGTGCCGTCCCCCTGCCCTGCGGTGTGGTTTCCTTCACATCCCCGGTAAATCGTGGCTGGGATCGTGCGGGCCGGTGATACTTTGCGGCCATGAGGATTGCAGCCGCCCGGCCGGACACCGAGGAGACCGTCGAGACCGAGGAAGCCGTTCCGATCGTGAAGCACTCGGCTCTGGAGGACATCCTCGGCATCATCACGGGCACCTTCACGGTCTCCCTCGGACTGTTCCTGCTGAAGGCCAGCGGTGCCGTCACCGGAGGAACCGCCGGCCTCGCCCTGCTCCTGAGCTACGTGGGCGGTCTTCCCTTCAGCGTCCTGTTCTTCGCCGTCAACGTGCCGTTCTTCGCGCTGGCCGTCTGGAAGAAGGGCTGGGATTTCACGCTGCGGACGATGGCCGCCGTCGCCCTCGTCTCGGGCTTGTCCTACCTCCACCCGCTGGCCCTGGGCGAACTGACGCTCGATCCGCTCTACGCGGCCCTCGGCGGAAACCTGCTGGCCGGCGTCGGGCTGCTGATCCTCTTCCGGCACAAGGCGAGCCTCGGCGGGTTCAACATCCTCGCGCTCATCCTGCAGGAGCGCCTCAACTGGCGCGCGGGGTACGTGCAGATGGCCCTCGATACGGCGATCGTCCTCGCCGCCTTCGCCGTCGTAGAGCCGGCCGCAGTCCTGCTGTCCGCGGCAGGGGCTGTCCTGCTGAACCTGGTGCTGGCCCTCAACCATCGGCCGGGGCGCTACCTCGGCGCCTAGCTGCCCTTCCGAAGCGACCCCGGCGACTCTAGACTCGTCCGAGGATCGGGGGACTCATGGAGGGTACCGGAGCACGCTTCGCCGTTGTGCCTGAGGAGGACGGTCCTGTCCGTGTGCAATGGGCGCCGGCCATCGTCCTGAGGGATTCGGATGGTGCCTCGCTGACGGCCGAGGTCCAACTCCACCGCCCCGGGCACCGCGTCCACCTGCTGATGTTCCTCAACGGGATGACGTCCCTCAGCCAGGACGCCCTGGCGTACTTCGCGAAGCGCGCACCGTTGTCCGCTGTCGCCCTGGTGGGCCCATCGATCCTTGACCAGCCGTTGATCGAGCTGTACCTCGAGGTCTACCATCCGCCGTACCCGGTGGAGTACTTCGAGCGGGAGGGCCCGGCGCGTGACTGGCTGCTTCGCCAGCCGACCCTCGGTGCTCCCGGTCCGGGCACCCGGTAACCGCGAGCCCCATTCCGCGCCTGCCGCGGAGTGACCGCAGCAGGCGCGGGACGTTACACCAGGACGGTCTCGCGCTCCTTGTCCTCGCGCAACAGTTTCGCGCCCTCGACGTCGACATCGGGCAGGATGCGCTCGAGCCAGGCCGGCAGCCACCACGCGCGCTCCCCCAGCAGGTACATCGCGGCCGGCACCAGCGTCATCCGGACCACGAAGGCATCCAGCAGGACACCGAAAGCGAGCCCGAACCCGATCGGACGCACCATGGCGAGGTGCGAGAACACGAACCCGGCGAACACGGACACCATGATGATCGCCGCCGCGGTGACCACCCGGGCGCCATGGCTGAAGCCGATGCGGACGGCAGCCTTCGGATCGTCACCGTGGACGTACGCCTCGCGCATGCCCGAGACGAGGAACATCTGGTAGTCCATGGCGAGCCCGAAGAGCACCCCGATCAGGATGATCGGCAGGAAGCTCAGGATGGGCCCGGGATTGGTGACACCGAAGAAGCCCCCCAGCCAGCCCCACTGGTAGATGGCGACCGTCGCGCCGAAGCTCGCGAGCAGTGACAGCAGGAACCCGGCGGTCGCGATGACGGGAACCAGGATCGAGCGGAAGACCAGCAGCAGCAGGATCAGCGACAGCCCGACGACGATCCCGAGGTAGACCGGCAGGGCCTCCATCAGCTTCGCGGACACGTCGATGTTCGCAGCGGTCTGTCCGGTCACGGAGATCGCGACGCCGGTCTTGTCCTCGAACTCGGTCGTCGCTTCGCGGAGGTCGCGAACGAGGGTCTCGGTGGTCTCGCTGGCCGGGCCCTCCTCCGGGATCACCTGGAAGATCGCGGTTCGTCCGTCCTCGCTGACTGCGGCGGGGACGGATGCTGCGACGTCGGGCACCTCGCGCAGGCGGTCGTTGACGTCCAGCCTGAGCGCCGTGAGCTCGGCCTCGTCGGCCGTCTCCGGCATCGACCCGACCACGATCAGTGGCCCGTTGGTGCCGGCGCCGAACTTCTCGCCGATGGTGCTGTACGCCTGGAACGCCGTCGAATCGGCAGGCTCGGTTCCACCGTCCGGCAGCCCGACGCGCAACTGCGCAGCAGGGATGGCGATGATACCGAGGACGACGATGCCGGCGAGAACCGTCAGGATGGGCTTCCGGGTGGCGATGCCGCCCCAGCCCGCGCCTCTCGCGGCCCGTTCGTCCGACGCGGCGGAAGAGGCGCCCGCGACGTCGACCGCCGCGCCGTCGTGGTCCTGCGCCTTCGCCCAGCGGCGCCTCGAGATGATGCGCCGCCCGAACACCGCGAGCAGGGCGGGAGTGAGGGTCAGGGCGACGATGACCGAGACGGCGACCGTACCTGCCGCGGAGAGACCCATGACCGTCAGGAACGGCAGCCCCGGGACAGCGAGTGCCGCAAGGGCCACGATCACCGTGATCCCGGCGAACAGCACGGCGTTTCCCGCCGTTCCCGTGGCCTTGGCGATGGATTCCTGCAGGTCCATGCCGTGCAGCAGCTGCGTGCGGTGGCGATTGACGATGAACAGCGAGTAGTCGATCCCTACAGCGAGACCGAGCATCAGGGCGAGGACCGGCGAGATACTGTTCATCTCGATGATGCCCGAGAGGGCGAAGGTGATCCCGACCCCGACTCCTACGCCCACCACGGCCATGAGCAGCGGCAGACCGGCGGCTATCAGCGTGCCCAGCATCAGGATCAGGACGACGGCGGCGACGGCCAGACCGATCGCTTCCGTGGCACCGACGATGCCGGACACGTCCTCGACGATCTCCTTGCTGTAGTCGACGCCCACTCCGGCAGATCCAGCCCCGGCGGCAGCCGCCTGGACTGCTTCTCGCAGTTCGGGGGAGACTCCGTTGATCTGCTGCTCGAACTGCACACTGGCGACGGCGGCCGTGCCGTCCTCCGAGAGGAGCTCCACTCCCGAGCTGGCCTCGAGCTGCCGCTGGGCGAGCTCGAGCTCTGCCCGCCCGGACTCGAGCTGCTCCCGCCCGGATTCGAGTTCGGTCCTGCTGGCGTCGAGTTGCCCCTGCCCCTGGGCGAGCTGCTGCTCGGTGGCCGCAGCTTGGGCTGGCGGCAACTGTCCGCGCGCCTGCTCGAACTGCGACCGCTGCTCGTCGAGCTGGGCCTGGCCCTGCTCGAGCTGCTCCTCACCGGCTACGAGCTGCTGCTCGCTGGCCTCGAGCTCGGCACGTCCTGAGTCGAGCTCCTGCGCGCCGGACGCGACCTGGTCTGCGACGTCGAAAGGATCGACGACGCCGCGGACGCCGTCGAGCTCCGCGATGTCCGCGAGCGCCGACTGCACGCCTTCGCGCTGCTTCGCGGAGAACGGTGCGCCGTCGTCCGTGGTGAACACCACCGTTCCCGTGCCGCCGACAGCTTCCGGCAGTTCCTCCCGGAGGCGGTCCGAAATGCGCTGCGATTCAGTGCCGGGGATGGTGAAGTTGTTGGTCAGGGTGCCGGAGAAGGCGACGGCTGCGCCTCCGACGGCGAGCATGATCGCGAGCCATGCGGAGATGACCCACCACCGCCTCCGAAACGCGAACGAGCCGAGCCGGTAGAGCAGGAAAGCCATGGGAAAGTCCTAGCGGGAGTGGTAGTGAGGGAATCAGGAGGAGGACCGGGGACGGCCCGTCGAACCGACGCCCGGATCGGCGAAGCCGTCCCGCAGCATCGTCAGGACCGCGAGGATGCGGGCCTCCAGGTCGGTGCCGGAGTCGTCGCCGGAGGTGGGGGTGTCGGATGCCCAGTCGCGCATCGCAGCCTTGGTGCAGGAGAGGACGCAGCCGACGAGCGAATTGAGGTACAGATCCGATGCCCCGGAGCCGAGGCGACTGCGGAGCGCATCCACGATGCGCACCTCGGCGCGCTCCCAGGAGTGCAGCTGCGCGCGCAGCAGTTCCGGGTTCACCGCGGCCATCCGGAAGAGTTCGCCGTGCTGCGACAGCCCCTCCATCCGGGTGGTCTCGATGAAGGCGGAGATGATCGAGTCGAACAACGGCTCGTCCTGCGGGAGCTTGCCGAACACCTCGATCGCCAGGTCGAGGAACCCGTCGACCCGCACCGTCAGCGCGTCTTCCGCGCTGTGGAAGTAGTTGAAGAACGTGCGGCGAGATACGCCTGCGCGTTCGGCGATCTGATCGACCGTGAAGGCGCCCGGGCCGACGGATTGTGCGAGGTCGAAGGCGGCGTCCGCGATGGCACGGCGAGTATCGATCTTGTTCTGCTCGCGGCGACCCAGTGGTTCCACGCTGTCGGTTGCACTCAACACGGTCCAAGCGTAGAGCGGAACTTGCACGCTGTGCAACAAAGACACTCTGGACCACTCGGTGGCAGCACTATGCCGCGGCAGCTTGGCGTCCCGGAACTCGGGCGTTCGCGGCATAGCATCACGGGATGAGGGCGCCCAGCCCGTGGCCGGCCTGACAGTCAATCGTCGCGGCCCGGCGCCGCCCCGTCAGGGCAAGGCCCAGCGCCCCCCTCACGGCCAGGCCCAGCGCCGCGGGAGTGCTAGGCGCGGCCCCGAGCGCGAACGGGAAGGCTGCCGGTTGTCGCAAGTTGTTCTGCGACGGCGAGCAGCTTGGCGTTGGTCTGCGAGGAGACCTGCACCAGCATGATGAACGCCTGCCCCGAGGTGATGCCGTAGCGCTCCATCAGGATGCCCTTCGCCTGGCCGATGAGGTCCCGCGTGGCAATGGCGTCCTTGAACTGGTGCAGTTTCTGGGCATCGGAGAACGCCACCGCGGCGTGGGCTGCAACCAACAGGCCCACGTAGCCCGACTCTTCGCTGAATCCATGCGGCGTGCGGCTGGCGAGGTTGAGTGCCCCGAGGTTGTCCCCGTGCACGAACAGCTGGAAGGAGAGCATGCTGCCTGCGCCGGCATCCGCGGCCCTGGTCGAGAACTCCGGCCAGCGAGCCTCGTTCCGCAGATCGGGCACCCGGACGGTCTGCTCGTCGTAGACCGCGCTCACGCAGGGCCCTTCCCCCGTGCGCTCCTGCAACTCGTCGAGGGCTCTCGCGAGGTCACTCGAGGGGAACCTGGACTCGACCCGGCGACGGCCCGTGACCAGCGTGATGGATGCCTCCTCGGCCCCTGGCACGAGCTGGAGGGCCGCACGTACCAGTTGCTCGAGGACTGCGTCCTCGGAATCCTCGCGCTGAAGGGAACGGGCGAGTTCGCTGAGCCGTCCGGCGACGTCCTCCTCCGGGGCGATCCAGCCGTCCTCGCTCGTACTCTTGCCGTCGTCGGTCGCCATCGGCGAACATTCCTGCTTTCATCCCATGCCCGCCAACTTCGTGACCCTGCAGGCGTGTGGGCTCGATCGGTAGCTGCGGACACCCACCGTAGCAGAGCGCAGGGTGGCGGCCGCAGGAGCCGGGCGGCCTGATCCGCGAGCCGACCTCCTCCGGACCGTGACACCACCGCTGTTCACCCGTGGCTGTACTATCGATGCATGGGATCGCACCACCACCACGCTCGGCCCGACGAGGCGAATCGACGGCCCCTGGCCGGCGCCCTCACGATCACGCTCGGTGTCTTCGTCCTCCAGATTGTGGGGTCGCTGTGGACAGGCAGCCTTGCGTTGCTCTTCGACTCGGTGCATGTGCTGACCGATGCCGCCGGTCTCGCCATGGCACTGGGTGCAGCGACCCTCGCCGGTCGTCCCGCCTCCGCCCGGCGTTCCTGGGGGTTCCGCCGCGCAGAAGTCATCGCAGCCCTCCTGCAGGCGGCATTCCTCCTCGCCGTCGGTGCGTACGTGCTCGTTGAGGGTGTGCGACGCCTGATCACGCCCGAGGAGGTGGCTGCGCCCGAGCTGATCGTCTTCGGGGCGATCGGCCTCGCGGGGAACCTCGCCGCGCTCTGGCTCCTCGCACGGCATCGGACGGCCAGTTTCAACCTCCGCGCGGCCTTCCTCGAAGTGCTCAACGACGCACTGGGATCCGTAGCCGTCATCGCCGCTGCCGTGATCATCACGCTGACCGGGTGGATGCGGGCCGATGCCGTCGTCGCCCTGCTCATCGGCGCCCTCATCATCCCGCGGACGCTGATGCTGCTGCGCGAGACCATTGACGTACTCCTGGAGTCCACCCCCGTCGGGATCGATCTCGAGGAGGTACGGGCCCACATCGCCCGGCTGCCACAGGTCCAGGATGTCCACGATCTGCACATCAGCCAGATCGCAACCGGACTGCCGGTGCTCACGGCGCACATCGTCGTCGATGACGAGTGCTACCGGGACGGATCGGCCCACGCCGTCCTCGACCAGCTCCAGGAATGCGTCGGCCAGCACTTCGAGGTCGGCATCGACCACTGCACCTTCCAGATCGAGCCGCTGGGGCACGTACCCCATGAGACGGAGCTGACCCACTGATGCTCGAGACCCTGACCTCGACCTCCGTCCTCGAACGCGTGGGCACGGCGCTCTCCGACCCGACGCGCGTCCGCATCCTGGTGGCGCTCCGGGACGCGCCGGCGTATCCGAGCGACCTGGCGCTGCTTCTGGGCGTCAGCCGCCAGAGCCTGTCCAACCACCTCTCATGCCTGCGCGGCTGCGGGCTCGTGGTGTCCGTGCCCGAGGGCCGGCGCTCCCGGTACGAGCTCGTCGACCCGAAGCTGGGTCACGCGCTCACCGACCTGCTCGGGATCGTCCTCGCCGTCGATCCGGAGCACCACGACCACGCCTGACCTCCCGCTCCCGGCACGACGAAGGGCCCGGCAGGCGCTCTGCCTGCCGGGCCTTCTCGTGGTCCCGGCTATCCCATCAGCCGGGACCGGATGAGGAACCGCTTCCCTTCCGGCGCCTCGACGGAGAACCCGCTCCCCCGCCCAGGAACGACGTCGATGGTCAGGTGGGTGTGCCGCCAGTATTCGAACTGCTCGCGCGACATCCAGAACTCGATCAGGCGGGGGCCGTCGTCGTCGTTCCCTGCCGTTGCCGCACCCTCGCGACCCTCGGCGCCGGCCGTGATGTCCAGGACACCGAGCAGCACGTCCGCCTCGGCCGTGATGAACTCACCCGCCGGATAGCACATTGGCGACGACCCGTCGCAGCACCCTCCGGACTGGTGGAACATCAGGGGCCCATGGATGAGCCACAGCGTGTCCAAAAGCTCCACCGCGCTCGTCGTGAGTGCCACGCGGGACGTCGTCTCCCCCGGGATCGTCACCGAGGCCTCGACCGTCATGGCATTACCTAGAAGAATCCGAGCTTGGATTCCGAGTAGCTGACCAGGAGGTTCTTGGTCTGCTGGTAGTGGTCGAGCATCATGGCGTGGTTCTCGCGGCCGATGCCGGAGGACTTGTACCCACCGAACGCCGCTCCCGCGGGATAGGCGTGGTAGTTGTTCACCCAGACGCGGCCCGCCTGGATCTCGCGTCCGGCGCGGTAGGCGACGTTGCCGTTCCTCGACCAGACCCCGGCCCCGAGTTCCACAGCGTAGGAGGCCGCGGGTTGCATCGACGTTGCACGGCAGCAGCAGCACCGGGACGGGGCTGCCCAGGTCACGGTCACGGCGACGTGTGCTGGTGGCGACCCAGGGGGACGCCGAGCAGGATGCCGCACGCTCAGCCCTGCTCGCGAGAGAGAACCGCCGGTTCTCCGGGCGACGGCGCCCCCTCCTGCTCGGATCCCGATCCTGGTGCTGGTGCCGAGCCAGGGGCAGCCGGACCGTCAGCCCCTCGATCGGCGTCCCCGGGCTCGTCCGGACTGTCGGAGTCGTTCGGGCCTTCCGGGTCCTCCCAGTCGTCCGGGTCGCCCGGGCCGTCCGGATCCTCCGGGTCGCCGCAGGGTGTGTCCGCTGGTTCGACGTCGTTGCCGGGTGCAGCACTCGCCGGGTCGACGTCATTGCCCGGTGCGGAATCCGCGGCCGGCACCGTGGAAGGGCGCCCAGCGGCGTCGTTTGACGCCGCTCCGGGCCCGGCGTCGGTCGGCAACGCGTTCGGCGCGGGCGGCGGCACCGACACGACCTGCTGCTGCGGAGCCTCGGCGGGCACACCCGGCACTGCGGGCGCATGTTCTCCGTCTTCGGGTGATGGCGGGGCCGGAGTCAGGATTCCAGGATCGCCGGGCCCAGGCGTCGTCGAAGCGGTTGCATCAGTATCGGTCTCCGCCTCCGCAGCGGCATCCGCAGCCGTGCCCGCAGCCGTGTCCGCAGCCGTGTCCCCAGCTGTCGCGTCGGTGCCGCAGGAGGACTCCGGGCCCGGAGTTGTCGGAGCTTCCGGTGAAGGTGGCGTATCAGTCGGCGGGGCCAGCGACTCACCGGGCGCACGAGGTGGCGCCTGGGTCGGCGGAATTGGCGCTTCCGGCGAAGGCGGCGGAGCCGGCAGCTCATCGGGCGCACGGGGAGGCGTCTCGCTCGCAGGGGCCGGCACTTCCGGCCCGGGCGGAGTTGCACCGGGCGTCTCGCTCGCAGGAGCCGGCGCTTCCGGCGAAGCCGGCGGAACTGCACCCGGCGCAGGTGGCTGAGGAGCCTGCGCCACTCCCGGCGTCGTCGACGGCGGTGGCGTGACACCCGGCGTCCCAGCGGGCGCGGGTGGCGACGGAACGGGAGCAGTCGCGATCCCGTCGCCGCTGGGCTTCTCGGGGACGTCCAGCTCGTCGGGCAGGTCCGGCACCCGCGGAGGCACGTCGGACTCCTCGGCCTGCGCCGACGCAGCGGACCGGGTCGAGGACTGCGCCCACGCTGGAACGTCTCCCCCATTCGAGGCACCAGGGGTGTAGTCCCTCAGTTCGCCCGTTCGCTCGCCGTGCTCCGCAGCTATCAGCTTCCACCGCAGGGGGTCGACGTGCTCGCCGTTCAGGATCGTCTCGAAATGCAGGTGGCAGCCGGTCGACGAACCGCTCGTTCCCACTTCGGCGATCGGGTCCCCGCCATCGACGGACTCGCCCACGCCGACGGAGATGCGCTGCAGGTGGTTGTAACTCGTGATGAGACCGTTGCCGTGATCCACCTCGACGCGGTTCCCGCCGCCCCACAGATGCCATCCGACGGCACGGACAGTGCCGGCGTCGGCCGCGAAGACCGGCGTACCGCACGGTGCGGCATAGTCCTGGCCCGTGTGGAACTCACCGGCCTCGCCGGTGATGGGGCTGGTCCGTAGCCCGAAGGACGACGTGGGAGTGAGGGCGTCGAGGGGTGCGAACAAGGTACCCGCCGGAGGCCGCCGGGTCGTGCTGGCCGCAGCAGCAGAGATCGCGGCGTCATCCTTGCCTGTTTCCCGGGCGGACGCGCGGCGCCCGGGAGCCGTCGCGTCAAGCGCGTCGAGGGCACCCGATGGCACCAGGAGCGAGGGGCCCACGGTGCCGGTGGGCACGAGCGCGTCTCCCCGCGCAGACAACGAACCGGCGACATCGGCGTGACCGGAGGAGACGGACTCAGGATTCCAGCACTGCGGTGCGACTCCGTGGAAACCGATCAGGCACACCACCATCGCGAGGCTCGCGTTCATCCTCAGGCGCGAAGGCCCGACGATGCGCCCCTGCACCTTTGGCCCGCCTGGGTGAAGTCCAGCCTGCGCCACGAGAAGTCCCCTTGAAGAGTGCTGCATCCGGTGGGTCGGATCGTCGGGCAGCAGTGCCCTCAGGACGTTCGACCGTCGTGAACAACGGTAGACCGATCACCGCGTCACCGCGACGGTTTATTGCATTTCGCTAACGGGCGTGAGGAGCACGCGAACCCGGCGATGACGGCGTCGAGAGTTCCCCCTCGAGCCATTCGGCATGAGCGACGACGGCAGCACGGCGTGGCGAGCGCGGGGGCAGGACCCGGAGGGCGAGCTGCCATGCCTCGGTGTCGTACTCGGCTTCGGCGAGCGCAAGGTACTGCAGCACGGTGTCGGCGGCGCCGTCGTTCAGGACGGCGTCCCTGAGGAGGGCCGAGACCTCCACCCGAAGCCGTGTGATGGCCGGCGCCTGCGACCGGGGGAGAACGGGCCCCCGATAGATACCCAGCGCCATGCGGTGCGCTCCTCGGTGGAGGTAGTTGAGGACCTGGACCGCATCCACGACGAGCTCCGCCGGGAGCCGGTACGGGCGCGACTGGGGCACGATCGTGTCCCCGTGCCCCACCAGCACCCTGCGAAGCCTGAGCATCTCGGCCCTGATGGTCGTCACCGATGCATCGCCCGAGTACGCCATGCCCGCGAGCTGGTCCGCCGTCAGGCCCTCTGGATGCAGCGCCAGCAGTGTGAGCAGTTCCGCATGGCGCAGGCTCAGCTCCAGGGACGAGCCTCCGGCGTGGACGATGCCGTGGTCGGTGCCGAGGATCTGAAGACTGTTCCGGTACAGGCTGGCCCGCGTGCGGGGGGATCGCGTGCGCCCCACTGCAGGCAGGCGGCTCCGGAGCCGGTGGATACTCAGTTGCGCTTCCGCTGCGGCCACCGCTGCTTGGACGAGGGACAGTGTGTGGGTCGCGACCGCGTCCGCGGTACCGGTGATGTCGATGACGCCCAGGACGGTTCCCGAGTCGGGGTCGTGAAGCGGCACCGCGGTGCAGCTCCACGGATGCACCTGTGGACTGAAGTGTTCGGCTCCCGCGATCTGCACGCTGTGTTGCAGCGCCAGCGCGGTGCCCGGTGCGCTCGTTCCGACGGACGCTTCGGACCAGTCGGCCCCTGCCACGAACAGCATGCCCTCCGCCCGCCAACGCAGGTCACGGTCGCCATCGACCCACAGAAGCCGGCCGTTCTCATCGCCGACCGCGACCAGCATCCCGGACTCGAGGCTCGGCTGCACGAGCAGCCGGTCGATGACGGGCATGACAGCCGCGAGCGGATGCGCCTGGCGGTAGGACTCCAACTCTTCCTCGGAGCAGAACAACCGCGCCCGCGCGGACGACGGGTCGGGCAGGAACGCGAGCGAGCGAAGCCAGGAATCATGGACGACGCCGCGCAACTTCCCGTCGACACTGGCACCCTGACCCAGGGCCTCATGAGCGGCAACAGCCTTCCGCTGCACCACGTCGGAGGACAGCTCGGCTAGGGGGATCGAACGGGACGGCGACATCGGCACTCCGCTTCGTGACCTGCCCCACCAGAAGCGTGGGACAGGTCACAGTGTAGCCGGACTACTCACCTCGGGAAATCGCCACCATGTCCTCACGGGGGACCAGTTTGACGCGCTCACGGACCAGTTCTGCGTTGCCCGAGATGTTGACGAAGTTCGATCCGAGCTTCATCTCATGGGCGTCCAGCTTCAGCCACCCTTCCCAGGTCGTGTAGCGGACGCCGCGCTCTTCGAGGAGGTTGATGATGGCGTCCTCGGAAGGATCTTCCGCCGGCGGCAGGTTCAGTCGGTCCTCGAGCAGGAACCCGATCGTCTCGAGCGCGTCGCCCTTGGTGTGCCCGATGAGGCCCACCGGGCCGCGCTTGATCCACCCCGTGGCGTAGATACCCGGTACAGGGTTCCCGTCCTCGTCGATGACGCGGCCTCCCTCGTTCGGGATGACACCGCGCTTGGCGTCGAAACCCACCTCGGGCAGTTCGGACCCGAAGTAGCCGATTGCCCGGTACACGGCCTGGACGGGGTAGTCGATGATCTCGCCGGTTCCCCGGACATTGCCGTCACCCGTCAGCTCGGTGCGCTCGAACTTCATGCCGGCGACCTTGCCGGGA